>CAMDFX010000001.1 GCA_945897805.1 Chryseobacterium gleum
AAATGCTGTAGTTTACGGAAGCAAGTTCAATCACGAAGACTTGATTTTCTTTTGTTACTTTACTTTCATCAAGGAAAGAAAAGTAAAAATCTAAGGTGTAAAGATTATTTTGATGTTTAACGTAAATTGATAGTCAGCACCTCAAAATAAATAAATCCCCAATCATTGCTGAACGAATCGTTTTTTATAGCGTTCGATATCAAGTTCTTTATCCAAAATTTCACTACCAATCAAGGACGAAACAAATTCTTGAGAAAGCAGCGGTGCCATCATATATCCCTTTGCTCCCAAACCATTAAAAATTTTTAATTTGGGATAAATAGGATGCTCGCCAATTAATGGTCTTCGATCCAAAACTGTAGGTCTCACTCCAGCTTGGTGGTCAATTATTTTCATTTTCGCTTGCACCAAAGTATTTGCTTGATCAAACAATAATTCTTTCGCATCGACTGTCAATTCTGTATTTGGACTTCTCCAAGTGTATGTTGCGCCCACTTTAAATTGATTTTTCCCCATTGGTAAAATGAAACATTTTCTATTTAAAAGTTCTTCGCTTGGAATCTCTGCCGATTCTACTGTTAACATTTCTCCTTTCGTAGCTTCAAGTGGGAGGTAGTTAAAAAATGGATTTTCAATACCTCGATATCCTTCACAGAAAATGATTGCGTCATATTTTTCGCCTTCATAGGAGGCTTCTTCAGGATTTAAGTCTTGATATTTGAAAGTTTTTTCAAGCAATAGATTATTTTCGATAAACCAATTTTTGGCATCATTCAGAAATTCAATAGTATGAATATGTGCAGCTTGCAAAACCACGCCAGTTCCAAAAGTATTTTTTACACCAGTAAATTTATTGTCTTCCTCCTCTATGGTTTTCATGTAAGGAAGATAATCAACCCAACTCTGTCTTTCAAGCCATGTTTCCTTTTCTTGTAGGTGCGAAAAAGCGCGTCTGATTGGAATAGGTTCGTAGTATTTGTTGCCCCAACTCTTGCCTAAATTTGTGTAAAAATTTACCGCAACGGGCAAAAATTCATCTACCCTCCAACTTTTGGTTGTGCGTCTAAAAACCAATGGATTGATAACGCCAGCCGCCACTTTGGAACTGTCATTAAATCCTTGGTCGATGATTTTGAACTTGATTTGATTTTCGTGTAGCCTTCTTGCAACACAAATTCCGGCCAATCCTGCGCCAACTATAAGAATATTTTGCGGTTTCGTTTTTTCAATCATTTTGCGATGGCTAAACTAAGTACAGTTATCTTAATATCTGGCAAAACTTGATGGATTTTTTGAATACAAGCTTCTAAAGTTGAACCTGTAGTCACAACGTCGTCCACCAAAGCGATGTGTTTGACATCTTTTAATTTGCTTTCGTCCAAATGAAAAACATCAGATACATTGTCCCAACGAAGAAAGCGATTCGCTTTTTTGGTTTGACTTTCTGTATGAATTCCTTTGGTTAGAAAATCAGTGTTTACAGCAGTTTTGGTAGCTTCTGCTATACCATTAGCAATGCATTCACTTTGGTTATAGCCACGAATAAATTTCTTTTTGGGGTGCAAAGGCACAGGAATCAAAACTTCGATCGAACCATATTTTGCTGGATTTTGATTTAATCTTTCCCCAAATCGAAAACCCATTTCTATCGCAAGGTCTTTTTTCCCCTTGTATTTTATGGCATGTAAAATTTGCTGGGTGCTCGAATCTTTCTCAAATTGCAAAAATGCGCAAGTGGATGTTAAATTACTGCGACCCCAAAAGAGTTTGTCGAGTGAACTTGCTTCAGTAAAATTTTCGAAGTAAGAAAATCTTAAATTTACATCACAAATGTCACACAAATTTCTGAGACCAATAGTAAGTTCTTTTTCACAACAAAGACAGCTTGCTGGATAAACCAAATGCAATAAATCTTCCTTCCAATTAAATAATTTTTTAGACCAAATTGCTCTCTTTGTTTGGGTTTGAAAAGTTTCTTTCATCTATTAACATTTGAATGTTTAAAACAAGCTAAAAATTAACTTGACTTCTTTCAATTTTGCCCTTAAATTTATGAAAAAATAACATAATTCAACTAGTTTCAACAGATTGATGAATAATGTCGTAATATAGATGCTTCTTGAGTTTTACGCTGTGAATATCTTTATTTAAAATGTTAATAAGCCATCTATCGGTTGGTAGCAAAGGGGTTTCAAAAGTGAATGTTGAAAAGATGTCGTTTTTGTGAATTTCTTTAGTTGCGAAAAGGATAAAAAATTGCAATTTTTGTACACCTCAACACGATGGTTGTACCCAATTTAAAATCTTATCTCCAAAAAGATTTTTGAGGAAATAAAAATAATAGAAAAAGTCACAAAAAAGTAAAACAAAATCTTGTTTTAGGTGCTTATATATTGAACTAAAAAAAATATTAAAATGACACAAAATGAACCGATATTGGAATCAAATGAAAACAGATTTGTTTTGTTTCCAATTCAACACGATGATATTTGGTCTTTCTACAAGCGAGCAGAAGCAAGTTTTTGGACAGCGGAAGAAATCGATTTGTCACCAGATTTGATTGATTGGGAGAATAAATTGAATGACAATGAGCGTCATTTTGTGAAACATGTATTGGCTTTTTTCGCTGCTTCTGACGGAATTGTGAACGAAAATTTAGCAGAACATTTTTTATCTGAAGTTCAATATACGGAGGCTAAGTTCTTTTATGGTTTTCAAATTGCCATGGAAAATGTGCACTCTGAAACCTATTCCTTGTTGATTGATACTTACATCAAAGATACTGCAGATAAAAATTATCTTTTCAATGCAATCGACACCATGGATTGTGTGCGCAAAAAAGCGGATTGGGCATTAAGATGGATTGATCAAGGAAGTTTCGCAGAAAGATTGGTTGCTTTTGCTGCCGTTGAAGGAATTTTCTTTTCAGGGTCATTTTGCTCAATTTTTTGGTTGAAAAAACGCGGATTGATGCCAGGACTTTCCTTTTCTAATGAATTAATTTCAAGAGACGAAGGTTTGCATTGTGATTTCGCTTGTTTGTTGTACAATAATCATGTCGTAAATAAACTATCAAAAGACCAAGTAAAACAAATCATTTTGGATGCAGTTGAAATTGAGAAAGAGTTTATTTTGGATGCGCTACCAGTAAAATTAATCGGAATGAACAGTGATTTGATGTCTCAATATATCGAATTCGTTGCCGATAGATTGTTGCAAGAGTTAGGAAATGAAAAGATTTACAACGCAACCAACCCATTTGATTTCATGGATATGATTTCGATTCAAGGTAAAACAAATTTCTTTGAAAAAAGAGTAGGTGAGTACCAAAAAGCAGGCGTGCTTGATGGTAAAAACACCCAAGATTTTACCATTGATGAAGACTTCTAAATTCCAAAATAAATAATAATACAAAAAATTTAAAACCCCGAGCGCACTATGTATGTAATTAAAAGAGACGGTAGAAAAGAGGCCGTAAAATTTGACAAAATCACAGCACGCATTGTGAAAATGTGCTACGGTTTAGATCCGTTGGTTTCGCCTGAAGCTGTTGCGATGAAAGTCATTGAAGGAATTTATGATGGAGTATCCACAACAGATTTAGATAATTTGGCCGCAGAAGTTGCTGCAGCTAAAACAATCGATCATCCTGATTATGCGCTTTTAGCATCAAGAATTGCAGTTTCTAACTTACACAAAGACACTAAAAAGTCTTTCTCTGAAGTAATGGAAGACTTGTATAATTACATTGATCCTAAAACCAATCAACCTGCAAGTTTGTTGGCAGAAGATGTTTACCAAGCAATCATGGCAAACCGTGACACCTTGGATTCAAGCATTATTTATGATAGAGATTTCAGGTATGATTATTTCGGTTTCAAAACGTTAACGCGTTCTTATCTTTTGAAATTGAATAGTCAAATTGTGGAACGTCCGCAACAAATGTTGATGCGTGTTTCAGTTGGAATTCACAAAGATGACATTCAAGCTGCAATCAAAACGTACAACTTGATGTCTGAAGGTTGGTTCACTCACGCAACCCCAACTTTGTTTAATGCAGGTACTCCAAAACCCCAAATGTCTTCTTGCTTTCTTTTAACAATGAAAGATGACAGCATTGAAGGAATTTACGATACATTGAAATCTTGCGCTCAGATTTCTCAATCGGCTGGTGGAATTGGATTAGCAATTCACAATATTCGTGCTACAGGATCTTACATAAAAGGTACAAATGGAACTTCAAATGGGATTGTACCAATGTTGAGAGTTTACAACGATACCGCTCGTTATGTTGATCAAGGTGGTGGAAAAAGAAAAGGATCTTTTGCGATGTACATTGAACCTTGGCATGCAGATGTTTTCGATTTTTTAGATTTGAAGAAAAATCACGGAAAAGAAGAACAACGAGCTAGAGATTTATTCTATGCGCTTTGGATTCCAGATTTGTTTATGAAACGTGTTGAATCAAATGGAGATTGGACTTTAATGTGTCCGCACGAATGTCCAGGTTTGTCTGATACACACAGTGCTGAATTTGAAGCTTTATATACTAAATATGAAGCGGCTGGAAAAGGTAGAAAAACAATCAAAGCTCAAGATTTGTGGTTCAAGATTTTGGAATCTCAAATTGAAACGGGTACGCCATATATGTTGTACAAAGACGCTGCAAATGCAAAATCTAATCAGCAAAATTTGGGTACCATCAAGTCTTCAAACTTGTGCACTGAGATAATCGAATATACAGCTCCTGATGAGGTGGCTGTTTGTAACCTTGCTTCTTTGGCATTGCCAAAATATGTGACGGAAGACGGAAAATTTGACCACGATAAATTATTTGAAGTAACGTATCAAGCTACAATTAACTTGAATAGAATAATTGACGGGAATTATTATCCTGTTGAGGAAGCAAAAAATTCAAATTTACGCCACAGACCGATTGGTTTAGGTGTTCAAGGTTTGGCTGATGCGTTTATACTATTGCGTTATCCTTTTGAATCAGAAGAAGCGAGAGCTTTGAATCGCGAGATTTTTGAAACAATTTATTATGCTTCAATGACCGCATCTAAAGATCTAGCGAAAGTAGAAGGTGCTTACGAATCCTTCGCAGGTTCGCCAACGTCTAAAGGTATCTTCCAATTCGATATGTGGGGAGTTACGCCAACAAATCGTTGGGAATGGGATCTTTTGAAAGAGGAAGTAAAAATGCATGGTGTTAGAAATTCATTGTTGCTTGCGCCTATGCCAACAGCTTCAACAGCACAAATTTTAGGGAATAATGAATGTTTTGAACCATATACTTCTAATATTTACACACGCCGAGTATTGTCTGGAGAATTCATTATTGTGAACAAGCATTTATTGAAAGATTTAGTGAAAGAAGGATTGTGGACAAAAGAAATGCGTCAAAAATTGATGGCATCAAATGGTTCAGTTCAGAACATCAATGAAATTCCGGCAAATATCAAAGAATTGTATAAAACTGCTTGGGAGATTTCACAAAAATCTATCATTGAATTAGCTGCTGATCGTGGCGCATACATCTGTCAATCACAATCCTTGAATATTTTCATGGAAAATGCAAACTTTGGAAAATTGACTTCTATGCATTTCTATGGCTGGAAAAAAGGATTGAAAACAGGAATGTATTACTTGAGAACAAAAGCTGCAACTGATGCAATCAAGTTTACAGTTGACAAAAATATCACAGAGCAACCAGAAAGCAAAGTGGAAGACGCTATTGTAAAATCGATTGAAGAAGAGCAAGCAGCAATTGCATGTTCATTGGATGATCCAGATGGATGCGAAATGTGTTCAGGTTGATATTGATCATGTTTAACGAATTAAAGCGCTAAAAAATAATACTTTTAGCGCTTTTTTTATACCTTGTACAACCATAATTCAGAAACATGAAAGACATAACAAACAAGGAAGAGATTGAAAATTTAATCGAAATTTTTTATGGGAAAGTATTTCGAAATGAAATATTAGCCCCCTTTTTCAAAGATCTAGATTTTGAAGCACATAAACCGCAAATGGTTCATTTTTGGTCTTTTGTATTGATTAATGAACCAGGATATAAAACCAATGTCACCGAAAAACATTTGCACATGCCCTTGAAAGCGGAACATTTTGAAATATGGATCAAACTTTTTAAAGAAACGATTGACGAACTATTTGAGGGTGAAACTGCAGAAATAGCTAAACAGCGAGCAGATGTGGTTGGCTGGACCATCTTGGAAAAAATCAAAGCCAAACAAAATAAGGATTAGTTGGGTAAAACTTATTTTGAGGTGCTGAGACTATTTTTTCGTTAAGAAAATTCAAATTTACTAATTTATAGCTCTGTAATTGATTGCCTGAAGTATCAGACCTTAAATCGAAGGGTTTAAAAAAAAAGTGGATATTGAAGAAGAGAGCCGTCCTAGTGATTGGACGGTTTTTGAAGCGCACTGAAAAGTGTAAACGATTGAGATAGCGATAGCTCATCGATAGAAGTCACTTTTTAGAAGTTTTGAAAATGCTGTAGTTTACGGAAGCAAGTTCAATCACGAAGACTTGATTACCTGCGGTGCTACTTCGTGGTCAAACTATATCGGCATTATACTGGTTTTTGATTGGACTAAAATGAATTGGTGAATGGTATTATTTGTAGAATGGAGAAATCATATAGTAAACAATCACTCCAGTTGAAGCAACATAAAACCATATTGGCCAAGTAAATACTGTCCATTTTCTGTGACGAGCAATATCGCCTTTCCATGCAAATAAATAAGAAAACAACACCAAAGGCACAACCATCACACTGAATAAAATGTGCGATATCAACAGAATATAATAAATCATTGACGAACCAGCAACCATTGCACTTTCTTGCACACTTACATCTCCGTTGAAATCAGAATCTCCATAAAGTGTTGGTTTAGATCCCATGTGATAAGCAACATAAAGCGCTAAAAATATGATTGATAGAAACATACTAATCTTAATCAAAGACTCATGCAACTTGATATTTTTCTTCTTGATTGCAACCAAAGCAGCAATTAAAAGTACCGCGGTAATTCCATTTATCACTGCATAAATGGAAGGTAACACTTTTACTTTATCCTCAATTCCAGGAATTTGAACTTTAAATAGTATTGCAACAACAACCGGAATTGCGATGGATGCTGTAATAATAGCGATTCTAACTCTTTTTAATTTACTCTCTGATATCGGCGTTGTACTCATATTTCAATAATTTACGAATGTCTTTTTCTAATCTATTTACATCATTTGTTGAGGTCCCAATATACAATCCCCTTACATAACCTTCTTTATCAATCAAAACGAAAGTGTCATTGTGCTCAAATCCGTCTACCGCACTTTCACTTCTTTCAGCACCCACATGGAAAAAATCATGGGCAAGTTCATACGTTTCTGTTTCATCGCCAGTAAAAAAAGACCAATTTTTAGCTGTTATTCCGTGTGACTTAATGTATGACTTAAATTCAGATGGGGTATCATATTCAGGGTCAATTGTAAAACTTAAAAACTGTAGATGTTTTTCCAAATCTTTGGTCAAGATACTCAATCTTTTCATTTGAGAAGTCATTGGTGGACAAATAGTTCCGCATGAAGTGAAAAAGAAATCTGCCACCCAAACTTTCCCTTTCAAAGATTTTGAGGTAATCATTACAGAATCTTGATTTAAGAACTTGAAGTCAGGGATTTTTGGATAAATTGTATCTACAACTTCTTTTCCATCTACGGTTTTATATTCTAAATCTCTATCGCCAATGATTGGTAAAACCCTCCCTTTAGTTTGATCCTCACAAGAAATAAGTGAAATCAGAAGTACAATTACAGCAATAAATTTGAATTTCATGACTACTTTTTAGGATGTTTTTTGCGGTAAGCCTCTTTATCATATTGTTTATCAAGCAAAGCCATGTGCTGAAACATTTGTCTAACCATTCCTTCTTCGTTTCCTTCCAAAACCATTCTTAAATGATTTTCTTTGTCAGCCAAAAGCAATAATTCCTGAAAAGCTTCTCCACCGAAGTATTTATCTCCTTTTTGAAGTAAATTATTCCCGTTTCTAGAAATATTGTACACTTGTTTAGGATCTCCTTTGGCTATAATCCAAATTTTTGGATCATAATTTACCACTTGATCATTCAAGATAAAATCCATGTCTTTCAAATTATCTACAGAATGACCATAACCATCTGTGACGAAAGAAACGATTTTAACATGTCCTAATTTTTTCTTGTTCCTCTGAATATTCTGAAAGATTGATCTATCTAAAAACCAAAGAGATACTGAACAAGAGTCTGGACAAGTAGGTTGAATTGTAGAAAACAAAACGACTTGACCTTTGAATGATTTTTCGGTGTACTTTTTACCATCAATTCCTGTAAAGGAATAGGAAGCAAGTGTACCCATATCATCTAATTCCTTGAATTTGTGTTCACAACTTCTTGAGGAAAATAATACCAACAAAGAAGCCGGACCAATCACTAAGAACACTAAAAATATTCTTTTGAGTAGTCCGGCTTTATTTTCTTTTTGAGCCATTTAAAAAAAATTAGCTTAAGCTCCGTATAATTTCAAGGCTGCATCAATGGCTTTCCCTTCCCAAAGAGAAATAAAGATTAGATACAAAATAAAAATAAAGTAAGGAACTAAAATGATGTATTTCAATGATTTTTTCTCATCGCCTAAGTGCATAAAAACCAAAACAATATATGCTGCTTTGACTAATGTCAATATAATAAACATCCATTTAATATATTGCCAATATTCTGAACTTTGTTTGAAAACAATACCTGTCCCAACTTCAAAAGCAGTAATAACTGTTAAAATAGCGGTTACTTGCCAAATCTTTTTGCGAAGTTTTTTTCCGTGCGCTTCGTCGTGATGCGTATCTAAAGAATATTCAATAACGTCGTCTCTTTCCATGATATATAGAGTTATAAGATTAAACTAAATAAAAGAATGTAAATACAAACACCCAAACTAAATCAACGAAGTGCCAGTATAAACCTGTTTTCTCAACCATTTCATAGTGACCTCTTTTGTGATAAACTCCTCTCAATACACCAAAGAAAATGATGATATTGATAATGACACCAGAAAAAACGTGGAAACCGTGGAAGCCCGTAATAAAGAAAAAGAATTGACCATATTGCGCTGGACCGTATTCATTGCTTGTCAAATCTGCGCCATAAGTAACTCTATTTCTTGTACCGCTGTTAATTGCTTCATAATACATTTCATTGGCTTCGTGGCTTTGAATTACTTCGCCAGTTTTGTGTTTTTTACCATCTTCTTTGATGATCAACTTCAAATGTCCGTCAGCATTTGTATTCAACGTTACCTCAGCACCACCGTGTGTTTTAAACTTGTTATCTTTTACTGTGCCTGCCAAAACGGCACTGTGAAAATCGTGCAACAATTCATCTGTTTCGTAAGTTCCTTTTTTGAAATCATGACCAGATTTGGTAACTGTAAAATTCTTGAAAGAATGACCAGAAACTGTTGCCTTAGATCCATCTGCCAATTCAACTTTACCATATTCAGAACCATGAATAAAGTGGCTCCACTCCCACGCTTGAGAACCAACGAAGAAAAATCCACCGATAATTGTAGCAAACATCCATTTTGTTACTCCTTTGCGATCCATTCTATGACCTGATTCAACCGCCAAAACCATTGTAACAGAAGATACAATTAGGATAAAGGTCATCAAAGCCACATAAATCAATGGATAACCGTGACCCAAGAAAGGCAACGAATTAAAGGTTTCCTCACCAATCGGCCAAGAAGCTTGGGCATCATGTCGGGTAAAACCATACGAAATTAATAATCCTCCAAAAGTAAGGGCATCCGATACTAGGAAGAACCACATCATTAGTTTTCCGTAGCTTGTACTAAACGGAGAAACTTTTCCTCCCCACAGGGAAGAAGCGTCAATTTGATTTACAGCGTGTCCAGCCATTGTGCAATTTTTTTTGCAAGTTTAGTGAATAAAAAGGAAAAATAGCAATAAATAGAGCCATAATAAACCTAAAAAATGCCAGAAAATTGCACCTAGCCTTAAGCTCAAAACATTTCTGTCATCAAAAGTGCTTGAAAATGAAATTTTTACCATTTTAATTAAGTAAAATAACGCTCCAAAAATATGTAGGAAATGTAGGAATGTAATTATATATAAATACGAAGTTGAAGTGTCTCGCGACTGATTTATCTTATTTTGAAGCGGTGCAGAAAGAATTTTATTTCCAAACATCAAGCTTCTATTTTTATAACTCAATTCTTTGCCTTTGTAAAAAATATGAAAATCTTTCCCTAATTTACCTTTGTGGAAGAAATCTCCTCGCCCATCTCTGATATTCAGGGATAAAAATTTCAATCTTTTCATGTCCAAATATTGAATTACTTCTCCATTCGGTTTGATTAATTTTCCATTTTGCAAAGACAAGGGTTCATTTTTGAAATACAAAACAAAATTAGGAGAAAGTGAAGGGATATTGTACCCTGTAGGTTTATCCGTTTTTTCAAAGCTCTTCACATATGATTTCAATTCATTCATTTGAACTTCGGAAAGTATTTTTCCTTTAATCAAATAGTCATTTGCATCTACCTCAATGAATTGCCCTTTGTACTTAATTTCAAAGTAATCTCCATATCTGCCATCTGTCACCATGATTGAATTTCTAAAGTTTGCGCCTTCATCAATCAATTCGCCGTAGCCTTTGATTTGAAAAACTGCAAAACCTATACCTGTCAATAAAGTGGCTATCATTAAGATTTTTACTTGACCAAGATTTCTTTTCTTGGCTGATTTTACAGCCAAAACATAAAAAATACTACTCAAAGCAATAGACGTTGTGCTGATCCAAAAACCTAAAGGCAATGGATATTTTACCCAAAATACATCTCCCATAGAAACGATGTAGCCAGAGGTAAAACCGGCAAATAACATAACAATACTGAAAATACTGACGTAAACTAAGTTTTTTTTCATTTTCTCTCTCACTGCTGGATCGAGTTCTTTACTGTAATCTGGTTTCATACTATTTGTTTTTAAATTGACTTAAATTATTTAAGGTATGACTCTATCAAATACGTATAAAAATTGAACAATCGGCAAGAAGAAAAAAGAGGCAAACATGACCTTTTTAGCATCTTTGTCATCGCATGAGAGAAACAATTTGTATGCGTAAAGAAAAAATATTAATGAAGCTAAAGTTCCGATGATTAACGTGGCAATTCCAGCCATTCCCAAAAACCAAGGCAACAATGTAAATGGAATCAGCAAAAGGGAATACACACAAATTTGAAATGCAGAGTTTTTAGATTTTCCAAATTTTGAAGGAAGCAGCGAATAACCGCCAGCTTTGTAATCATCAAACGCTACCCAGGCGATTGCCCAAAAATGCGGAAATTGCCAAACAAACTGAACGAAAAATAGAACGCCTGGAACCATTCCAAATTGATTTGTATGCGCAACAGCTCCCAATAAAGGTGGAATTGCACCTGGAAACGCCCCAATGAATACAGCCCACGGTGAAATCCTTTTCATGGGTGTATAGATAAATACATATGAAATATATGCAAACAAACCTAAAATGGCTGATTTATAATTGAGTTGATAAAGCATAATTGTTCCCACTAGCAAAGTCAAAACCACGACAATATATGCTTCTGTCAAAGACATTTTTCCGGTGGGCAAGGGACGAATTTGGGTTCTTTTCATCAATTTATCAAAGTCTCTTTCCCAGATTTGATTGGAGCCATTGGATGCTGCAGTTACAAGTAAACCGCCAACTAATAAGTAAAAAATATCAATTGCACTTTTACCACCAACAAAAAGATAACCTGACAAGGCAGAAAGTATGACCAATGCTGATAAACGCAATTTAGTAAACAAAACATAAGCTTTGATTTTTTCACCAATTGTAATTTTTTCAATCATTGCGACCTCCACTGCTTTCAAATTTGATACAAATGTACGGATTTTGATTTGAGAAAGTAATAAGTAAATACTTTTTTTAAAGTACTAAAATGAATTCAAAAGCTCGAATTTCAGTAAGTGTAAGAGAAAAAAATAAAAATTTTAATTCTACCACTTTCATATTCAATTTTAACTGAAATAAATGTACATTTATTTGGTTTTATAACAGAATTAAAAGAATCAAGCTTAAACTAATATCTAATTCTAATATTGATTTTTTTTCATTTCGACAGCTGCGAGAGACACAGCAAATATGGTTGCAGATTGTTGCTTGTATTTATAGGTGTTTTAGGCTTTTAGCGCCCTGTATTTCTTCAATACAGTAATAAATTCTTTGATCCAAAGATAAACCAAAAGTGGAAATATAATAACTGACATTTTATTGAAATGGTAAGCTGCAGCGAAATCAAAATGTAAAAAATGCTGAATAGCCCTTGTTATTCCGCAACCGGGACAAGTGGTATCTGCCAAAAGTACAGAGAGACACACTGATTGACCTTTGTCAAAAAAAGTAGCAGGAAGGACTATCAAAACCAAAGGTATGACAGCCATTCCTGCTAACTTAATAAGTAATAAATTTCTTTTCAATCTAAATAACTAAAAGATAATCAATCGAAATTTCCTGTGATAATGTTAACAAGGTCAACAAGTGCCCAAATTCCGCAACCACCGCCTGTAAGAATAAACAAGATATTCCAGCCAACTGGTTTTCCAGCATACCATCTGTGTGCAGCAAAAAAGCCTAAAAAGAACCAAAGTAAAAGTAAAATGATTAACTCTTTGTCACCATTTGCCTTTTTAGCTTTAGAAGATTTTTCAATTTTCTTAAGCGCAGATTTAATCACTTTTGAATCAGCACTTTTTGCGCTTTTTGAAGATTGACCATTCAATGCTGATGTACTTTCAACAACATTTGAATTTCTTGCCCCTTCTTTAGTCGAAACTGAAGATTGAGTTAACTTGTTTTCGATTTGCTCAATTTTTACTACATCCAAATTTGCTTGAACTGCATTTTCTCTCGTTACTTCATTTGTGGCAGCAGTTTCTTGCTCAAGATTCACAAAATTCTTGTTTTTGTGCTCTCTCACTTCATTATTAGCTGTTTCAACTTTTTCACCATCAGCTTGTTGTTTTACTTTGTTCCAAGTAATGTGGTAACCTGAATTGTGAACTCTCTTCTCGATTGAACAAGAAGCAGTAATAATAGCAACTGAAAGTCCCGCTAAAATTAATTTGTTTAAGTTTTTCATTGATTTGAATTTTAAATTATTTGAATAATTAATTGATAGCTAAATTAATTTTTATTTTCACTGCAGAAACATCTGGAAGGAAAAGTTTTTAACATTAATTTAGAATTAAGGAGAAATTGACATTACTTGAATTTAAGTTAGAAAATAATTTGTGAACTGAAAATATAATAATAAATTTACGGCCTAAACGTTAACTATTATGAGAAAAAATTTAAAAAAAGTACCATTAATGCTTTCTATGATCTTTATTTTAGCTTCCTGTGGAAGTGTTACTAGAATCAATAGACAAGAAGTTCAAGCACCAATAATTTATTCAACAAGAGATGATATATCTATTACAGATGATATATCTGCAAATGGCAAAGTAAAAACGGTGTCGTTTTTATTTGTCGATTTTTATAAATGGAATAACTCTAAAAGACAGCTAAAAGTAGGACCATTCAGATTCTTAGATCGAGAATACCAGGAAGGGGTGTTTAACGGATACTATGGTTTTTCAAATGATTTTGACGAAAAGCTTGCCGCTTATAACTTTATTACTGAAAACTCTAGTTTAGACTATATTACCAATGTTCGTTTCAAAAAGACTTTCTCAAGAAAACCTTTTTACTTTAGATTACTAAATATAGGAGTTAGAGAATCTGAAACTACCATTATTGCTAAGGGAGTAATTATTAAGAACAAAGTTCCTGCTAAAAACTAATTTATTATGAAGATATATTTATATTTAGTTCTAAGTCTGTTTTTTGCTTCTTGCTCTACTGTAACATCAAAAAATTTGACCAATCTGGAAATGAAATTCGCTCCACTTCCAGCAATTCCATCTGGAGATTACGAAGCAGAGGCTACACTTTCTTTTAAAAGAAACATGGTTAAGGACAAAGCTTTTTTAAAAAACTATCGTCAAGCTTCTTTAGCTAGTAAAGTTCAAAAAATCACTATAGATCTTAATCAAAATACATTATTTGGTAAAATCCGTGTTTGGTTTTATAAGAATGGAAGTATTAAATCTGGACTAAAATTAGCTAGTGATCCTACTTATGATCTTGCACTTTATAATCTGGCTGAAAAATACCCTAATATCGATTATTGGACTAATATTAGAGTGGAAAGAAAAGTTTCAGGTAGAAAAAGAATAATCAATGGCAGCTACATTAAAACTGGCGATGAAACTGTAATTATTAAGGCTACCGGTGTAGAAATAATGACAGATGAGGAATACGAAACCTTTAAGAAAACTCCAGAATTCCTTAAAATGAAAAAATTATTGGATCCTGAGCAATTTATGAATTTTTAAACTAATTGCTAGGCTTTAACATTTTATTTAAAAGGCTGTTTCTTGATAGAGACAGCCTTTTTAAGTTTAGTGTCTCTTGGTATCACATTGATAATGAAATACTAAAAACCCACTTTTTGGCTTGCCAAAGACAATTATTATTATACCTTAGGCGCCTCAAAGAAAATTCAATACTTCGTCCAATATAAAATTTATGAAAAAACAAATTTTGCAAGGTAGCTTGTTGGTTGCGCTTGGTGCAGCATGTTATGGACTTTTAGCAACATTTGTGAAATTGGCGTATGAAGATCATTTCACAATCGCTGAAATAACTGTTTCTCAATTTGTGATTGGGATATTTGGTCTATTAATTTTGAATCTATTTGTCAAGAAAAAAGCAAAAAACAATCAGATTTCATCCAACAAAACAAACATTGCCAAACTCATTTTAGCTGGGACTTCGTTGGGCTTAACAAGCACATTCTATTACTTGGCGGTGCAATTAATTCCCGTTTCTATTGGTATTGTCTTATTGATGCAAACCGTTTGGATGGGGGTTGTTTTGGATATTATTCTAACCAAAAAGTGGCCTTCAATTGGAAAAACTTTGGCCGTTATTTTAATTCTATTTGGAACAGTTCTGGCTACAAATATGCTTTTTGACATCAAAAAGATAAATTTTACAGGCATCGGTTGGGGATTACTTGCCGCTGTTTCCTATACGGTTTCTGTCTTCACTTCAGGGAAAATTGCGATTGGTATGCATGCTTTTCGAAGAACAATTTGGATGCTTTTGGGTGGTTTAATTGTTGTGCTGGCAATCTCTTTTCCCTCTATGATTGAAAAGTTTGATTGGCAAATATTTGTAAGTTGGGGAATTGTTATGGCGGTTTTTGGTACTATTTTACCACCAGTACTATTTTCACTTGGAATGCCAAAAATCAATCTCGGATTGGGTGCAATACTTTCATCTGTTGAAATCCCTGTTTCTGTATTGATGGCTTACTTTCTGCTTCATGAAAAAGTAAATCTACTTCAATGGGTTGGAATAGTTCTAATTATGTTAACCGTAATCATTATGAATTTACCACATAAAAAGAAAAACTAATCGGGATTCACTTCATGGCTACCTTTGGTGATTATTTATTTTGAGGTGCTGACTAAGACTTTACTTCAAACATCAAAATGTTCTTTACATCCTAGATTTTTACTTTTCTTTCCTTGATGAAAGTAAAGTAACAAAAGAAACCACGAAGTCGCACCGTAGGTAATATAGTCCAGTTCATTGGACTATATTGAAAAAATAATCGGTATAAATCATTTTTCCTCTAAGAAATCAACGATTTTTTGAGTCGCTCCTTGCGAAGAGAGGACCAAATCTGTTGTTTTGATTTTCAAATTTTCTTGATTTTCAACAATGCTTTTAAACGCCATTTTCAAGGATTCTTGATCTGCCACTGAAAATCCAATTCCTGCGTCGATAAAAGTTTGAGCTTCTGGAAACCTCTTGTGTTTTGGGCCAAAAATAACAGGCAATCCAAAAACTGCTGGTTCTAGAATGTTGTGCAAATTGCCTGAAAATCCACCACCAATAAATGCGATTTGTCCGTAGTTGTAAGCGTTTGCTAATTTTCCAATGGAATCAATCAGCAGTATTTTTTTAGTGGAATCTAAAGTCCAGTTTGAATATCGAATGGTTTCATTTTCAAAATTTTTCTCAATTTGTATCAAATGATTTTCAGAAATATCATGCGGTGCAATAATCACAGGAAAACCACAGTTTGAAACCAATTTTTTGAGTAAATCTTCATCATCAGGCCAAGAACTTCCGATTACAAATGCTTTTTGATTTTGAATAAACGCTTCAATTATTGAATCAGTTTGCACGTTTGCTTTGTTTTCAATGACGCGATCAAACCTTGTATCTCCTGTGAGCATGGCTTGGTTTATGCCAATGCTGTCTAAAAGTTCAAGAGATGATTGATTTTGAACGAAAAAGAAATCTATTTTTCTCAATGTCTCCCTAAATTGATTGCCATACCATTTGAAAAATCGGTGGTCTGATCTAAACAAAGCGCTGATTGAATAGACTTTAGCGTTTGATTTTTTTGCTTCAAAAATATAATTTGTCCAAAATTCATATTTGATAAAAAATACTTTTTGCGGTTTAAAGTGCTGAATAAAATGGCGTGCATTCGATTTTGTATCCAAAGGTAAATAGCAAACAAAATCAGCAGAATTTTTTCTTTTGTGGTAATTTTCATATCCTGAAGGACTAAAAAAAGAGACCAAAATATAAATGGAAGGATTGTTTTCTTTAATCAGATTCATCATGGGCAATCCTTGATCAAATTCTCCTAGAGAAGCGCA
Organism: Chryseobacterium gleum; assembly: GCA_945897805.1. GTDB lineage: Bacteria > Bacteroidota > Bacteroidia > Flavobacteriales_D > Crocinitomicaceae > JAQVCM01. The sequence continues at coordinate 16,895 of CAMDFX010000001.1, forward strand.
ATGAAACCAATACACTTGTCGATTTTCTAATTTTGGCAATTTCTCCCAAAAGTGCTTACGACCTAAAATCCAACTTTTTGCTTTGGGATTAAAAAATTGTGCGACCCATAAAATGCCACCATAAATTCTGATTCCTAGGGAGTAGAGTAGATTCATCAATCGAAATAAAAATCTTTTGGTTGACGCTTGTAAATTGGTATGAACCAACCAATTTTCAATCCATATTGCACATCAAAACGGACTTTTTTATCCACGGCAACGCCTGGTTGATCAAAGAAAATAGCTCGTTGGTTTTTGGTAAAACCTTGCTGACAATAAAATCCGCCATAAAAATTGACAAAACCATGATGCGCCAAAAATGCATAGCCAGCGAATTGATGTGTATTGATTCCTACAGTAAGTCTGTCATAACCTTTGCGGTAATCTAATTCCAATTGCGGAATGACTTGATCTTGCGTTTCAATTCTCAATTTATGCAGTAAATATCCAGCTCCAGCGTGAAAAAATAAGCCAGAATTTCTATTTTTCTTGGATAAAGGAACAATTTTCCCGACTGCTAAATTGACGTTGAAACCGCGCGCTAAAATGTAGATTTTACCAATATCTCCATTGATATCAGTCACATTTCCATAACTGTCTACTAAATTATCAAGTATTCCTGTTTCGTTTATTTTATTTCCGAAGATGAAATTACCATCCATTCCCCAAAACCAATTTTTGGAAGTTTTATATCCTGCAATCGCTCCAATGTGATTTACAAAGCCAAAACGATCTGCTAAATCACCCGATGTTTGGTTCGCACCATAATGCACGGCCACCCAAGGTGTTCCAATCACAGAATCTCTTAAATTTCTTTGAGAAAGTCCAGTGAAACTTAGATTTAAACAAAAAAGCAAAAATATTATTCTAAAAATCATATTTCAAAGATAAAGAAAACGAGCAAAGACAAAGAAGTTTAACGCATTTTAGCCAATAAATATTGTAAACTGCAAGATTGATTGACTGAAGTTAGTTTTCATGTCGGTTTTTATAAACCAAATATTTCACCGGTAAATAAGAAGCAAGAATTGAAAGAATTCCGACAAGTGATAAAACTAAAATTCCATCGCTCCATGCCAGATTAATAGGAAAAGGTTCTCCACCTGAATTTGGCATTTCCAAAACGTGACCAAAAATTTGCAAAAAACAAACTCCATAGCCCAAAAGTAGTCCAATAGTAATGCCTTTGCCCGCAATTAAAATTCCCTCGTAAAAGAATATTTTAAAAATGAATTGCTCGTTGGCGCCAAAACTTTCCATCGTTTTAATATTGTCCTTTTTCTCGATGTAAAGCATCGTCAACGAGGCAACGAGATTGAATGCGGCCATGATGAAAACAAAAATCAAAATACAAATCACAATGAATCTTTCGGATTTGCTGGTTTGATAAATCAATGCATTTTTCTCTAAATGTGTTTTGACAATGAAATTTTTTCCGATTTTTTGTTGGATTTGATATTTAACATCCTCCGCCTCCAAGCCATTTTTGATATTTACATAGAGCGCCGTAATATCTTTTTGATAATCTAAATTTGTTTTGGCTAGCTCGATTGGAACAATGAATGCTTCTTGGTTTACTTCACGATTAAAATTTACCCTTCCAGAGATTTTAATAATTTGATTGTTAAATGGATTGGTGAAATTTCCGATTTTTGCACTTCTCTTCGGGAAGTAAGCATCCACAGTTTCATAGCCAGTATTTTTTGGAATAAATCCATTCAATTTATCGAGTAAAGTTGCACCAATTAAGGCCATGGGTTTTCCATTTTCGTCTAAGGTAGGAAAACCATCTACCAGGTGATTTGGCATGTTGGTCATTTTTAAAAAAGCAGGTTCAATACCTATCATTCTGGCGTTGACCCACTTTTGCTCATGCTTCAAAACTACGATTTCTTCAATTGCTTTAGAGGTTAGAAAAACGCCTTCCATTTTTTGGATTGACTGAATATTTAAAGTTGATTCATCAAAAGTTTTTCCTTTGGTTGAGCGAATAGTTAAGTTGGTATCATATTCGCTGTAAAGCTGTTCAACCATTTGCTCAATGCCATTGAAAGCAGCAATTAGAATCACGAGTGCAGCAGTTGTTATGGAAATTCCAACAACTGAAATGCGGGTAATTAAATGGATGACATTCTTCCTTTTTTTGGAAGAAAGATACTTTCTTGCTATGTAAAAAGGAACGTTAATGAGCGGGAGTATTAGAAAATTATTTTTTGGTCAATAGATTTTGAATTTCCATGGCATAATCTAGCGAATCATCAATTTTGAAAATCAATTCAGGAATTTTACGCATATTTTTTAATCTTCTACCAACTTCACCTCTAATTTTACTTGCGTTTTCTTGGATAGATTTTAAAACCTGTTCTTTTTCAGGACCTGCGAAAATAGACAAATAGATACGAGCCAAAGATAAATCAGGAGTGATGCGAACAACAGTTACACTTACCATTGCACCCAAGCAGATTTCATGCATATTTCTTTGAAAAAACATGGCCAATTCTTCTTGAATTACACCTTCTATTTTATTTTGTCTGATTGATCCCATGGTGCAAATTTACTAAAATTGAGGGAAATTCTTGTCAAATTTTTATTTGTAGCTGATTTTCAAATCCAGTTTTAAACGGAAATTTTCAAATACTAAGAATTAACTTAACTTTGTCCTTAATATGAAATCACTTTTAGAAATATATAGATTGACTTTTTCTTATAAGATGAAAGCAATCTTGGTCATCATTTTCAACCTGTTGTTCGTTATTTTCAACTTGATTTCTTTGGTGCTTTTCATACCGTTTTTGCAATTGATTTTCGCCAAGGATGACATTTTGCATCCCGTAGAAATTACCGAGCCTATTTACAATGGAGGAATCATCAATTTTTTTGAGTATTGTTCTGATTACTACCAGTATTTCATGAAATCGATGGTAGATGAAAGTCCAAGAAATGCACTTTTAATGGTTTGTATTTCAGTTCTTTGTGCTTTCTTTTTGAAAAATATGTTTAGGTATTTGGCCATTTATCATCAATCACATTTGCGGATGGCTGTTGTGAGAGATTTGCGGGATAAAATGTTTGAAAAAGCAATGAATTTGCCTTTGGCTTTTTATTCTGAAGAGAAAAAAGGAGATTTAATGGCAAGAATGAATAGCGATGTAGGTGAAATTGAAATCGCAGTGGTCAGCATGCTTGAATTGTTGTTCAGAGAACCTTTTGCTGTTGTAATAAACTTGGTTGCGCTGCTCTATTGGAGTCCAAAGTTGACCATGATTTCATTTTTATTGCTTCCAATTTCTGCTTTTGTGATATCTAGAATTGGGAAAAGTTTGAAAAAAACCGCCAAGGAAGGTCAGGCTCAAATGGGAATTTTATTCTCTTCGATGGAAGAAAATCTGGGTGGAATTAGAATCATCAAAGCATTTAACGCTGTTCCTTATGTATTAGGTTCTTTTAAGTCCATAAACTTAAGGCATCAACAGCTGATAACTAGGGCATTTAGAAAAAGAGATTTGTCGCCGCCATTGAATGAGTTTTTGGGTTCTGCGGTCATGCTTGGTATCGTTTTATTTGGTGGCTCCATGATTTTAGATGCCAAAAATTCATCAGGAATGACAGGTGAGAAGTTTATGGGATTTATTCTCGTATTTTCACAATTATTGAGACCAATTCAAGGAATTGCAACAAGTGTAGCCAATTTGAACAAAGCCAAAGCTTCTCAAGATAGAATCAATGAAATTTTGGATGCTGATGAGCACATTTATGAAACAGAAAATCCGATCAAATTAGGAGAGTTAAAAAGAGGAATCACTTACCAAAACATTTCATTCAAATACCGTGAAACAATGGTTTTGAAAAACATCAATCTTTTCATTCCTGCGGGAAAGACAGTTGCTTTGGTAGGAGAGTCTGGCAGTGGAAAATCTACGATTGCAGATTTATTACCAAGATTTTACGATACTATAGAAGGTGAAATTTTATTTGATGATACGCCAATTAAAAGTGCTTCGATTGTTGATTTGAGAGATCAAATTGGAATGGTTACACAAGAATCAATTTTATTCAATGATTCAGTTAGAAATAACATCGCTTTTGGTATGCCGCATGTTTCGGATCAAGACATTGAAAATGCAGCGAAAGTTGCGAATGCACATGAATTTATCGTGCGCTTAGATGAAGGATATAATACAAACATCGGAGAAAGAGGGAATAAACTTTCTGGAGGACAAAAGCAAAGAATTAGCATCGCAAGAGCTGTTTTGAAAAATTCCCCGTTGTTGATTTTAGATGAGGCAACTTCTGCCTTGGATACAGAATCTGAAAAATTGGTTCAAGATGCTTTGGAAAAATTGATGAAAGACAGAACTTCATTGGTTATTGCGCATCGTTTGAGCACGATTAGAAATGCCGATATAATCGTTGTTTTGAACAAAGGCCAAATTGTAGAACAAGGTTCGCATGATGAACTCATTGCAAAAAAAGGAATGTATTTCAATCTTTGCGCGATGCAAGGCATGGAATAAAATCTTATATTTTGTTAAATTACTGATAAAAAAAAGCCTCAGTTTCATTAAAATCAGTAACTTGTACATTTTAATCATTGAACTTATTTTTTTAGCCGCAAATGCGCAACTAAAAAGTACTTTCAATCGTTATTGTTATTGATGAAATTACTTATTTCTTTGTCCTTTTTGTTTCCAACTTTGACTTTTAGTCAATTGGTCACCAATACGTCCCAAACTCCAAATGGTTTGGTGCAAAACGTATTGCTTGGACCGGGAGTAACGGTTTCGAATATTAGTTATTCTGGTTCTCAGCAAGCAATTGGATATTTTAGTGCTGCCGGAACGAATTTAGAAATACCAGAAGGCATTGTCCTTACTACTGGAACGGTCTTAAATAATGGTGATGGACCGCATGGACCAAATAATTCTACCAATTCAGGATTAGATAATAATGCACCCGGGTATTTTCGATTATCAAATCTTATCAGTCCAACGGCTACATATAATGCTGCAGTGTTGGAATTTGATTTTATACCTTATTCAGATACGGTCAGATTTAGCTATGTATTCGGATCTGAAGAGTACAGAGAATATGTTAATTCAACATTCAATGATGTTTTCGCTTTCTTTATTTCTGGTCCTGGAATTCCCGGAGGAATACAAAATATGGCGAGATTGCCAAACAATACGATTGTTGCCATAAATAATGTAAACGACGGTTCTGAATCAACAGGAACATACGTTGCCAATTGCGCGAATTGTGCCTATTACAAGTACAACGGAACGGGTTCAAATGGCCCGTATAATAGCAGTAGTACCTACATTCAGTACGATGGTTTTACTAAACCATTAGAAGCGGTTGCTAAAGTTCAATGCGGACAAACCTATCATTTATCCATTGCTATTGCAGATGCTGGAGATGGAATTTTTGATTCTGGAATATTCTTGCAAGCAAATAGTTTGACTTCTAAAGTTCCTGTTTCTGTGGATTATACCATGTCTTATGATGCATTTAATGATCCAACAATGATGGCAGAAGGTTGCGTTTCAACCACTGTGACACTTACGCGAGGAACTAACAATCTGACTGTTCCGCTAACCATTCCAATTTCTGTCAGTGGAACGGCGACTGCTGGAGTTGATTATTCAACCATTCCAACTTCTGTTACTTTTCCTGCCGGTCAAACAACAGTTTCTTTTACTTTCAACGCTTTTGCTGATGGCGCAACTGAAGGAATTGAAACCGTTAATCTAGTTTTTGCAATTCCTGATCCATGCGGAGGAAACGCAAGTCAAACTATAAATTTGAAAATCAATGACATTGCGCCAGTTCAAGTAACGGTTACAGCAGATGAAGTACTTTGTCCAGGAAGTCCCACGGAAGTAATTGCAATTGCTACAGGTGGAGTTGGACCTTATGTTTATTCGTGGAATACGGGTGAAACAACGAGTAGTATTTCTGTAAATCCCTCTAGTACACAAACATATACGGTTTCTGTGACAGACAATTGTTTGCTGCAAACAGCAATAGGATCAGGCACCGTAATTATTCCTGTTTATCAACCTTTGACAGTCACTTCCTCTCCAGATATTACGGAAATTTGCCCATATCTACCAGCCACATTATCTGTTACAGCAAGCGGAGGAGCAGGATTTTATAGCTATCAATGGTCCGCAGGCGCAGAGAATTTAGACACGATTACAACCCAAGATGTTTTGCCATCAACTTCCACAATTTACAACGTTCTAGTAACTGATCAATGCGATAATACAGTAACTGAACAGGTGATTTATACGATTACTAGTCCACCGTTGATTTTAACAATGTCGCCTGCGCAGTTAATTTGTCCTGGAGATTCAGCTTATGTTTCAGCAACTGCAATTGGAGGTTTTGGTCAATATTATTATAATTGGTTGATAAATGGCGCTACCACTGAAGGTATTTGGGTCAAACCTAGTGAAACAAGCTCTTATGTAGTTACAGTATCAGATGAATGTCAAACTTTTATAGTTGAAAGCACGGCAATAGTTGAAGTTGTCAAACCAAATGCTGATTTTGCAATTTCGAGCAACACTTTGTTCGAAGGTTTACCAATTACCTTTCAGAATTTAACCACTGGAGGCGTAACTTATTTTTGGACTTTTGGTGATGGAAATAGTTCAACAATGGTGCATCCAAACAATACGTATCAAGTTCCAGGAACTTACACTGTAACCTTGATAGCAACCAATCAATTAGGCTGTAAAGATACTGTGAGCAAACCAATTGTCATTTTGCCAGAGTATTATATCTATGTTCCCAACGCTTTTACACCTGATGAAAATCGTTCCAACAATTATTTTTCTGCGAGCACAGTAAATATTGCAAAATTGAATGTTAATATTTTCAATCGTTGGGGTGAAATGATTTTTGAATCTGATGCATTGGATTTTGCATGGAATGGAACTTACAAAGGTTTCAAGGTGCAAGATGGAATATTTGTATATAAAATTGAGTACATCACCACTGGTGGCATTGAGGAAACCATTGTGGGGCATGTTGCGCTAATTAAATAAAAAGATTGAATCTTTTGTGCCTTTTAAATCGTAAGAATTCCGAAATTTGCACGCTTTCATTGGTAAAATAAAATCACAATTATGTTTACAGGAATTATCGAACAACTCGGAGAAATCCGACAAATCACAAAAGAAAAAGACAATATTCATTTTACATTGTTTTCACCATTTACCTCTGAGTTGAAAATTGATCAAAGTGTGGCGCACAATGGCACTTGTCTGACAGTTGTTGCTATTCAAGGCGATTTATATACAGTTACAGCAATTCTGGAAACTTTGAACAAAACCAATTTAGGTTCTTGGAAAGTAGGAACGAAAGTAAATTTAGAAAGATGTCTGCAAATGAATGGTCGATTGGACGGGCATATTGTCCAAGGCCACGTCGATACAGTTGCTAAATGCATCGCTATTGAAGATCAAAATGGAAGTTGGAAATTTACTTTTGAGTATTTGGCTGAACAAATTACAGTTGAAAAAGGTTCAATCACAATCAACGGTGTGAGTTTAACAGTGGTTGATTCAATGGCAAAATCTTTCTCAGTATGTATTATTCCATTCACCTATGAACACACGAATTTTCATCAATTGAAAGTGAATGATTTGGTAAATTTAGAATTTGACATTATTGGAAAATATGTTGCAAAGCTGATGTTGCAAAACCAATAAAATTATCTTGGCATGTTGCATTTTCTGGGGCCACCGAGTCTAATACTGAACATTGCACCGTAGAAAACATACCAATCTTTGGTGGTGGCATTTCCTCTTTTGCCATAAACTGAGTTATCCAAACTTCTATTCGAAAGTTCGGCAGAAAGAGGGCCATTGATAGCCGCTAAATCATCTGCGTTGACGTATCTATTGGCGTGAACATCGTCTAAATAGTCCGTGAAAGTTTTGCGAATACCATATTCTAAACTTAAAGTTACTCTTCCACCAATTGAAAATTTACATCCAATACCCAAAGGAATAGTCAGTTGTGTTTTTTTGTAAGGAGCTTCAGAGGAAAGACCTGTTCCTTGGCCTTCAGTGCCTAAAGATTGCAAATCAATTTTGTCGCCATTCAAATCTGCGATGGGATTCATTTGGAAAACACCAATTTCAGTTAACAAATAAGCTGTTCCAAAATACTGAGAATTTCCAATTTGAAAAGGCAAATAGCTAAATTCAACCCCCGCTGCAAATTCATAAATCGTTGAAGAAAATGATAAGTTTCGATTTACAATTACAGCATTTGATGCTTGATTGTCATTCGCTTCAACAGTACCAAAAAGGGCGTTTGCACGAAATGCCAAACGGGTATTAACATTGTATTTGTAGACCAATCCTAAAGATAAATTTGAATTTTTGAAGTGATTGTATTGATTCAAATCACCAATATAATAAGCGCCTCCGCCCATTAAACCAAATTCAGACTTAGATTTAAAGTTTTGCTTTTGTGCAACAACTTGCCAAACAGTGAAAAATGATAGAAGGAATAATTTAAATTTCATACTTTGTTGATTCCAAAAAAGAACGGAAAAATACGAAGAAAATTACAATTAATTCAAAAATTAAATTTGAAATGAGAAATTCAAATCAGTTTTTTTTGAAATTTTTTCGTGATTTGTATCAAATATTGTTGCGGGTATTACGAAGAATTGAAAGGATAGGTTTTCTATTTCTGTTTAATTTCTTTTGTCAATTCCCCAAAGCATTTTATTTCTGATTGTGTCTAAGAAATTATTGTCCTCAAATTTCATAACATTGATCATGAATTCTGCTTTTTTGATAATTAATTCTGACCCTTGAGGAATATTCTTAGAATTGGAGTCTAAACTGATGAGATATTTTCGCTCTCTACCTTCGATTTTCAGTTTGATAGGCATGTGATCGGGCACCACAACTGGGCGCACATTCAAATTGTGTGGCGCAATAGGCGTTAGAATATGTACTTGACAACCTGGAGTAATAATCGGACCTCCACAACTTAAGCTGTATGCTGTCGAACCTGTTGGTGTTGAAACAATTAGTCCGTCAGCCCAATAAGAATTTAAATAATTTCCATCCAAAGTAGCATGCACAGTAATCATGGAAGCTGTATCTTTTTTGTGCAGCGTCACTTCATTAAGTGCTATGTTATCATCACCAAAAAGGTTGTCTTCAGTTTCCACTCGTAGAAGTGATCTTTTTTGAAAAACGTATTTTTTTTGGTCAATCAGTTCAATTGTTGAATAAATTTGATCCCGACTGATGTTGGCCAAAAACCCCAATCTTCCAGTATTTATTCCCAAAATAGGAACGCCAGAATCACGGATATAACTTACTGTTTTAATGAAAGTTCCATCTCCACCAATACTGAAAGCGAAGTCAATTCCCTTTTTAAAATCTTTGTAAGTAGAAAATGTGTCGCAATTGGAGCCAATGGTAGATTTTTTTTCTAATTCTCTTTTTAATTCTTTTTCGAGAATTGCATTCCAACCGAAATCTTGGATGATTTTCAGTAAATTTTCGTAGTCAGCAACGTCTTGTTTACCAACTTTCCTTCCGTAAATTGCAACATTCATAAATTAGATATTCAAGAAATTAATTAATGAATCAAAGCGATTTTGTAAATCGTCGTCAAAGTTGCTTTTTTGATAGGAAGCACTGATTACATAATCGTATCTTTCAAAAGTTCTTAAAATCCTATCTAGTTCTACTTGATTGATTTTTAAAGTAATATCAATTTTAGAAGAATCTGGAGAAGACATGATGTATGAGCTTAGAATTTTGGCATTGTTGCTTTCAACAATTTGTGCAATTTGCGCCAAAGAATAATCATTTCGATTGACTTCCAGAACAATGATACCCCCACTTTCCTTGATACTTCCGGTGTTTGCAATCATTGTCACAAGTTGATGAATACTTGTGCATCCCAAATAGGATTCGTCTTCGTCAAGGATTGGAACAACAGAAATTTTTTGCTCAGCAACTTTAAATAAAACTTCATAAATATGTGAATTTCCCTTCACGTATGGTCTAGGGAGATGTTCAAAAAGTTTATCCAAGGTTTCTTCTAAATCCATTTTATCTAAAATGTCTGATTCAGAAATCAAGCCTACAAAATTTCCATTTTTTAAAACAGGAAGATGCGTTACTTTGAATTCGTCCATCCATCGCAATGCAATTTCACCTGAATCTGTGTGCTTTAAAGGTGGAATTTCGTCCGTAATTAAATCTTTTGCTGTCATCGTTGCGCCAAAGTACTAAAATAGTTGATATTTTTATAATTTCAGTTCAAAATTGTTTTTGATTTTTTTGATTTTCAGGCTGATTTATTTCAGACGGATTAGTCAAAAATCTTTGATTCTATGATGCTTTTCTTAGATCTTTATTGGTGATTCATTCCTTATATTTGTGGTTTAATTTCGATATTATTTTCGAGTATAAATCAAAGGCAATGGAAACAAAATTAAGTGTCAATATCAATAAAATTGCAACAATTAGAAATGCGCGTGGTGGAAATACGCCCAATGTTGCTCAAGTAGCTATTGATTGTGAAAGATTTGGTGCTCATGGTATTACAATTCATCCCAGACCTGACGAAAGACATATTACAACCAAAGATGTTTATGATTTGCATCAAGTTGTGACAACGGAATTGAATATTGAAGGTTATCCAGATCAACGATTTATGAATATGATTGCTCAATTGAAACCTGCTCAAGCTACTTTAGTTCCTGATCCGCCGCATGTTTTAACGTCAAATGCCGGCTGGAATACCAAAGAAAATTTAGAATGGTTGACTGAATTGATAGCTGAAATTAAATCTCATGGAGTAAGAACTTCCATTTTTGTCGACACTGATTTAACGAATATCGAATATGCAGCTAAAACGGGTGTTGATAGAATTGAATTGTACACTGGGCCTTACGCGGAAGAATTTGAGATGGCTCCAAAAAAAGCAATTGCTCCATATGTGAAAGCTGCAAATTTAGCCACAGAATTAGGCATGGAAGTCAATGCGGGCCACGATTTAAGTTTGGATAATCTGAAATTTTTTAAAAGAAATATTCCACAACTGGCAGAAGTTTCTATTGGTCATGCTTTAGTTTCTGATACAATTTACTTTGGTTTAGAAAATACCATTCAACAATATTTATTTCAATTAAAATGAATTTTCATTGAAATAAATACAAATGTTTAGGACTATTATTTTTTTAAATTAAGGCATAACGTAATTTTTTTGTAACTTAAGTTGCATAATGTCGAATTAAATTACACATTTACAATATTGTAACAATATTAAGTTGTTAAAACCACAATAAAATTAATTTACTACTGATGAGTTTTGTGGAATAGATGCCCTAGGCTTACCTCTAGGGCATTTTTGTTTTCAATAAATTGGATTTTCTCAAAAGAATTTTACAACTTCAAATCTTAAAATGGATATGAAGTTTGTTGATACATCTCTGGTTAATATTGACGATATAAGTCCAGTTTTTAAATTGTAAATCACTTGAATATCAGTTACAAATCGATTGTTTTTGTAGATGTGTTTTTCAATTAAATTTCCAAATTCATCGTATTTAAAACGAATTTCTTGGTTCATTTTAGAATCTTTGAAATTTAGAATTTTGAAATTTGAAATCCAACCTTTGTCATTGTAATCATACTTATGAGTGATTATTTGATTTCCAAATTTTAGTTTTTCTTCTTTAGAAATTAGATAACCAGATGAATCAAGACTAGAAATAATTTCTTTGTAAGGAAATCCATAGCTGTTATGAACGATAGCTTTTTCTGATTTGCCATTGGTTTCATATTTGAAGGTCTCGAAATTCAAGATCAAACTTCGCTCAAAACTTGGCACAAAAAATGTTCCTGCAGTATCGATATCTCTTCGATATTCTTCTTTTATTATTCGATTGTTAGAATCATAAAAATAATGCGTAGAATAATATCCTGTCTGATTTTTCTTTCTGACAAAAGCTAAATTTCCGCTATTATTATAACTGTAGATGAGAAGATTCGTATCAATTTTTTGATTTTCAATATTTGTTTCAAATGATTGAGTCAAATGTCCTTTGGTGTCAAAATCATACTGAAAAACTAAATCAGTTTCTCGCATGATATCACCCATTTTTTTGAAAGTATAGGTTCCTTTTAAACTTTTGATTTTGTTGTTTTTAACGAACTGTTCATTAAAAAAGGGAATTTCAGAAAAAGCAGTACCTTTCGAATTATCGAGAAATTGTGATTTTCCAAACAGTGGAAACAATAAAATTAATAGCACAAACTTTTTCACGGTACAAAAAAAAACAATTCAACGGCTAGTATTTTCACTATTGGATTTAATTGTCCGCAAGTAATTGTTTATAAGATGATTTTGGAGTTTTTGTAACACTTTATTTCGGTTTTTGAGAAAATAAAACAAATGTGTTATTTTAAAACATTTCATTTCTTTGCCTTATCTTTGTTCCATGCAGAAAAAGTGGTACGGAAAAGATTTTCGATTGGGCGTTTTAGGTGGCGGCCAATTGGGAAGAATGCTGATTCAAGAAGCAGTAAACTATGATGTTTTTATTCATTGTTTAGATCCCGATGCACAAGCGCCATGTGTTGATTTAGCAAATTCTTTTACAATCGGTTCATTGACTGATTTTGAAACAGTTTACAATTTCGGCCAAGACAAAGATGTATTGACCGTTGAAATTGAACATGTCAACATTGAAGCGCTGGAGAAATTGGTTTCAGAAGGAAAAAAAGTTTTTCCACAGCCACATATTTTGAAGATGGTTCAAGATAAAGGTTTGCAAAAACAATTTTATGTAGCCAATAATATTCCAACGCCCAATTTTCACTTAGTTGAAAAAAAGAGTGAAATTCAAAATTTTCTCAACGAATTTCCTTTCATGCAAAAAATGCGCAAAGGTGGATATGATGGAAAAGGGGTGACTGCACTAAAATCGCCAGCAGACCTGGTAAATGCCTTTGATGTGCCAAGTGTTTTGGAATCTTTTGTGGATTTTGAAAAAGAACTTTCGGTAATTGTTGCCAGAAATGAAAATGGTGAAACTGCTGTTTTTCCTGTGGTGGAATGCGAATTTAATCCCGAGGCAAATTTGGTTGAATTTCTTTTTGCTCCAGCAAATATTTCCAATGAAATCGAAAAAGAGGCAGAAGCTTTGGCCATAAAAATTATCAATTCACTTGAAATGGTGGGAATTTTAGCTGTGGAATTATTCTTAACGAAATCTGGAGAAATATTAGTCAATGAAATCGCCCCTCGTCCCCACAATAGCGGTCATCATACGATTGAGTGCAACGTGACATCTCAGTTTGAGCAGCACATGCGCAGTATTTTGAACTTACCTTTGGGTTCAACACGCATCATGCAGCCTGGCGTGATGATTAATTTGTTGGGAGAAAAAGGATTTGAAGGTCCTGCAATCTATAGAAACTTGGAGGTTGCCATGGCTATTCCTGGTGTCAAAACACACATTTATGGAAAAGCAAGAACGAAATCTTTCCGAAAAATGGGTCATGTAACTATCACCGCGGCAAATTTGGAAGAGGCAAAAAATACAGGTCGTGAAATCAAGAATTTGATTCGCGTAGAGGCATAAATTATTAAAGAAAAACGAATTATGGTAGGAATCATCATGGGAAGTAAATCTGATCTTCCAATAATGCAAGAAGCAGCAAACATCTTGAAAGAATTGGGTGTTGCTTATGAAATCAATGTCGTTTCGGCGCATAGAACTCCAGAATTGATGTTTGATTATGCTAAAAATGCCCACAAAAGAGGAATCAAAGTAATTATTGCTGGGGCAGGTGGTGCTGCTCATTTGCCAGGAATGACGGCTTCTTTGACGCCGCTTCCTGTGATTGGTGTGCCGATAAAATCTAGTAATTCAATCGATGGTTGGGACAGTATTTTATCCATTCTGCAAATGCCAAATGGAATTCCCGTTGCGACAGTTGCTTTAAATGCGGCAAAAAATGCAGGTATTTTAGCAGCAAAAATGATTGCTACATCAGATGAGAAATTATTGCAAAAATTAGCTGATTACATGGAAGAGTTGAAACAAGTAGTTTTGGAAAGTGGTAAAAATTTGAATTAATCGTAAAGTAAATATTTTGCCCTTATTTTTCTAAACTCCTGAATTTCAGGCTTCCAAGATGCACGTATTTCCTTTACTGTCCAACCTTCATTGATTTGTTTCCGCAAGTCGGCCGTTCCAGCAAGCCTATCGAAAAAGGCAGGTTGGTCAATAAATTGATTGCTGTCGCCTAACAATGATTTTGCTTCTATCAACCAATTTAAATTGATATCATAACTGCGTTTTTTCGTTAAAGAATTTAAATCATAGCCGTTGCACATTTTGTTTTCCCAAAGTGGATTTTTTGCTCCAAAACTAGAAATAGGAGTAAAAGTAAAGTCTGTTTTTGGAAAACTTGGATGACCAAAATATTCGAATGGCCTTTCTGTTCCTCTGCCTATACTTACAGAAGTGGCTTCAAATAAACACAAACTTGGATACAACGAAATCGCTGCATCTGACCTCAAATTTGGACTCGGTGGAATCGGAATGTTATACCTCATTTTGCGAGAATAATTCTTGCAGGGAACAATACTCAATCGGCAATGTAAACTATCTGACAACCAACATTCATCATTCACCATTAGCGCATATTCCCCTATAGTCATTCCGTAAACAATTGGAACTGGGTGCATTCCGATAAATGATTTGTGCGAACTATCTCTAACTGGACCGTCAACAAAATGTCCGTTTGGATTTGGTCTGTCGAGCACAATCAACGGTTTATTATTTTCAGCGCAACTTTCCATCACGTAGTGGAGCGTGGAAATATAAGTGTAGAATCTAACGCCAACATCTTGAATATCATAAATCACAACATCTACATCCTCCATTTGAGATGGTTTTGGTTTTTTGTTGGTTCCGTACAATGAAATCAGTGGCAAACCTGTTTTTAAATCCGTGCCGCTATACACTTTTTCACCTGCATCTGCATCGCCTCTAAAACCATGTTCAGGAGAAAATACTTTTTGGATAGTGATTCCTAGTGCAATTAAGGTGTCAACTAAATGCGAATTTCCAACGGTTGAAGTTTGATTTCCAACGATTGCAACCCTTTTTCCTTTCAAAGAGTCGAGATACAAATTCATTCTTTCTCCTCCTAAAATGGGAATATTTGATCTGTATTTTTCCTCAACAAGTAGTTCTTGATTTTCATTTGGATCAATAACTACGTGTTTTTCGGCGTTACTTTTTTTCTCTTGAAATTCGTAATATTTCTTTTTTATGTTACAAGAAAAAATCAAAATCAACAAAATACTTTTAAGGCACAAAAGCTTTGCGTACTTTAGCGACTTATTAGTAAATTCATTGAAATTCGAGTATTTCATAGCGAGAAAAATCCTTAAAAATGAGGTCGAAGGTAAGAAAGTTTCTCGACCTATTGTCCGTATTTCTATAATTAGTATCAGTCTAGCAATGTTAGTAAATCTGATTACTGTTGCGGTAGTGACTGGTTTTCAGAAGGAAGTGAGAGACAAAGTTATTGGATTTGGAGCACATGCCGTGGTGACAAAATCTGGTGAAGCTTCTATTTTTGAAAGTGATCCAATTTTGAAAGACCAATTTTTTTATCCAACATTAGAATTATCGCAAGAAGTTAAGCACATTCAAGCAGTTGCATACAAACCAGCTTTACTTCAATCTGACGCTGATGGAATTGCTACGCAAGAAATTCAGGGAATTATGATGAAAGGGGTTGACGAACGATATGATTGGTCATTTTTTAAGCAGCATTTAATTTCAGGTCGAATTCCAAACATTCAAAAAGATTCTATTTCAGATGAAATAATTATTTCAAAAAAGATTGCCAAAGATTTGAATTACAAAGTGGGAGACGAAGCACGAACATTTTTTGTGAAAAATAAACCGATTAAGAAAATGTTTCAAATTGTGGGCATTTTTGAAACGGGTTTGGAAGATTTTGACCGCGAAATAGTTTTGGGTGATATTCAGCAAATTCAAAAGCTAAATGATTGGGGAATTCAAGCATCAATTATTGTTTCTGATAGTTTGGTTAATGGATATTTAATCATTGAGGGTGAGGCAGTTGGTGGAAATGGAAATTATCGCTACGATTGGGGAAGAGGATATGAGAATTACAAAGGATTTACATTTTTCCCAAAAAAAGACACAATTATTCGCTTAATTGCCTCAGATTATTGGACGTATTTAGATGGCGATGGCGAACAAACAAGCGTTCCAGATACAGCATATTTGAAAGTGACTATTTCTGGAGATAAGGCTTCACTTTTTCCCTATGACATGGATTCAGACAGTAAAATCGCTAAAAAATATTTGGATGAGGAAGGTTATCAATTCGAAATTTCAGCTGGTCCCAAGAAAATTAAATTTCATAAAATCGATGGAAAAGGAAGTTTTCAAAAGTATGTAGGTGCATTTGAGTTTACTTTACGAGATTGGAATTTATTGCAAGAGGATGTCAAATTCTTGAAAAAGCAAATTCAATTTCAGCAGCCCAACGGAGAAGATTTGCGCGTAACAAGTATTGTTGACAGTCAAAGTGATATTTTTGTTTGGTTGGGATTTTTGGATATCAACGTTTATATTATCTTGGTTTTGATGATAATAATCGGCGTAATCAACATGGGCTCAGCATTGTTGGTAATGATTTTAGTCAAAACAAATTTCATTGGCATGTTGAAGGCTTTGGGTGCCAAAAATTGGAGCATTCGGAAAATCTTTTTATATCAAGCTGGATTTTTGATTTTGCGCGGGATGTTTTGGGGAAATTTAATAGGAATTGGATTGTGTTTATTACAAAAGTATTTCCATGTCCTCAAATTAAATCCAGAAGTTTATTATTTAAATGCTGTTCCAATTGATATCAACATTTTTTCCATATTGATATTGAATGCAGCAACTTTGAGTGTCTGTTTGTTAGCCTTGATTATTCCTTCTTATGTAATCACAAGGATTTCGCCAGTGAAAGCAATTCGATTTAATTGAATTTATTCCATGCAATTACAAGGTGCGTCAAACTCAATGCGCATCCAAGGCAATCTTTCTTTCCAGCGCACATGAAAACTTGGAGGATAAGCAATGCCATGTAAGCTCAATGTTTTTAAATTTGTCATCAGCACGAAAGCTTCAGGAAATGAGCCAACTGGTGTGTCCGACAAATCTAAATAGTTGAGATTATTTGCATATTGAATACATTCTGGAATTTGCGTAAAATTATTTCTACTCAAAATTAATTTTTCTAATTTTTTCATTGAACAAACCTGAATTGGAAAAATCGCAAATTTATTTTTATCTAAATTGAGTTCCGTTAGATTTTCGAAGTCTTTGATAAAATCAGGTAGATGGGTAAATTTATTCTTGCTCAAATCTAATTTTTGAATATTTATAAACTTCTTCAATGCTTGAGGCAAAGTATCTATTTTCAATTTTTCAAAAGAAATTGCAAAAACAGAGTCGGGATTTGCATTCAGTGCTTCTTCCCAAGAATAAACCTTGATTGGTTTATTTGCTATGAGCGCGAATGATTGAATGCTAATGGCTAAAAATAGAACGAACAGTTTTTTCATCTTCTTGCAATTGAGCGCGCAACACTTCTAGTGATTGAAAGCGATGTTCTCCGCGAATTCTTTGTAACAAATATACTTTTATTCTTTGATCATAAATTGGCTCAGAAAAATCAAAAATAAAAACTTCAATTTTAATTTCTTCAGAATCAGTAACCGTTGGTCTGATGCCAATATTCATCATTCCTTCCAATTTCCGTTGGTCTGCTAAAACTATTTCAACGGCATAAACACCAATTGCAGGAATAATTTTCAACGCATCGTCCACTTCAATATTTGCTGTAGGAAAACCAATCGTTCTACCAATTTCATTTCCTAGCACCACTTTTCCTGAAATTTCAAATGGTTCATTCAAATAATTATTCGCCGTTTGAACATCGCCAATTTCTATTGCTTTCCTTATTTTGGTTGAGCTCACATTTATTTCATCTACTTCGTGCGCAGGTATTTCAATTACTTCAAAAGATAAATTTTCAGAAAGTTTTTGCAAATGTTTCAACGTTCCTTCTCTGTTTTTTCCGAATTGATGATCGTAGCCTACCACAATGGTTTTTACATGTAATTTCTCAATGAGATATTCTTTCACAAATTCATCAGCACTGAGATTTGAAAATGCTTTCGTGAAAGGAAAAATAATCAAATGGTCTAAACCCAATCTTTCTAGATTTTCAATTTTTTCAGCTTCCGTTTGGATTAATTTTAATCCGTGATTCGTTGGATTAATGACCATTCTAGGATGCGGAAAAAAGGTAAACAACACCGTTTCGCCATTTGTTTTCTTCGCTTCAGATTTTAATCTTTCAATGATTTTTTGATGTCCGAGATGAACACCATCAAAAGTTCCAATCGTCAAAACAGCATTTGGAATATTTCCAACTTCCTCAAAATCGCGGTAAACTTTCACTTAAAAAATTAATTTTTGATGATTTTACGCGTAATTCCAGATTGAATATCTTGTACAAAATAGACACCATTTGTCAATGATTCTACATTTATTTCGGTACTTGACGAATCTAATTCAAACATCAATTTTCCCTGTAAATCAAAAAGCACAGCACCTTTATATAGATTATTGTCGACTTTCAGATGCACGGTATTATTTACAGGATTTGGATATACTTCAAATAGCGTTTTTGCAATTACAGTTTCTTGAATCCCCAAAGAAGCATCCAGGGCTGTTGAAAAAATTGGGCGAATCATTACTGAACCTTCGAAAGAAGTATTTGGCCAAGTTGTGCCATTGTCAACACTGTAGAAAATCTTGTTTGAATTGATTGTATTTCTGTCAAAACCAATACATAATTTATCCGCCTCTAATTGTCTCCAACCAACATAAAAAGTACCCGTTATTGCCAATTTAGCGGTGTCTTTTAGATAGTAATTGGTAAATTTATTTCTTTCATTTTCATATTTTGGTTGACGAGGGAAGAAAAAATTATCTTCGTAAATTACGTTTCCTGGTTTGCCATTATTATCGTCCCAAACAGTCAAAAGAAACAAATTATCTGAAACATCTTGCACACTCGGAACGAAATGCATTTGCACGCCAATCAGTGAATCCGCTTCATAAGGCGTAAATTGATAAGCAAGTCGTGATTGATTTCCTGTGGTGCCGTAAGCTTGTTCTGCAGAGCCGTCATCATAAGCGTAATAATTGGCAAAAACTTGTTTACCCGATGTGGAATCGTTTAAAGTAATTTGAGCGAAAGGCGCTGTTGCTGTTGCGTGTAAATCAAAAGTTTGATAGTCTCCAGTTTTTGTTTCATCAAAATGATAACCTGCTGAAAAATCATGGAAACTTTCGTAAAATGTTCTAGGCTGATAATTTTGCACAAGATCTTGATTTGTCAAAACCAACGTGCTCAAAGGAAAAGAACCTTCAGTTGCGCCACCATATTGAATCCAAGCCTCACCAATTTGACTATTTTCAGGAATATTACTTCCATTTCGCACAAAAATTCTTGCTGAATCGGTCATTTTATCAGTAAAATTATTTTTGTAATGATCCCATGGAACAGAAGTATAATCTTTCAAAAATGATCCCAAAGGATAAACAAAAGCGAAATCTTTGAAAAGTGTATCTTGCGCACCAGAAAGTGCTCGTAAGTGCACGTAATCAATGTGAAAATGATCTAAACTTCCTGATAATCCGCTGTAACTTTTAAACCTAAATTGAAAAGCATTTTGGAAATATTTTGCATCTTGAATGCGAATATGCACTTTTTTAAAATCTTCAACCGGTGCTCCAGTTGTTGACCAAGCTCTAAACCATTGATTGACGGTTGGCGCGTAAAATTCTAGGACCAAAGAATCTGTTTCTTCAGGAATATCTCCCAAACCTTCTGTTTGATAAAGAAAACTGAAATAAACTTCATTGGCATTGCTAACAGCTGACATATCAATCGGTTTTGAATGCAAAACATCAGCCAAGCCAACTGAACTAGATCCAAAGTTGTAAGGATAACCATTTTCATCTAAACCATCGAAAGTAACCACACCCAGAGTCCATGGATTTTTGGCAAAACGATAATTGTGATAGGCATAATTATCTAACCAATAAGCATTTTGATCGTTTATATTGGCGAAAAATTGCGTTGCAGAATCTTGTACAAAAAACGGTGGAACTTGCCAAACAGTATCCGGGTCATTTGGAAAATCTAGGGTATCGTAAATAATGTACGGCGGATAAACGGTGGTTTCATCGTATACCGGCGGATAAACTAAAAAGCTGGTAATTTTAATTGTGTCAGAGGGCAGTGGCTCATTGATGCTCGTTCCTGATGCTTGAGATACAAGTCTTCTGAAAGTTGGAATATTTGAATATTTCGTATTTAATGGCAAAGGAAGATTTGTATTTCGGTTCAATAATTTATAGCGTTTGTCAAATGTTACAGATGGGTCAGAATAATCTGCAACATATTTTTGAAAATGATCTTTAGAAAAATCATCCAAAATGGATTTAACTAGGGTTATTTCCAAAGTATCTGATGCATAAATGAAAGTAGAATCAAAAGTCTCAGAACCAGATTTCATCGGTATTGGTTTGATAATATCTGCATTACTAGCAAGTGGATAAATACCTTCTCCTTGAGAAAAAGCAAATTGGAAAAATCCAAAAATTGCGGCAATTGTGACTGTAATTTTCATTTAATGAAGCTTTTATTTCTGTCTTCGCAATTATTCTGTACACCCATTTTTTTGCAATAATAAAGTGATTGTGGTTCCTGCAGGACTCAATACACCGTCAATAAATTCAGGCGTTTGCGACATTACTTGCGCATTTAAGCTATCCTCAGCATTATTGCAACCACTGTATGACTCAAATATGGTGATTGAAGACCATTCTGCTAAACGACTTTTGACTTCATTTATTGTCAAACAAGCTAAATCAGGAATTTGAATAGGTTCGCCTACTTGATTTTTTCCAACTACCAATTGAATAGTTGAACCAATCGGAATTCTTGTTCCTTCTTTGATTGTTGATCCTCTGTATTTTTGATTCAAAACAGCCCCATCAGCCTCTCTGGTTGTTTCATATACAATGGTATATCTTATTCCACGGTTTTCAAGAACACGTTCTGCAAATCGCTGAGATTTATCAATTAAACTTGGCATTTCGACCAATCTTGACCTTTTAGATACGCGTAATCGAATGATTCTGCCTTCTTTAACAAAGACATCTGTTGAATCGGTTGGTCTTGGATCTTGAGATAAAATGGTTCCTTCAGGTTTGTTCGGAGCATAAATTGAATCCAAAATTTCGTATTGTAAACCAGATTCTTCGATGATTCCTTTGATGTTATTTACATTTTTTCCGAATAAAGAAGGAACTTCAATTTTTTGTCCGTGATTGGTAACGCTATCAAGCATTAAAACAGTTCCTCCAACAATAACAATATAAGCTAAAATCACCAATCCAAGGTGTTTAACAAAATGTTTAGACAAGATAAAATTTTTGAGCTTCGTTAAAAATTCCATGAATGAAAGTCAATATGAGCAACAAATATATAAATTACGACGGAGAAAATCTCACTTAGAGTTATTTATCAAGTTGAATATCGTTTTTATCCAATTTTTTTTGCTGAAAACTTTTGAAACTTACGAATTTTCGCCAATTTTTCAAATGTACCTTTGTTTGTGGTTTTCTTTTTGATCAAAGAAAATTATTTGTTGTATCTCAAATTAGAAGTATGAAGCGAATTGCCATTTTTTGCGGAGGATATTCCTCTGAATTTGAAATTTCGATCAAAAGTGCAAACACTATTTTAGCTCATTTCCCTGAAGGATACGATCCGTTTTTGGTTGAAGTTACCAAAGGTAAATGGACCGCTTTTTATCAAAATGAAAAATTCGATTTTAATCCTTGGAATTTGAGTTTCGAGTTTCAAAATCAAGAATTTAAGATTGATGCAGCGATTGTTTATATTCACGGAAATCCGGGTGAAAATGGAAAATTGCAAGCTTTCCTTGAAATGAAAGATGTGCCATTTATAAATTCTGGTGCCTTGGCTTCTGAACTTTCTTTTGATAAATGGTATTGTAATCAATTTTTAAGAGGTTTTGATATTCCAGTGGCAAAATCACTTTTATTGACCGCTATCGATTCGTTTGATCATCAATATATTTTGGATACTTTAGGATTGCCCTGCTTTGTAAAACCATCAGATTCTGGTTCGAGTTATGGAATTTCAAAAGTGAAAACAGCGGATGAATTGCAACCTTCTTTGGAAAAAGCTTTTGCTGAAGGAGAAACTGTGGTGATTGAATCATTTTTGAACGGCACAGAAGTTACTTGTGGCGTTTACAGGACAAAAAATGGAATTCACGCACTTCCGTTGACAGAGATTGCAACGGAGAATGATTTCTTCGACTATGAAGCTAAATATCTTGGCGCTTCGCAAGAAATTACACCGGCGCGAGTAACGGATGAAATAAGAGATAAAGTGCAAGAAATTTCTAAAAAGATTTATCAACTATTGCGGTTAAGATCCATTGCAAGAATAGATTTTATGGTAGTGAACGATGTGCCTCACGTAATTGAGGTGAATACAACTCCAGGTTTTTCACCAGCAAGTTTGGTTCCTCAAATGATTGCCTGTGAAGGAAATACTATTCAAAATTTTTGGAAAGAAATTTTGGAAGTTGAATTAAAGTAAAGTTATTATTGTTGTATTAACTTTTGATTATCAAACTTTGATTCATTTTTTTGTTAGTTTTTTGCTTATTTTTGAGGCATAATTTAAAGTAGACATGAATATTTTAATCACAGGAGGAGCGGGTTTTATTGGTTCGCATGTAGTGCGAAGGTTTTTAAAATTTTATCCGAATTATAATATTATTAATTTCGATAAATTGACCTATGCAGGAAATTTGTCCAACTTAAAAGATGTGGAAGATAATCCGAATTATGCTTTTTTTAAGGGAGATATTTGTTCTTTAGAAGATGTAACAAATGCATTCAAAACGCACAATATTTCACACGTAATTCACTTGGCGGCTGAATCTCATGTCGATCGTTCAATTGAAGGGCCTCTTGAGTTTGCGATGACTAATGTGGTCGGAACATTGAATTTATTGTCTGTAGCTAAATCTTTTTGGACCGAAGGAGAACATGTTTTTCATCACGTTTCTACGGATGAGGTTTATGGTAGTTTAGGCGATGAAGGTTTGTTTATGGAAACAACGCCTTATGATCCAAGAAGTCCATATTCAGCTTCAAAAGCATCTTCAGACCATTTTGTAAGTGCTTTTTATCATACTTACGGTTTTCCTGTAAAAATGTCAAATTGCTCTAACAATTATGGAAGTCACCATTTTCCTGAAAAATTAATTCCATTGATGATTGGAAATATTGTGAATATGAAACCACTTCCTGTTTATGGAAAAGGCGATAATATTCGCGATTGGCTGTGGGTTGAAGATCACGCTTCTGCCATTGATACGATTTTTCACAACGGAAAAATTGGAGAATCCTACAATGTTGGTGGATTAAATGAATGGAAAAACATTGATTTGGTTCATTTTTTATGTGAATTGTTAGATAAAAAATTGAATCGTGAATCTGGTACGAGTGCGTCACTTATTACTTATGTCAAAGACCGCGCGGGACATGATCAAAGATATGCAATTGATGCTTCAAAAATTGCAACTGAATTGGGCTGGAAACCATCGATAAAATTCGAAGAAGGATTAGAAAAAACGGTTGATTGGTATTTGAATAACCAAGATTGGGTGGAGGAAGTCACCAGCGGTGCTTATCAGGAATATTACAAGAAAATGTATTCATAATATGGAAGAGGAATTGCGAATGTAATTCCTCTTTTTTTACCTTCGCTTCATGTTGTCCAATTTTTGCAAAATCTTTTTGGTCCTTTTTATTGGAATTAATGCTTGGTCACAATCCGCATTGCTTTCTCCTTCAGAGTCTTTGAATAAAAAAAGATTGACCGCTTCCTCAATCGGAACTGGCGCGATTTGTTCAGGAAGTATTATTGGCTTATCTGCAGTTTGGTACAAGGATTATCCAAAAACTTCTTTTCACACATTTGATGATTCGCAGGAGTGGATGCAAATGGACAAAATGGGACATGTTTTTTCGGCCTATCATTTGAGCGATAAAGTTTCAAAACTTTTTCGTTGGTCGGGACTTGACAGAAAGAAAAGTGCATTTATTGGCACCGGAGTAGGATGGGGCTATCAATTGTCATTTGAATTTTTGGATGCCCAAAGCGCCGGCTGGGGATTTTCTTGGTCGGATGTTGGTGCAAATACTTTGGGCAGTGGACTATTTTTATCTCAAGAATTGATTTGGCAAGAACAATATTTGAAGTTAAAATTTTCTTACAGTCCGAGTGATTATGCGCAGTATCGACCTTCAATTTTAGGGTCCAATTTTTCAGAACGATTATTGAAAGATTACAATGGTCAAACTTATTGGTTGACATTTTCTCCAGGTTCCATTTTTCCAAAAAGTAAAATTCCTGCTTGGATAGCCATTGCTGCGGGTTATAGCGTCGATGCAAAACTGTTAGGAAACAATGATTTTTATCAAACTGCTGATGGTTTGAAGCGTTTTGAAGCCAAAAGAGAATTTGTACTTTCTTTGGATTTAGATGTGACAAAATTTCCCATCAAAAAGCCTTGGCTAAAGAAACTGTTAAGCCCTTTTAATGTGATTAAAATACCTTTCCCAGCATTGATTTTTCGAGGAAATGATATTTCAGGAAGATTACTTTATTTTTAAAGTTCGATTATTCAGCCCATTTTTTTAGTATGACCGAAGCAATGTGTCCACCAAAACCAAATGTATTGCTCATTGCATATTGAATTTCTTTTGGCTGTGCTTTTTCCACCGGGAAATCGAATAGATCTGCAAATTCTGGTTCAATTTCTTTTGTGTTGATTGTTGGAGGAACCATATTGTCTTGGATCGCTTTGATACAAATAATGGCTTCAATTGCACCTGCAGCGCCCAATAAATGTCCTGTCATGGATTTTGTTCCAGAGATACTTAATGATTTTCTCTCACCAAAAACACGTTTTGCTGCAATCAATTCGCTTGTGTCTCCTTGCGAAGTTGAAGTTGCATGCATGTTGATATAATCGATTTCACCTGGAGAAATTCCTGCTTCTTCAAGGGCCAAATTCATCCCTAAAACCGCGCCATCTCCTTGAGGATGTGTACCTGTTAAGTGGTAAGCATCTGCGGCCATTCCGCCGCCAACAACCTCTGCGTAAATTTTCGCACCACGCTTTTTTGCGTGTTCATATTCTTCTAAAATCAAAGCACCAGCTCCTTCGCCCATCACAAATCCACCGCGATTTACATCAAAAGGACGAGAAGCTAATTCCGGAGTTTCATTTAAAGTTGAAAGTGCTTTTGCAGACGAAAATCCTCCGATGGCCGATTCTGTGATTGCCGCTTCTGAGCCACCAGAAATAATCATGTCCGCTTTGTTCCAACGAATGTAATTGAATGCCTCAATCAATGCTGTATTTGAAGTCGCGCAAGCTGAAACAGGACAGAAGTTTACACCTCGTAAGCCATATTTGATGGAAATAATTCCCGATGCGATATCAACTAAAATTCGAGGAATGAAAAATGGCGTAAATCGTGGAGTTCCATCACCCTCACAAAATTCAATCATTTGGTCTTGGAAAGTTTGAATTCCTCCATTTCCAGAACCCCAAATCACGCCAATTCTATCTCTATTTAATGTTTCAAAATCAATTTTTCCATCTTCAACTGCTTGTTGCACAGAAACCAAAGCGTATTGAGAAAACAAATCATATTTCCTGATTTCTTTCACATCAAAATGGGCTTTTGAATCAAAATCTTTCAATTCGCAAGCAAAAGTAGTTTTGAATTTTGAAGTGTCGAATTTCGTTATTTTTCCAGCGCCACTAACACCTGCTTGAATGTTTTTCCAAAAAGAATCAACATCATTCCCCACCGGAGTCAAAGCCCCAAGTCCAGTTATTACTACTCTTCTCATTTTAAAAATATCTATAATATCTATAAATTCGCATCAGCCAATCTGAAATCTGCTAATCTACTAAGCTGCTAATTTGCAAATCTACTAATCTACTAATCAAAACTCCTATAAAAACCCCAACTCTAATTTCGCTTCCTCGCTCATCATATCCTTGTCCCATGGTGGATCAAAAACGATGTTAACTTTTGAGCTGTTCACGCCTTCAATTGCGGCCACTTTGTCTTCAACTTCTTTGGGCATAGACTCAGCAACAGGGCAATTTGGTGAAGTTAAGGTCATGTCAATCGAAACATTTTTGTCAGCATCAATATTAACCTCATATATCAGCCCCAATTCAAACACATCGACCGGAATTTCAGGATCATAAATGGTTTTAAGAACCTCAACTACTTTATTTTCTAAATCAATCATTGTTTAAATTTTTTATTCTGAATCGTTTGTTGTTAATGCTTTCAATGAAGCCATTTTCATTTTTTTGACCATGCTCACTAATCCATTTGAACGTGTTGGAGAAAGGTGCTCGTGCAAACCAATTTCTTGTATGAAATGTAGATCACATTTTGCAATATCTTCAGGCTTTTCATTGTCTAAAACGCGAATCAAAAGTCCAATAATTCCTTTGGTGATAATCGCATCGGAATCTGCTTTGAAATGCATTTTACCATCCGAAAAATCAGAATCTAACCACACCTGAGATTGACAACCTTCAATAATTCTATCTTTGGTTTTTTTGTCCTCCTCAATGGTTGGCAAATCTTTCCCAAGTTCAATGATGTATTCATATTTTTCCATCCAATCATCATAGATAGCAAAATCTTCAACTATTTCTTTTTGTTTTTCCTCTAAAGTCATGACTGAATTTTTTATGTTGAAACGATTTCTATTTCAACATTCCAATGCTTTTTTCTACCGCAGCAATAAATGTATCAATTTCTTCTTTCGTATTGTAAAACGCAAAAGAAGCCCGAACTGTTCCAGGAATTTTGTAAAAATCCATCAATGGTTGTGTGCAATGGTGACCAGTTCTTACTGCAATTCCTTGTTTGTCAAGCAAAGTTCCCATGTCGAATGGATGAATTCCGTCAACGATAAAAGAAACTACGCTCGTTTTCTTTTTGGATTCGCCAATGATGTTCATGTCTTCAAAAGTCAGCAACAAATCTTGGGCATAATCAGCCAATTCTGCTTCGTGTTTTTTGATGGATTCAATGTCGAATTGATTCATATATTCAATCGCTTTGCCCAAACAAATTCCACCTGCGATGTGCGGCGTTCCTGCTTCAAATTTGTAGGGCAATTCGTTGTATGTAGTTTTCTCAAAAGTAACTTTCAAAATCATATCACCGCCGCCCTGATATGGAGGCATGCGATCTAATAACGCTTCTTTTCCATATAAAATGCCAATTCCAGTAGGTCCAAAAACCTTGTGTCCAGAAAAAACAAAAAAATCGCAATCTAAATCTTTGACATCAATTTTTTCATGCTGAATACTTTGAGCGCCATCAATCAAAACTTTCGCTCCAACTGCATGTGCTTTTTGGATCATTTCTTTGACTGGATTGATTGTTCCAAGCGTATTCGAAATGTGCGTTATGGCAATCAATTTTGTTTTGGAAGAAAGCAGTTTATCGTATTCATCTTGAATGATTTCACCCTTTTTATTGATCGGAATCACTTTCAAAATGCAGCTTTTTCTTTCACAAAGCATTTGCCAGGGAACAATGTTTGAATGGTGTTCCATCGCTGAAATTAAGATTTCGTCTCCAGCGTTTAAAAGATGACCGTATGAAGAAGCAACTAAATTAATTCCATCTGTTGTTCCCTTGGTGAAGATGATTTCATCAGAAGATTTCGCATTCAAATATGCCGCAATAAACTTGCGAGAAGCTTCATATTCTGAAGTTGCTTTTTGACTTAAATGGTGAACTCCCCGGTGAATGTTTGCGTTGTCTTTGCTGTAATATTGATTAATTGCATCTAAAACATACTGAGGCTTTTGAGAGGTAGCGCCGTTGTCGAAATAGATTAAATTTTTGCCGTAAATTGTCTGACGCAAAGCGGGGAAATCTTCTCTGATTTCTCTAACACTAAATTTTCTTTTAACAGTTGAATCCATAATCGGATACAAAGATACGACATGCTTATTTAAAATCCTTCTAAACAGGAAATAGTTTGGATAAATTATCAATTATTTTTGCCACTCAAAACCAAAGGAATTGATTTTGTATCGCGAAGCAAATTGAGATTTTTCAATTACGGTGTTTTCTTCACTTGTTTGCGATTGATTTTTGATGAAAATTTGTCCAAATTCATCTATTTTAACCAATTGAAACATTTCATACGACATGGGCGCATCGGAACCTGATTCTTTGGCTGCCAAAGTGATACATGAAATAATTTTTCCGTTTTTCACTAAACTTCCCATCACATCGTGCCCAAAATAGAACGGACAAGCATCATAAGATTTGTAAATGATTTCCCATAAAAGCAAGGCTGCTGAATCGCCATATTCAATTCTTCCAACGGCATTGCAAACGGCATTTTCTGTCATTCCGATGTCCAATTTCTTCTTAAACTGAGTAAATTTCCCTTTTTCTTTTGCTTCTTGAACTAAGAAAAAATCATTTAAATAGTATTTTTCTCTTGTTGTAATTTCGTCAATTGACAATTTTTTTGAGAGCAATTTCACAGTTTCAATATCAAGGTTTCCTTTTGAAAATTTGAAAGTAGAATCGTTCGCAAAATAAAGTGAATCTATGGTAAAATCTTTACTTTTTAATGGAAATTTTGAAAGTTGATTATTGATTTCTTTCGGATATTCAATCGATTTTTCATCGCTTAAATTTGATTTTACTTCTTTGCCTACACAGGAAGCAAGGAAAGTCAATAATACGCCGAATTGATAATAAAATTTCATTCGTTTTTTTTGGAAAAATAAGGATTATTTGAGAATTGGTTGTTTTTCGATTTGAATTAATTTACTTTGGATAATACTTAGCATAAAGTTGATCCACAAATCCAAAGGCAAATTTGAATAAATTCGCATCTGTACAAATCAACATTACAACTTCATTTTTTTCTACTTCTAATTGAATATCAATATCTTTTACATTTTTTGGGCTTTCGAAATTGTCTGGATAAATTTCTTGATTGTAAAACCAAAACTGTCCATCTCCAAAAACTTCTTTTGAAATTCCTGCATTGAACATTCCCCAGAAATAGCTATCCGAAACAACCAAAACTTTGGGCGTTTTTTGTTGATTATTAGGTTTTTCGTAATGAAATCTAGGATAAGCCATCGGATAAGTGTCCATCATGAAAAACAGATTCATTCCTTCACCAATATCGTAATCCCCTTGTTCATTGACTTTTTTGACTTCCAATTTATCTAAAACTAATTTTGTCATTTCTGTTTGGCGCATTTTGCCAAGGACTTTTATGATGGAATCAGCAGCCAAATATTCGCCGTATTTGCTCCAATGAATTCCTGCTTTGCCGTAAAGTGGATATTTACTTTTAGACTTCATATTCAAGAACCATTGATTGAAATCTAAATAGTTGATATTTTGTAATTTCATGGCTGCTAAATAGCCTGAATAGTTTGTTTTATCGCGTTTTTGTTTCTCGCAATAATCTGGCATATACTCTGGGAAAAAAGTTCCTTTTCCTGGTGCAAAAATCATCAAAAGATCTTTGTTTAATTTTTGCAAAGTATCTTGAATTTTTTTCAATTTGAAAACCTGAATTTCAATCGCTTTTTCGCCAATAAAATCTGTCCCTAAATAGGCTTTTAAGTAGTTTTTTTCAAACAAATAGTTTTCTTTTCCAATCACAACACCATTCGCTTTCGCCTCGTTGTAAAAACTATATGCTTGTTGGTTATTGATGCGAATAAATGTGCTTCTAAAACCGAAATTGTTGTTTACATATTTTTCATAATTCTTCTGAAAGTCGCCACTCTTCCATGTGTCAAAAGTGAATGCTGGTTTTTCAAAAGTTTCAATCGCTCCTTTGAGTGGTTCCAATTTAAAAATAGTTAAACCCTCTTGCAGCATTGGAAACAGCAGCAAAATCATGATTCCGCCGAATAAATATTGCTTTATTTTAGTTTGCTTGTCCATCAGAATCTAAAATAAATGAACGGATTGAATCCTTGTGCAGCGATTGAACTCAGTGAAAGAATGAATAGGAGTATGGAGATTCCTAAAAATGAATAATACCAGTTCATTGAAGGATTGGTATTGAAATAAATCTTGTTTTCCCAATCTTTTGCTTTTTTGAAGACCCCAATAAAAGAAAATAAAATCGCTATAAAAATCGTCACTTTGAAGATTGGAAGCATCGTTGGCAATCCTTTCATGTCGAAAGAAAAAAGCTTGAAAATATATGCTTTTGCGTGGTCAAATTTTTCAATACTGAAGAAAACCCAGCCAATCATCACAATTAAAAAAGTGTACATCATACTCGGAATGATCCCGATTTTTGAAAGAATTTTCCCTAGAAATAATCTTTCAATGACCAAGAAAAACCCATGAAAAGCACCCCAAATGACAAAATTCCAAGAAGCGCCGTGCCACAAGCCAGAAATCACAAAAACGAACCACAAATTCATGTACAAGCGCATTTTTGTTTTTACTTTGTTGCCGCCCAACGGAATGTATAAATAGTCGCGCATCCAAGTGCCTAGTGTGATGTGCCACCTGCGCCAAAATTCAGTAATGCTCCGAGAAATGTAAGGACTATCAAAGTTTTCAGGAAAGGTGAATCCCATGATTTTACCAAGTCCAATTGCCATATCGGAATATCCCGCAAAGTCGAAATAAATTTGAAAAGTGTAAGCCAAAATCCCAATCCAAGCGGAAGCCATGGTTAATTGATCCACAGGTATTTCCATAAATAGTTTGGCCTGTTCTCCCATCACATTGGCAATCAAAACTTTTTTTCCTAGACCGATGCACAGACGAATAAATCCTTGCAATTTATCGTCGATGGTTTCTTTTCTTTCTGTGATTTGATCTGCGATGTAGCTAAATCTTACGATAGGACCTGCAATCATTTGCGGAAATGCAACGATAAAAAGCATATAATTACTCAACTTTTCAAGCGGTTTGTGCACATTTCGATAAACATCAACAGCGTAAGTCAAGCTTTGAAAGGTGAAAAATGAAATTCCAATAGGCAAGGCAATTTTGGTCCATGCGATGGTTTCAAATCCTTGTTTATGTAAAAATTGGTTTACATTTTCGATAAAGAAATTGGCATATTTGAAATAAGCCAACATTCCTAAGTTCATTGTCAGTGAAGCGATTAAAAGAATTCTTTTTCGAAGTGCAGTTTTGGATTCAAATAAGAGCTTGACGAGATAAAAATCTAAAATGGTGACGCCAACAAGCACAAAAACAAATGTGGGCGCGCCCCAACTGAAGAAATAAATACTGGAAAGTAGAATGAACCAATTTTTGTATTCCTTCGCAATGAAATGATAAATCAAGACAAAGAGCGGAAGAAAATAAACCAAAAATGTGATGCTACTAAAAACCATGGTTTTAAATCAATTCAAATATAGAAAAGTTAAGGAATAGGTTTAATAAAAAATCCCCCAAACAAAATTGCATGAGGGATTGCCAATAATTTTTTTAATTATCCAACAAGCGCTTGGTATCCTGCAGCATCAAGTAAACCATCTATTTCAGAAGGATTGCTCAATTCAACTTTAACCATCCAACCGTCACCATAAGGATCAGAATTTACAGACTCAGGATTTGATTCTAATGCACTGTTGAATTCGATGATTTTTCCAGAAACTGGCATGAACAAATCAGAAACAGTTTTTACTGCTTCAACAGAACCAAAAACTTCTTCTTGATCCAATTCTTCGCCTTCTGTTTCAATTTCAACGTAAACGATATCACCCAATTCGCCTTGAGCAAAGGCAGTAATACCTACAGTAGCAATATTTCCATCAACACGAACCCACTCGTGGTCTTTCGTATATTTTAATTCAGCTGGGATACTCATTTTCTTAGTCTTTAATTTTACAATGCAAATTTATTATTTTATTTGAGATTTGGGAGATATTTTAGTCTTTTGTGTGGTATTTAAAGTCATTCTATTGATTCAAGAACCGATTTTCCAAACCTTTCCATCTCATCTTTTCAAATTATCGCATTATCTTTGTGTCCTTATGGTGAATCAAGAACAGCTGAAAGAACTGAGCACGCGCATACAAGCAATTTCTGATTATTTGAAAATTCAGGAAAAACGCGTTCAACTCCAAGAAGGAGAATTGAAGACGCAAGATCCTGACTTTTGGAATGATCCTAAAAAAGCGGAAGTGGAAATGAAATCCATTCGTACTTTAAAATTTTGGATTGCCACCTACGACGAATTGAAGTCTGATATGGACGACATGGAAGTGCTTTTTGATTTTTTCAAAGAAGGAATGTCTGATGAATCTGAAGTTGAAGTAGCATACAAATCTCTCGCTGCTAAAGTGGAAGAATTGGAACTCAAAAACATGCTTTCTGGTGAAGAAGATCAATTGAGCGCGGTTTTGCAAATTACTTCGGGCGCTGGTGGTACAGAAAGTTGCGATTGGGCTTCTATGCTGATGCGTATGTACATGATGTGGGGCACCAAGAATGGCTATAAATTGAAAGAATTGAATTATCAATCGGGTGATGTTGCTGGAATTAAAACAGTTACTATCGAATTTGAAGGCGATTTTGCCTTTGGATATTTGAAGGGCGAAAATGGTGTTCACCGTTTGGTTCGTATTTCACCGTTTGATTCTAATGCCAAAAGACACACTTCTTTCGCTTCGGTGTACGTTTACCCTTTGGTGGATGATACAATCGAGATTCACATCAATCCAGCAGATATCACTTGGGACACTTTCCGTTCAGGCGGTGCAGGTGGACAAAATGTGAACAAAGTTGAAACAGCTGTGCGATTGAAACATGCACCTTCTGGAATCATAATCGAAAACTCTGAATCACGCTCTCAGCTTGGAAATAAGGAAAAAGCGATGCAATTATTGCGTTCTCAATTATACGAATTGGAATACCGTGCGCGCATGGAAAAACGCAATGAAATCGAGTCCAATAAAAAGAAAATCGAATGGGGTTCTCAAATCAGAAATTATGTGATGCATCCATATAAATTGATAAAAGACGTAAGAACTGGTCATGAAACAGGCAATGTTGAGGCAGTAATGGATGGCGATTTGAATGAATTTTTGAAGGCTTATTTAATGACCTACGGAAATTAATTTTCTCAAAATGAAGACAATCATTTATCACAACAATCAATGCGGTAAAAGTCGTGCAGCCTTGGAAGTATTGAAACAATTACGCCTTGGTTTTGAAGTGATTGAATATTTAAAAAATCCTCCAACGGCTAAAGAATTGAAGTCGATTTTGAAATTGCTCCAAATTCCTGCTGAAGCTTTAATTCGCAAAGGTGAATCCGCTTTCAATGAAAATTTCAAAGGCAAAACATTGACTGAAGCCGATTGGATTGATGCAATGGTTCGATTTCCAAAATTGATTGAGCGACCAATCGTCATTTATGGAAATAAAGCTGCAATTGGCAGACCGATTGAAAAAGTGATTGAATTATTTGACAAAAAATAAACCCAATTGAAAATTCAAATGGGTTTAGAAAGATTTGATCTCAGTTAGAAATTGGGTTTCAATTCATGAGATTTGTAAAATTCTTCGATATATTTAACGGCTTCATCTGCAGTGTCAACTACTTTAAAAAAATGCATATCTTCAGGAGAAATATTGTTCTCTTTTTCTAACATTACTTTTTGAATCCAATCAACCAAACCATCCCAATAATCATGACCGATTAAAACAACAGGCATTTTTTTGATTTTCTTAGTTTGAATCAATGTTAATGCTTCAAAAAGTTCATCAATCGTTCCCATTCCGCCGGGAAGAATGACAAATCCTTGGGCATATTTCACAAACATCACTTTGCGTACAAAGAAATAGCGAAAATCAAGCACTTTATCTAAATCGATGTATTGATTGTGACTTTGTTCAAACGGTAAATTGATATTCAGTCCAACGGAAGCACCGCCGCCTTCTTGCGCGCCTTTATTTCCAGCTTCCATGATTCCTGGTCCACCGCCAGTAATGACTCCATAACCTGCTTTGGTCAATTTATGCGCAACATCAATCGCTAGTTGGTAGTATTTATTGTCAGGCTTTGTGCGCGCCGAACCAAAAATAGAAATACATGGCCCAATTTGCGCCATACGGTCATATCCTTCAACGAATTCTGACATGATTTTGAAAATGGCCCAACTGTCGTTTGTTTTGATAGCATTCCAATCCTTCTTTGCTGCGTGCATAAAATAGTTTTTTTAACAAAATTAATTTTAAAGATGGATAGTGAAGTGTCTTTTTTGTTTTTGGGAATCGATCCGCAAAAAACAAATACCGTTGGTTTTATCCTTTGATAAACTAAAGGTAGTATAAAATTTTTAATCGAGAATGAAGCTTTGTAAATTGTTTTGAAATTTTACTGTTTCAATTCCATTTGCAAATATTGTGCAGTATAGGAACGTTTCATTGCCTTTTTGACCATGTTTTCTGGCGTTCCTGCAAATAAAATTTCTCCCCCACCTTTACCGCCTTCAGGACCAATATCAACTATGTAATCAGCTACTTTAACAATGTCTAAATTGTGTTCAATAACCAAAACTGTATTTCCTTCATCTACTAATCGTTGCAACACAATCAAGAGTAAACGAATATCTTCAAAATGCAATCCTGTGGATGGTTCGTCTAAAATATAAATGGTGTTCCCAGTTCCTTTTTTGGCAAGTTCTGTGGACAATTTGATTCGTTGCGCTTCGCCACCAGAAAGGGTAGTGGACGCTTGACCCAGTTTTACATAACCCAATCCAACAGAAACCATGGTGTCTAGGACGCGGAAAATTTTAGGAATTTTTTCAAAGAAAATAGCTGCATCATCGATGTTCATTTCAAGTACATCGCTGATTGATTTCCCTTTGTAACGAACTTCCAATGTTTCACGATTATAACGTTTTCCTTGACAGCCGTCACAATCCACGTAAACATCTGGTAGAAAGTTCATTTCAATCACTTTTACGCCACCGCCACCGCAAGTTTCACATCTTCCTCCGGCCACATTGAACGAAAATCTTCCAGGTTTATAACCGCGAATTTGCGCTTCAGGCATACTCGCATATAAACTTCTAATTTCAGTGAAAACATTCGTGTAAGTAGCTGGATTTGAACGAGGTGTTCTTCCAATCGGACTTTGGTCAATTTCAATCACTTTATCTAATAATTCCAAGCCATTAAAATTTTTGTATGGCATGGGTTTTTTAACACCATTGTAAATATGCGCATTCAAAATGGGATACAAAGTGTGGTTGATTAAAGTTGATTTTCCACTTCCTGAAACGCCTGTGATGCAGGTAAAAGTTCCCAAGGGAATGTGTAAATCAACATTTTGTAAATTGTGACCAGAAGCACCTATTAAGCTGATTTTGTTTCCATTGCCTTTTCGTCTCTTTTTCGGAATTTCAATTTTCATTTCACCCCGCAAGTATTTAGTCGTGAATGAATCTTTGGAATGTAAATCACCAAAAGGCGCTGCATTGATAATTTGACCGCCATGAATTCCAGCTCCAGGGCCAATATCAACCACAAAATCAGCGGCTTCAATCATTTCTTTGTCGTGTTCAACAACAATGACTGAATTTCCAGTATCACGCAATTTTTTGAGTGAATTGATCAATCGCGTATTGTCTTTTTGATGTAATCCAATACTTGGTTCATCCAAAACATACAGCACGTTCATCAGCTCTGAACCGATTTGAGTTGCCAAACGAATACGCTGTGCTTCGCCACCAGAAAGTGTTTTGGCTGAACGATTTAATGATAAATAATCCAATCCAACTTCTAAAATAAAGTTCAATCGATCTTTGATTTCTTTGATAATTTCAGTTCCAATTTTCAGTTCCGAAGGAGATAAATTTTGTTCCAAAGTATTAAACCAGATTTTCAATTCACCAATATCTGATTGAGCTAATTCACCAATATTTTTGCCGTTAATTTTGAAAAAATGCGCTTCTTTTTTGATTCTCGTTCCTTGGCAAGTTGGACAAATAACGCGATTCATGAAGCTTTGCGCCCAACGTTGAATTGCGGCTGAACTTTCGTCAGAATGGCGCGTCAAAAAGTTTACAATCCCTTCAAAAATAATTGATTTATTTTTAGGAGAACGCTCCATTCCTTCATTTCCATTCAACAAAATATGCAACAAATCTTCCGGAATTTCTTCCAAAGGCGTGTTGATCGAATATCCTTCTTGAATCAAGAACGTATCAATTTTTTCAAAAATCCAGGTTTTTTTATATTCCCCCAAAGGAGCCAAACCGCCTTTTTTGATGGATAATTTGAAATTAGGAATAATTTTTTCAAGATCGACTTCTGAAATTTCTCCCAATCCGTTGCAAGTTTGGCAAGCGCCATAAGGGGAGTTGAATGAAAATAAGCTCGGCTCAGGTTCTGGATAACTGATTCCAGAAGTTGGACACATTAAAGCACGACTAAAATGACGCACTTGATTGCTTTCAAAATCCATCACCATCATGGCTTTTGAGCCTTGTTTCATCGCGGTGATTACAGAATCATAAATGCGTTTTCTATCCGAACTATCAATGATTAGCCTATCGATGACAATTTCGATATCATGCACTTTATATCGATCCACGCGCATTCCGCTTTCGATGTCTTTGATTTCGCCATCTATACGAACTTTGGAAAATCCCATTTTACGGATTTGTTCAAATAATTCGCGGTAATGTCCTTTTCTCCCTTTTATTTTTGGGGAAAGAATGACTACTTTTTTCCCTTGGTAATTTTCGATTATAAGGTCAACAATTTGATCGTCAGAATATTTGACCATTGCTTCGCCAGTTTCATAAGAATAGGCGGTACCAACTCTTGCGAAGAAAAGTCTTAGAAAATCATAAATTTCTGTAATTGTTCCAACTGTTGAACGCGGCGAACGAGAAACAGTTTTTTGTTCAATCGAAATAACAGGACTTAAGCCATCAATTTTATCCACATCAGGACGTTCTAGTCCTCCTAAAAATTGTCGTGCATAGGAGGAAAAAGTTTCAATGTAACGCCTTTGACCTTCCGCAAAAATAGTATCAAAAGCCAGTGAGGACTTTCCGGAGCCAGAAAGACCAGTAAAAACGACTAATTTGTTGCGCGGAATTTTTAAATCTATGTTTTTGAGATTGTGTTCTCTAGCACCGTAAACCTCTATGTATTTTTGTTCGTCTTCTACTTCTTCTTTCATTTGAGATATTGCTTGTACGGTTTCAAGTTTTCACTTTCCGTGGGCAAAAGTAATTGATAAGTTTTGTTTTTGATTGTTAATTTATTTCCTTTTAACCAAGGATTTAATTTAGTCAAAATCTTAAAATTGATACCTTTTTCCAGCGCCCATTTGGCTAAGTTCGGAATACTTTGTTTAACAATAACACGCTTTGTTTTAAAAGGTTCATATAATTTTAATTTATCGGTATTGAAGCCATAAGCTTTGGGGTTTTCAAAGATTAATTTGACTGCTAAAATTCGAAAAACGTATCTTGAAGTTTCGCTATTTTGGTCTGTATCGAAATAGTGATCAGTGCCTTGCCAACGCATATCTTGTCGCACACCGCCGATTCCACGGTTGTATGCTGCAGATGCAAGCAACCAATCTTTCAAGGTGTCTTGCGCGTTTCGAAGGTAAGCACAAGCTGCTCTCGTACTTTTTTCGACGTGCAATCTTTCGTCGATTTCGTCGGATATTTCCAAATCATATTCTTTGGCTGTGTACGGCATAAATTGCCAAAAGCCTTGCGCACCAACGGGGCTTGTAGCTTGCACTAAACCGCTTTCGATTACCGCTAAATATTTGAAATCATCAGGAATTTTCTCTTCTTTCAAAATACGTTCTATCATAGGAAACCAGCGATTTGCACGTTTTAATATTTGTGCAGTAGCACTTTGATAATATGCGTTTGTTAGCACTTCACGGTCTAATCTCTCAATGATGTCTTCGTCGCGCAAAATAATATTTTCGCCTGCAAAATTCATTGATTCTGGCAAATTTGGAATTGTAGTGAAGCCAATTTGTGTATTTTGTACGTTTTTTACCTTAGGGGATTTTTCCTGTTGATTGGAGCAACTTGACACAATCAATATTATGAAAATCAGTGATTTAAAATTCATGAATACAATGAAATAAAAGTGATTGATTACTTAATTTTATGGGCATATTTTTGCGTTAACCTAAAAAGAATCGCAAAAACAAGCACAAAATACAAAGCAAAAAATCCAAGTACCCAGTATATTTTTAAGATGATTAAATATACCATTATTGAGCTAAGAACGACAGAAATTACAGATATAATAACAAAAACATACCAAACTTTGATGTCATTCAACCCTGCATAAACCAAATGGTGCGTGGTATGGTCTTTTCC
The DNA here is from genome assembly GCA_945897805.1 of Chryseobacterium gleum. Lineage (GTDB taxonomy): Bacteria > Bacteroidota > Bacteroidia > Flavobacteriales_D > Crocinitomicaceae > JAQVCM01. Next base: position 55,619 of record CAMDFX010000001.1, read on the forward strand.
CCCAATCATCGGCGATTTTCCTTTTCTCAATCTGTTAATTACTACAGTTAAAGTATCTACAGCTGAAGGAGTAAATGCCACTAGGCAAATTAACAAGCCTGTCCAAGATGGACTTTCAATACTTTCACCAGCATCCCAAAGATTGTGAATGGCAAAAAAGGAAACAAAGAGAGCGATAAATTGACTTCCTGCATCACCCATGAAAAGTTTACTTGGATTGATATTTAATTTCAAAAAACCAAACATTGCGCCAATCTGAGAAACTAATAATATGGACCAGATATTTCGATTTACTTCAAATACTAGATAGGAAGAAGTCAAACAAGCAGCTAAGATGAATACAACAACAGTTCCCGCTATCCCGTCCATGTTGTCCAACATATTGAGCGAATTCATGACTGCAATGACCCATAAAACAGTTATAAATGCGTCAATCCAAAAGTTGTGCGTTAGATTAATCATTGAATCTGTGAAAACGAAAATTACTCCACAACTAATTTGAACAGCCAATTTAATTAATGGCTTGGTATTGTATGCATCATCAGCTAATCCCATTAGAAAAGCCATTGAGCCAGCAGTAAATAATCCTATGAATTGTTTGTTCTGAAAAATACTTTGGTCCTCGCTGAAAACAATGCTATAGCCGATAGCCGAAAAAAGAAATACAACAAAAAAACTTATCCCGCCAAGAGAAGGTTTTGATTGATTGCTCCATCTTACTACTACGTCGTTCTTATTCCTAATACCTAGGGTTTCAGAAAAACGCAATAAAAATATGTTGATTATATAGGAAACTATAACACCAGCAACAAAAAATGCAATCAATAAAACTATTTTTTCAATCAAAACGCGAAAATAAAAATTTGGGGCAAAGTTAGAAAAAAGTTAGACTAAGTGATTGAATTTCTATACAACTAAACATATTTAATGAAAGGATATTTTAGTAAACGCTTTTCTTTTTTCTGCTTTTGCGCTTTTTTCCACTATCATCATCTTCATAATATCCTTGTCCATATCCATATCCATAACCATATCCATAACCATATCCATACTTTCTATTACTTGAATCTACACCATTCAGAATAACATTCAAAGATTTTAATTGTTGTACTTCAAACAATTCAATTACACGTTCTGCGAAGATTCTTTTTGAATAGTTTGCTTTGAAAATATAAATAGGAATGTCAGCATTGGCTAAAACAGGAATTCCGTCAGATACCAGTCCCACAGGAGGGTTGTCGATGATGACACAATCATATCTAGATTTTAACTCCTCTAAAATGTTTTTGAAAGAGTCACTTAATATTAATTCTGATGGATTTGGTGGTACTTCGCCAGCTGTTATAAAATCTAGATTCTTTACTTCAGAATGCTGAATACACTCTTCAAGAGTAGAATGGAGGATAATCAAATTGCTCATCCCATTGTCGTTTTTGACGTTAAAAGCTAAATGTACTTTTGGTTTACGCATGTCCAAATCGACAATGATGGTTTTTTTGCCAGATAAAGCTATAATTCCAGCAAGGTTCAGTGCCACAAATGTTTTTCCTTCTCCAGAAACGGAAGATGAGATTGCGATTACCTTGGCATTTTCGTTCACGAAACTCAAATTTGAACGAATACTTCTCATTGCTTCTGCCATTCTGGATTTAGAAGATTCATTGACCACAATTTGAGAAAATTCCATTTTTCCCTTGACTGTTGGAACTCCACCTAAGAAACTAATATTATCTGGCAGGAGTTTTTTCAAGTCCTCCATGCTGTTGATTTCGTTATAAGTTAAATACCTGTAGATTATTAAACCAAGACCAATTAATAATCCAAATAAGAAAAATGAAATGTAAATAATTTTTCTGTTTGGACTTACAGGTATTACAGGAACAAATGGTTTACTTAAAACACGGCTAGTTGGCGCATAACCTGCGTTTGAAATAGCATACTGCGCTTTTTTTTCAGTGAGTAATGAGTAATATTTTTCGTTTAATTCTTGCATAGATTTTAAACGGCTAAATTCCATTTTTTTTGAAGGCAGTTGGAAATATTCACCACTTATTAAATCAATTCTTAATTGCAGAATTTTTATATTGTCAGCTAATCTTTCTTGAATCACTGACATACTTCTTTTAATAGAATAAATTTTATTTTCAATCCTTTCATTGATATTTTTTATTTCAGGATTTTCAGGTTTTAATTTGAAAAGTAAATCTTCTTTTTTTTCCAAAATTTGATGTAAATCCTCAATTTGATTTGAAAGAGCATTTTCGTAGCTTTTACCAAGCATTTCTGGTAAAATCTTATAAATCTCTAATCTATTGGGTTCAGCTTTTAACTTAGATGAAACCAATCTCAGAGTAGCAAGTTCATCCTTTGTAATATTTAATTCATCAGTATATTTATCTAAATCTCCATTTAATTTTGCTCCTGCCATATCAGGATCAGGTAAATTTGAATTTCTTTGAAAATTTGCTAAACTATCTTTGGATAATTTCAATTCCACTGACAAAGAATCAAGTTGTGATTCAATAAAAAATAAAATATTGTCTGAACTTTGCTTTTTAAGATTTTCATCATATTCAAAAAACGCTTCGGTAACAGCCCTAACTATATCATGGCACAACACAGGATTATAGGCTTGATAACTGATTTGAATAGTTTTAGCTTCTACATTTATAGGGTTGATGATTAAACCAGTCAATAATCTTTCTACTAAACTTCCCTTTTCATTAAAAGTAAAGTAGAGTTTGTTTGCATCACTTGCAATTTTAAATTCTTCTATATTGGAGGCTTTAATGACCACATTAAAATGCTTATTTTTAATGTTTTTATGTAAATCACCTATAGATGAATATTTAATTCCATTTAAACTATAAGATAAATTTACTTTTCCATTTTCGAATTTTACATAAATGGGCACATTACATAAAGTTGAATCATTTAAAGCATAAGGTTGAACATTAAAAGTGCTCATTAAATATAGTTCTTCAGTTAAGATTTTACCTTTTGAAAACAAACTGACATTCATATTTAATTTATCAATTGCTTTTTCAAAAAGTAATTGAGATTTCAAGAGTTCTATTTCTGAAGAAACATTGTTTTTAGTGTTTATGTTTTCTACGTTTATTATCTGTCGGGCTTGGTCGGTATTTTCAATTTGAATCAAAGAACTTGATTCAAAAATAGCTTTGGTATATCTCAAAAACAGATATGCAAAACAGGTAAAAATAAAAACAAAAAACAGTGGCCAATACCAATATCTTTTAACTACAGAATTTAGAATATAGGGGTTATATTCCTTATTTATAATAACTTTTTTTGAATTAGTCGCCACGGTTTTACTTTAGATTATTAACAATTGAGAAAATAAGCAATACACCTGACAAGACCCCAAGAATTGGGGCACTTTGTTTAAGAAGCTCTGCCGCAATGTTTGGATTAGGCTCCACGTAAATATAATCATTTGCCTGCACATATAAATCTGCATATATCAATCCATTTATTGAAGATAAATCAATGGGATAAATTACTCTTTTCCCATCGAGATATCTTATTAACTTGATATCTTTTGTTTTTCCCCTTGATGAAATTCCACCCGCATCGGCAATAATTTCCATTATTGTAGTATTGTTATTTTTTAAGTAAATTACTTTTGCTTGGCCTCCTTCACCTGGGAAGACAATTACTCTTTTATTCGTTACTTTCAACTGAACAAAAGGATCGAGGTAGTGTTTTGAAAACAATTTTTTCAACGAATCTTCAGCTTGCTTTATGGTTAATCCTAAAATAGTAACTTCACCAACTACAGGCAGCATAGTTTTCCCATCCGTTCTAATCAAATATTCATTTTGATTTCCACCACCTCCAGAACCTGCTTGACCGGTTCCAGTCAATCCTTCCAAAATATTTTTACCATCATTGGTGCTTAAGGTGAAAGTAAATTTATCATCTATAGACATTCTAAAGTCTTCTTTAAATAATAATGGAACTGAATCTTTGTTGTACAGCTTGTAATATTTTTCTTGCACAGTCTTCAAAGAATCAGGTTTTGGTTCTGATTCCTTCGGTATTTTCAGCATTAAACTGCTATTAATTCCGCAACTGCAAAAAATAAGGAGTAATAACCCGATTGAAAAGTATTTGTAATATTTAGAATTGATTTTTCTCATTGTTTATAAAGTAATTCTCTGTAATATTTACCCATGTCCATAGCCAAACGCATGTAATGGAATTTATCTCTTACGAAGTTCCATCCATTTTGTGACATTTTTTTGCGAATTTCTTCATTTTCTATCAATAATGCCAACTTTTCAGTGAATTTTGTCAGGTCACCTTTTGGAATTACAAAGCCTGTAACACCCTCACTAACAATGTCTTTTACTCCTCCAACATCGGTTGAAATGACTGGCAAATTACTTGCCTGACCTTCAATTAAACTTACAGGTGTTCCTTCATTATCGGATGTTAAGCACATAATATCCATTCCAGCATTGAATGATGCAATGTCTTTAATCCAAGATGTCATGACCACTTTTTCACCGTATTTGTCATTGATTTCTTTTGATCTTGATTCGATTTCGTTTTTCAATTCGCCGTCCCCAACAATGAAAAATTTTACCTTTTCAATTCCTTTTTCTAAAATTGACTCTACTAACTTAATAAAAAATGCGTGATTTTTAATAGGCGCCAATCTTCCAACTATCGCAACTGCGACTTCATCTTCTTTCAAATCATATTTTTTCCGAACGGCAATTCGGTTTTCTTCGATATTCAATCTGAACTTTTCTAAATCAAAACCCAAAGGAATTACTTTGATTTTATTTGCAGGACAAATTTTATGCACTTGGCTCAACTCTACTTTTTGTAATTCACTTATTGCAATAATTCCAGTCGATTTTCGCGCTAATCTTTTTTCAATAGCTTTAAAAACAGTTGTTTTAAGTGGATTAAAATAGGAATGAAATACATGTCCATGAAAGGTGTGAACTACCACGGGAACTTTACAAGCAAACGCAGCTCTTCGTCCCAGCGCGCCTGCTTTTGAAGCATGTGTATGTACAATGTCTGGTTGAAATTCCCTAATTATTTCCTTGATTTTTTTATAAGCTTCTCTGTCAGATTTGAAGTTTGGAGCACGTTGCATCTCCTCCAAAATTTGTGGTTCAACACCATATTCATGAGGGATATGCAATGAATCTGCTTCACCTTCTTCGGGCAAACCTCCAATCAATAAAGTTTCAAATTCCCCATCTAAAAAGCGAGTTAAAAAAGTAGCATTGTATGTAGGTCCACCAATGTTGAAGCGATTTATTATCCTCAATACTTTAATCATCCTTTCTGCTTGTCTGTGCTTTGAAGTTCCAAAAGTAATGTTTTGCTTTTGTTTTGGGATTGCTCAATAAAACTATTTATGAAATTATTATTTAATTGTCGGTGAAGAGTTGTTGATAAAGTTTCGTTAAATCAATCATTACATATCAGATTAATGTTCATTTTTATCAAAATTTTAAGCTATGAAGATTCTAAGTTTATCTATATGGTTGATTTTTCTCTTTCAAATCGAAAATTCATTCATTTTTTCGCAAAGCGAGTTAGATAATGTCAAAAATCAAATTGTAAATGATCCATTGTTAGCCAATGCAAGTGTTGGGATTTGTGTAATCGATTTAACTACAGGAGATAAAATCCTTCAGAATCAATCCAAAACTTCGCTCTCTCCTGCTTCAACCACCAAACTTTTTTCAACTGCTACTGCTTTTGAAATCTTGGGTGAAAATTACCAAACTGAAACAAAACTTTACACCACAAGTGAAATATCTGCCGCAGGTATCGTTTCTGGTGATTTATGGATTCGTGGCGGTGGAGATGTAACTTTGGGCAGCAAATACTATAATTCAGAGGGAAATGAGTCAGATTTTCTTGCAAAATGGGCTGATACTTTATTTAAAATAGGTGTTCGAAAAATTGAAGGGAACATTATTGGTGATGCTTCTGAATTTGGATACAGAGGCGCCCCTGACGGCTGGACTTGGAATGACATGGGTAATTATTACGGCGCTGGACCCTCTGGATTGCCGATATATGACAATATGTTGCGCTACTATTTTAAGATCAATGGAATTGCCACAAAACCGGAATTATTGAAAACTTTTCCAATCGTTGAAAATTTCAACTTCAATAACTACATCGAAGGAAGTAGCTCTAATGGCGACAATTCATACATCTACGGCGCGCCATATTCATTAGACCGTTTTGGAACTGGATTTTTGGAAGCAAATAGCAATATTACTGTAAAGGGAAGTATTCCTGATCCTGAATTGCAATTTGCAATCGAGCTTAAAAAAGCGCTCATAGAAAGGGGAATTGAAGTAAATGGGAAAGCCCAAAATGCGCGAAATATGCAATTGGAGTCAGCATGGAAAAGATACAGCGTTGGACATTTTTTGATTTTTAAACACAAAAGTCCAACAGTGGCTTCGATTGCTTATTGGACTAATTTGAAAAGCGTTAATCTTTTTGCAGAAGAGTTGGTTTGTTGGATTGGATTTCATAAAAATGGCAACGGTTCGACAGAAAATGGCATCAATTACATGGATAAGTTTTGGGATTCCCGCATCAACACCGCGGGACTATTTTTGAAAGACGGCAGCGGACTTTCACGCACAAATGCCATTAGTGCAGAGCACTTTTGTGAATTATTGAAACACATGCACCACTCAAAAAATGCAGCAGCTTTCAAAAAAACGTTGGCAATTGCAGGAGAAACGGGAACCATGGCAGAAATTTGTAAAAATCAAGCGGGTGAAGGTAGAGTCAAAGCCAAAAGTGGAACGATGTCAAAAGTAAAATCTTACGCAGGTTATGTAACTACAAAATCAGGGAAAGAATTGGCTTTTGCGTTTATTTTCAATAATTACAATTGTACAAATAGCGCACTGGTTTTGAAGATCGAAAAGCTGATGAATACCATGGCTTTGATGTAAGTGATTTTAGCCGTTAGAATCACTTACAGTCCTTATTTTTCTGGTATCTTCAGGTTTTTAAAACCCAATTTGTCAATTATTTTCACCACTTTCTTTCAAAAATCAATATTTTAAGGGAACTTTGCATACATTATTAGGGTAAATGAGAACAAAATACATCGATTTAATAGACCAAACTTTTGATTTTCCGCAAGATGAGTTCAACTTGCAAGACGACCGATTAATTTTTCATGGAATTGATTTGATGCGATTGATTGAAGAATATGGCACACCATTGAAATTCAATTATCTGCCTCAGATTTCGTACAATGTGCAAAGAGCCAAAGGTTGGTTTAGAGAAGCGATGAATAATATCGGTTACACAGGAAATTATTATTATTCCTATTGCACAAAAAGTTCGCATTTTGCCTTTGTTTTGGATGAAGTTTTGAAAAATGATGTACACATTGAAACGTCTTCAGCTTTCGATATTGATATCGTTAAAAATTTATATAATTCAGGGAAAATAGCAGATGGAAAGTACGTGATTTGTAACGGATATAAACCTGAAAAATATATCAATAACATTGCGTCTTTGATGGCTGAAACAAATTTGAATATCGTTCCTGTTGTCGACAATACGCAAGAATTGCAAGATTTACTTTCAGCGACAGACAAGGATTTGAATATCGGTATTCGAATTGCTTCGGAGGAAGAACCAAAATTTGAATTTTATACCTCTCGTCTAGGTATTCGTTACCGTGAAATTGTTCCGTTTTATAAGGCGATGGTTCACGACAATCCGAGAGTTAAAGTGAAAATGTTGCATTTCTTTATCAATACTGGAATCAACGACACTTCCTACTATTGGAACGAATTAACCAAATTGTTGCGCATCTATTGCGACTTGAAAAAAGTTTGTCCAACTTTAGATTCACTGAATATCGGCGGTGGATTTCCAATCAAAAAATCATTGGCATTCGATTTCGATTATGCTTACATGGTGAAAGAAATTTTAACGCAAGTGAAAAGAATGTGCACAGACAATGACATTCCTGAACCACACATTGTCACTGAATTTGGATCATTTACAGTCGGCGAAAGTGGTGGTGCTATTTTCAATGTTTTGCACCAAAAACAACAAAATGACCGTGAAAAATGGAGCATGATTGATTCGTCTTTCATGACCAATTTACCAGATACTTGGGCAATTAATCAACGATTTATTATGCTGCCGATCAACAGATGGAACGACGATTATGAACGCGTTTTATTGGGAGGTTTGACATGTGATAGCGATGATTATTACAATTCAGAGCAACATTCAAATGCGATTTATTTGCCAAAGTTCAATAAAAACAAACCTTTGTACATTGGATTTTTCAATACGGGCGCATACCAAGAAACCATCGGAGGATTTGGCGGATTGAAACACTGCTTAATTCCTGAACCAAAGCATATTCTGATTCAACGAGATGAAAATGGTAAAATCTTTACTAAGTTGTTTTCTGAAGAGCAAACAGCGAGCGACTATCTCAAAATATTGGGTTATCAGCAATAATTGTTTAATTGAAATTAACATTAAATAAACATTTTTACACAATAATATAAGATTTAATGAAATCTTAATCCTATTTTTGCGGTCTAATTTTGACGAGCACAACAACATTCAATCAATAAAATGAAAGTTATACAATTATATTTCGAAGATAGTACTTTTGGCAAGGCAATCTCAGATTGGGCTGAAGGTATTGGCATCGAAACTGTAAAATTTGATCACAAAACGGAAGAACAATTGGACCAAATTGATGGCTTATTGCTTTTTCACGAAAACCACGACATAGATAAGGTGCAACAAGAATTATTGGCTGCTTTTGAACAGAAACAACGTGGAATTAGTAAAATTGATATCAACGGAACTTTGTCTGTTGCGGTATCCAATTTTTCACTTTGGCTAGATCGTAATAAATGCAAAACAATCCTTGCAACTGGTTCAGATGCATTGACTAAAAATCCAAATTTAGAACGTTTTTTAGAACAACTCAAAACAGCATAATTCGTTTTGAAATAACATTGAATCCCGGTAAGTTTTTATCGGGATTTTTTTGGTTATTAAAATCTAAATGTGATGAATTGAAATTCGTTAAAAACTTAAAAACCAAATCCATTCTGAACATTTTTTCTTAATTTAGTGGCGTGAAAAAATTAATCTCTTCGTTGTTCTTGTGTTTTGCCTTGTTGGAATCGATATTTGTTTTTGCGCAGAATCCTGATTTGAAAAGAACTAATCATTGGTACTTTGGTAATGGAGCAGGGCTTGATTTTTCTAGCGGGACTCCAGTTGCCGTTACAGATGGAAAGCTTCATACTTCTGAAGGTTCCGCAGTTATGAGTGATACTGCTGGGAATTTACTTTTTTACACTGATGGGGATACAATTTGGAATAAAAATCATCTGCCAATGTCAAATGGCACGGGTTTATTCGGTTGTGGAAATTATGGAAGCACTGCGCAGGCAGCATTGATTATTCCAAAGCCTCAAAACGACAGTATTTATTATATCTTCACAAATGATTGTTTTGAAAACCAAGGAGTAAAAGGGTTTCGATATTCAATTGTTAATATTTATTTGGATAATGGTCTAGGTAGTGTTATTTCAAAAAACAATCTGCTATTTAGCCCTAGCACGGAAGCTTTGGCGGCAACAAGGGATTCATCTGGAAATGGATATTGGATAATGACACACGGTTATAACACAAATAATTTTTATGCCTTTCATTTGACAAACTTTGGACTAGATACCATCCCTGTTGTTTCATCAATTGGTCTGAATTCAAATGGTTATTTTTTTGGGTTAAAATTTTCCCCAAATGGAAAAAAAATAGCAGTCGCAAATCCAAACATTTACCAAGTAGATCAATTATTTGATTTCAACAGTAGCAATGGAAAAGTTCTTAATTTAATAAATTTAACTGATCAATTTATTGCTGGAAATGCTTATCATTTATCGTTTTCAAATGATAATTCCAAATTATATTATGTTGTTTCAGGTAGCTATATTTACCAATATTGCTTAACTGTCCCACAAGATTCTATCTCTATAAGTGCAACAGTTAGCATGGTAGAATATAATCCTGATAATTCCACTTTCGCGGATATGCAAATTAGTCCAGATGGGAAAATAATTATTGCAAGTATCTATGGAGATTCTCTAAGTTATATAAATTTCCCTAATAAATTAGGGGATTTATGTGATGTAAGAGTTAAAGAATTATCATTAGAAAATCATGAAACAGTTTTAGGACTACCAACTTTTGTACAGTCCTATTTTGAAGATATTAACATACAACCTAATCTATGTGATTCAACAAATGATTTAGATGAAAATAGTTATATTAAGAGCACTTTTTCAATCTTCCCAAACCCAGTAAACGATATCCTCCAAATCGAATCAGAAAAACCAATAGAAAAAGTAGCTGTCTATAATTCTTTTGGTCAATTAATTTTCACCAAAGAAAATTTCCCCAATGACGATTATAATTTAAATCTTGAGCAAATCGATGCAGGAATTTATTTTGTCAAAATTCGAACTCAATCTTCCGAGGTCGTCCAAAAAATAGCGGTGAACTAGTCTTAAAATCCTAACATCTTAATATCCTAAAATCTACTTCACATAATCCTGCTTCATTACCAACATATACTGGTCATTTTCCAACTTAATGTAGCCATGCTCATAACAGAAAAAATATTGTCCTCCTTTTTGAGTTGTGTAAATATTGGTGTAATAGTGAAAATTAAAACCTTCTTCCGCCAAAGTAATTCCGTCTGAAGTGAATTTTCCATTAGGGTTCAATTTCTCTAAAATACGTCGATTTTTGCGTAAAATACCGTTGATTCGACGCACGTATTTATTCGAATCTTCATTCAATTTGTTATTAAAGCCATTCCGACAATAATCAGAACAAAATTTTTGATCTTTTCTACCAATTAATTTTTGACCACATTCCTGACAAGCACGCTGTTCCATAAAATTGAATGTCTGATTTACCAAAACAAGGTTAACAATATTTAACAGCAACAGCAAGTTTTTGCCCACAAACTTTAGCAATTTTGTGAGTTCATCCAATTTATGATATGTCGGAGTTTGAAAATGCTACTTTAAGTCCTGCGGAGAATCTAAGAATTCTTTCGGAAAAAATCCAAAAAGAAAATGGAATAATTCAACAATTGCGGAAAGAAATCGCAAAAGTAATTGTTGGTCAAACATATATGGTTGATCGTTTGTTGATTGCACTTTTGGCCGATGGTCATGTTTTGTTAGAAGGTGTTCCAGGATTGGCAAAAACATTGGCAATCAAAACGCTTTCAGAAGCAATCGATACCCAATTTAGCCGCATTCAATTTACGCCAGATTTGTTGCCCGCAGATGTTACAGGAACCTTGATTTACAATCAAAAAAGTGAAGCTTTTATCGTCAAAAAAGGGCCGATTTTTGCCAGCTTTATTTTGGCTGATGAAATTAATCGTGCACCAGCAAAAGTGCAAAGCGCGTTGTTGGAAGCGATGCAAGAAAAACAAGTCACGATTGGCGATGAAACGTTTCCGCTACCGAAACCATTTTTGGTATTGGCAACTCAAAATCCGATTGAACAAGAAGGAACATATCCTTTACCCGAAGCACAAGTCGATCGATTTATGCTTAAAGTGGTGTTGGATTATCCCAAAATGGAGGAAGAAAAGCAAATTATTCGCTCTAATGTGCGCAAAGAAGGCCTGGCGAAAGTCAACAAAGTGGTCGATTCAAACCATATTTTGAAATTGCGCGAATTGGTTCGGGAAATTTATTTGGATGAAAAAATTGAGCAATACATCGTTGACATCGTTTTTGCAACGAGAAATCCCGAAAAGTATAATTTAAATGAATTAGCGCCATTGATCAGTTTTGGTTGTTCGCCGAGAGCAAGCTTAAATTTGGCTTTGGCCGGAAAAGCACATGCTTTCTTGCAAAATCGTGCTTTCGTTGTGCCTGAAGATATTCGTGCCGTAGCTGCAGATGTGATGCGCCACAGAATAGGCTTGACTTATGAAGCCGAAGCAGAAAATATGGACGCTGCTCAAATCATTGTAAAGATTTTAAACCGTGTTGAAGTTCCTTAATTGAGGAGTTGAATTTCATTTCAAAAGTTGTAATCCGAAACAATGGACACAAACGAATTGCTGAAGAAAATTAAGTTGATTGAGATCAAAACGCGTGGTTTGACCAAGCAGGTTTTTTCAGGTGCTTATCATTCTTCTTTCAAAGGAAAAGGTATGGCATTCAGCGAAGTGCGTGAATATAATGTGGGCGATGAGGTGCGCACAATTGATTGGAACGTGACGGCAAGATTCAATGCGCCCTTCGTTAAAGTTTTTGAAGAAGAACGCGAACTGACCGTAATTTTGATGATTGATGTTTCTGGCTCGGCTGAATTCGGAACGCAAAACAAAACTAAAAAAGATTTAGCACTTGAATTGGCTGCTGTTTTGGCATTTTCAGCCATTGCAAATAACGATAAAATCGGCGCTATTTTCGTATCCGATCAAATTGAAAAATACATCGCACCTGCAAAAGGTAAAAAACACGCGTTGTACATTTTGCGAGAATTGATTGCTTTGAAACCAAAAAGCTTGAAGACGAATATCAATGAAGGATTGAAATTTTTGAGAAATACGCAAAAGAAACGGAGTATCGGTTTTGTAATCAGCGATTTTATTGATTCAAATTCTTTTCAAGAAGGTTTCAATGTCAATAAAAGAAAACACGATTTGGTGGCGATTCGCTTGTCAGATCCTGCTGAAAGTGCATTGCCAGATTTGGGAATGATTCATTTATACAACGCTGAAACTAGCAGAAAAACGTGGGTCAATTCATCTTCCTCAGTTGCTCAAAAGATTTTCGATGAAAACTTTAGGTCTTTTGAAAATCAATTGAAGGATATTTTTAAACAGTTGGGAATCGACCAAACAACGATTCAAACGACAGACGATTATATTCCTAAATTGATGCAACTTTTTCACACTAGAAAATGAAAAGGTGGGTTTACATATCGCTTTTGATTTGCTTGCCATTCGTGGTTTCAAGTCAAATTTCGCACATCCAAAAATCAACTTTGCAAATTGGTGAACAAACCACCATTTACTATGAATTAAATCTGGCCAGTGAGAAAGATGATGTGCGTTTTGAACCAAAAATGAGATTGATACCTTGTGCGATTGTTCAAAAAAATAGCCAACTTTCGTCAGGACAAAAAGTAAATATTGAAATCATCGGAAAATTTAAAGAAAGTTTGGATTATGGGAAAAAAGTAAAATGGATTGGAAAATATACAATCACCGCATGGGACACAGGACATTTTGAAATTCCAGCACCAGTCATCGTTTGGAATGACAGCATGGTCAATTTTCAGCCGATTCAATTTAATGTTATTCCTACCAAATTGATTGCTGGAAAAGAATTGATGGAATCTGACCCGATATTCACAGATATTCCAGAAGATTCATTTTATTGGCTCAAATCCAATCTTTGGTGGATGATTTTATTGCTGGTTTTATCCGTTTTGTATTGGTTTTATATTCGTTGGAAAAATAAAAAACCTGAACTTATCAAAAAGGAAACTTCCTTGAAGGAAAAAACATTGTTCGCCATCGAATCCCTCGATCATTCAAAACTTTGGGAAAAAGGAATGTTGAAAGAACATTACGTCGAAATGTCTTATATTTTGAGATCTTATTTAGGTGTGCGTTATGAATTGAATTTGCTTGAAGCTACCAGTTTTCAAACTAAAATTTTACTGAAGCACAAAGGTTTGAGTGAAGATACTGTAGAAACGATTCAAATGATTTTAGAACAATCCGACATGGTGAAATTTGCAAAATCACTGCCAACAGAAATTGAGATTTTGAGAATTTCTGCATTGGCAAAACAAATTGTTGCTGAAACAAGTCCTTTAGAATTTGATGTTTAAAAACTGGAACATATTGATTTGGGAATATGATTTCCTTTCTCCACATTGGCTGTGGTTACTCTTGCTTATTCCATTTTTGATTTGGATGGCATTTTATTTGGATAAAAATAAGGCAGGCGATTTCAAATTTTCTCGCACTGAACGTGAACAAAAGAATTTGGGAAAGGATGGAATAAAATACATTCGCTGGTCGATTTTGACTATTTACATAGTTGTCGCATCGCTTCTAATCGCGGCTTTTGCAAGGCCTTTTCATTGGTCAGCTTTTGATGACAACGATTCGGATTACAAAAATGGAATCGATATTGTGATTGCATTAGATATTTCTGGATCGATGTTGGCGCAAGATTTCCTCCCAAATCGATTAGAAGTTGCGAAAAAAGTCGCCAAAGATTTTATAAAAGGTCGAAAAGGCGATAGAATCGGTTTGGTCGCATACGAAGCGGAAGCATTTACTGCTTGTCCTGCAACGACAGATTACGAAGTTTTGTACCAACAAATTGATCAATTGCAATCTGGAATTTTGGAATCGGGCACTGCAATTGGCATCGGACTGGGCACTGCCGTAACGAGACTTCGCAACGACAGTTTGCCTTCCAAAGTGATTATTTTATTGACAGATGGTGTGAGCAGCGACGGCGATATTTCTCCCGAAGAGGCGGCAAATTTGGCAAAATCCAAAAATATCAAAGTTTACACAATTGGCGTCGGTTCTCGCGGAATGGCGCCTTCGCCAGATTTCACTCCCTTCGGCGTGCGCTACGTCGATGCGCTAGTTGAAATCGATGAGGTAACTTTAATGAAAATCGCTAAAATTACTAATGGACAATATTTTAGAGCTACGGATGAAGCTAGTTTGCGTTCCATTTATGAGCAAATCAATCAGCTCGAAAAACGAAAAATCAAGACAATTGATTATAAATCTGAACCACCAACAACGCCTTTGCCATTCCTAAATTGGGCTTTGGTGTTGATTTTAGTGGCTTGGATTTTTCAAATTTTATATTTCAAAACCAATGGATAAACGTTTGTTTACATACCGAATTCCGTTGATTTTGACCGGGATTTTGATTTGGGAATTCATTTTCTGGATTACTTTTTTCGGATTTTTACTCATGATGGGCTACTTTAGCCATTCAAATATTGGCCCGCAAATGGGATTCAAGAATGAAGACGCACTTCCATTTTTACTCTTGATTTTGCCTTTGAATTTGGTTTTTCTTTGGTTTATTTCTTGGAAAAACAAGCGATTTAATTCAATCGGAAATAGCCATATTCAAAGTATTATGCTTTCATCGATTTCGAGTTTGCAAGCGTTTTTGAAATTTTTCTTCTTCAGAAATACAGTTGCATTTGTCATTCTTGCCATGGCACAACCAGTTTTTGGAACAAAAAAGGTGACTGGAACGATTGAAAGTTTAGAACTAATTGTTGCGCTGGATATTTCTACTTCGATGAATGTAAAAGACATTGATGACAAGGTTTCCAGATTGGGAATTGCGAAGCGTGCAATGGTGCAATTGATCAATAATTTGCATGGTGAAAAATTGGGCGTAGTCGTTTTTGCAGGCGATGCTTTCGCTCAATTGCCGCTAACAATGGATTACGATGCAGCCAAAATGTTTGTGGGTGAAATTGAAACAGGAATGATTTCAAATCAGGGAACAAATATTGCTTCAGCATTGCAAGTTGCGCGAAAAATGTTTACCAAAACTAAATCAAGCAGGGCAATTATTTTGATTTCAGATGCGGAAGACCACGAGGGTGGAATTGATGTTTTCTTGCGTCAATTGAAGGAAAAAGAGATTGAATTATCTGTGCTTGGGCTAGGAACAGCGAATGGCGGGTTGATTCCAAATAATCCTGACCAACCCGAGTTTGGCTATAAATTGAGTCCTTCAGGCACGCCGATTGTATCAAAAATGAATCCAGATTTGGTTAAAGCACTCGCAGCTAAATCAAGCGGAACATATCTAATCAGCGAATCGCCTTATCCCGATTTAACGACTTTATTGGAAAATTTAAAGCGGATGAAACGCACAAAAGTGAAAACTATTTCATTTGATGTAAAGCAAAATATCTATCAATTTCCGCTTTTTATGGCAATAATTTCTTGGATATTGTTTTTGGCTTTACCTCAAAAATTGAATCTGTCAATGGAAATTCGGCAAAGAAAAACTAGCAAAAACTAGCATTATAAATTCGACATAATTAACACAAATTAACCAATACCTGTTTTGATTTTGAATAACTTTGTTTCTCTTAAATTTAAATGTTTTTCTGAAATTGACTACTAAGACAAAATTTAAAGCTTTTTTGAAAAGTCATTAACATTTGCTACAAATATAGATTGCTTTGAGTACTAAAATGAAAATTGTAACGTACATATTTTTCTTATTTGCATTTTTTCAGCCCATTTTTGGTCAGGAATGGCGTGATGTTTTGCGTGAAGCGAGACAAGCTTGCGTCAATCATGAATACGAAAAATCCTACAAGAAATATCGTTCAGCACAGAAATTAGCACCTAAACAAATTGATTTATCCGATGAAATAGGACATGCTGCTTATCGAGCTGGGAAATACAAAGATGCTGAAAATATTTTTTCGAATTCAAGTTCAAACAAAGGAAATGCTACTCAGAAGGGAAATGTGCAACGTCAAATTGGTGATTCCAAAATGCAACAGCGCAAGTATGAAGAAGCAGCCGAATCATACAAAGAATCGCTTAGAAATAATCCACAAGACAGCAAATCAAGGTACAATTTGACGCAAGCTTTGAAAAAAGCGAAAGAGCAACAGCAACAAAAGCAAAGTCAACAGAATCAGGCGAAAAATAATTCGAAGAAAAACGGGAAACCAAATCAACCAAATAAAAATCAATCACAGCCACAATCTAAATCGCCTTCAAATTCAGAAAAAAAGCAAGGAGAAAGCAAGCCGGTAAATCTATCGGACAAAAAAACCGAACGCACATTGGATGAGTTGGTGAAAAAAGAAATGGAAACTAAAAAGAAATTTGACGGAGTGAAAGGTTCGGGAACTGGTGTGAAACGAACGGGGAAAGATTGGTAATGAGGTGTTTGATAATCATATTTTGTTTTTTCAATTTTGCAACTATTTTGTTTGCTCAAAAGCCATACATCAAAATTTCTTCAGATTTTGATGAAGTTGAAGTGGGCCAAACTGTCATTATCACGGTTAAATCGACTATTTCAGGGACTTTGGATATCACTTTTCCAAGTGAATTTGTGAACGGTTCGGGGGAGCAAAATGGGATGCAACAAGAAATGGATTACAACACAGGAAAAGTGTCAACGGTTTATTTTTTTGCTCAAAATGGCGCTTTTTCCAAAGTCGGAAATTATACTTTGCGCGCTTTGATTACCAATAAAAACAAAGTTTACAGGTCGAAACCGATCACAATTAAAGTGGTAAAACAAGTTTCTCAAAAAGGTGGTTTGAGTCAAAGAGATCTAAAACAACCTGTTTTTGGCCTCGTGGAAAAATCCAAGTGTAAAGTGTACGAAGGCGAGCCAGTGTTGATTAATGGAAAGATTTACACCAAATCTAAAGTAAACGTTCAAGGGTATCATCCTTTCGAAATTGCCGGAAACGCTGAAGTGATAGAATTGAGTAATTCTACCGACTTGATTTTCACTCCTGAAATATTGAATGGTCAGAAATTTGCTTCAGCTGAATTTGAGAAAAAAGTTTTGTTTTTTACTTCGCCAGGAAAATATAAAATCAGTCCTTTTGAAATGGCAGTTTTGTATCAGGTAGAAAATATTTATGCAGAATCTACTTCTTTTGCTTCCAATGCTGGAACGATTGAAGTAATTCCATTGCCTACTAATGCTCCTGCGAATTTTATAGGCGCAGTAGGAAAATACACATTCGAACGTACTTTTGATAAAACACAAGTAAAACAAGGTGAGATTATTACAATGGCCATTACTGTTTCTGGATATGGAAATTTGCACAATATCAATACGCCAACTTTCAAACTTCCCAAAGGAATTGTGGTTTATGGCGATCCTGAAATTGAAGAAAAGGTAACTTTTGGTTTGCGCGGTGCTGAAGGTCAGATGATTTTTAAATTCAACTTGCAAGTTATCAAGGAGGGCGATTTTGAGCTGGAACCAATGTCTATCTGTTATTTTGACCCCAATTTGAAGAAATATGTTTCTTTGAGTGAAGAAAAAGTGACTGTTTATGGCGAAAAATCAAGCGCTTTCAAAGCTTCTATGCCAACAAAAAAAGTAAATAAAAACGCTGAACTTGATCAATTGCGTCCAATAGTATCAAAAGCTTCTTCCAAATCTAAAAGTACACCTTTTATAGAGTCTGTTTTGTTTTGGCCAACATTGGTTAGTCCGATTGCAATTGCGTTTTTAGGTGGTTTATTTTTTACCAGGAGAAAAAAGATTGTCAAAGTTCTTACCCAAAATTCAATCACAAAAGATAGACAAAAAAGGGTGGAAGATTGGATGCATCAAGCAGCAATTAAAGCCAGTGAAGATGAAATTAAATCTGCGTTTTCTGCCATTGAAAAAGGAGTTAAATTGGCTATTTGCATCAAATTGCAACGCGAGGAAAATGAACTAACAATGTTAGAAATTTCTTCAGCATCAGAACAGTATCCTCTGGTTGAAGAAGTTGTGAAATTATACCAGCAAATCATCTTGAATTGCGAGGAAGCACGTTATGCGTTCATGGAGGACATGGAGAAATTCAATCATACTTTTGAAGAAGCAAAAACTTTTATTCAAACTATTTCTTAATTTCTCTATCGATGAAAAGGTTGATTTTAACTTGGTTTTTTTGCGCTGTTTGGCTTTTTTCTTTTTCGTCTGAATTTGAAAATGGTGTCAAAGCGGCAAGTTCTAAAAATTGGCATGAAGCGGAAATTTCCTTTCGAAAATGTGTGGCGCAAAATCCAAACGATGCAAATGCATTTTATAATTTAGGCACAACGTTGGCTGCTGTAAATCATTATCCAGAAGCGATTTGGGCATTGGAAAAAGCCATTAAATTGAATCCTGAATTAGTCGGCGCTGAAGAAAACTTGCAATTTTGCTGCAACAAGTTGAATATCTTAGATTACAATGACTCAGATTTGAGTCCATTTGAACAAAAAATATTTTCTGTTGGCGCTCAGAATTGGACTTTTTTTACATTGATTTCAGCCTTTGTAATCGCCATTTTAATATGGTTTCGCATGACTTCTGTTAATTCATCTATGCGAAAAATCAGTTTAATTTTTGGAGTTTTACTAGCATTCTTTTTACTTTTCTCACTCAAAAATGCCATTCAGACTTCAGATTACCAAAACGTGAACACACATGCGATTGTGCTACATGACATTTCCGCAGTTTTTAACGATTCTCAGGGAAACATGAAAATTGACATGAGTTTAAAAATGGGAAGTCGGTATAAAATTGATGGAATATCAAACAGCAGAATTGGCATTATAATGCAAAATCAAATGGTAGTTTGGATTGACAAAAGTGACCTGAAATTGTTCTAATAGTAGGTAATTTATCCGGATTTTTATTTATTTCAGAGATAAAAAATCGATAAAAATCCTTGAAACCACAATTTCTTAAGGTATTTTTGTAGAAATGAAAGTTTTTAAACCACACCACGTATTATTTTTCTTGCTCTCGGTAATGCTTTTGCTTGCGCCATTGGTATGGTTTTCTCCCTCGGATGGTTGGGATTTAAATGGTTTTAGGTTGCGTTTTTTGACTTTCAATAAGTTCATGAGTCCTATCAAAAAGGAACAGAAAGACATTACCAAAATTATCACAAATGTGGATACTACGATAGCAGAAACGCCACTGAATGACACGGTTTTACTAGCAAATAATGTAAATTCTAAGACAGGTTTACCGACGGGAGGAAAACTCAATACTGAAAGTGCCACACAAATTTTGTTTAACCAAATAGGTTTAGATCGTTTACATCAACTTTTCGTCAAAATGGAAAATGCGGTAAACTCAAATCAAAAAGTGAGAATTTTGCATTATGGAGACTCCCAAATTGAAGGAGATAGAATGACTTCATACATTAGACAGCGTGTTCAAGAGCAGTTTGGCGGAAATGGCCCAGGAATGATTCCAGCTATAAATGTTTACAATACTTTTTCTTTTAAACAAAAATATTCTCCTAATTTTCAGCGTTATACTTGCTTTGGAGGTTCAAAATTGAAATCTCGAAAATATGGAATAATGAACACTGTAGGAAGGTTTACACCAGAATATTTGGATTCAGCGGAGCGAATGAGCATCACTTCCATCAAAGAAGCTTGGATCGAAATTGAACCTTCAGCTTCAGCATACGGACGAACGAAGCAATACAATAATGTGGACATGTATTACGCAAGTTGTTATAGACCTTGCGCAGTAAAAGTTTATCAAAGAGGAACATTGATTCATGAAGACAGTTTGATTAAAGATGGCAAATATCATGTGTTGCATCTAAATTTTCCTTTCACACCAGGTAAATTGCGTTATGAATTTTCAAGTACCGTAAGTCCAAATATTTTAGGTTTTTCTTTGGAAGGCGATGTCGGCGTGCAGATTGATAACATTGCGATGCGAGGTTCAAGTGGTACTTTTTTTGGAAACATTGATCAGCAATTGGCGGCAAAAATGTACGCCGATATGAATACAGAATTGATTATCATGCAGTTTGGTGGGAATTCAGTGCCGTTTTTTAAAGACAGCAGCAGTGCTAGAAATTTTGCCAGACAGTTTAAAGGACAATTAAATGCCATCAGAAAGTTGCGTCCTTCTGCAGCAATTATTGTGATTGGACCAAGCGACATGTCGAAATTGGAAGACGGCGTTCGGGTCACTTATCCGTATCTTCCCGCATGTGTTTCGGCCATGAAGAAAGTTGCCATGGAAGTTGGTGCGGGTTATTACGATTTATACAATGCCATGGGAGGAAGAAATTCAATGCCTTCGTGGGTTGAACGCGGTTTGGCTGGCGATGATTATATACATTTTAGCAATCGAGGAGCAAGGATCGCTTCTCAATTATTTTACGATGCTTTTTCTGCTGAATATGCAAAATGGAAATCGCAATGAAAGAAGTAATTATGAAAATAATTGGATCATTAGTGCTCGCCATTTGCTTGATTTCGTGTAATTCACACGGACAAGAAGACTCTATTCGCAGAAGTGATTCGTTGAATAGTTATCAAAATCGCGTGTTTTTTGGAGTAATTGATACTGCGATGACCGACAAATATCCTTTCATTCATTTTGAGCGAAATCATTTTACTTTCTACACAGAAAATAGTGCGAATTTTGAAAAATTGTACTACGATTTTCAACGAATGATTCAACAAAAAGACAGAAAATTAAACTTTTACCACATCGGAGGTTCGCACTTACAAGCAGATTTATACACACATCAAATTAGAACTTATTTGCAAACAAATTGGGCAGGATTGCCTGGTGAACGAGGTTTGATTTTTCCTTTCGATTTGGCAGGAACGAATAATCCTTGGAATTACGAATTCAAATCTCCCAATAAATGGAAGCGTTTTCGCTCTGTGACAGACCGCCCAGACTCTTTGGATTATGGAATTTTGGGCGCCGTCATTGAATGCGCAGATTCAGCGATTCAAATTCAATTTCAATACGATAAAACGATTGTAAAACCTGGATTCGATCACTTGCGGATTTACCATAACAAAGGAAATGTGCCGTATTCATTGAATTTTGGCGAAGATGAAATTTTGGTGTTGAGAAAACAAACAAATACTGAAATTGGTTATACAGATGTTTATTTCACAGATGAATTGCAAAGTTTCAACGCTTATTTCTCAAGAGATTCGATTCAAAGTTATCCACTGAGAATCATGGGCTTTCAGCTGTTGAATCAACAACCAGGAATTTCTTACACGACAATCGGAGTAAATGGTGCGAGTTTGCCAACTTATCTCAATAACAAGTTTTTTGAGGAACAATTGAGAGAATTTCCGCCGGATTTATTTGCTTTTTCTGTTGGAACGAATGATGCGAATACAACTTATGCGAATTTTCGCCCTGAAGTTTTTAGAGCCAATTTAGACTCATTGATTCAAGTGGTGTTGCGCGTCAATCCAAACTGTGCGATTTTATTGACTGTTCCAAATGATGCGTATTTTCAAAAAAGATACATGAACAAAAACGTGGCGCGTGAAAGAGAAATGATCATTCAACTGGCCAGAAAATATGAAGCAGCAGTTTGGGATATGTACGGAATTATGGGTGAATTGGGCGCAGCGAAAACGTGGAGTAGAGCAGGACTGATGAAATCCGATTTGGTGCATTTTACAGCAAATGGCTATCGCTTAAAGGGCGACATGTTTTATGAGTCTTTTCTCAAATGGATTGAACAAATGGAGTTAAGAAAATTACAATCTGAAAAATTAGAAAATGGAAAGATTTAATCATTTTTGGTTATTCGATAAGCAAGATCCTTTGATGCTCAATCAATTGGATTTTTGGTTGTTTTTCTTATTGGTGATGGCTTTGTTTTCTTTCTTGCACAAAAATAAATTAGTCAGAAGCATATTTTTGACCGCTATCAGTTTATTTTTCTACTATAAAACTTCAGGTTTGTCGGTCATCATTTTGGGGATTTCCTTGATTTTCAATTTTTTTACCGGACGACAAATCGCCAAAAGCACTTCAACACTTGGTTCGAGAACTTTTTTGGTCATTGGCATTCTCTTGAATTTGTTGATTTTAGGATATTTCAAATACGCCTATTTTTTCACTGAATCTTTCAATGAAATATTTCACAGCAATTACGAAGTTTTCAATATAATGGCGCAATTCAAAAGTGGTTTTTCGACTTCTGGCAATAGCATTGTGGAGAAAATCGTCGTTCCTTTTGGCGTTTCATTTTTTACTTTTTCAAGTATAAGTTACATTGTGGATGTGCATCGAAAAGAGGTAAAACCGTTCAAAAATTTCTTCGATTATTCTTTTTTCGTGTCGTTTTTTCCGCATATCGCGATGGGTCCAATTGCCCGCGCAAAAGATTTTATTCCGCAAATCAATGCGCCATATTCCTTAGACAAAGAAGAATTTAGCTGGGCCATTGCGCAAATTGTAAAAGGATTGGTTAAAAAGCTGATTTTAGCAGATTTCATCATGGTTCACTTTGTGGATTTGGTCGTTGATCATCCTGAAAATTATCCAGGCTTTGTTAGCATTGTTGCGATGTGGGGCTATTCTTTGCAGATTTATGGGGATTTCTCAGGTTACATTGATATTGCCCGTGGAGTAAGTAAATTGATGGGATTCAATTTGAGTAAGAACTTCAATTCACCATACAAATCGACAAGCTTAGCAGATTTTTGGAGGCGCTGGCACATTTCTCTCGGTTCGTGGTTTAGAGATTATTTATACATTCCTCTGGGTGGAAATAAAACGGGAGGAATTGGTTCATTTGTCGGAATTTCAATCATTTTCATCTTCTTGATTTTCATCACGCAATGGTATGAATTGATTTTCGTTTACGTCGGTTTGATGGCGATTTACGGTATCATCGTGCTCTTAATGCCGAAATTGAAAATCTATATTTACCGCGATTTAAATTTATTAATTACGATGGTTGTCGGAGGTTTGTGGCACAATCCGCATCAAAACTTCGTGATTTGGGGCGCATTGAATGGCATCGGTTTGGTGCTTTACAATCACTGGCGAAAAGTGAGTCCTTACGAGAAATCAAATTGGCTGGTTATACATTTTTGGAAGATTTTCATCACTTTCAATTTCATTACTTTTACACGTTTATGGTTTCGATTAAAAGGGGAAGAAAAACCGATTGAAATGTTGAATCATATCACCCAAAAATTCAATTTTTCGGGGGAAGCTTTCAGTCAAATGTGCACAATTTTTATGCCCGCATTGATTGTTATGGTGGTAGGTTACATCATCCATTGGTTACCGGAAAAAACCAAAAATTACACTTTGTCCACCTTTGCTAAAACACCAGCACCGTTGCAAGTAATTGTTGTTTCTCTGATTATATTTCTGACTTATCAATTGATGTCAGAGGGTACAAAACCAATTTACTTTTCTTATTAATATTTCTTTAAGTGATTGATATATTAATTCCCCCTTTTGGAGGGGGTTAAAGGGGGAGGACATTTATTAAATCCTTTGTCGATGTTAAATATCAATCAATTATTCTCAAAATCTGCGTATATTTGCAAAAAAAACGCCATGTCAAAAATGATCACACTTCATGAGTTTATCATGGATCGCCAGTCAGAATTTCAATATGCTTCAGGCGAATTATCTAGATTATTAAATGACATCGCTGTGGCCTCGAAAGTGGTTAGTCGCGATGTTAGAAGAGCTGGTTTGACAGATGATATTTTAGGCGCACAAGGCGAAACGAATATACAAGGTGAAGAACAACAAAAATTAGACGTAGTAGCTGATATTCAATTCATTAAAATGTTTGAATCAGGTGGTGAAGTTTGCGGAATTGCATCTGAAGAAAATGATGATTTCATGGCTTTTGAAAGTGATTTGTCAAAGGCTGGAAATTATGTGGTGCTTTTTGACCCATTAGATGGTTCATCAAACATTGACGTAAATGTTTCTATCGGAACTATTTTTTCAATTTACAGACGTGTTTCACCAGTTGGCACAAAAGCTACTTTGGAAGATATGTTGCAGCCAGGCACAAAGCAAGTTGCTGCTGGATATGTACTTTACGGTTCTTCCACTATGTTGGTTTACACAACAGGACATGGTGTGAACGGTTTTACATTAGAACCTTCAATTGGAGAATATTGTCTTTCACATCCAAACATGAAAATGCCCGAAAAAAGCCGTCTCTATGGAATGAACGAAGGAAACATTGAAATTTGTCATCCAGGAATTAAAGATTACGCGAAATATTGTCAATCATTTGAAAATGATTTTGGTGCGCCATATTCCGGCAGATATATTGGTTCATTAGTTGCTGATTTCCATAGAAATTTGATCAAAGGCGGAATTTACATTTATCCTGCAACAACGACTTCTCCAAATGGAAAATTGCGTTTGTTATATGAATGTAATCCATTGGCGATGTTGGCTGAACAAGCTGGTGGATTGGCAGTTACGGAAACGGAGCGTGTGTTGGATATCGTTCCTACAGCTTTGCACCAACGTTGTGGCTACATCACAGGTTCCAAAAACCAAGTGGAGAAAGTTCAAGAATTGATTGCAGCAAGAGAATCTCAAAAATAATCCTGACAAATCAATGGTTATTTAATAATTAGCCAATTCCACCAAAGCGTCAAGCAACCTTTGTTTTGGCAAGAAATTATCCTCTAATGAATTAGTAAACGGAACGGGAGTATCAAGCGACGCAACTCTTTTTACAGGTGCATCTAGGCTTGAGAAACAATTTTCGTTGATGATTGAAACCAATTCACCGCCAATTCCTCCAGTCAAACAATCTTCGTGAAGCACGATTACTTTTCCTGTTTTGCGCACAGAATTGTATATTGCTTCGGTGTCTAATGGTGCCAACGTTCTCAAATCTAGAATATCGATTGAGATTGAAGGATTTTTTTCAGCGGCTTCCATCGCCCAGTGAACACCCATTCCGTATGTAATAATTGAAACATCTATTCCTTCAGAAATTGTTCTCGCTTTTCCGATCTCGACTGTGTAAAAATCGTCAGAAACGTCTTCTCGAATGGAACGATATAAGTTTTTGTGCTCGAAAAACATGACTGGATTTGGATCTTCAATCGCTGCGGCAAGCAAACCTTTGGCATCACCTGGAAATGCTGGATAAACGATTTTAAGTCCTGGCGTGTGAAAAAACCATGCTTCGTTGCTTTGACTGTGAAATGGTCCTGCTGCGGAACCAGCTCCTGTCGGCATTCTCACCACAACATCCGCATTTTGTCCCCACCGCCAGTGGATTTTAGCTAAATTATTGACAATTTGATTGAATCCACAAGTCACGAAATCAGCGAATTGCATTTCAACAACGGCTTTCATTCCGGCGATTGATAATCCTAAACCTGCACCAACAATGGCTGACTCACAAATTGGTGTATTGCGAACCCTGGCTTTTCCAAATTCCTCCACAAAACCTTCTGTAATTTTGAAAACACCACCATATTCAGCAACATCTTGCCCCATGATAATTAATTCAGGATATTTTTGCATCGATTGTTTTAAACCATCTTGTATGGCATCGATGTAACGTTTTTCTGTTTTTTTATCAGTTGCTGGTTCGATAATTTTTTGCTCAAAAGGCGCAAATAAATCGTTCACTTCGTCCTCAGTATTAGGAGTGATATTTTCCTCGGCAAAAGCCAAATCTAAACCGTCTTGAATTTCTCTTTTGATATCAGCTGTAATTTGATTGACCAATTCGTCGTTCAAAACATTGATTTCTCGTAAATACATTTCATAATTGACTACAGGATCTTTTTTTGCCCACAAATCTTGAAGTCCATCAGGATAATATTTCGTTCCTGATGCTTCTTCGTGACCACGCATTCTGAAAGTCATGAATTCTAATAAAAACGGTCTTGGTTTTTGGCGAATTGAAGCAGCAATTTTTCTAACCGTTGAAATCACCTGCAATATGTTGTTTCCATCTACTTGAAAAGCATCCATGCCGTAACCGATGCCTTTGTCGATGAATTGTTTACATTTAAATTGCTCGTTACTAGGCGTTGAAAGTCCCCAAGCGTTGTTCTCGATCCCGAAAATTACTGGCAAATCCCATACCGCAGCAACGTTTAATGCTTCGTGAAAATCTCCTTCACTTGCGCCACCATCGCCTGTAAAAACAAGCGTTGCTTTTTGCTCGTTTTTCAAGTTGGAAGCCAAGGCAATTCCATCAGCGATGCCCAATTGTGGTCCGAGATGTGAAATCATTCCCACGATTTTGTATTCGTTTGTTCCAAAGTGAAAAGAGCGGTCTCTGCCTTTCGTGAAACCTGACATTTTTCCTTGAAATTGAGCAAATAAACGGTTCAACGGAATTCCTCTTGTGGTAAAAATCCCCAAGTTGCGGTGCATTGGCAATAAATATTCATCGTCATTCATTCCCAAGGCAGAACCGACAGAAATTCCCTCTTGACCCCAACCGGAAAACCATTTTGTGATTTTTCCTTGGCGCAACAAGATGAGCATTTTTTCTTCAATCAAACGGGGTTTAAGGATAGATTTATAGATAGAAATTAATTCCTGATCTTCAAAATCTGTTCTGTCGTATTGAATCGTTCTTTTTTCGAGAAGTTCCATGGATTTATATTTTTTGCGAGTACAAAACTACTAATAAGTTATCATTGAAAGAAGGCATTCTTTCTAAAACAAAAAGTGATTATAGGGATACCTAATTTGAAAAATGCGTTTGACTTCTTCGTAAATCACACTTTTCAAATCATCGATATTTTCTTTGTTTTCGGCTGAAATGAAAACACAATTTTTGTTGTTCATTTTCGACATCCAAGTGCGTTTTAATTCATCTAAAGACAAATTTTCTGCAGTTCTGGGGGACAAATCATCTTCGTCTTTTTCGATGTATTCGAAGGCGTCGATCTTATTGAAAACCAAAATCATCGGCTTTTCCGTTTTGTCGATTTCTGCCAAGGTTTCATTTACCACATGGTATTGATCTTCGAAAGTCGAATGCGAAATATCGATTACATGTATCAATAAATCTGCTTCGCGCACTTCATCTAACGTTGATTTGAAAGATTCTACCAATTGATGCGGCAATTTTCTGATAAATCCAACGGTGTCGGTTAAGAGAAACGGCAAGTTTTCAATCACCACTTTGCGCACAGTTGTATCGAGCGTGGCGAAAAGTTTATTTTCAGCAAAAACGTCAGATTTACTCAGTACATTCATCAAAGTACTTTTGCCAACATTCGTGTAACCAACCAAAGCCACACGTACCAATTGACCTCTATTTCCCCGCTGAATCGACATTTGTTTGTCAATATCTTTCAATTTTTCGCGCATCAAAGCAATTCTTGTTTGAATGATTCGGCGGTCGGTTTCAATTTGAGATTCTCCTGGTCCACGCAAACCGATTCCTCCTTTTTGACGTTCTAAGTGGGTCCACATTCTGGTCAAACGGGGCAACATGTATTGCAATTGAGCCAATTCAACTTGCGTTTTGGCGTGAGATGTTCGAGCACGACTGGCAAAAATATCTAGAATCAAAATGTTTCGATCCAATATTTTACATTCCAAGGCGCGTTCAATGTTGCGCAATTGAGAGGGAGAAAGTTCGTCGTCAAAAATGACCAACTCGATGTCTTTCGCTTTCACATATTCGCGAATTTCTTCCAGTTTTCCTTTCCCAACAAATGTTTTCGGATTGGCGATGGACATTTTTTGCAAAAATTTTCGTTGCGTTGTTGCGCCAGCCGTTTCCGCCAAAAATTCCAATTCGTCAAGGTATTCGTTTGCTTGTTCCTCAGAAAGTGATTGCGTGATGATGCCCACAAGAACACACGTTTCTTCTACCGCATCAACCATTACGTGACCTTCTTCCATCTATTTTCTCAGGGTTTTAACAAATTCAACCAAACCATTGAGGTCTTTTTCATTGGTGATAATATCCTTGTAAGGCATCATTCCTTTTTCGTTTCCGTTCAAAATGACATTTTTAATTTTAGCGTCTGAAAGTTTACTAATTGCCAAATTTGCGGCGCCAGAACTTCCTTTTTCACCGTCCAATCCATGACAAGCTTCGCAATGCAAAATGTACAAAGATTTAGGTTCAACTGAAGCAACATTCTCTGTGTCTTCAATTGATTTTACTTCTCCAGAACCACAGCTGGCGGCGAGAAATAAGATTCCAAGAGAGAAAAGCCTCAAAACCATTCTGTTCCAAATCCTCTAAATGGCCAAGGAATTCCAGCCAAAATTAATATCAATCCGATGGTAAACCATTTTACAATCGTTCCGTGTTTTACAGCAATATTCGATGCATTTTCTGCTTTTTTTCTTCCGATTGTAATCACAGCAATGGCAATTACCATAATCAGCAAATGTTCCATTCCGTAAAAACGTGATTTAGCGGTTTTCATCCAACCCTCGACAAATGTAACATTTGGACTTTTGAAATAGAGTACCAATCCAATTAGCAACTGGATGTGCAAGACAATCATCGCGAATAAATTCAGCATTTTGTCTTTTTTCTCATATTTTCCTTTTCCCTTGGATGATAAAGCATTGAAAATCGCCACAACCAATAATAACAATGCCACCCAACGTAAACCTGAATGTGCGTATTTTAAAATTTCCATAATTCGTTTGTTTGAGCACAAAAATACCGAATGTTAATGAAATTATTGATTTTCGTTTTGGATTCCTTTTATTATTTAGAATAAATTTAGATTAGATGGTTTGATGTTGTTTTTAAAAATGGATAAAAATCGTTTTTCGAGAAGAAGAAAGTTCATTTACTGAACTTATCACATAACTCCTTAGGAAGGGGAGAAAAAGGAAAAAGTGTATTCAAAATTAGGTGGTAATTTCGTCCCTAGCGCGACGAGATGATGCGCCTGATATCGTTTTTACCCATATTTCATTCCTACAGGATGTAGCTATGTGAGAGATTTTACACCTTCTTTCAGCCCGTATGATGTTGAAAATCATGCGTTTTTTGCTATTATATTTATTCCATCTAAAAAGGATTAGTGAACTTTTCTTAAACATTAAGCAATCGATAATTTGTCGAAAAACGAGATGTACCTCTAGGCACAAAATATGGGTAAAAAACAACACCGCAACTCATTTTCGTCGCGGTAGGGACGACATTTGAAGAAACTCTTTTGTTAAAAATAGATCTTCATCTTTCGAAAATCAACCTAAAATTCATGCATTTAGAACTTAAAAACCTGAAAATTTCAAAAATCTAATGTTCTTATATATTGGAAATGAGTCCTCCCCCTTAATCCCCCTCCAAAGGGGGAAAAGTAAAAAGCGCCCCAAAATACTGATTTGCAAACAAGTAATTATTTTTAACTTTCTTCAAAAACTTATAACCTGTATGTTTTGTTTTTTAATTAAATTCACAACCTTAAATCACTTCTTATGAGAATAATTATTCTTCTATTTCTTTGCTTTTCCTTTTGCATCAGCGCTCAAGAACTTTCTCCAAAAAATGGTTCTGCGCAATCGAAGGCAAGCTGTTACGCATTGACGAACGCCACAATTTACGTTTCTCCAACCGTTAAAATTGAGAAAGGCACAATCTTGATCAAGGATGATAAGATTATCGAAACTGGGAAAAATGTCAAAATTCCGCAGGACGCTGTAGTGATTGATTGCGCTGAAAAAACAATCATGGCAGCATTTATTGAGAGCAACACCAATTTAGGTTTGCCTGGCCAAACAGGGAGAAGACATGGAAATTCACCTCAATTAGAATCTTTGAAAAAAGGCGCTTATCATTGGAATGAAACGATTCATCCTGAGGTAAATGCAGTTGATTCATATTCTTTTGATGAAGAGAAATGTAAACAATGGTTGCAAATGGGTTTTGGAATGGTGTCAACGCACATCAACGATGGAATCATGCGCGGAACGGGAACTTTGGTTTCATTGGGTAAATCGAATTACAACAAACAAATCTTAAAAAGTGAATCGGCGGCCTATTTTTCATTCAAAAATGGAAGTTCAAATCAAACTTATCCATCTTCACAAATGGGAAGTATTGCATTGATTAGGCAGACTTTTTATGATCAAAAATGGTATCAAAGCAACCAAAATAAAGAATTGAATTTATCGCTTGAAGCGTTGTCTACTCAAATGAGATTGCCTCTGCTTTTTCAAACGGATGACAAATTAGAAATCTTGAGAGTAGCAAAAATTGGCAAAGAATTTAACTTGAATTTTGCTTACATTGGTTCTGGAAATGAATACGAAATCATTCCCGCCTTGAAAAAATTAAGCGGAACGCTCGTTTTACCCATTAATTTTCCTGACGCTTTCGAAGTCAAAGATCCTTACATCGCCAAACAAATTCCATTGAGCGATTTGAAAAACTGGGAATTGGCGCCTTCAAACCCTTATTTATTAAGAAAAGAAGGCATTAATATTGTTTTATCCGCAACTGGAAATGCCACGCCAGCGGATTTTTGGAAAAACATTCAAAAAGCGATTTCCAGGGGACTTTCTGCTGAAGAAGCTTTGCGTGCTTTGACCATTGCACCCGCAGAATTGTTGGGAATTCAATCAGAATTTGGCTCCTTGGAACCGGGCAAAAAAGCAAGTTTTGTGATTTATGACAACAATCCTTTCATTCAGGAAGCAACTTTATTGGAATCTTGGTTGTTGGGTGAACAAAATATCCTCGTTCAGAAACAAACCAACGACATCAGAGGAAAATACAACGCATTGATTGACGGTGAAACAATTCCTTTCGAAATTTCCGGAACAATTGAAAAACCAACGGTGAAATTCAAAACGTTGGTGACCAAAACCGATACAATCACCAAAATCGCTAAAACTGATACAATTTCAACCAATTGTTTTGCAAATTTGATTGGCAATGATTTGACAATTCAGTTCAATTCCAAAATAGCGAAGTGGGAGGGAAGCGTGAATTTACATGCCAAAGTGAACACGAAAGTAGGCGTTTTTGAAGGCGATGGAACTTTACCTGACGGAAGATGGATTAAATGGACAGCAATCAGAAATAAGCTGAACGAAAAACCAGACGAAAATAAACCATTTAAATTAGATTCTTTGCCATTGGGAAAAGCATGGTTCCCAAATTTGGCTTATGGTTTTGATTCGATTCCATTTAAGCAAACTATCCTAATTCAAAATGCGACACTTTGGACCAACGAAGTCGAAGGAATTTTGGAAAAAGGAAATGTGCTAGTTGTGGATGGAAAAATTAAATATGTCGGCAAAGAAATTCCTGCATTTCCTGTCGGAACAACAATTATTGACGCAAGTGGAAAACACGTTACGAGCGGAATTATTGACGAACATTCACACATTGCGATTTCAAAAGGAGTGAATGAAAGCGGTCAATCGATCACGGCGGAAGTCAGTATTGGCGACGTGGTAAAATCTGATGACATCAACATTTACAGACAATTGAGTGGGGGAGTAACAGCTGCTCAATTATTGCATGGCTCAGCTAATCCAATTGGTGGTCAATCTGCATTAGTCAAACTAAAATGGGGCCATACGCCAGAAGAAATGGTGATTCCAAATTCGCCTAAATTTATCAAATTTGCATTGGGTGAAAATGTGAAGCAAGCCAATTGGGGCGACGAAAATTCGGTAAGATTTCCGCAAACGAGAATGGGTGTAGAGCAGGTCTTTTACGATGGATTTGAACGCGCTAGAAAATACCAAGCGGATAAAATCAATTGGTTGTCGCTTTCAGAAAAGAAAAGAGCACAATCTGGGTTACAATCGCCGAGATTTGATTTGGAACTGGAAGTTTTGAGTGAGATTTTGAAAAGCGAAAGATTTATTACTTGCCATTCCTATGTGCAATCAGAAATCAATATGTTGATGCATGTGGCAGATTCCATGGGGTTCAAAATCAATACTTTTACGCATATTTTAGAAGGTTATAAAGTGGCTGACAAAATGAAAAAACATGGAGTTGGCGCTTCCACTTTCGCTGATTGGTGGGCGTATAAATTTGAAGTAAACGATGCCATTCCCTACAATGCGGCTATTATGAATCAGCAAGGAATTGTGACGGCAATCAATTCTGATGATGCCGAAATGGGAAGAAGATTGAACCAAGAAGCTGCAAAAACTGTCAAATATGGCGGTGTTTCGGAGATTGATGCATGGAAAATGGTGACTTTGAATCCAGCCAAATTGTTGCATTTAGACAATAAAATGGGAAGTTTGAAAATTGGGAAAGATGCAGATATCGTGATTTGGTCAACCAATCCGCTGAGTATCGCAGCTAAAGTTGAAAAAACAATCATCGATGGTGAAATTTTATTTGATGCTGAAAGAGATTTGACAATGCGTGAAAGAAATGCATCTGAAAAAGCGAGAATTATTTCCAAAATGTTGATGTCAAATGAAAAAGGTGAACCTGCCAAAGCATTTGAAAGGAAAAAACGCAAGGAATTTCATTGCAATACATTCGGCGAAGAAGGAAGTGAAGGCGCCAATGATCATTAAAAAATTATCGAAATAAAATATTGAAGAAATGAAAATTATCATTCAAATAATAGCGCTAGTTTTTTGCGTTTCTGCACAAGCGCAAAAGGCAAACACCAAACTGTTTATCAATGGTTATCTGCATGTCGGAAATGGCAAAGTGATTGAAAAATCACTGGTTGGAATTCAAGGCGACAAGATAATCTTGGTGAAAAATGCATTGGCATATACCATCAAAAAGGAAGATTGGGATACAATCATCGATATTTCAAATCAACACATCTATCCTGGATTCGTTGCGCCAAATTCCACTTTGGGTTTGACAGAAATCGATGCCGTTAGAGCAACGAGAGATTTTTCGGAAGTGGGAATTTTCAATCCGCATGTGCGCGCATTAATTGCATACAACGTGGAATCAAAAGTGATTGCCACTGTCAGAACAAATGGCGTTTTATTGACGCAAGCAACACCAAGAAGCGGACAAATCTCTGGAACTTCAAGTGTGATGCATTTGGGCGGTTGGAATTGGGAAGACGCGGTTGCCAAAACAGACGATGGAATTCATGTAAATTGGCCACAAAGCACGCAAGGTGGCGGATGGTGGGCAGAACCAGCGAGTAAAAAGCGAAATGAAAATTACGATATTCAAAGACAAGAATTGACACAATTTTTCAATTTATCGAAAGCGTATGCAAAAGCAAAAGAGCCTATTTTAGACTTGAGATTTGAAGCCATGAAAGCAACATTTTTAGGGAATAAAAGGGTTTATTTTCATGCCAATGATATTCAGCAATTGCTAGATGTTATTGATTTTGTGCACAATTTTGAAATTGCATTTCCTGTGATTGTGGGCGGTTATGATGCACATTTGGTTGCCCGACAATTGAAAGATGCACAAATTCCGGTGATGCTTCCGCGTTTACACAGTTTACCAGAATTGGAAGAAGATGCGGTTGATTTGCCTTACAGATTGCCTTTTTTATTGCAATCAGCTGGGGTGAAATTTTGTTTGCAAAACGAAGGCGATATGGAAGCCATGAACGCAAGAAATTTACCTTTTTTAGCGGGAACAGCCATGTCTTGCGGTTTGACAGAAGAAGAAGCAATTCGCTCGATTAGTTTAAGTGCTTGCGAAATCATGGGCATGGAAAAGCAATTTGGTTCAATCGAAGAAGGTAAAATCGCCACACTTTTTGTCTCCAAAGGAAATGCTTTAGACATGCGCTCCAATTTTATTACTTCTATTTTGATGAATGGAAAATGGATTGATGTCACCAATACTCAAACCGAATTATTTAAAAAGTACAGCGATAAGTTGAGTGAAAAGTGATTGAGTTTTTCAATTTTTAAATATATGTAATTCAATATTTTAAGTCTTAAATCATCAAAACTTGTAAATTTTGCAAGTTTTGATGATTTGTGTTTAAATGCTCATTTAGCTCCGCTTTCCAATTGCCTTTAAAACATTTTATCCGCATCTTTGTACTTTAATTGTACTCGTTCATTTCTGACAAAAATCATTTTTCTTCAAACGCATGAATCAAGCGGAATTTTTACAGCTTTTTAAAAAAAACAACCAAGTAGATCAAATTGCTAATTCTTTGCAACAAGCTGAAATTCGGATTCATTTGAAAGGGTTGGTCGGTTCTTCACGTGCTGCAATAGCTTCTGCTGTAGCTAGTCAAGTCCCAGGAAATCATGTTTTTGTGTTGAGCGATAAAGAGGAAGCGGCGTATTTCCTAAATGATTTAGAGAATCTTTTCCCAAACGAAAAACACATCGTTTTTTATCCCGCCTCATATCGTTCTGCTTACCATTTTGAAGAAACAGACAACGCAAATGTGGTTTTGCGCGCTGAAGTATTGGAGAAAATTAACAACGGCACAAATACTTGGATTGTCACATATCCGCAAGCGTTATTTGAAAAAATTCCAACGCAAAAAAAGCTGACTGAAAACACCTTGAAGGTCCAAAAAGGAAAAACTTATTCCTTGGATTTTATGAATGAATTGTTGCTCGAATATGGTTTTGAAAGACTTGATTTTGTTTACGAGCCAGGACAATTTGCTATTCGAGGTGGAATTTTAGATGTTTTTTCATTTGCAAACGACCTGCCTTTTCGTGTAGAATTTTTTGGCGATGAAGTAGATTCAATTCGAACATTCGATCCTGTCGATCAGCTTTCTGTCAATAACCACGATTTTTTCAATATTATTCCCAACGTGCAACGCCATCTTATGCAAGACGGTTTTGGAACTTTTTTAGATTTCGTTGGAAAGCAAAGCACCCTTTGGGTTTCTTCCAATCAGTTAATTGTAAATATGTTGTCGAAAGAATACGACAAAGCAGTGAAGATTTATGAAGGACTCAATCACACCATCAAACAAACAATTCCATCCGATTTATATACGCACAAAACAGAATGGCTAGAAAAATTGGAAGCTTTTTCGGTGGTGGAATGGGGACCAGATTTTTCATTCAAACCAACTGTTGAAATTGCGTTTAAAGTTCAATCTCAACCTGCATTCAATAAGAATTTTGACTTGCTAAAAGAAGATTTATCCGCCAGAAAAAAAGCGGGTTTTACCAACTTGTTTTTCTCCAATCAACCAAAACAAATTGAACGCTTGTATTCTATTTTTGAGGATATTGGCGCGGATGTCGAATTCATTTCCATGCCAATCGCGTTGCATGAAGGTTTCATTTTTCAAGACATGAAATTGGTGTGCTATACGGATCATCAAATCTTTGAACGTTACCACCGTTTCAAACTGAAAGAAGGATTTTCTCAAGCCAAACAAGCTTTGACCTTGAAGGAAATTTATAACCTTCAAAAAGGAGATTATGTAACACACATCGATCATGGTGTTGGGCAATTTTCTGGTTTACAAACAATTGATGTAAACGGAAAACCGCAAGAAGCCATTCGATTGATTTACAAAGATGGCGACGTTTTGTATGTCAGTATTCACTCTTTACACCGCATTTCAAAATTCTCAGGAAAAGATGGTACTGCGCCTAAAATGAATAAATTAGGAACGCAAACTTGGACAACCCTCAAAAATAAAACCAAAACGAAAATCAAAGAAATTGCCTTTGATTTAATTCAACTTTACGCCAAACGAAAATCACAGCCAGGTTTTGCATTTATGCCTGATACTTATCTGCAAAATGAATTGGAAGCATCTTTCATGTATGAAGATACGCCAGACCAATTGAAAACCACGCAAGCAATTAAAGAAGACATGGAATCGCCCACACCGATGGATCGCTTGGTTTGCGGTGATGTTGGTTTTGGCAAAACAGAATTGGCTATTCGCGCTGCTTTCAAGGCGGTTACGGACAGTAAACAAGTAGCGATTTTGGTTCCAACAACGATTTTATGTCATCAACATTACAGAAGTTTTAGCGAGCGATTGAAAGATTTTCCAGTGACTGTTGACTACATAAATCGTTTCAAAAGTGCGAAACAAGTTACAGAAACGTTGAGAAAAGTGGCGGCTGGCGAAATCGATATTTTGGTTGGAACGCATAAAATTGTTGGTGAAAAAGTCAAATTCAAAGATTTAGGCTTGATGATAATCGACGAAGAGCAAAAATTTGGCGTGGCGGTAAAAGACAAATTGAAAACAATGAAAGTGACTGTTGATACCTTGACTTTAACAGCAACTCCGATTCCACGGACGCTGCAATTTTCGCTCATGGGCGCACGAGATTTGAGCATCATCAATACGCCACCACCCAATCGACAGCCTGTTTTGACAGAAGTGATTCAGTTCAACGAGGAAGCGATTCGCGATGCGATTGCGTATGAAGTGAGCCGCGGCGGACAAGTGTATTTTGTGAACAATAGATTGCAAAATATCAAAGAGGTTTCTGGCATGATTCAGCGTTTGTGCCCCGGCGTGCGTGTGGGAATCGGTCACGGACAAATGGACGGAAAACAGCTTGAAAAAATCATGATGGATTTCATTCAGGGCGAATATGACGTGCTGCTCGCAACTACGATTATCGAATCTGGAATTGATATTTCCAATGCAAATACAATGATTATCAATAATGCGCAAAATTTTGGTTTGAGTGATTTGCACCAATTGCGCGGTCGTGTTGGGCGTTCTAATAAAAAAGCATTCTGCTATTTGATTGCGCCAAAATACCACGAAATGACATCCGAAGCCAGAAAAAGATTGGAAGCATTGATTCAGTTCTCAGATTTAGGAGCTGGATTCAATATTGCGATGAAAGATTTGGACATTCGTGGGGCAGGGAATTTATTGGGTGGCGAACAAAGTGGATTCATTGCCGACATTGGTTTTGAGATGTATCAAAAGATCTTGAATGAAGCAATGGAGGAATTGCGTGAGTCAGAATTCAAAGATTTATTTGCAGAAAGAAATACAGATCAATTTGTCAATTTCGTTAAAGATTGTGTGATTGAAACTGATTTAGAAATCAGAATTCCAGATGATTATGTGAATAATGTCGCTGAACGATTGAGTTTGTATCAAAAATTAGACAGTTTAGAAAACCAAGAAGCGTTGGATAAATACGGACAAACTTTAATTGATCGTTTCGGACCTTTGCCTCGCACCGTAAAAGAATTGTTTCGTTCATTTGAATTGCGTTGGTTGGCCCAAGATTTGGGAATCGAAAGGTTGGTGATGAAATCTGGTTCAATGGTTTGCTACTTCATTTCAAATCCACAATCGCCATTTTACGATTCAGGTATTTTTCAGCATGTATTGAAATACATCCAAAGCAATCCGAAAGATTGTAAATTGAGTGAAAAAAACGACAAATTACGCTTGTTATATAGCCATGTGATGACAATTGATCAAGCGGTGAAAAGATTGAACGAGATTGTGGAGTAGTAGTAACCTGAGTTCGATTATTAAAACAAAGTCAAAATTAATTTAGCGACTTGGTTGCTAGGCATATTTTATAAGGGATAACGAGTTGTCATGTTAAAATCTAACGAAGGAAACAAGTTGTTAAATTAAGCAAGAAATACGCAAGTTCACCAATAAAAAGCAATCTACTTCCCTTTTTTGCACCGAAATATCTCGATATTCCGATTTAAAAAATTTCGTATCTCAATATTTATAGGTGTTTTGACACCGCGTAGGAGCAGCCACGAATTGAAAGTTTGAATAATCGAACTCAGGTTAGTAAGGTAATGGTTTTTTTTGTAAATCGGAAACAACAAAAAAGATACCAATTGATTTTAATCTTAAAAAGAATACAATAACTTGGAAAAATATGGCAGGGTTGAGAGATGAACTTATCCATGAAAAACGGAAATATTATCATCATCCAAAGACAAAATCGTGCAAGCAAATCCCTAATGCCTATTGCCTATTGCCCAAATCCTCATCTCAACACATTCATTCCCCCATCAACCGCTAAAATCTGCCCAGTAATCCAGCTTGATTTGTCCGACAATAAGAAAGTTACCGCATCCGCCAATTCAGTTGCTGTTCCAACTTTACGCATCGGATTTCTTTTCTGTGAAGCTTCGATTTTTTCAGGCGAATTCAATAACTTTTCGCCCAAAGGCGTGTCGGTCAATGAAGGCGCAATACAATTTACGCGAATCATTGTTGCGTATTCTGCAGCCAAAGCTTTAGTCAATCCTTCAATAGCGCCTTTCGCCATGGAAATAGAAGCGTGAAAAGGCATTCCAACGGCAACGGCAACAGTGCTCATCAAAACGATACTTGCTGATTCACTGCTTTTTAAGTTAGGAAAATAGGCTTGAATAAAAGCAATTGCGCCCAAACTATTGATTTGATAATCACGCAAAAAATCAGCTTCGCTCAAACGGTGAAAAGGTTTCAAATTGATTGTACCAGGAAAATAAACCAATCCGTCAATTGTTCCTTCGATTTTAGGAAAAGTGTTGAAATCGTATTTTTCGATGGTGTAAAATTCATCGTATTCAAAGCTTTCTGTTTTGGTTGAAATTCCAATCACTTTGTGACCTGCTGCTTGCAATTGTCTCGCACTTTCTTGCG
The DNA here is from genome assembly GCA_945897805.1 of Chryseobacterium gleum. Lineage (GTDB taxonomy): Bacteria > Bacteroidota > Bacteroidia > Flavobacteriales_D > Crocinitomicaceae > JAQVCM01. The sequence continues at coordinate 94,731 of CAMDFX010000001.1, forward strand.
CCATTTTGCTTGATGCTCCTGCAAATAAATATGTTTTCATCGTTTCGATATTTTGTTGTTTGTGATTGTTCGTTGCAAGTTACACTTGAATCTATTGATTTCAGAAGACCGCGTTTTGGCATGTTTGGTTTTGCAATTTTCTACTCTTTTGCGCCACAATTTGTAACTGCTAAATTTCAAATTATTTTTCATCAACGCTTTCACATCAGCCTCTTTCAAGCCAAATTGATATTCGATTGCATCAAAAGGTGTTCTGTCTTCCCAAGCCATTTCGATGATGCGATCCACGTCCATTTCCGATAATTCTGAACTTTCTTCTTCGTCAGCCTTCATATCCATATAAGCCATCGGAGAAGGCAAATCACTGTAATAACAATATAAATTCTCGCTCATTTTAAAATCTTCGCATAAATTCCTAATCCCTGCGGCCTAAATCCTAGTGCCTAAACCCTATTGCCTGACTTACCCAATTCCTAAATATACAGACAATCAAAAGACAAAATTGTTCACCTTTTCCACCAAATATAAATCCTTACTTTTGTAGAAATATTTTGCGATGACAACGGTGCAGTATAAAAATTTGGGATTAATCGATTACAAGGAAGCTTGGGATTTACAAGAACAAATTTTCGCTGAAAACATTCAACGTAAAATCAACATTCGCAACGGAGTAGAAGCGCTTCCGACAGAAAATCAAGTGCTTTTTTGTCAGCATCCTCATGTGTACACGCTTGGAAAAAGCGGTTCTTTAGACAATTTGTTATTAGATGAGAAAGGCTTAAAAAGTAATCGCGCAACATTTTATAAAATCAATCGTGGCGGCGATATTACCTATCACGGTCCGGGACAATTGGTAGTTTATCCGATATTGGATTTGGATTATTTTTTCACTGATATCCACAAATATTTGCGTTTTCTCGAAGAAGCAGTCATTCTCACTTTGGCTGAATATGGAGTTATTGGCGGCCGCTACGATGGATACACAGGCGTTTGGATTGAACCTGAAGGAGAAAATGCCAGAAAAATTTGCGCGTTAGGTGTAAAATGTTCACGCTGGGTAACTATGCATGGTATCGGATTTAATATAAATAGCGACTTATCTTATTTTAATCACATAGTTCCTTGCGGAATTGATGATAAAGCTGTAACTTCCATGCAGAAAGAGTTGGGTGTGGCTTTGGATTTCGAAGAAGTTGCAGCCGTTTTTAAAGAAAAATTAGCGCAACAATTTAATTTTCAGTATGTCTAAAACTCCATCCAAACTGCGAAATTGGATTCGTAAATTTTCACGAATCACCCTTTTTACATTGCTTTTTCTTGTGATTACTGCGAATTTATTTATCATTCTTTCAGGAAGATTTTATTTGTACAAAGGCATTGCGAGTACTTATCTAAAAGGAAAATCGGGTCCTGGAATTTACGATAAGGACGTTTTTGTATACTCGACCATCAAACATTCCGATGACGTTTTCAAATGGAAGAAATCAAAACGGCACTTTTCTTTGACTCCGGACGAAACGAAATACATGGAAAATTTAGAAACTTCATCTTTTCTGGTTTTTCAAGGCGATTCATTGATTTTTGAAAAATATTGGGGCGAACATCAAAAAGAAACAGTTTCAAATTGCTTTTCTGCTGCCAAAACATTTGTTTCCTTGTTGGTCGGAATTGCCATTGACGAGGGGGACATCAAAAGTTTGGATGAGCCAGTTGGAACTTATATTCCTGAATTCAAAGAAGGGGCAAAAAACAAAATTACAGTCAGACATTTATTGCTGATGTCATCAGGATTAGATTGGGGAGAAAGCGGAAAAAATCCTTTATCAGACAACGCTGAATCTTATTATGGCACTGATTTATACGGATTAGTAACGAGTCAAAAAGTGATTGAAAAACCAGGTGTGAGATTCAATTACCAAAGCGGAAATTCCCAGTTATTGGCTTTCATAATCGAGAAAGCAACAGGGGCTGATTTGTCGGATTACGCCTACAACAAAATTTGGTCAAAAATCGGCACAGAACATGATGCTTATTGGAGTTTAGACAAAGAAAATGGCGCTGAAAAAGCATTTTGTTGCTTGTATGGAACTTCCAGGGATTTTGGTCGCTTGGGAAAATTGATTTTGCAAGAAGGAAAATGGAATGGCAAACAACTTGTGCCACTTTGGTACATGAAGGAAATGGTGAAAACGCCAGCCATGAAGACCAAAGAGAGAATTCCAAATTACAGATACGGATTGCACATTTGGACTTTCACAGGCGGAGCGACTCCAGTTTATTATTGTCGCGGAATTTTGGGACAATACATTTTGTCGATTCCTTCCAAAAACTTGGTGATTGTGCGCACAGGTTCTAAAAGAACCCTAGATTTCGTTTTACCTGAAAAAATGAAAAATGATCCCGTTTATTTGAAAAAGTACGAACGCATTTTGGGCCATCCAACAGATATTATGAAATATATTGCGATAGGAAAAAGAATGATAAAATGATTGAATTTTCTTCAATAATATTCATTTTGATTATCAGATTATCCCCGTAAATTTATAGTCAGCACCTCAAAATAAATAAATCCCTAAATTTGCACTTTATCTGAAATAAAATCAAAATGCGCGAAGAACTATTAGGGCCAAAAGTAGAGAATGTAGCCGTTGCAGTTGTGCAACAATTTGGAGAAGAAAATCATCCGATTTACAATACTTATCTGATCAATCTGCGTGATGATATCATGGAAGGAATCATTATTACCAGCAATGGTTACGGTGAAAATGTAGCGACTGGCGAGAAAATAAAAACTTCGATGTTGCGTCATTGTATGGAAATTCTTTTGCCCAATGAAGCAGCGCGCGTTGAACCAATAATGGAAGATGTTTTTGGATTGACCAACGAATATTGGGTTAGTTTTTGGGTCAACGACACAATGTACGACAAAAAATTCATTTTTCTTCCAGAAACAATTCAAGAAAAAAACATGAAATTGATACCAATTTTAGGACTCAAAGGCATCATCATCCAATGATTCGATCTACAATAATTCTCACATTATCGATTTTTTTATTGGAGGGTTGTTACCTGCGCACCAAGAAATTTTGGACACGTGAAGAAACGAAAATGCAAACTTGCAGAGAAGCGTGGACATATCAAGATTTGAGTCAACCAGCATTGGTGAAGATTTTACTTTTCAGAAATCGCTTGGTTTTTGACCGTGTTTATCCAGCTTTTATTATCGGGATCAATGACCAAAAAGACACAGTCGCATTTATAGACAAAGATTTTGATGGAATTTTTGAAGTGAACTCAACCGTAAAAGTTACTCCTGCAAACTGGACACCGATTGAAAAAGTAGAATTAGATCCCGTTTTTTCCGTTTATCCAAAATCAAAAGTCAATGATTTTCATTGCGTGGTAAAAGTGGTTTATTATGGGAAGTTTTCAGCCAAATAATTTATAAAGATGATTCCGATTTGGTTTGATTAAAGATCCAATTTTTGTCTAAAAAAAAAGATTATTTCAATTTTTAGGACACAAAAAAACCTGAAAAGAGTTCGTAAAAAACAATATTGATCCTTTGTTTTTTGAGGTAGAAACTCTTTTCAGGTACCTGCAAGGGTAAATAAAACCTAAGACGCACAATCGTTATTGTCGCGACTTGAAATATAGACGTGATTTTAAATTTAAAGGTTGGCGGTGAAAGGTATTTTTTTGAAATTATTTTTGCTTTTGCTTTTCAAGCTCTCGATCTACAATTTCCATTTCTTCGTAAAACGCTTCTCCATAAGCTCTAACGATTGGTTCTTTGAGAAATTTGTACACTTTAACATTCAAGTGTTCTCCGCAAGCACAAGCGGGTGCACAAATTTTCCATTCGCTGTAATTTAATGCTTCAAAGTCGGCATATTTTTTTGCTCTAATTGGATATAAATGACAAGAAATCGGTTTTTTGAAACTTGTTTTTCCTTTTTTGTGTGCTTGTTCAATGGAACATTTGGTGATGCCTTTTTCATCGAAAAACACAAATGCACATTCAGCACCGTTTACTAAAGTGGTGACAGCTTCATTGTCCCAATCCATGTAAAAAACGCCCGATTTATCAACTTCGGCAATTCCTTCTGGTCGCATGTAAGGTTTGATAAATTCTAAATCATCTTCCAAAATAGCAATTTCTTCCTCTGTAATTGGCGCTCCAGAATCGCCTTCAATGCAACAAGCTCCTTTGCAAGCATTCAAATCACAAACAAACTTTTTTTCAAATAAATCTAAGGAAACAACTTTATCTTGGATTTCAATTAACATGGAATGGAATTTTGGCAAAGGTAAACAAAAAAAATAGCCACTCTATTCAAGTGGCTATTCATAAAATTTAATCGTATCTTATTTTCTAATCAAATGCAAAAAGCCGTGACCTTCAAGAAATTGATTGTTATAACCTGTGATTTTGTATTGAATGAAATAAACTCCTTCACTCACTTCCATTCCATTTGCTTTACCATCCCAAGCTGGTGAAGGATTGATTGATCCTCCCGAGAACATGATGTCGCCCCAACGATTGAAGATTGTAAATTGAACATTCAGCGCGTTGGTTGTAGTCAAGAAAAAAGTTTCATTTGCTTTGTTTGCGTCTCCATCAGGAGTAAATACATTTGGGATTTCTACCGTCGGAATTGGGTACATGCAAGTTCCATCATTCAATTGTGCATTTGGATCGTAATTGATTGCCAATGGATCAGTACAGCCACAAACTGCAATACCAATATTTACATAAGAAGTATCACTGCATCCATTTGCGCTAGCAATCAATCTAATCACTGAATTCGCTGTGTAGGTTTGCGTCTGAGAACTCAAATCATTCACATTGGCAGTTTGTCCATTTCCAAAATCCCAAGCGTATGAAGTAGAATTTTGACTATTATTGGTAAATACGACTGTAAGTGGCGTACAACCTGAAGCTGCACTTGGCGAGAAACTCGAGATTGGTGCTAAGTCTTGGTTTAATAAAATACTGTCATTCTCAACACAAACATTGTCTGTAATTGTAAAGTAATACCAACCTGCAGCTAAATTCTGGAAAACAGATGCTGTGATTGAATTTGTGCTATTTGCGCCAGGTCCTGTCCAATTGTAAACCGGAGTTCCAGAAAATCCTGAAGCAAAGCCAACGACTGTTCCAGTTGGAAGACAGGCAGAAGCTGGATATTGTAACATAGAATCAATAGCCAAAGTCTGGTTTAAAGTAATCGTTACAGTATCAGTCATTTGAAATCCACAAAGATCTGTTGCAGTTACAATATAATTTGTTGGTCCATTAATCGAAACGTCACCATAGGCGGGACTTCCTGTTTGACCATTATTCCAAGTATAAGTATAAGGTGCAAAACCTCCACTTGCCGCTGCTGTCATTTGAATCGAATCATTGGCACAAAGCGCTGTCGGATCGTTTTCATTGATTGTTATATTCGGCTTGTCTAATATGTAAACTGTGCCTTCTGAAACCAATGTATCACCACAAATATTGACGATATAAACAGTTAAAGTAACTGATTCAGGACCTTCAGTCAATCCATCTTGCACGGGAGTAAGCGTGATGATTACAGTGTCTTGTCCTGGTAAAAATGTAACTGGATTTAAAAGTGTATTATAGTCAGTTCCTTCAATTGCATTTCCTGTGATATCATAATTCACAATTAAAGTGTCGTCCATTTGAGATTCTGGTCTTGTAAAAATGAAATTAGCATCCGTACAACCTTCAATAACAGTAGAATCTCCAGTTACAGTTGCAACACTCACGTCTACAGCATCGGATGTAAAAGATCCTGATTGCAAAAGTACCCATGAATCAAATGCTGAATCTCCTCCATCTGCTACTGCAAATTTGAAGTGATAACTTTCACCACAAACAACAGTAAAAGAAATATTCATCAAAACAGTCATTCCATCTGCTTGAAAATCAGCGCCAGGGGCATTGTCGAAATAAATATTATTAGCTGCCCAATTTGGATCTAAATCAGAACAATTTGTCACAAATCCATTGGCGCCAACAGTTCCATTATTAACAGTATTTATAGAGATTGGAATATTTGTACCAGGAATCAAAGCCAAATTCGTGTTGTTGTAGGTTCCTCCCGCTGGAGCTAGAGCAGTAACAAAAAATCCAAAAACATCATTTACTGAACCACAAACATATTCATTGTATTCCTCACTTCCGAATAGGAAATTGAAACTAACTGTGTTTCCCGCCGGGATAAAATCAAATTCTAATCTTCCAACATCAAAAGTCGCAAATCCTGCAATTGCATTCAAATCTGGGTCGTTCGATAATGCGCCACCAGTAAATGCATTTGTGCTACTTCCTGAGTTATTTGGCCCAGCCAAACCAGTAACAGCGCCACTCGCCATCACTAAACCTGATGAAAATGGAATTTGTGTACCAGTGTAATTAAAACTCCCAATTTGATTTCCAGTATAACCTGCTAATCCATTGTATGTTACATTGGAAACTTGTACACCTGGTCCAATTAATACATTTTGAACATATTGAGCTGGAGTTAATGTACTTGAAACAGTAACTTGAGCATTTACATTCGAAAAAATGTATAAAAAACTAACTGAGAGAAGTAATGTTATTTTTTTCATGTGATTTGTTTTTTAAGAAGACTTTGAAACACAATATTTGGTTGCATGTCTTGATTATTATTGCGAAATTAATGTAATTTTGACAATTGTAAAACTTGAAAGCTAAAAATTAAGTTTTATTGAGCTGAAAATTAGTATATAATTCATAAAATAGCATGGAAAACACGCAACATTTTATCCAAAAACACAAAGAACAATTTTTAAACGAATTGATTGATTTACTTAAAATTCCATCCATTTCAGCAGATCCTGCTTATGCGCAAAATGTGCATGATTGTGCTCAAAAGGTGGCAAATCACTTGACTTCAGCGGGTGCGGAAAATGTACAAATCTTCCAAACTGCTGGTTATCCAATCGTATTTGGTGAAAAAATCATCGATGCTTCGTTGCCAACTGTTTTGGTTTATGGACATTACGATGTGCAACCTGCTGATCCAATAGAATTGTGGCACAATCCTGCCTTTGAACCGGTGATTAAAACTACGCCAATTCATCCAGAAGGAGCAATTTTTGCCCGCGGTTCTTGTGATGATAAAGGACAAATGTTTATGCATGTTAAAGCATTCGAAGCCATGGTGAAATCCGGCGAATTGGCTTGCAATGCAAAATTTATGATCGAAGGAGAAGAGGAAGTTGGAAGTGCCAATTTAGGCATTTTTGTTGCTGAAAATAAAGATTTATTGAAAGCTGATATTATCTTGGTTTCAGATACTGGAATGTTGTCAAACGACACGCCTTCAATCACTACTGGTCTGCGTGGATTGAGTTATGTTGAAGTCGAAGTTACCGGTCCTAACCGTGATTTGCATTCAGGACTATACGGTGGTTGCGTTGCCAATCCAATCAATGTGCTTACAAAGATGCTTGCTTCTTTGCATGATGAAAACAACCACATTACCATTCCAGGATTTTATGATAAAGTATTGGAACTTTCTCAAAATGAACGCGATGAAATGGCCAAAGCACCTTTTAGTCACGAAAAATATTGCGAAGCGTTAGATATCAATAATGTTTATGGTGAAACGGGGTATTCTACTCCAGAACGTGGTTCTATTCGTCCGACTTTGGATGTGAACGGAATTTGGGGCGGATACACTGGCGAAGGAGCTAAAACGGTGATTGCTTCCAAGGCTTATGCAAAAATTTCCATGCGTTTGGTTCCTCATCAATTGCCTGATGAAATCACAGAACTTTTTCAAAAACATTTTGAATCTCTTGCACCAGCAGGAACGCGTGTGGTTGTAACTCCGCATCATGGCGGTGATCCTGTGGTAACACCAATCGATTCTATCGGTTATCAAGCAGCAAGTTTGGCTTACGAAACGACTTTTGGAAAAAAACCAATTCCAGTGAGAAGTGGAGGAAGTATTCCAATCGTGGCCTTGTTTGAAAAAGAATTAGGGTTGAAAACCGTGATGATGGGATTTGGCTTGGATTCGGACGCTATTCACTCGCCGAACGAACATTATGGTTTATTCAATTTTTACAAAGGCATTGAAACGATTCCATATTTCTACAAGCATTTTGCTGAATTATCAAAATAATTTTACCCAATGAAAATATTGAATTGGATCGCCATTTTTGTATTAATTTTCTCTTTGCAAGGATGTTTTGAATTTGAAAATGTGGATTTCAAAGGCATTGAAAGTGTGAAGATGCCCAAAATGGACGACAAAGAAATTTTGGTTGATTTGAGTTTCAAGTTGGAAAACCCTAATAATTTCAACATCAAATTGAAGCCGTCGCAGATTGATGTTTTCGTTGCTGACAAAAAAATGGGAACCGTACTTTTGGACAATAAAATTGTTTTCAAGAAGAAAAAGGAAAATGTTTATAGCACCCAAATCAAAGTTAAACTAGAGGATGGCGCTTTCTTTTCGCTTTTTAAATTGGTGACCAAAGATGAAATCCCCGTCAGATTCAAAGGTAAAATTAAAGGTTCAGTTTTTGGAATTTCGAAAAAAATCGACATCGACCAAGTCAAAAATTTCAGTGGCAAAGATTTGAATTTCTTGAAAAAATCGTGATTCCTAATTTTCAGCTCTCAGCTAATGGTTTAGCGACAAATGCATTCACAGCGTTGAATATTACTGATTTCAACGCTGCTTGTTTCCACATTCAAAACTTGAAATATGGAAGAATTTCAAATCCTTCAGATTTCACATTGGTTTTGAGGGAAAGTCAAGGAACATGCTCGTCAAAACACGGTTTGTTGGCACTTTTAGCAGAGGAACATGCGCAAAATGACATTCATTTGATGGTAGGTATTTTTTTAATGTCTGCTGAAACACATCCAGCGGTCGGACCTATTTTAGCTCAAAACGGGTTGAAATCAATTCCCGAAGCACACGCATATTTCCGATATGATGGAAAGCGGTATGATTTCACGGTAAAAGGCAAAAGCATCGAAACGATTGAACCGTTCATCGTTCGCGAACAACGGTGCGAGCCCAACCAAATGATTGAATGGAAACCGATGATTCATAAAAATTATTTGGAAGGCTGGCTCAAACGTCAAAATTCAACTTTTACAGTTGATAAAATTTGGGAAACTAGAGAAGAATGTATTGCTGCTTTGTAATAAATTTAGGTCAAAACGAAATTAAAATGCTTCGCCGATATACAAATATATGCCATTGCCTTCTTCTGTAAAGGCAAAGTCTAATCTTGTCCAAATGTCTTTTTTAGGGAACAATAAAAAGCGAACTCCCATTCCTCCTGCATAAACTATGTTGGTTGCTTTGCTAGATGCAATTGAATTTGATACTACGCCCGCACTTACAAAAATGGTTGAACCAAATCTTTTAGAAAAACTGAAAGGCAACATGCGATATTCAGTCTGAAAAGCCATTAGATTTCGATCCCTATAACGCCCTGTATAGTAACCTCTCATCATCATTTCACCACCCATCAAGGCTAATTGACTAAAAGGGGCATTTCCTAGGGTAAATTGACCTACATATTGAAGGGCCAAAACATTTCTTTTGCGAATGGGATGAAAATATCTGAAATCTGAATTAATTGAAGTAAACGTGAATTGACTGCCAAATTTTTGCTCATAATGTAAAAATGCGAGTTCAGCAAATATACCCTCGCGAACATTTAAGATATTGTGACGATTGTCATATAAGATGCCCGCACCGATTCCAAAGTTGGCAAAACCATTTGAGCCACCAGGCTTTTCGTAAGAAATAGATTCATCGTAATTTATAAAGCGAACGTTACTTAAATTCTGGAAATCGAATTCTAAACCAGCATAAATAGACTTATGAACCTTGCGCAATAGTCTTTCTTTAACTTGAATTTGAAAGGCATCTACCTTAGCAAGTTTTTGATTTTTAGTTTCAGGTCCTATTCCGTAATAAGATAGTGGAAAACTTTGAAGTTTTAATTTTCCCAAGATAAACCATTTATTTTGATCACTGTAGATGGCATGCTCTAAAAATCCACCAAATTGATTTTCTAATGTATAAAATGTGAATGCATTGATTTCACTCAATCTATTTGTAGTGTCTCCTTTCGCATATCTTACATACAAACTACTGAAACCAAATTCAATATTCGTTTCAGGTGAATAAGCCAAAACAGGATAAACCATTAATTGAGGCTTTGAAATTTCGGTAGTGTCTTTGATAATTTTATTGATGTATCTTCGAGGCAGAGATTTAAGCTGGGCTATCATTTGAAAGCTCAACAAAGTAAAAACAAAAAGTACAATTATCCTAGAAAACATAAGTTGAACCAAAATTAAGAATTAAAAGTTAAAGTTTGAATCTTAGTTTAGTATAAATTTTTTGTCAATTTTTGTAAAAATAAAGCCACAAGGATTTCATTTTTCTTTTCAATAATTTAAGAATTTTGTAAGTAGTATCGAATATAATTAATCAGTTATTAAGAAAATTAGTTGTGATAATTTCTTTGATATTGTTGCCTTCATTCTGTTTTAGTCCCTAAAAAATCGGACGAAATTATATTAAGAAATCGATTTTTTGAAAGATGGAAAAACGAAAATTTATTAAGAAATAGAAGCTAAAGAAATTATAAAATGTCCAGCTATCCTAGAAAACTTGATGACCCAATTTTGAAATTTTGGTTTGAAGGATTTAATTCTGTTTTTCTTTGTCGATTCAAATTAGAATTTTGATGATTTAAACAATGTAATGTAAACAATCGGTCAAACTGATTGTCTCTTAAATAAAAAAGGTATATGATTCGAATAATATTGGTTTTCATTTTTGTTCCCCAGTTCTTGTTCTCACAAAAAGATACGATTTTTAGCTTAGACGAAGTATGGAAAATCAATCTTAACAATCAACGTAGTATCAACAAATCCGGAATGTATACTTTGTTATGTTGGTCTAGTACAAACATCGTTACGGGCACAATTGCTTCCACCCAAACAGAAGGTTCAGCCCATTATTTTCATCAAATGAACGCAATGTGGAATACCGTGAATTTGGGTTTGTCAATTAGCGGTTTGCTGCAAGAACGAAAACTGAAAATTGAAAACCTGCAAGATCTCAGTGATAGACAGCAAAAACTTGAAAAAATATTTATCATCAATGGTGGTTTAGATTTGGTATACATGGGCGTTGGCAGTGGATTGCTTTTATCAAAAAATGAAACCGACACCAAACAAGGCTACGGACAAAGTTTATTGCTCCAAGGTGGATTTTTGATGCTTTTCGACGGAACGATGTACTTTTTGCACAGAAATAATCGAATCAAGGTTCACAAGAATGTAGATTTTAAGATTGGATTTCAGTCTGTTGGAGTCCGATACATTTTTAATTAGGACTTTCCCAAATCGAATAATCTAATTATCCAACCATCTAACAATCCAAAATTTTAGCATTTTTTCACATTTTATTTAAATTTCAAATCAATTAATTCATTTACTTTGCAATTCAAAGTACTTTTAGTTATGGATGAAAAAGAAAAAGATTATTTGCAAGATTTAACCGAGATTCGTTCGATGATGGAGAAATCCTCCCGTTTTATTTCATTGAGTGGTTTGGCGGGTGTGTTTGCTGGAATTTTCGCTTTGGCGGGTTCGATTTTAGCGCATTACATCATCAAAAATTTCTACATCGATATTTGGTTTGAAAACGATATTATTCAATTATCCAAAGATTTGGTGTTGCATTTGTTTTTAGTTGCGATGGCAGTGTTGCTTTTGTCGCTGTTTTTCGGCTACTATTTCACGACCAAAAAAGCCAAGAAATTGGGTCATAAAACCTGGAATAAAACTTCGCAATTGATGCTTATCAACCTAGCTATTCCATTGTTTGCAGGCGGCATTTTTTGTGTTTCGCTTTTTCTACGTGATCAATTGGGATTGATTGCGCCAACAACCTTGATTTTTTACGGTTTAGCCTTGGTAAATGGGAGTAAATTCACTTTAAAAGATATTAAATATTTGGGCTATTGCGAAATGATTGTCGGTTTGATCGCCACTTTTTTCATCGGTTGGGGATTGTGGTTTTGGGCTTTCGGATTCGGGATTTTACACATTGTTTACGGCATTTCCATGTATTTTAAATACGAACACAAACAATGAAAAGTTTTATCAGTCAGCTAAATAAGTCCTTCGAAAGCAGGATTAGACTGGGCATCATGTCAGTGTTAATGGTCAATGAATCAATTGATTTTTTGAGCCTCAAAGAGATGTTGGATGCCAGCGATGGAAACATTGCCAGTCATGTTGCTGCACTCGAAAAAGCAGAATATTTGACCATCGAAAAGAAATTTGTAGGGAAGAAAACAAGCACAACATATAAGATTACAATACTTGGAAGAACGGCATTTAAACAACATTTAAATGCCCTTGAACAACTTTTAAAACGCTAATATTTTTTTGAACATCTACTGTGAATTGCAAAGTACTTTTTTAATTAATTAAAAATAAGAACCATGAAAAAGAAAACCATTTTATTATTTGTATCAGTTTTTGCTTACTGCTACTTATTTTACAATCAAGGAATTGGGATTAATTTTTTGATTTTCAACCTGCTTTTAGTTTTTGCATCTATTGTAATTGATTTTTCATTGGTCAAGAGATTGAATTGGTTGCTTGTTGCCGCTGGCGCTTTGATTACAGCGACAAGCGCTTTTTTATACGGTGATCTTTTGGCTGTGATTGCAAACGTGATTTCTTTGCTTTTCTTGGCATATGTGAGTTATAATCCCAAATCAACTTTGGTTTTTGCTTTTATTCAATCTTGTTGGACTTTAATCAGTACTTTTTTCCTTCAAATTGAGAAAATATTCACACCAAAGCAAGTGAAAGAGGGGGAAACGGAAGAAACAAAATCTGAATTTACTTTTGCTGATTTGCTTAAATTCATTATTCCAATCGCTGTTCTGCTTACCTTCTTTTTAATCTACAAATTTTCCAATCCGATTTTCTCAAAATTTATTGATAATCTCAATTTGGATTTCATTTCATGGACTTTTGTCGGTTTTATGTTGGTCGGATTTTACCTTTTGTTTGTCTTCTATTTTCCTGTCAACAGCCAGCGATTGATTCGTGTAGACAAATCGAGTTCCAATCAGCTTTCAGGTGGAATTTTGCCCCACGAAAAAGGAATGTTCAAAGATTTATCCAAAGAAATGAGTGCCGCGATGATGACTTTTGGGTTGCTGAATGTGCTGCTGCTGCTCGTAAATGTTTTGGATTTGAATTTTATTTTCAGCGGTCAAATGAATAGCATCACCAACTATTCAAATTATGTGCACCAAGGGATTAATAGTTCGATTTTTTCAGTGGTCATCGCCATTTTTGTGATGCTATACTTCTTCCGAGGAAATTTGAATTACGTGGCCAAAAATAAGCAACTGAAATTTAATGCGATGTTTTGGATTTTATTAAATGCAATTTTATTGCTGACTTGTTTCCACAAAAATTTCGCTTATATTATGGATAGCGGACTGACCTACAAAAGAATAGGCGTTTATTTTTATTTACTACTCACATTCATCGCGTTAATTACCACTTTGGTCAAAATTACTAGTTTCAAAAGCAATTGGTTTTTGATTCGATACAATGTCTGGTCCTTATTTTTGGTGTTGGTTTTTAGCACTTTATTCAACTGGGATAAACTTATTTTAGAATACAATGTGAAATTTAAACCAAGCGTTGAACGAGAGTATTATTTATTTGAATTAGAAGAAGTTAGCTATGCGCATTTGTTGAATCATTGGGATAAAATGCCATACAACAACAATTATTATTTCATCGGTTTGTCTGAAGATTTGTTTGACAAAATGCTCAAAGTTCGCATAGATAAATTCATGGAAAAGCACCAACAAAAAGATTGGCGTTCATGGAATTTAGAACACGATCGCATCGAAAATGAAATCCTTAAAACCACAAAGTATTTCAGAAAACATCCGGTTTATTTTAATAATTAAGCAAATTTAAAATTGATTTTCAATCTTTTCCCTTACATTTGAAAATAAACAATTTCAATCTAAATTTGAAATTCAAAATCAAGAAAAAATGGCATTGATCAAAGCGTGTAGAGGGAAAAAACCAGCATTTGGAAATGATTGTTGGTTTGCAGAAAATGCAACGATTGTAGGCGATGTAAAAATGGGCGATCAATGTTCAGTTTGGTTTTCCGCTGTTGTTCGCGGTGATGTCAATTCAATAGAAATGGGCAATAAAGTCAATATTCAAGACGGCGCGGTGATTCATTGCACTTTTGAAAAAACCAAAACGATTTTGGGCAATAATGTTTCGATTGGTCACAATGCTTTGGTGCATGGTTGCACTGTGGAAGACAATGTGTTGATTGGCATGGGATCTATCGTGATGGACAATTGCTATATCGAATCTAATTGTATCATCGCTGCCGGCGCGATTTTATTGGAAGGAACACGCGTTGAATCTTGGAGTATTTACGCCGGTGTACCAGCCAAAAAAGTGAAAACGCTTTCTCCAGAATTGTTTGAAGGCGAAGTGCAACGCATTGCGAATAATTATGTGAAATACGCCAGTTGGTTCAAAGAGGAGGAATAGAAATCTCTCTTTTTTAAAAGAATAATACTGATTAGAAGGTGGCTTATTTTCTATTTCAATCCAAGTCGGTGAATCTTATTTTCCATCACAATTTCTTTCATTTCATTTTCCAAAATCTCAAATTCAGGTTTTTCAACCGAGCGGATAATTTGTCCTGCTTTAATCAAATGGATTTCGTCACAAGTTGCACTCAAAGTAGAGAAAATATGAGATGAAATAAGCACGATTTTACTCAATTCTTTGAGTTTATGGATAATTTCCGTGATGATAATATTGCTTTGGATATCAACACCATTGAATGGTTCATCGAGGATGAAATAATCATTTTCCTGCAATAAAATCGCTGTAATTGCCAACTTCTTTTTCATTCCTGTTGAATAAGTCGAAGCATATTGATTCAAGGGCAAATCGAAGACGTTTCTTGCCTCAATGTCGCCAAGTTCGATTTCACGGGCGTTGCAAAGCAACTGAATGTATTCTTTTCCAGTCAATTTTGGGAAGAAAAATGGATCTGTGAACAACAATCCCAAGTGGTTTTTAAGCGGACTTTTACTAGCTTGAATTTCTCCTTCAAAATCTTCCAATCCAGCAATGCATCTAAAAAGTGTGGTTTTTCCTGCGCCATTTTCTCCTACGATGCCATACACTTTTCCATGTTCAAATTGCATATTGATGTTATTCAATACTTGTTTATTTCCAAAGCTTTTTGACAAATTTTTGATTTCGATCATGGCAAATAAGGTTTCAGTTTTTGAATGGCTTTGAGGTAGAAGTAAGGCGCAAAAAGTAGCAACAAAGGCGGAAAAGACAATCCGAGCGCAATCACAATTCCTTCTGGTAAATTCATTTCGCTTGGATAAGCGGCGTATTTTGCTAAAATGATGGTGATGATTAACATGAATCCTATAAGCCAAGTTGCCAAAATGATTGGGTATTTTTCCGGATAAAATGTAATCAAAGTAGCGACAAAAGGCAAACTCAAAAGACTTGAAAAAATCAAGGCAATTTTAATTTTAGATAGTAAAAATTGAGCAGGGGAAACGACAAAATTCCACACAAAAATTTCATTTTCCGGCTGTGTGTAAAATGTAAGTACGATCAAGAACACGATTGCCATTGCAAAAATACCCAAGTTGAAGTTGTTGACTGAAAGCGCGATAAATTCAATGAAACAAGCGCCTATTAGCAATATAATTGTTTTTCTAAACCCTACAATAAACTCAAAAGGTTTTTTGTAAAACGGAGTTGGTAAAGTGAAATTGAAATTTGTGCGAAAATTAGTCCAAGAAAAAATCAAAGAAATGAAAAGCAGAATCACAGCAATTAGCAAGTTTTGTTTGTAAACCAAAAAAATCATAAACGGCAATGCTGCTAAGGTATTTTCAATCGTTCGTACCAACTTGTATCCTTTTTCGTTAAAACAAAGTTGCAGGAAATCATTTCTTTTTTGCGATGAAAGGGCAGAAGTGAAGGTCAAAGAAACAAAAGCAAACAAATAGGCCGCAAAACTAATTTGGTGAAAAAGGTATTCTGAAAACGCTATAAATCCGACTAAAATCAATAAAACACCCAAGATTGGATGAACTCCCAAATTCAAGAATTTCCGCGCGGTGATTTTGATTTGAATAGCAAAGTATGATTTCAAATTGTTTTTTTGATTGCTAAATATAGCGCTATTCAGGTTGATGATGAGATTTTTTAACAAAAATTAAATGAAAAAACATTTTCCCATAACGGGAACTTTTAGTATATTTGTTGAAAGTTTAAAGATTTGAGAATTCTTTCAAAAAAAATATTGCGTGCTTTTTGGGAAAAACATGAAGATTGTGAGCAACAGTTGAAAGTGTGGTTTTTAGAATCTACAAAAGCTAAATGGAAGAATCCAAATGAAATTAAAAAGAATTATCCAAGTGCGAGTATTTTGAATGATAATCGAGTTGTTTTTAATATTAAAGGGAATAACTATCGATTAATTGTAAAAATAAACTATGATTATCAAATGATATGGGTGAGATTTATCGGAACTCACGCTGAATATGATAAAATAAACGCGAACGAAATTTAATTATATGAATATCAAGCCAATCAAAACAGAAAACGATTACAATCAAGCTATCGAAAAATTGGAAACGCTTTTTGATGCCAAAATAGGTACAGCGAAAGGTGATGAACTTGAATTGCTTGGAATTTTAATAGATCAGTATGAAAATGAACATTTTCCAATTGATTTGCCCGACCCAATCGAAGCGATAAAATTTAGAATGGAACAAATGGGCTACAGTCAATCTGATCTCGCAAGTATAATTGGATTGAAAAGTCGTGCAAGTGAAATTTTAAATAAAAAGAGAAAATTGACGCTAACGATGATTCGCCAATTGCACGAAAAATTGAATATTCCAACGGATGTTTTGTTGCAAGTTTATTGATGTTAAGCAAACATAATTTAATTGTAAAATAGAGTAATAAACTTAGAATATTAGCAAGAGATTACAAGATTTTTTTCATTTTTATGTATCTAAATTCCAATTTTTACGTTCATAGAATTGTAACGTCAAAATCAATAGCCATGTTTAAGAAACTTTTTTTGGTAATCACTTTCCTTTTCGCATTGACATTATTGATAGATTCTTGTGCAACACAAAAAAATCACAAGCGCAAGTGCAACGGACAAAAAGCGATAAAAACGCCGATGGGAAATATGTAAAACCATTTTGCATCAAAAATGCTTCATAATTCCTTATCGTGGCATTTTAAAATCAGCGAATTTTTCCTCGATTTTCGAATTGGTGTAATCTGGAATCCAGCCCGAAGTATCAATAAAAATGCGGATTGCTTTCACAAAAGGATCTTTTTCTCCTGCGTCAAACCAATGTCTCGTTCCAGCAGGTACAGAAATCAAATCACCTTTTTCGCACAATAAATTGAAAATGGGTTCACCTTCCAAATGAAACCAAAATAATCCTTTTCCGTCCACAAAAAAGCGAATTTCATCTTCAGAATGTGTATGTTCTGACAAAAATTTCTGGCGAATTGCATCGTAATTTTCTGTCAAATGATTGATAGAAATCACATCCGCAGTTTCATAATCGCCTTTTTCCATGAAATGTCGCAATTCACTTGCATACGCTTCTAAAATGATTTCTTGTGTGGCATCTTCCTCAAATTCAACTGAGCAAGTCCATTGATCAAAGAAAATACCGCGTGATTCCATGAAAACACGAATGTGAATCGGATTCTCTAATTGTTTATTTTCACTCGGAATGGAAAGTAGTGCCATGGCTTAAATTTTAATTTTGTCAGTTCTAAATCACCTCATAAAGTTAGCGATTTGGAGGTAATTGAAATGTTAATATTGGTTGTTTTTTTAGGAGATTAATCATTTAATTTATGACGAACCTTTAGCAAATATTCCAAGGTTTCCAAATGTCTTTTCGCTTCAAAAAGATTTTTCCCCCAAGCGTAAGTTCCATGATTTCGGATCACAAAGCAATGGTTTCCAAAATGATCTTTCGAGGCGCGCAGCCAAGCAGCAAATTCTTGCATGTCTTGCGAGTTTGGCAAAATTGGAATGGAAATTTTATTTTCATGCGTTTTTTGTCCGGCAAATCCTTTCTGTATTTCATATCCTTCAAAAGTAATTTCAGCTTCAAATTTTTGCGACATCAATACAGAATAAACAGAATGACTGTGTAAAATCACTTGTGTTTCGGGAAATAAATCATATAAAACGCAATGAATCAATGTTTCTGCAGAAGGTTTGATTCCTGCAAATTCAGCAATTGGATTTCCTTCAAAATCAACACAAATGAAATCTTCAGGCTGAAATTGAGATTTGTCAATTCCTGAACGAGAAACAAAAATCGTTTTTGCATCTGCTTCGGTTCTGAAAGAATAGTTGGTTGATGTAGCTGGCGACCAACCTTTTTGGTGGTAAGCGCGAATTGTTTCAGCTAATTGTTGATTCATTGTTTTCATCACAGCAAAATTAATTTAATTTGAACAAATTCTGCATGAAAAAAGGGAAGTAAATTTGAATTCACTTCCCTTTAGCTGTAGTTACAAGTTATAATTTCTAATCCATCAAAATCAATTTCGATGTTTTGATTTTATTTTCATTTCCAATTTTTACGAAATATGCTCCTGCTCTTAAGCTTGAAACGTCTAATTTTTGGATGTTTGATTCTATTTTTCCAGTGTAAACCAATTGTCCATTGATTTCAAAAATTTGGATATTCATTCCAGACAATCCCTCGCTTTTGATGGTGATTTCACCTTTACTAGGGTTTGGCACGATATTAAAATTCAAAGCATTTTCGCCCAATCCCAAAACGGAAAGTTCCGAATGAATTCCATCAGTTTCAATGCTGTGATTTATGTTTCCACCGTGTGTTGCACCTGCTGCAATTAACACTGTAATCGTATCTAATTGAGGCATGTAAGGAACATCTAGTAAAACTTGGTATTCTCCATAAGGCAAATTTTCAAAACTGTAATTTCCATCAATGTCAGATTTAGTGTAATCAACAAATTCACCGCTGATTGCATCTCTCAAAAGCACCACTGCATTTGGACAAGGCATTGGTAGCGCTTTTTGGAAAGAAGAGTCGATGAAAATTGTTCCGCTCACCAAACCAGGACCTGTCAATGAAACTGAGGTAGAATTTAGATCTTGGCTATTGAAAAAACAAGGTAAACCTATTAAATCAGCTGTTGACCAAGTTGTTCCATTTGTGAAATAAGATGGCATTGCTGAAGGATTTAAAATCAAATCAGGCAAATAACGAACGTGGTAATTTCCTCCAGGAATACTATCCACAGAGTATGTTCCGTTAGTGACAGGAACAGTGTAAAGCGGATTCACAACCGTAGAATCTTCTGCGGCATCAAAAATTTGAATCACACCATCTTGCGCAGGATTTCCAGCTACAGCTAAATTTCCAGAAATGGTAGAAAAACTTCCTTGTTCGTCTAGGAAAATCGCACTGTCAAAAACACCATCAGCGACATCGGCAACTACCAATTTAATGGTATAAGTGCTTCCGGCAGCAGCATAAAATTTCGCTTGCAAAGGAACAGTGTAGCCATCAAAAACAAAATCTTGATAAGTTGCACTCGTTGCGCTATTGTCAACATAGTAATTAGAATTTATAAATTGATTGATTGAATTTATTTGAACAATTGTTCCATTTGGTAAAACCGCAATGTTTTGGGAAGGACCATTATTTTCAGAAACCAAAAACAGAAAACGATCATTGTAATTTGAGGTACTAAATTCAGGATATTCTTCAGATGCGAAGACATAATTGAATCGAACTGTATCTGAAATTGTTGGGGTGAATTGAAAAAGTATACTTAGCGCATCATAGCTCAAAGCGCCAGTATTCAATTGGTCAATATCTATATCTCCAGCTGAACCAAAACTAGTGCTACTGAAATAGTCTGCGTTGTAACTCGTATCAGAAAATACATTTCCAGTAGAAAGTACAATTCCTGAATTTAAGCCAATTGCTTGACCGTTAGAGAATATTCCAAATCCAACTGGAACACCTGTTACTGCAACCGTTCCGATACTTTGACATTGCAAACCAAAAATATTGGTAACAATTTGTTGAATATCATTCGGAGCAGATTGGAAAATAATTTCTTGAGATTTCGCTGGATTAGCAAAAAGTAATCCCAACACGGGTAAAAATTTTATTAGTTTCATAGTCAATCAATTTTATTGAAGACGACCGAAAGGTAATTTTAGTTGCTCAAAGTTTGAATAATCGAATCTGGTTAATATAATTTGAAACCAAATTTACCAACTTTTAGATATCAAAATTGATTCCATTTCTTGCTGTAATTTTTGGGCTTCAATCTTTGCTTTTTCAGCAAAGTCAAGGCCGTTGGAAGCATAAATTATTTGACGGGAAGAATTTACCAACAAACCGCAATCATCGTTCCAACCATAATGAGCGACGTCTTGCAAACTTCCGCCTTGTGCGCCAACACCTGGAACCAAGAAAAAATTATTAGGTACAATGTTTCTTACTTCTCCAATTCCTTCTGCTCTGGTTGCGCCCACCACATACATTAGGTTTTCAGGCGTTCCCCATTTTGAGGATTTTCTCAAGACTTTTTGGTACAATTTTTCTCCTTGCGTGTCGGTCATAAATTGAAAATCTAACGCACCTTTGTTAGAAGTCAATGCCAGAACAATCACCCATTTATCTTTAAATTCGAGGAAAGGAGTGATGCTGTCTTCGCCCATGTAAGGAGCGATTGTAACAGCATCAAAATTCAAATATTCAAAGAAAGTTTTGGCGTAATATTTAGAAGTATTTCCAATATCTCCGCGTTTGGCATCTGCAATTGTGAAAATATTTTTAGGAATATATTCCAACGTCTTTCTCAGCGATTCCCAGCCTTTTACGCCCAAACATTCATAAAATGCGATATTTGGTTTGTAGGCAACACAAAAATCTTTTGTTGCATCGATAATGGCTTTATTGAACTCAAAAATTGGATCTTCTGTTGCTAAAAGATGCGCAGGAATTTTGTCTAAATCGGTATCTAAGCCTACACATAAAAATGATTTTTTAGCTTTAATCTCTGCAATGAGTTCCTTTCTTGTCATATTTCAATCTTGAGATGCAAAGATAATAAAGCTTGGATTTTAGAGAAAGCTTACTGAGGAATAATTATTGTTTGTTCTTTTTGCGTTCTTGCAGAAAAATATCCCAAACAACTTTTACCAAAATTGGAATCAGGATTTGCAGGCGCTGCTGTGCTTCCTGTATTGGCTTCTATCGAAAACAAATATTTGTAAACTGGTTTGTCGATACAATACATAATCACACGCACCGTATCTCCTGGAATAAAATCTCCGCCAAACAGAGGTTGTTCATTTTGAATACCGTCAGAAAATTGATCGTCTTGCAAATTGACGCCTTTCACTTGTTTACTATTTTGATAAATATCATATTGGTAAAAATTCGCAACTCCCGCTTGATCCAATCTATTCGGAACCACAGCTCTTACTGTGTCTAATCCAAATGGAAAAATAATCACTTCTAAGCCGTCTAAACTCACTTCAATTGGCAAATAACTTGTTGCTGTAAAGACCTTTCCGTCAACCGTTACAGTTATTGTGTAGTTTCTTCCTTCAACGCCCAACAAACCACTGGTTTTGTAAATTCCAGGTGAAGCCAAGGTCAAAGTTTCAGAATTTCCAGCATCGTCAGAAATAATAACAACGGCATTATCAACGGTTGGAAAAGCGACATTTTCATCAAAATTTAAGGTTCTGGTGATTTTCACTTGGTGAACCATTTCTCCTTTGGTTACAATGCCTTCAATGACATATTTTGGGTCGGAAGTATTTAAATCGATGTCTATCACTTTTTCACACGAGGCAAAGATCAATGCAGATAAAATAATTAATAAAAAGTAATATTTTTTCATGATTTTAAGATTTAATCAAGGATTATTTAAATTTGAAATTCCATGTAATTGCTGGAACGATTCTGAATAAAGTTGTTTGCACAGCTTCCGTTTTGTTTGGGTCACTTTCACTTTGTCTGAATGTAATTTGGTAAGCATTTTCTCTTGCATAAGCATTGTAAACGGAGAAATTCCAGCTGCTTTCAAACTTTTCGGTATTTTTTCTAATGTATGTTAGTCCCAAATCTAAGCGGTGGTAATTTGGCATTCTTGCAGCATTTCTTTCTGTGTAAGAAAATTGTGTTTCGCCATTGACTTCATATTTTCCTGTGGGAAAAGTAACAGCATTTCCTGTATAGAAAACGAACAATGCGGAGACAGAAAGTTTTTTGTTGATGTCATAAATTCCCACAACTGAAATGTCATGCGTTCTGTCTTGTTTGGCAACATACCAATTGTTTTCATTGATTCCGTTGATTTTTCTTTCAGTTCGAGAAAGTGTATAACCAATCCACCCAGTTAATTTTCCCGTTTTCTTTTTCAAAATCACTTCCAAACCATAAGCACGCCCAACACCATAAAGCAATTCACCTTCTAATTTTTCATTTGCTTGTGTATTGGCGCCGTTTCTGTAATCGATTTGATTTTGCATAGTTTTATAATAAGTTTCCGCATTGAATTCGTATGCATTTTCCTTGAAATTCTTGAACCAACCGATTGAAGTTTGATCTGCAATTTCAGGTTTTGTATTCAAAGTAGTGGACAACCAAACATCCGTAGGCGAAGCTGCAGTAGCATTGGAAAGCAAGTGGATATTTTGTGCATTTCTAGCGTAAGCCGCTTTAAATGATGCCGTTTTAGAATAACTGTAACTCATCGAAACGCGAGGCTCAACAATCAAATACGTTTTCACCAGCTGATTTTTCTTGTATATATTGGTGGTTGCGACATCGCCATTATCATCAAAAGTGTATGATTCAGCTTCATTTCCAAGTACAGAAAAACCTGTTAATCTTGCACCATAACTCACGTTGATTTTTTCTGAAACTGTCCAATCGTTGGTGATATAGATGGCACTTTCGATGGATTTCAGCGGATTTATTTTGGTTGTAGATATTCCTGAAGAGGATTTTGCTTCCACTTGACCTGGGGTGATTGCGTGGTGGATGGCATTTAAACCGAATCGCAATTTATTTCTTGTATTTAGAAAATATTGAAATTCTTGTTTCAAGTTGAAATCTTGGATTTTAGATAAAATTTTGAAGTCAACATCACCGCTTTTAATCGATATTTTGTAATCATAAGAACTGAAAATGAACGATGTGTTGGAAAATAATTTTTCATTTACAATTCTATTCCATCGAGCCGTTGCAGTTGCATTTCCCCAATCTATGCCAAATGTTTCTCCAAATCCTAATTTATCTCTTCCAAAATACCCAGACAAATAAATGCGGTCTTTTTTGCTGATTCTATAATTCAATTTAGTGTTTAAATCATAGAAATACAATTTGTTATCTTTAAATCTATCTGATGCTTTCAAAAAAACATCTGCATAAGTTCTTCGTCCAGTCACCAAAAAGGAGGCTTTGTCCTTAATAATGGGGCCTTCCACATTTAACTTAGATGAAATTAACCCTAAACCTCCGCTGACATTAAATTTTTTGTTATTCCCCTCATTCATTTTGATGTCTAAAACGGATGACAATCTTCCACCAAAATTGGCTGGTTGATTTCCTTTGTATAAAGTTGCATCCTTGATAGCATCAGAATTGAAAGTTGAAAAGAAACCGAGTAGGTGAGAGGCATTGTAAACAGGGGCTTCATCTAGCAAAATCAAGTTTTGATCAGCTCCACCGCCCCGAACGTAAAAACCAGAACTTCCTTCACCTGCATTTTTAACTCCAGGAAGCAATTGCATGGTTTTGATAATGTCTTTTTCACCTAATAAAACTGGCAGTTTGGCCAGTTCTTTTGGATCCAATCTTTCAACGCCCATAACAGCATCTTTTACATTTGCATCTTGTCGGATTGCGGTTACTTTTACTTCATCCAATTCTTGAACAGGATTTTTCATTTGAACACTTAATTGAACATTTTGATTCAAATTAACTTCAATTTCTTGCGTCAAAAATCCATAAGCAGAAACAATCAATGTATATTTTCCTTCAGGCAAGGTAATGGAGAAAAATCCATATTCATTAGAGTTTGATCCTATTGGTTGGTCTTTGACTTTGATTCTTGCGCTGATAATTTCTTCCCCTTTTGCATCGTCTTTTATACCACCACTGATGGTAAATTTATTTTGAGAAAATGCTACTATTGAAAAGAAACAAAGTACGACGATTAAAAAATATTTTTTCATTTGAAATTGAAAATTGTAGGTTGCAAAAATGCGATTTAAATTTTTAGAAAAAGAGTAAAATGTGTTAAGAGAATGTAAAAAGTGATAAGTGGATTTAGCAATTATACAAAAAAATCGTTGCAGAATTTCTCCAACGATTTTTTATTAATTATCTTGACCTTTCATCCTTTCGGCGTTTTCAGCCATCTTCAATGAATCAATCATTTCTTGGATATCACCATTCATGAACATACTTAAATTGTACATTGTTTTATTGATTCGGTGATCAGTGATTCTTCCCTGCGGATAATTGTAAGTTCTAATTTTTGCAGATCGGTCACCAGTTGAGACCAGTGTTTTTCTGTGTGCAGCTCTTTCTTCGTGCAAACGATCTAATTCTCTTTGATACAATCTTGAACGTAAAACTGAGGTCGCTTTTTCTAAATTTTTGTGTTGTGAACGTCCGTCCTGACATTCTACCACCAAACCAGTTGGTAAATGCGTCAAACGAATGGCCGATTCAGTTTTGTTTACGTGCTGACCTCCAGCTCCAGAGGCACGAAAAGTATCTCTCTTGACATCCGTCATATTTAATTCAAAATCTACTTCTTCAGCTTCTGGTAAAACAGCGACTGTGATTGCTGAAGTGTGCACACGACCTTGAGATTCAGTTTCAGGCACACGTTGCACGCGGTGAACACCAGATTCAAATTTCAACATTCCGTAAATTCCAATACCTTGAATTTCCAGTGAAATTTCTTTGATTCCTTTGGTTCCGCCTTCGTTTGAATTAAGAATTTCGTAGGTCCAACCCATTTCTTTGAAAAAGAGGGTGTACATTCTTAGGCAATCTTCCACGAAAATACAAGCTTCATCACCACCAGTTCCAGCGCGGAGTTCAAGAATGGCATTTTTGTCATCTTCTGGATCTTTCGGAATCAACAAAACTTTGATTTGTTCTTCTAAATCTGGTTTTTTGTGCTCCAATTCATCGATTTCCATTTTTACCATTTCCCGCATTTCAGGATCTTCTTCCACTGCAAGCATCGCTTTGGCATTTCCTAGATTATCGAGTACATTTTTGTAAGCTGTATAAACGGCCACAATTTCTTCTAAGTCACGGTATTCTTTATTCAGCTTGACATATCTGTCCATGTCCGAAATGATATCTGGATCGACAATTAATGTACCCACTTCAATAAAACGATATTGAATCGCTTCTAATTTTTTTAATAAATCTTGCATATGATTTTAATAAACAAACTCTCCAAATTCTGATTGAATGGTGAGTTTTTTTCCTTCAAAATATTCAACATGCCCAACAATTTGTGCTTCAACGCCAAAAGATTCTGAGATGGTAATAATTTCTTGTGCTATATTTTTTGGGACATAAATTTCCATTCTGTGTCCCATGTTGAATACTTTATACATTTCCTTCCATTCTGTTTTCGATTCTTCCTGAATCGTTTTAAATAATGGAGGAACTTCAAATAAATTATTTTTAATGATGTGCACATTGTCCACAAAGTGTAAAACTTTCGTTTGTGCGCCACCGCTGCAATGCACCATTCCGTGAATTTCAGAACGATGAGAATCTAAAATTTTCTTAATAATTGGCGCGTATGTTCTCGTTGGCGAAAGCACTAACTTACCAGCATTGATTGGCGAATTTTCAACAGCATCCGTTAAATTGTATTTCCCAGAATAAACCAATTCTTCAGGCACCGAATGATCAAAACTTTCAGGATATTTGGTTGCTAAATGATGATTAAAAACATCGTGTCGAGCGGAAGTCAAACCGTTGCTTCCCATTCCACCATTGTATTCAGTTTCGTAAGTTGCTTGACCAAAAGAGGAAAATCCTACAATAACATCGCCGTTTTGGATATTGTGGTTAGAGATTACATCGCTTCTTTTCATTCTGCAAACAACGGTAGAATCTACAATTAATGTTCGCACTAAATCACCAACATCAGCCGTTTCTCCGCCAGTAGAATAAATGCCAATTCCTTGGTTTCTCAACTCAACAAGTAATTCTTCGGTTCCGTTGATGATGGCAGAGATTACTTCACCAGGAATTAAGTTCTTATTTCTTCCAATGGTTGATGAAAGTAGAATGTTATCAGTTGCGCCAACACAAAGTAAATCATCGATATTCATGATCAGTGCATCTTGAGAAATTCCTTTCCAGACAGATAGATCTCCAGTTTCTTTCCAATACATATAAGCTAAGGCAGATTTTGTTCCTGCACCATCAGCATGCATGACTATACAATAGTCTGCATCACCAGAAAGTGTATCAGGCACAATTTTACAAAAAGCTTGCGGAAACAAACCTTTGTCAACGTTTTTAATGGCATTGTGCACATCTTCTTTTCCTGCTGAGACTCCTCGTAAATTGTATCTAGTATCTGACATAATATTGAAAGCTACAAAATTAATAAAAAGCACCGATTTATCTAAGGTCCAACTTGGATAAATCCTTGAAACAAAAAAAGACTGCCAAAATTGACAGTCTTTCCTTGAAAATATTTAGAACTTATTTAGGTAATTTTTGAAATTGAGTGTAAATCACAGGAGCTACAGGAGTAGTTGCTGGATCAAATTCCATTGTCAACACTTTTGCATCTGTTCTACGATTCAACTGGTGTAATCTTTCAAATTCTTTTGTATTTGTTTTCATGAAAGAATTGATGTAAGCTTCTTTCAAAACGATTTGTTTTCCTGTTGCATCAAGAACTGGAGCGCTAGTAGCTACATCAGTTAATAATTGAGATATACTTTCACCTCTTCCAACAGGGACAATTCTGCGTGGGTCAATCCCTTTTTCTTCAACCAAATATTTGTAGCATGCTTTTGCACGATTTTCAGAAAGAACTTGGTTGTATTTGTCATTACCTCGTGAATCCGTATGAGAATTCAATTGCAATACCATTCCAGGATATTCGTTCAACAAGTCAAAAACATAGTTCAAAGAATCTTTAGAATTGATTGTTGAATCAACTAGCAAAGACCATTGGTTGAATGGATAGCGAACTTCTGGTAATCTGAAAGTTTTGTTTGGAACCATCTGCATGTCGATAACGAAACTTTGGCTGTAGTTCAAGCCAACGGTTGTGAGGTTTTCGATTTTGTTATTTTCCAAATAACCAGCTTTAGTTCCTAAACTAACAGCATAAGCAACATCTTGCTTGATGTATCTACTCGCATCAGTTTTCTTTTCCCAGAATACTTTCCCGTCAGCGTTTGTAATACCTTCCCATTTTTCACCGTTTGTACCAACAACATATACTGGCAAATCAGCAATTCTTTTCTTTTTAGTCAAGTCACCAACTTCACCAACATTCACTGTTAGGTCGAACAAATTTGGAGGCATTACGTAGTTCCAGATATCTGCTTTGTTGTCTTTGTCACCTTTTTTTCTTTCAGAAGTAAAGTAACCTTTATTCTTATCATGCTCAATTAAAGCATAATCATTGAACTCAGAGTTGATGGGCATTCCAATATTTGTAGGATTTTCCCATTTGTTTTCGTCACCAATTTTGGCAGCACGGAAAATATCTAAACCACCTACCCCTGGTAAACCATCTGAGGCGTATAATAAATCTCCATTTATTGCCAATGTTGGAAACAATTCGTTTCCTGGGGTATTAATTCCTGAGCCCATATTGATTGGAGTTGCCCAGCTATCTGATTTTTTATCATAAGTAGTGAACCACAAATCTTTTCCTCCAAATCCACCAGGTAAATCGGATGCAAAAACTAAATGTTTACCATCATCAGAAACACATGGATGACCAACAGAAACAGAATCGCTAGCTTTCAAGATTATTTTCGTTGGAGCACCCCAATTTTTACCTGACAAATCAGAAACCCAAATATCACAACCAAGGTTTTTCTTTTTCACATTAGGACATCTGGTAAAGAACATTTTTTTACCTCTCCCATCAAAACAAACTGTTCCTTCGTTATCCTCAGTGTTGATTCCTTCACCTTCAAAAGCTTTTGGAGGCATCCAGTTTCCGTTTTTATCTAATTCAGCAATCCAAAGATCCATATATGATTCACAAGTTCTTGGATCAGCGTCCCCACCTTTACTGGATTTAGAAATACTGTAAACCATCTGAATATTCTTTTTGTCACCAAACATTGGGGCCATTTCGTATCCAGAATTGTTTAATTTTTCTTCGTTGGAAACAATATGTTTTGTTTTGTTTGCTTTAAACTCGTCGTGTTTTTCACAAGATCTTAAACCAACATCAGCACGTGAATCTTCAGGAACAAGTGTTTTGTAAGAAATATAATTTTCTTTAGCTTTTTTAAAATCTCCCGTGATTCTTAGCATGTCTGCATTATATAAATACACCAAAGGTTCAATTTCTTGGTATTTAAGCAAGATAGCCTTTTCATACCATTCGTTGGCACTTTTAGGGTTTTCAGTTTGACGATAACATTCAGCTGTTTTGTAAGCCATATCACCTTTCAATTTCAACGCACCTGTATTTTTTCGCACAATTTTAGTGTAAGCAAAGGCACACTTTTCTGCTCCTTCACAAAAATTTTCGTTGCGATATATATCATTCGCTTCTTTTACGTAATTTTTTTGAGCTTGTGCTAACCATGACAAACTAACAAATACAAGAGAAAACAGTAATTTAAAGTTCATATTATTTTATTTATAATCATAAATCAACCCCGAATTAAGCTATAATTTATCTCTAAAACAATTTTCTTAGGCTTAAATTCAAAAAAAAAATCTTGTAAATTCAATAATAATAGAATTATTTGATTTAAAGCTTTATAAATCAGAAAGTTGAAATTTAAATAAAAAAATGTTAAATATTTAACATTTTAAAGGTCGTTCAATGCTTGGGTATATTTTTCCCATTTTTGAATAATCTCTTGAAAGCCTGCAGCGAGATTAGAATCAAACTGCATAAATGAATTTGTAATCGGATGTTCAAAGCCTAAAGTTTTGGCATGAAGTGCTTGACCAGGAATCAAATTAAAGCAATTTTCAATGAATTGTTTGTACTTAGTGTGAGTAGTACCTCGTAAAATTGAATCACCACCATATTCATTATCGTTGAATAGTGGATGACCCAAATGTTTCATGTGCGCCCTAATTTGATGTGTTCTACCAGTTTCTAGTTTACATTCAATTAATGTAACCAATCCAAATCTTTGCAATACTTTGTAATGCGTCACAGCATGTTTTCCATGTTCACCCTCAGGAAAAACGGCCATCATTTGTCTATTTTTCAATGATCTGCCAATGTGGCCTGTAATAGTGCCGGCTTCTTCTTTGACATCTCCCCAAACCAGCGCATGATATCTTCTTTCTGTGGTTCTATCATAAAATTGTTTGGCAAGATTGGTCAAAACATATTCTGTTTTGGCAATGACCATCAGTCCAGTGGTGTTTTTATCTAATCGATGCACCAAACCAGGTCTTCCGTAATAATCATCAGTTTTGGTAGGTAAATTATTAAAGTGATACATCATTGCATTTACTAATGTTCCTGTGTAATTACCATATGCAGGATGCACGACCATATTTGAAGGTTTGTTTACAATAGCTAAATATTCATCTTCAAAAACGATTTCTATCGGAATATTTTCTGGTATTAATTCAATTTCTCTAACGGGATATGGCAGAACAACAGAAATTTCATCTCCCGGTTTCACCTTGTAGTTTGGTTTAATTGAATTTTTATTTACCAGGATATTTCCGTTTCTTGCTGCAATTTGAATTTTGTTTCTTGAAGTATTAGGAAGTCTGTCCAACAAAAATTTATCAATTCTAAGCACTTCTTGACCTCGATCTGCTGTAACGTGGTGATGCTCGAACAACTCATCTTCGCCATTTTCAAATTCTTCGCTTTCAAAACCGGTGTCTAAAGGCGTTTCATCAGATATTTCTTGGTCAATCATTTTTAATTTCAATTAATTTGACGCAAAAGTAATCATTTCAAATTTGATTAATAAAAGCAGAAAGCGGGACAAAATCTCTCTTGTCCCGCTGTGATAAAGTGTTTATTTCTCAAATATCTGTCAAATTATTTCCTTTCAATGGTAATATTTCCATGACCTTGAACAGTTTTTCCATTCAAATCTAAAATGATGTATTTATGGAAATATACGCCATCGCTTACTTCATTTCCGTTGATTTTTCCATCCCATCTGTCGGTGAAATTTTTCATCTCAAGCATTAAATCTCCCCAACGATTGAAAATTTGCACCTCTATTGTTGCGGCAAATTTTACATCAATCCAAAAAACATCATTCACGCTATCACCGTTTGGTGTAAAAACATTAGGGATATAAATGATTGGATCTGGAAATGGCAAAACCGTTATATTAACCAAGGCAGAGTCAGTACAAATGCCATTAGATGCGACTAAAATTACAGGATAAGTTCCAATATTTGTGAAACTATAATTAACAGTTTGATTGTTGTCGTTTACAAATGAATTATTGTCAGCAAAATCCCAAAACATTTGGGTTGCATTTGCACTATTGTTTGTGAATGTAACATTTAGGGGAGAATATCCAATGGTCGTGTCAGCTGAAAAATCTGCCACTGGAACTGGCAGAACCGTGATTGTAACGTTGTCTGTATTTATGCAACCATTTGCATCAGTTCCAGTCACTGTGTAAGTATTTGTTCCCGTTCCAGGCGCAAAACTTTGCCCGTCATTTACACCATTTGTCCAAATATAGCTTAAGCCACCTGAACCGGAGAGTATTATGTTTGTTCCGGCACAAATACTTTCGTCCGCTCCCGCATTTATTGTCGGAAGCGGATTAATAGTCACAACTATTTGATCTGTATTTTGACAATTATTTCCGTCAATCGCCGTCACAGTGAAGGTTTGTGTACTATTTGGAGTAAATGTAACTCCATCATTTATTCCATTGTTCCAAGTATAAGTATTTCCGATACTTCCTGTGGCAATTAAACTAGTTGAGGATCCGATACAGAAGGTTTGATCTAGACCTGCATTTACCAGTGGGAGCGGATTTACTATAACCGTTACATTGTCTGTATTTACACAGCCATTAACATCTGTACCAGTTAATGTGTAGACAGCAGTTGAAGGCGGATTAAAAACCACATTATTGGCAACGCCATTGTCCCAAGAATAACTTATTGCACCCGAACCTTGAATGGTTACAGCAGTTCCAGCGCAAATAGTTTGTGCTAAACCTGCATCGACGATTGGAAGTGGATTTACTGTAATGCTAAAAGTAATAGGTGTTCCTGTACATACATTTAATGCAGGAGTGACCGTTATCAAAGAAGTTGTAGCCACAGTGGTTGCATTTGTTGCTGTAAAACTCGGAGTATTTCCAATGCCACCAGAGCCAACTCCCGTTGAAGTACTATTACTACTCCATGAATATGAAGTAGTAGGAAAAACACTTGAAAAAACAACTTCATTTACGGTAGACCCAACACATTGAAAAATACTAGAAACTGGATCCATAATTGGCGTTGGAACAACAGAAATAGTGAAAGTAGAAGCAACACCTTCACAACCATTTAAGGTGGGCGTCACGGTAATTGTGGATTGCAAAACAGCATTGGAAGAATTTGATGCAGTAAAGGCAGGAATATTTCCTGTTCCAGTGGCAGCTAATCCGATTACTGGATTTGAATTTGTCCATGCATAAGTTGCGCCTGTTGGAATACTTGTCAGTAAAGTTGCTGCAATTGGTGTTTGATTACAAACGGCCATATCAGCTGGTAATACTACCGTAGGTGGTTCATAAACAGTTATGGTAGTTGTTGATTCGCAAGTTCCGGAGGCAACAGTTGCTGTTACAGTATAATCGTATGTTCCAGGAATTGTTGGCGGTGTTATCGACAAAACATTTTGATCAGTAGAACCAAAACCATTTGGCCCTGTCCACGAATAATTTGTTGCGTCTATAACTGTGGTAGCGGTTAGATTTGCGCTTCCACCAGGGCAAATATTCCCACTATTTGAAGCGGTTATAGTGCAAGTGCAGTTGATTACTTGAACCTGAACATTGGCGGAATTTACAGCTGGACAGAGTGTGCTTCCAGACCCAGAAGTAACATTATACGTAAATGTGCCTTCGCTGGTAGGAGTAACTGAAACAGATGCGCCAGTGGTAGCAGAAATTCCATCATTGTTGCCCCAAGTGTAATTTCCATCTCCACCATTTGCAGTGAGTGTTGCGCTTTCGCCCAAACAAATGGTTTGACCACCTGTAATCGAAGACGTTGCATTTACAGGAAGCAAGGCGCCACTTTGAATTCCGATAATATAATCACAAACATCGCCTCCATAACCATCTATCATAATGTAATAATTATTGCCGGGCGTTAGGCCTGATGCGGTTACCGCTGTTGGTCCCGCAGTGGCCGTTCCCGGGCTCCAACAGACATAACTAGTTACTGCGCCTGAACAAGCTCCAGCAGAGGAGAAAACCATGATTTGAATGCCACTTCCATCAGTACTTGTCGTAAGCCAAACATTGAAAGTCATGGTGGTTGCAGAGGCTGTAAAAATTAAAAAAGAGTTGTTTTCTATCGAACCACAAAAAGCAGTATTCAATTCTGACCAATAATCAGCCGTGTAGGACGCTGAGGTACTGCCGCAATATCCATTTAAATCACAAATTGGCGTGGCGGTCGCGCAAGTATTTCCTGCAGGATCGTTCACCGCACAGTTTGGCGCTGGTGATGTTGGATTTCCTAATCCGCCTCCTCCAGTTGAAGCAAATGCCAAAGAAGCAAAAAATACAAATGGAAAAAATAATAGTAGTTTCTTAATATTCTGCATCTTCATGATGATTAAAAATTTTGCAATTACTTGATTTTAATTAGTTTCAGTTTTTCAACACGACTGCCTCTAAAAACAGTAATGTAGCAAATGTCATTTTCCTCTTTGTCTAATGAAACAGTAAATCTCGGTTTGTCCTTTTTTTCAATGCCTTCAAAATATTGCTCCATTAAATAACCTTCAGAATTTTTAGAAATTAATTTATAAGTTCTAATTGATTTTTCGCCACTTAAAAGGGTATACCCATCATTGGTTATTGCAATTTTATCAAAGTCTCTGACTTCATTTTTGTTTATGGCTTGTACTTTAAAAGTTCCGGAAATCGGAAGTTTGGCTTGCCCTATGGAATTAAAAGACCAAGTGATTAAAGCAAATAAAAGAATAATTTCTTTGAATTTCATTGTGTAGAATTGTTTAAATTAACCTCTTTAGGTTGATATTTATAATTTCGTTAGACGATTTATCTAGCATAAAGTTGCAAATAATTATTGCAATTAGCACTGTTAAACTTAACTTATAACTTTAAAATAAAATGTAAAACGTTGAAATTTCAACAGGACTTTTGATTGAATAAAGACTGTTAACATTTAAATTTATTGATAATCATTCATTTAATATTCTATTTTGCTTTTTAAATTTCTTAAACTTCCCACACATGGAGGTTTAAATCGAAGTCAAAAAGTGCTTTTTTTCAATTTCTTAAACCTCAATGCAATTTAATGTCTTTTTTTATTGCATCAATACCATAAATTAGGTATTTTTGTAGCGAAATTTAGCTCTATTTATAATTAATCTAAATAGAATGAATCACCAAATTGAAATAAAATTATGATAAAAGTTACAGATAAAGCCAAAAAACAAGCAATTCGTTTGATGGAAGATGAAGGTAAGGATGGTTATTTTATCCGAGTTGGTGTTGAGGGTGGCGGATGTTCAGGATTGATGTATCAATTGACCTTCGACAACACGGATAAAGAGGGAGACAAGGAATTTATGGACAACGGAATCAAGGTTGTTGTGGATAAAAAAAGCTTTTTGTACTTAATCGGTACAACCTTGGATTTTTCTGGTGGATTAAACGGTAAAGGTTTTGTATTTAATAATCCAAATGCTGACAGAACCTGCGGTTGCGGAGAAAGTTTCGCGGTATAAAAATATTCAAATTTGATTTTGATAAAAAAGACACAACAATAAAATGAGTTATACCGAAAACGAATTAGCAAAAGATTTAGAAAATCAAGAATATAAATTTGGTTTTGTAACCGATATTCAGTCTGATCAAGCTCCTAAAGGTTTGAATGAAGGCATTATTCGATTTATTTCAGCCAAAAAAGAAGAGCCAGAATGGTTATTGGATTATCGTTTGAAAGCTTTTGCTTCATGGAAAGAAATGACAGAACCTAACTGGGCGCATGTTCATTATAATAAGCCAGATTTTCAAGACATCATTTATTATTCAGCGCCGAAGCAAACCAAAAAATACGAGAGTTGGGACGATGTTGATCCAGAAATGAAAGCGACAATGGCTAAATTGGGCATTTCAATGGAAGAACAACAGCGTTTAACAGGAACAAATATCGCAGTTGATTTTGTGATGGATTCTGTTTCTGTGGCAACTTCCTTCAAAGCAAAATTGGCTGAATTAGGAATTATTTTTTGCTCTTTTTCAGAAGCAGTAAAAGAGTATCCTGAATTGGTAAAAAAATACATGGGATCCGTTGTTCCAACTACGGATAATTTTTATGCCGCGTTAAATAGTGCTGTTTTTACCGATGGCTCTTTTTGTTATATTCCCAAAGGTGTAAGATGTCCGATGGAATTATCGACTTATTTTAGAATCAACGAAGGCGGAACTGGTCAATTTGAAAGAACACTTGTCGTGGCTGATGAAGGCGCTTATGTTTCATATTTAGAAGGTTGTACCGCTCCTCAGCGTGATGAAAATCAGTTGCATGCAGCGGTTGTGGAATTGGTCGCTTTGGAAAATGCAGAAATTAAATATTCAACTGTTCAAAACTGGTATCCTGGAGATAAAAACGGCTTAGGAGGAATTTTCAATTTTGTAACCAAAAGAGGTTTGTGCGAGCGAAACGCAAAAATATCTTGGACGCAGGTTGAAACGGGTTCCGCGGTAACATGGAAATATCCTTCCTGCATTTTGAAAGGTGATAATTCTGTCGGAGAATTTTATTCGGTTGCTGTTACCAATAATTATCAGCAAGCGGATACAGGAACCAAAATGGTGCATTTAGGGAAGAATACTAAAAGCACGATTATTTCAAAAGGAATTTCAGCCGGAAAATCGAATAATTCCTACAGAGGTTTGGTTCAAATTCACAAAAGCGCTGACAATGCGAGAAATTTCTCACAATGTGATTCTTTATTAATGACCGACGAATGTGGTGCGCATACTTTTCCATACATCGAATGTAAAAATAGCTCTGCGAAGATTGAGCATGAAGCAACTACTTCGAAGATTGGTGAAGATCAAATTTTCTATTGTAATCAGCGCGGAATTAGCACAGAAAAAGCAATTAGTTTGATTGTGAATGGCTATTGCAAGGAAGTTTTGAATCAATTACCAATGGAATTTGCTGTGGAAGCACAAAAATTATTAGCGATTAGTTTAGAAGGATCCGTCGGATAATTTATCTAGTTTAAAAAGATATTTATGATAAAAATTACAAACTTACACGCCTCAATCGATGGCAAGGAGATATTAAAAGGCTTGAATTTAGAAGTGAAAGCTGGTGAAGTTCATGCAATTATGGGGCCAAATGGCGCTGGAAAAAGTACCTTGGCGTCAATTCTTGCTGGTCGCGAAGAATATGAAGTAACTGAAGGATCTGTTGATTTTGAAGGCAAAGATTTGTTGGAAATGGCAACTGAAGACAGAGCCCGAGAAGGATTGTTTTTGGCTTTTCAATATCCAGTGGAGATTCCAGGTGTTTCGAATGTAAATTTCTTGCGTACTGCGCTGAATGAAATTCGTGAATACCGTGGCGAAGAATCTATCTCTGCAAAAGATTTCATGGCATTAGTGAAAGAAAAATCTAAAATTGTCGAATTAGACCCAAAATTGGCTTCTCGCTCCGTGAATGAAGGTTTTTCAGGCGGTGAAAAGAAGAGAAATGAAATCTTTCAAATGGCGATGTTGAATCCCAAATTATCGATTTTAGATGAAACTGATTCTGGATTGGATATTGATGCGTTGCGCATTGTTGCAAATGGTGTAAATACTTTGAAATCTAAAGACAATGCTTCTATTGTAATCACGCATTATCAGCGTTTGTTGGATTACATTGTGCCAGATTTTGTGCATGTTTTGTATGATGGTCGCATCGTGAAAACGGGCACGAAAGAACTCGCATTGGAATTGGAAGAAAAAGGATACGATTGGATCAAAGCGGAATTCGCGCAATAAGTAAAAAAATGATTGAAGATTTAAAATTTGAGATTGATAATTTGAACATTGGGTCTGATGTCAGTTTCACTTTACCGATGGTAAATAGAAATCGTGCTGCTGAAATTTTGCAAACCTTGGATTATCCAACAACGCGCTTGGAAGCTTGGAAATATACGCGTGTTGCGAAAATCAAAAACACTACTTTTTCAGTTTCCAATAAAGTCAATGAAAACCTAGATTTAGCACCTTTTTTGATTCCAAATTTAAAAGGTTCAAAAATCGTTTTTGTCAATGGATTTTACCAAGAAAAACTTTCGGTTTTTGAAGAAGAAGCAGGGATTTCAATTTCGCCAATGAGTCAAAAGCCAACTTGGACTGCTGCTTATTTGGATTCTATTTTACCAATTGATGGAGAATTTTTCAATGCAATGAATTCCTACACTGCGACTGATGGCGTGGCGATTCACATTGCGAAAAAAGCAAATATTCAACAAAGTGTGCAAGTGATTTTTATCAATTCAGGTGAAAATACTTACGCTGCAAATAGAAATGTAATCGTTTGTGAAGATTTTGCTTCGGCGCATATTAGCTTAGGATTTTTCTCTGAAAATGCAGTTAATTCTTTTCAAAATGTTGTTTCTGAAATTTTTGTAGGTGCTAATGCTAAATTTACAATCGATAAAATTCAGTTGGAAAATGAAAGTTCGTTTACGATTGCAACCGAGCAAGTGAAACAAGAAAAAGACGTAACTTTCACAATAAATACAATCACTTTAGACGGCGGTTTGGTGCGCAATAATTTGACGATTGCAGTTGACGGACAAAATTCTGAAACCAATTTATCGGGGGCATATGTTTTGAAAGGAAAGCAACACGTAGATAATCATACCGTTGTGGATCACAAAGTAGCGCATTGCGTTTCGAATGAATTGTATAAAGGTGTGATGGATGAAAATTCAACTGCTGTTTTCAACGGGAAAGTTTTTGTGCGAAAAGATGCGCAGAAAATCAACGCTTTTCAATCGAATGGAAATGTGTTGTTGAGCGACAATGCGACTATCAATTCCAAACCAGAATTGGAGATTTATGCCGATGACGTAAAATGTTCGCACGGTTCTACCACCGGACAATTGGACGAAGAAGCAGTTTTCTACCTGCGTGCAAGAGGAATTTCAGAAAAATCAGCCCGCGCCTTGATGGTTTCCGCTTTTATCGGGGAAGTATTAGCAAAAATTGAAAATGAAACCGTTCGTGATTTTGTCGAACAAAAATTATTAGAAAAATTCGGTTGGGAAATGCAGTAGATTAGATATTAGGATGTTAAGATTTTAAGACATTAATGCTATTAAAATTCTAAATCACAACATTTTTTTATTGGTTTTCTTTTTAGAATATTTCCCAGTAATCCAACGATTTAATTTATAAGAAAGAAACGCAGAACCTGCGCCAACAACTGCGCCTGCTAGGACATCACTTGGATAATGTACGCCTAAATGCATGCGCGAATATCCGACAGCACTTGCCCAGGCAAATGAAGGTGTAATTACATACCATTTCGGAAACGCTAAACTCAATGAAGTTGCTGTAGCAAAAGCAGTTGAAGTATGTCCTGAAGGAAAGGAAGGACTTCCACCGCTAGCTTGCTGGTGCTTATCTATGATTAAAGGATAGTCTTCTATAGGGCGATTTCGATTGAATGACAATTTCAAAGCGACGGTCAAAAATCCGTTCACTGCAAATGTTTCAGCCAAAAATATTCCTTTGTTTTTTAAAGTACTGTCTTTTTGAATTAATCCAACTGAAAAAACTACAATGGGGGCGCCAATACTTATTGGACTTGCACTATTTGTAATCAGAATGAAGCCAGGATCCAAGGATTTGTTACGGTCAACATTGATTGATTTTAGCAAATTGATGTCTGGATTTTGGGAAAATCCAATTTGACTAATTCCCAAGGAGAAAATCACAAAATTAATTACTAGAAGTTGTTTGATTTTTTTTCTAGAAATGAGCCAATTGTGTAATTTCATGAACGTGGGAATTGATATTTAAAAAAGTATTTTATGCTCCAAATGTATTGAAATTCAGTAAAACAATCGCTAGTTTGAGACAATAATTTGAAATCCCCTAGTTAACAATAGAATTCAACTTACCTTTGCAGCATGGAAAACATGGAAGAAGAACGTCTTGACAAAATCATCATGAAACGTGGATTAATTACTACGCGTGTTCGTTGCGAAAAAATGATTCAAGAAGTAGGCGTTTTGGTCAATGGGAAATTAATTAACAAACCAGGAAAAAAATTTCCAATCGATATTAAAATAGAATTGATTGAAGACGAAATTCCGTGGGTTTCTCGTGGTGCTTTGAAATTGATTCGCGCCAAAGATGCTTGGAATATAGATTTTTCAGGGAAAGTAGTTTTAGATATTGGCGCTTCAACTGGAGGTTTTTCAGAGGTTGCTTTGCATCACGGATCCACAAAAGTTTTCTGTGTAGATGTTGGTTCTGACCAATTGCACGAAAGATTGAAAAGCGATGCACGTGCTGTAAACTTGGAAAAAACGCACGTGAGAGAATTGACAATCAATTTGATTACAGAACCGATTGATTTATGTTTAATTGACGTTTCTTTCATTTCACTTTATAAAATCTTTCCTTTCATTCACGCTTTTTTGAAACCACAATCGCAACTGATTGTATTGGTAAAACCTCAATTTGAAGTCGGCAAAGAAAACATCGGAAAAGGTGGAATTGTGAAAAATAAATCACTGTATCCCAAAATGATAGAAGACATCAAATCAGAAGCATCGAAGAGCAACCTGAAATATTTGAAACACATCGAATCGCCAATTTTAGGTGGTGATGGAAATATGGAGTTTTTGATGCTGTTGGAGAAAGTGAATTAAATTGATTTTATCGCTCAAATTTCAAGTTTCCAATCCTTTTTTTATCTTTGTCTCCCTTAGCTTGGCAGACTTTTGCACTATCAATTTGAAAAGAGATGAAGAAAATCCAAATGGTCGACTTAAAGTCGCAGTATGATCACATAAAAACAGCTGTTGATGCGGCTATTTTGAGTGTAATCGAAAAGACCGAATTTATCAACGGTCCTGAAGTTTCTTCTTTTCAGCAGGAATTAGAAAATTATTTGAACGTAAAACATGTCATTCCCTGTGCAAACGGCACGGATTCTCTTCAGATTGCTTTGATGGCTATGGGGTTGAAAATTGGTGATGAGGTAATTACGCCTTCATATACATACATTGCAACCACTGAAGTGATCGCACTTTTGGGCCTAATACCAGTTTTTGTCGATGTTGATTCAAAAACATTTTGCATTGATTCGAGTAAAATCGAAGCGGCGATTACATCGAAAACGAAAGCCATTGTGCCGGTGCATTTATACGGTCAATCAGCTGACATGGATTCGATTATGGCAATTGCAAAAAAGCACAATTTATTTGTTTTGGAAGACAATGCGCAAGCAATCGGTTGCGATTATACACACGAAGACGGACGTGTTTCAAAAACAGGAACGATTGGTGATGTTGGCTCAACTTCATTTTTTCCATCCAAGAACTTAGGTTGTTATGGTGACGGCGGAGCGCTTTGTACCAATAATTCTGACTTGGCAATTGAAATGAAAAAAATTTCCAATCATGGGCAAAAAGTTAAATATGTGCACGAAGTGGTAGGTTGT
The DNA here is from genome assembly GCA_945897805.1 of Chryseobacterium gleum. Taxonomy (GTDB): domain Bacteria; phylum Bacteroidota; class Bacteroidia; order Flavobacteriales_D; family Crocinitomicaceae; genus JAQVCM01. Next base: position 135,072 of record CAMDFX010000001.1, read on the forward strand.
AATTCTCGATTAGATTCAATTCAAGCAGCCGTTTTGCGCATCAAATTGCCTCTTTTGGACAGCTATTGCGACGCTCGCAGAAAAGCGGCCGATTTTTACGACAATTATTTCGCTTCAATTGAAGGAATTACAACGCCTTTTCGCGACCCAAAATCGAAACATGTTTTTCATCAATATACTTTGCAATTAGATGGAATTGACAGAGACGGTTTAAGTAAATATTTGGCAGAAAAAGGAATTCCGTCGATGATTTATTATCCGATTCCTGCCCACAAACAAAAAATGTTTGAATCTTTTGGCTGCGAAAATCAAGATTTACCAGTGACGGATTGGTTGACAAAAAGAGTGCTTTCATTACCTATACACACAGAATTAGACGAAGAACAATTGAATTATATTTGCGCACAAGTTGCAGAATACGTAAACAAAAAATAAGATGAATAAAATTGCCGTAATCGGAACAGGATATGTTGGTTTAGTTACAGGAACTTGTTTTGCTGAAACTGGAAATCAGGTAATTTGCGTTGACATTGATGCAAATAAAGTGGAGAAAATGAAAAACGGTGAAATTCCGATTTATGAGCCGCATTTGGATGTCATTTTTGAGCGAAATATCAAAGCAAATCGGTTGTCATTTACCACAGATTTAGCCGCTGGAATTAAAGATGCTGAAATCATTTTCTTAGCATTGCCAACACCTCCAGGTGAAGATGGATCTGCAGATCTGTCCTACATTTTGGGTGTAGCTGAACAATTAGGAAAAATGATTACTGATTACAAAGTGATCGTAGATAAAAGCACCGTTCCTGTTGGTACTGCTGAAAACGTACATGCAGCAATTGCGAAAAATGCAACTGTTCCTTTTGCCGTTGTTTCCAATCCAGAATTTTTGCGTGAAGGATTTGCAGTGGATGATTTCATGAAACCTGACCGCGTTGTGATTGGTACTTCTGATGAGAAAGCCATGAAAGTGATGGAAAGTTTGTACAAACCATTTGTTAGACAGGGAAATCCAATTATTTTCATGGATGAGAAATCTGCAGAATTGACAAAATATGCAGCCAACGCATTTCTTGCTACAAAAATCACTTTCATGAATGAAGTGGCAAATTTTTGCGAATTGGTTGGCGCCAATGTAGACAAAGTGCGCATCGGAATTGGTTCAGATGAGCGAATAGGAAAGCGCTTTTTATTTCCAGGAATTGGTTACGGCGGCTCTTGTTTTCCAAAGGACGTTCAAGCATTGGTGAAATCCGGGAAAGAACAAAATTTCAATTTTGAGATTTTGGAAGCTGTAATGAAGGTAAATGAAGATCAAAAAACGGTATTATTCCCAAAAATTAAGAATTTTTTCAGAGGAAATTTGGAAGGCAAAAAAATCGCTATATGGGGCTTGGCTTTCAAACCAGATACAGACGATATCCGCGAAGCTCCAGCTTTATATATGATTGAGGAATTGACGAAAGCGGGCGCAGATGTGACAGCATTCGACCCAGAAGCGATGAAAAATGTGCGCAATTTAATTGGCGACAAAATCAATTATGCAAACAGCGAATATGAAGCACTTGAAGACGCAGATGCATTGGTAATTTGCACCGAATGGGGAATTTTTAGAAATCCAGATTTCAATAGAGTTTCAGAATTATTGAAAGACAAAGTTATTTTCGACGGTCGAAATTTGTTCGATTTAGAAGAAATGTCCGAAAAAGGATATTTTTATGCGAGCATTGGAAGGAATGCAGTAAATTTATTGTGATGGAAAAAATTGAAAAACAACATTTAGAATACTTTAAAGTTGAAAATTTTAAAGGACTTGAATCTCTTGAATTAAATGATATTAAGCAGTTTAATATCATTTTGGGAGATAATAATGTTGGAAAAACAAGTGTTTTGGAAGCACTTTTATTTGATACAATACCATATATTTACTTGACTAATCAATTTAGTGTTTTAGCTGCAAAAGGTGATTTAAATAAATATGACCCAAAAGTTAATTATTTTGATTTTTTCTGTGGCTCAATAAATAGTAAAATAAATTACAATTTTCAGTTCAATAATTCAAAATTAGAGAATCTTAATATCACTGAAGTTGCCAGTAATAGCCTAGAAGTGCATCAAGTTTCAGATTTTTTGGTCGACACTTTGGTTTCAAAAGATGAATTCCCAGAAAAACTATTACAACATAATCATGCTGGGAAAATTAATTTTGTTTTGCCTGATTTTCGTCGGCATAGAAATAAATTTGAGGGGAATTATTTTCCATATATTAAATCTGGACTTGTATATCAAAATGATTTAGTTAATTTTTTCTCTAAAAACATCAATACAAATCCGAAACTCAAAAAGGAGTTTTTAGAAAATCTCGCTATATTATCTGATGATATCTACGACATTACAATCGATACAACGACCATCCCAGAAAATCAAATTTTAGTTGTTCTTTTCAATGATGAGAAGAAACCGCTTCCACTTTTTATGATGGGTGATGGAACAATTCGTTTAGTACGATTGATTTTAGAGATTATTATTTGTAAAAACAGGCGTTTGATGATTGATGAAATTGACAATGGAATGCATTTTTCAAGAATGAAAAAGGTTTGGGAAGTTTTACTTAAAGTTGCAGATAAAAACAACACGCAATTATTTATTACAACTCATGATTCAGAATGCTTGAGAGCTTTTAAGGAAGTTTTAGAAACTGAAGAGTTAAGTAAATTACAAGATAAGACAGCTTCGTACACTTTATTTAGAAATAAAAATAACATTGTAGATTCTGTTAAATATGATTTTAATCAATTTGAACATGCTATTGATTATTCCTTAAATGTTAGAGGATGATCAGAGTTCAAATATTTGTTGAAGGAATTGCAGATAAAAAGTTTTTAGAAGATTACTTAATACATTTAGGTATAGACAATTGTTTAGTCTCAGCTGTTGGCGGGAAGGATGAGATTAAACTTTCAAAAGTTGATTTTGAAAAGAACTATAAATTAGGAATAAAGAACGTAATTATATTTGATGCCGACCAAATTTCTAAAACGAAATTAGATTTTCAGAGTTATGAATTCATAAATGAATTTGAAATCGACTTTTTTTTCTTTCCAAATAATAGTGAAAATGGAGATTTAGAAACTATTTTAGAAAATATAATTAATACTGATAATTCTGAGATTTTTGAATGTTGGAGTGCGTATGAAATTTGCCTCGATTCGAAGGTTAAAAACTATACTACGCCAGCAAGAAAAACTAAAATATACGCTTATTTGGAAGCTTTATTAGGCGAATCAAAAAGTCAAAAGAAAAAAATTAAAGAAGAAAATCGAAATTATTTGACAAAAAATCTTTGGAATTTAGATTCAACTTATTTAGACCAATTGAAAAATTTTATACAAAAATTAAAATGAAAAAACGCATATTAATCACCGGGGCTGCAGGATTTTTAGGTTCTCACTTGTGCGATCGCTTTATCAAGGAAAATTACCACGTGATTGCGATGGACAATTTGATTACCGGACAATTAAAGAATATTGAGCACCTTTTTCATTTGGAAAACTTTGAATTTTATAACCATGATGTTACGAAATTCATTCATATTCCTGGAAAACTGGATTATATCCTGCATTTTGCCTCACCTGCAAGTCCAATCGATTATTTGAAAATTCCAATCCAAACCTTGAAAGTTGGTTCACTTGGAATTCACAATTGCTTGGGATTGGCGAAAGAGAAAAATGCCCGTGTTTTAATCGCTTCAACTTCTGAAGTTTATGGCGATCCAACGGTGCATCCGCAACCTGAAGAATATTGGGGAAATGTGAATCCTGTTGGTCCTAGGGGAGTTTACGATGAAGCGAAACGTTTTCAGGAAGCAATCACGATGGCTTACCATACTTACCACGGTTTGGAAACACGTATTGTTCGCATTTTTAATACTTACGGTCCAAGAATGCGACTGAATGATGGTCGTGTGTTACCTGCGTTCATCGGTCAAGCATTGCGCGGAGAAGACATTACTATTTTTGGAGATGGTTCTCAAACGCGTTCTTTTTGCTACGTCGATGATTTGGTGGAAGGAATTTTCAGATTGTTGTTGAGTGATTATGCTGAACCAGTGAATATTGGAAATCCTGACGAAATTACAATCAGCGATTTTGCTGAGGAAATTATCAAATTAACTGGGACAGATCAAAAAGTGGTTTACCATGAATTGCCAGTAAATGATCCAAAACAACGTCAGCCGGATATCACCAAAGCGAGAGCATTGCTAGGTTGGGAGCCAACGATTGATCGTGCTGAAGGATTGAAAAGAACGTATGCATACTTCTTGAGTTTAACTTCAGAAGAATTGAATAAAAAAGAACACAACGATTTCGATAAATACATTATCAAATGACAAATTATTTCGCGCACGAAACAGCCATTGTAGATGCTGGTTGCCATATTGGAAATGGAACTAAAATTTGGCATTTTTCACACATTATGCCAGACTGCACGATTGGAGAAAACTGCAACATTGGACAAAATGTGGTTGTTTCTCCTGGTGTAATTTTAGGAAAAAATGTCAAAATTCAAAACAATGTTTCGATTTATTCGGGCGTTGAATGCGAAGACGATGTTTTCCTTGGGCCATCCATGGTTTTTACCAATGTTATCAATCCCAGAAGTGCGGTAAATCGCCGAGGAGAATATTCTAAAACGGTTGTAAAACGAGGCGCTTCTATTGGTGCAAATGCTACGATAGTTTGCGGACATGACATCGGTGAATTTGCTTTTATTGGCGCTGGCGCGGTGGTTACAAAACACGTTCCTGCTTTCGCTTTGATGGTCGGGAATCCTGCGAGACAAATGGGTTGGATGAGCGAATATGGTATTCGTTTGGAATTTGATGCTGACGGAATGGCAATTTGTCAAGAAAGTGGCGAGAAGTACCAACTTTTAAATCAAACGGTTAAAAAAATTGAAAATGCATAAAGATCAAAAAATAAAATTCGCAGTTGTTGGTGCTGGACATATTGGCAAACGTCATGCAGAAATGATTGCTAGAGATGCTGAAGGTGAATTGGTTGCCATGGTCGATATTCGCAGTGCGGAAGAATGTGATGCGACACATTTCAACGTTCCATTTTTCAAAACGGTGGAAGAATTGTTGTCATCAGGATTAGATTTTGATGTTGTGAATGTTTGTACGCCAAATGGTTTACATGCTGCGCAAAGTATTGCTGCTTTGGATGCGAAAAAACACGTTGTTTGTGAAAAACCAATGGGTTTAACGAAAGATAACTGCGAGCAAATTATTTTCAAATCGCTGCAAATGTCGAAACAAGTATTTTGTGTCATGCAAAATAGATATTCTCCTCCTTCTGAGTGGGTTAAATCAATCGTTTCAGATGGAATTTTAGGCGATATTTTCATGGTTCAATTGAATTGTTATTGGAATCGTGACGATAGATATTACAAAAAAGGTGGCTGGAAAGGAACTTCAGATTTAGATGGCGGCACACTTTTTACGCAGTTTTCGCATTTCATTGACATCATGTATTGGTTGTTCGGCGACATCGACAATATTCAAGGGAAATTTGCTGATTTTACGCACAAAAATTCAACTGATTTTGAAGATTCAGGTTTCGTGAGTTTCGATTTCATCAACGGTGGAATGGGTTCAATTAACTATTCAACTTCAGTTGTAGATCAAAATTTGGAATCTTCCATGACGATAATTGGGAGCAAAGGAAGTGTGAAAATTGGCGGTCAATACATGAATGAAGTGGAAGCTTGCAACATTCCTGGTTATGAAATGCCAGAATTAGCGCCAACAAATCCAGGAAATGATTACGGTGCTTACAAAGGATCTGCAGCGAATCATCATTATGTGATTTCCAATGTGATTGACACAATTAAAGGTCGAACGACTTCTACAACCAATGCTTTAGAAGGTTTAAAAGTGGTGGAAATCATCGAGAGAATTTACAAAGTTAGAAATGCACAATTTGGAGAATAAATAGCTAATTCGAAATATTTAGTGAAGAGGAATTTGCGCAAAGCTTATTCCTTTTTTGTTTATTTGTATCTCTTTCAGTTTAACTTTACAGCATGAAAATTTCCAACGTCAAGTTTATTTTAACGGATATTGAAGGCACGACAACTTCTGTATCTTTCGTTTATGATCAATTATTTCCCTATTTCAGAAAAAACATTTACAAAATAAAAAACTTGATTCATTTAGAGGAGGTTAAGGAAGCTTTGGAACAAACGCAAAAATTGGCTTCCGAAGAAGATATCATTTTGGAAAACATTGACCAGCAAATTGCACAATTGTTAAAATGGAGTTTGGAAGACAAGAAAATCACGCCGCTGAAAACTTTACAAGGTGTTTTGTGGGAAGAAGGTTATGTTTCAGGAGAAATCAAAGGGCATGTCTATTCAGATGTGCCGCAAGCACTGGAAAATTGGCAATCCAATGGAATTGATTTGGGTGTTTTTTCATCTGGTTCTGTAGCTGCGCAAAAATTAATTTTCGGCTACAGTGTAAACGGAGATTTGACGCCTTATTTCTCAGCTTATTTCGATACCAAAACAGGAGGGAAGCGAGATGTAATTACCTACAGAAAAATCGCAGAAATTTTAGAAATTCAACCTGAAACGATTTTATTTTTATCTGATATTGTTGAAGAATTACAAGCCGCGAAAGCCGCAGGTTTGCAAACAATTCAACTCGTAAGACCAGAAAATACTGCAAATTGGGAAAAATCTGTGCTTGATTTTTCGGAAATTACGTTGTAGATTCTGACCTTTTCAGAAGTTCGATTGCAATCAAAGCATTTGTGAAATTCTATCTTAGAAATTCCATTTCATATTTCTATCGTCTAAAACTGCAAATGAAATTTTCCATGTTGCGGTTGGTTTTATTTGGTTTCCATCGGACAAAACACCGTAAATCCCAATTCTCAATCGGCGTCTTGAAAACTTGAAATTGCGCTCTAAGCCTGCCAAAACTTCGTAATGTTGGTATTTATATTCTGTTACATACAAAGCGCCGGCTCCAAAAACCAATCCAACGCCAGTTTTTTTCATAAATGGAATTTTGTTCAGAATTGCTCCATTGTCGTGGTGAATAAAATGTCCTTCAAAAATCCTGCGGTTGGTTGGCAAAAGCGTATCTAAACCTTGGAAGGAATACAAAGGATTTGAAAACCAAAAAGGATCACTTCGGCGATTAAACTTCATATCAGCATCCCTCAATTGTTTTGAATTGATGAAAGTTCCTGTTTTTATGTGGTAGTTTGACGTTCCTAAAGTACCAATTTTGAATGTTTGCATAATTCCAAACAGCAAATAATCGTGGTTGATATCACTGCTGAAAATTTTTGGAATTCCCTTTTGATAATAAGTATAAAAAGTTGGCCAACGAGAACCTAAAACAACTTTTCGGTATGGTTCGCGCATGTACTTTTGGTTGGGGATATAGCTAACAGTAATTTCAGCCAAAGCCGCCTGGTAGGAAGCGAAAGAAGTTGGATCATCATTATTTAATGCATTATCCAGAACAGTATTGAATCTGTATCGATTGGTATCCAAACTTCTTCTTTCTGTGAAACTCACTTCAGGATTGACATAAAAACCATTAAAGATTTCATATTCTCCAAAAACTTTCATGGAAGTTGTTTCGATGAAATTGGATCGCTTGAAAATTTGAGAAATCGCATCGTAACTTCTGATAGCGTCAAAATCATGCGAAGCACCAAAACCAATGGTTCCGAGATGAAATGGATCGTAACGATACCGCCACCAAGTTCGTCCTTTAACGTCCTCATTTCTAAAACCATAAGATAATTCTGTGTACATATCAATGGCGCGTTGGTCTTTCCATTTTTTGAAATAGCTGAACCCAGGAGCAACGCGTGAACCTGCAATATAAACCGGTCTAGAAGATGCTGCAACGGAGTTGATGGTCCATTGTGTTTGTTTTTCGCGATTGCGGTGATCAATACCAAACCAAACGACTTTCCAAAAAGTGACTTTATTGAAAACAGCATCAATTGAATCCAGGTATTCTTTGCGGTTCAATCTATCGCGCAAACTGTCTTTCAAAATGATGAAATCTTGTTCTTCCTGCGTCAAAGTTGTTGTTCTTGCTGTAGCCCAAAAACTCGTGTCTTTTTCATACGCTTCTTGGGCGGTAATCGCTACCTCGTTGCCGAAAAATTTATTCGAAAATTGTGGGTTAAAAACATAATTACTGTAAGTAGCTTCTGTTTTACAAGCTGAGATTTCATCTTTGAATTTTGTTCCGTAGGTCAACACTTGATTTGTCAAAACACAAATGGAATCACCCGGATGATTGAAAGTTTGCTCAATTTTGAAGTAATCATATTTCAACAAATTGCCTTTTTCCATGGACAATTCTAATTTTTGAATCAACCAAAGTGAATCAATCACATAAATATAACCAGACAAAGTAGTGGTGGCCGTGCTGCGCGGAATGATTTTTATTTTGTGGATTTTTTGTCCATTTTCTATCGTTTGAGATTCCAATCGGTATTTATAGGAAAGAATCCCCGGACCAGAAATGGGCGAACTTACGGGCGATTGATGCAAGTCGTTCAGGTGCAATAAATTTTCAAAAAAGTTGAAATTTGACTTTACAGTTGTCGTGTAATACAATTGTTTGTCGCTTCCGCGCAAGGTGTATGCATTTCTAATTTCTTTGACTTTTGAAGGCGGCGCAAAATTTCTTTGAATTTGCACTTCTAACAAATTCATTTTATTGGATTCAGCAATAATTTTGCGTCTTTCGGCTTCGAATGGATCTTCAATTTCTTTTCCATTGGTTTTTTCGTCGTCGTTTTTCTTTCCTTTTTCCTTCCCTGTTTTGGTGATTTTTTCACTTGCTTTGATGTAAACATCCACCGTATGCGGTACATTCCAAGGATTGATTTTGTCACGTTTTTCAACCACTTTCAGCATGATTTCTCTCCCAGGATTACTTTTTTTCGTCGTGACTTCAAAACCCTCTAATTCTTGAATTTTGAGCGGAAAAAGCTGAATATCTCTTTTTGAATCTGCGGGATTTATAACGATATATGATTCTCTGTCTTCATAACCCGTAGCGGAAAAAACCAAGAAATATTCTCCTTCAAAAAGACGCATTTCGTAGTAGCCATTCACATCCGCTTGCGTTCTTAAATCAGCGCTCGTTTTGACATAAACTTTAGCAAAAGGAATTGGATTCTTTTTTTCATCCAAAATTTTTCCTGAAAGCAATCGCTGAGAAAAGCCATTGGAAAGCAAAATCAAGCAGATTATAGAAAGAAAGATTTTAAGAAGCTTCATAAAGTTGTTAATCCTCGAAAACTAAATTAGAACATATTTTTAGCACTAAAGTTTACCAAAAATAGAGATAATGTGCCATTTCAAAGCAAGATTATGTTCAGTGTTCAATTCTTCACAAGAAAGTGCTAAAATGATGATAAATGGAAATTACGCTTTGTTGCCGTTTTGTCTATTTTGTTCTTCTAAAAAAAGCAAATGTTTTTCCATGCGCTTCAACATCCATTTTTTGACAAAAAACATCATCAAAGAAATTGCGCCGAAAAGGTAAAAGTGGTACCATCTTTCAAAACCTGATTTCAAGCCCATTACTGTTACTCCAATAAAAATAAAAATGGCCATTGCCAGCCAAAAATAGAGCATTACTTTATTATAAATTCCCATAATTTTTTCTCTTATTCTGGCAAAGTTAAAAACAACTTTTGATTGGTGGTTAATTTGCTAATTATTCAATTGATTAGCTTGAATTTTAATCTACAAATTGTTTTTCATTTTCATTTTTCCTCGTGGCTGCAGAAATTCGTAGGCTGAAAAATCTTGTTTGGTTCTAATTCCTTTTCCGAAAAGAACGGACTCGGGTGTTTTCACCACAACGGGTTTTTCTGAGTATATAGATGAATCTCTTTGATTCCAGAATAATTCTTCCGTTTCTAATCTTTGCTTTTTTCCAAAATTGTAAAGTTGAACTGAATCGCGCACAAACATGGTTCCTCGTTCCTGCTGAATTTCGCCATAAAGCGCAGTCAATACTGAAACAATTTCCCCATTTTCAGAGAAAAAATTGATTTTTACGCCATCTTTCAATTTGATAATAGGTTCTGGTTTGGAATAAGTTTCTGCTAATTTTGCGAAGATTTGCACCCGAGCATAACCGCTGTCAGTATAAAAAACTTCCAAATTAGTTGTTCTTTCATCAGGGTCAGTGGCTTTGAACGTAATTTTTTTGATTGAATCCAAATCGTTGACACAAGCATTCATTAAAGTGCAAATGCAAGTCAAAAGGAAGAAATGGAAGCTATTTTTTTGATTAAAAACCATTTGACTTTGCTATTGAAAGAGACTAATCGATTTTAAATTTTCTAAACCATCGGTCGTTTGCTCCTGGAGAAATTGTTACGCCGAAATTTACTCCTATGTATCGTTCATTGACAGAGCTCAATTCTCCATTTCCTTGTTTTCCAAAAACGAAACCAAAATTTAAAGAGGATGAAGATCTTTGAGTAGCAAATGGAAGACCAATTCCTGCAGTAAAAGCGGTGTTTGTTTGTTGTTTGTTTTGAATAACAATGGGCAAAGTGGCATATTGAAATCCTGCGCGGTATCTCATTCTGTATAAAAAGCCTACCGTTTTATCTTTGTAATCGTTGTGAGGAGTAAATTGACTTCCAAAGGCAAAAGCAGTTGTATTCGAAAAATTCCCTGCTGCAGTTACAGCGCTAAAAGTAGTGCTGTAATTTGACCAATCAGTAGTTTTAAATTCAGCGCTTAAAGTTAATTGATATATTTTCTTTGCCTTTTGCGCGCCTTTTGGTCTCATTACATAAGTTGCGCCTAACCCAATCATTGAGGGCATAGCAAAATTTCCTTTTTCGACGGTTGCAGTATCTTGGTAAACGTATGTGTTAAAATTATTTACATCATCAGAATAAGCTAAAAATTGGCTTCGGCTCGCAGTTAATTTTTGAGCTGGAGTGTAAGTTGCGGCTATTATCAACGATTTATTATTGTTTATTTTCCATTGGTAATTCAGCCCAAAATCAGTGTTGAAGGATTTTAAAGTAGATGTTTTATTTTCAACCCCTCCAGGAATGGCGTCTGTTGAAGCATATTCAGCATTGATGTATGAAATTCTTTCATTTAATGTTGTTCCGAAAACATATCCTAAGTTCGCTCCAATTCCTAATTTATGGCTTTTATATTCAAATAAATTGGCAGCGAATCCAACAAAAACATGATGTGTACCTCCAGAACCGCGGTAAATGTATTTTATTTCTTGCTGTGAGTTGATGGTTTGAAGGTCATAAAAATCATAACCTGTTCTCGAAAATGGTTTGATACCAAAAGCCAAACCTAATTTTTTAGCAAAAGGAATCGCTAATGCAAATTGTTCAATTCCAATATATTTGGAGTTTGAAAGTGCATCGCCAGATCTGAATTCAGAAAATCTGGATGATATTCCGGTTGAAAAAAGCGGCTGACCATGGGCCAAAGAGGCGTAGGAGGAAGGATTGTTGATATTTACTATGGTTGAATCTAAATTTGAAACTGAAGTGTTTCCCATTCCACTAAAAATGGCGTTATCCAGACCTCCAAATTCTCCAATTCCGTATGAACTGAAAGGTGAATTTGAAAACTTCTGAGCGTTTGTCGAAAGTGCAAAACCAATAAAAATAAACGTCAATAGTTTAATGTACATGTGCTTGAATTGTAATGAATAAACCCGTTAGGGTCAAATTTTCGTCTACAAAGATGTTGTTTTTTGTTGCGAAATCAAAATACTGAGCATCTCCACCGGTAATAAAAATTGTTAATCCTTCATATTTAGCTTGATAATCTTGAATAAAAGCATTGATTTCTGCTTCCGCGCCGAGCATCACGCCAGTGTGCATACAATCAACGGTAGATTTTCCAATTAATTTTGGCCGTTCTAAATTATTTACCAACGGAAGTCCAGCGGTAAATTGTTGCATGGCTTTGTATCGCAATTGAATTCCAGGAGAAATAGATCCACCTTGATAAACGCCATCTTCACTCACGAAATCAAATTTGATGCATGTTCCGATGTCCACTACCAACGCATTTCCTTTAGCCTTAGTAAATGCTGCAATTGCATTCGCTAATCTATCAGCGCCAAGTGTTTCCGGCGTTTCATAATTCAAACCGATTGGATAATTGGGCAAAGTTTTGAATAATTTCGCTCCTTGCATCAACTGCAACATCCATTTGGTTTCTTTTTGAGAACGAACGGATGACAAGATAGCTTCGTGAAAACGGTTATTAATCAAAAACGATTTTAATTGTGCAAGTTCATCACTGGCAAAAAGGTGAATTTCGGCTAGATTATCGTTGTTGTACACAGCGACTTTTATGCGCGTATTGCCTGCATCAACAACCAAATACCTTTTATTTTTTACCATTGCTTGCAAAGATACAAGTAAAAAAACGAAAAAAATTCTATTTTTACCACTCCTGATTAAATAAAGTTGTTATATTTGCACCCACAATTAAGGCGGGAACGTAGCTCAGTCGGTAGAGCAAAGGACTGAAAATCCTTGTGTCGGGGGTTCGATTCCCTCCGTTCCCACAGAAAAAATGCTTCTCGAAAGAGAGGCATTTTTTGTTTGAAATCACTTTTGCGTACGCTTCTTTTTTGCAAAAAAAACAGTTCAAAAATTCCATAGTTTCACAATAATTCCACTAACGATTTTGGTTTTGATGCTGCTATTATCTTTTATTACTTTTTTGCAAACGCTACGTTAGTATGTTCATTTGTTCTAATTCAATAATTAATTGGTGGTGTAAATTCTTCTGCAATCATCCATTTTTCGCGCAGGCGGAAGGCGGGAATCGTTTGCCTTTTGGCTTTATTAGCTGCAACATTTGGTTTAACTCCTTTTTGCGATGCCCAAAGTGCAAGAGGAATTATTTTTTTTGCCGTAAGAATGGTTATTCTTTTGTGCATAGATTCTTGCAACAGTAGCGCAAATAACTCTGTGAAATCTCCAAATTTCAATGTAGACTGGTACTTTGTAAACAGCGGATAATATTCAGTATGTTTGCTTTTATTTTGAATGATAATTGGTGGGAAACCTAAATTTAGTAACTGCAGATTGATAAGTACTCTGCCCAATCTTCCATTTCCGTCCACAAAAGGATGAATGGTTTCAAACTCTGCGTGGAAATGTGCCACAGCATCTAAAAAATAACTGATTTTATTCTGGTTATAATTGTCGACTAGCTCTTGCATTAGTGATATAACAAACCGTGGATTTGCACCTAAGTGATTGCCAACACGCACCCATTCTTTGCCAACTCTAAAACGACCGGCAATATTATCGTCAATGTTGGTAAGCAAAGTTTTATGCAAGTTTAAAATGAGTTTTAAATTTAGTCGCGATTTGTTTTTTTCTAGCAAGGATTCAGTAATTTTGGCCAAATTTTTGGCTTCGTAAATTTCTCTCACATTTACTTTTCGCTCTAAAATGCCTCCAGCAAGAATTTTTTCTGTGTCTTCCAAAGAAAGGGTTGAATTTTCGATAGCGTTTGAGTTATAAACCAGCTCCGGAATTTCGGCTAGGGTTATTTCCTTTAATACTGATTCATTGCCCTTTGCCAAGTTTAAATATTGAAGGTGCAGTGCCTCAATTTTATGTTTTGTGGTCTGGTTTATCATTTCTAGATGCTATATTAAGTGTGAAAATACATTCAAATATACATATTTTCACGGTAAATTGATACATTAATGTGTAAATTGCAAGGCTTGATTTTGCTTTATGATGACTTTTTAATATCGGCATTTAAATAGGTAGATAAACACAAAATTTAACCACTTATTTTTTACTTTATCATAGTTGACTCAGCCGATTTTATGAAAATCATTTAATGTCCAAAGTAGTCTTTGAAAGTAGAACTTAATTTATTCAAATCTAAAAAAAAGGTTCAAAAACATACCCTCCGAATCCACAGAAAAACCTTTTGATTTTATCAGGCGGTTTTTCTATTCCTTTTACTTATTCTTAAGAAAGTCTAAATTAAGAACAAAATTTGATTTCATGGATGGCAAGAAAAATTTGATATTTAAAATAAATCCTATTTTTACTTTTTTATTCATCATTCTCAAGACATGAAAAAAACAAGCATCATCATCACTGCGCTTTTTGCAGCATTCTTTTTGGGGTCATTTGTGAGCGGAAATACAATCGTTTACAAAGATAAAACTGAAAAGAAACAAAGAAACTTGAAATTGGGTGCTTTCTCAATGAGTTTGAATGTGAAAGATGTCAAAATTTCCAAGAATTTTTATGAAAAACTTGGTTTCACGGTCTTTGGTGGAAGTTTAGAGCAAAAATATTTAATCATGAAAAATGGAAATACTTTGATTGGTATTTTTCAAGGAATGTTTGAAGAAAACATGCTCACTTTCAATCCTGGTTGGGACGAAAACGCCAAAAATGTGAAAGATTGGGACGATGTCCGTGTGATCCAAAAAGAACTAAAAGCCAAAGAAATTACGATTGCGCCAGAAGCTGACGAAAAAACCGATGGACCAGCATACATAATGCTTTCGGATCCAGATGGCAATGTGATTTTGATCGATCAACACAGGTAAAATTAATTTTATTCTAAAACTAAAAACGCATGAATCCACAAGTAGACGAATTCTTCCAAAATGCCAAAAAATGGAATGCAGAAATGCAATATTTGCGCAAAATTGTGTTGGAATGTCAGCTTGTTGAAGCGTTGAAATGGAAAGTACCTTGTTATGTTTTTCAGAATGGAAATGTAGTTTTAATTCACGGTTTTAAAGAATATTGTGCGCTCAATTTTTTCAAAGGCGCGTTGCTGAGCGACACCAATCAAATTTTGCACCAACAAACAGAAAATTCGACTTCTGCCAGACAAATTCGATTTGCCAATTTACAAGAAATTATCGCACAAGAAAGCGTGATCAAAGCGTATATTTTTGAAGCCATTGAAGTGGAAAGAGCAGGTTTGAATGTAACTTATAAAAAAGCGGAAGAATTTGTCGTACCGATAGAATTGACCAACAAACTAAACGAAAATCCAACCCTCAAATCTGCTTTCGAATCATTGACTCCAGGACGAAAAAAGGGCTATTATTTGCATTTTGAAAGCGCCAAACAGCCCAAAACCCGCGAAACAAGAATTGACAATTGCATTCCAAGAATCCTGAAAGGGAAAGGTTTAAACGATTGCATTTGCGGACTATCGAAGCGCATGCCGAATTGTGATGGATCGCATAAGTTTTTGATTGAGAAGTAGTCTGATTTATTCTAATTTTATCTACACATTTCTATCCAAAAGCTAAAAAAGCTGCCTGAAAATATCAGACAGCTTTTAAACAACATCTAGTGAAGTTATTCCTCACTGGAAAATAAAGCCTAATTTATTTGCTTAACTCTTCTTTAACCATCGCTGAGATGACTTTTCCATCTGCTTTTCCTGCTAATTTAGATGTTAAGACGCCCATCACTTTGCCCATTTCTTGTGGTCCTGAAGCGCCGGTTTGAGCGATTGCTGCTTGCACTTCCGCGCGGATCTCGTCTTCTGACAACATCTTTGGAAGGTAAGCTTCGATGATTTGCGCTTGAAAAATTTCATCATGCGCCAAATCTTCTCTGTTTTGCTCGATATAAAGTGCATAAGTATCCATGCGTTGCTTGTGCAACTTCATTACAATTTTCATTGCAACTTCTTCGGAAACTTCTCCTGAGCCTGAAGTAGCTTCAAGCATCAGTTTCGACTTAATATCTCTCAAAGCAGCCAATTTTTCCTTTTCTCTGGCAAGCATGGCCGCTTTAATATCTGCATTGATTCTTTCTGTGAAAGTCATAATCAATCTACGTTATCGTGTAAAAATGAATTGTTGCTTCGCAAAGTCGCCGTTCCATTTTGTCCATCTGTCAAACCAAATCTAGAAACAGTTGAATCTGTGCTTGGGTTTGAACTGTCTAAATTGATGTTTCTTCGAACGAAAGCTGGCTCATTTTCCAACGCGCTGATTCCGTCCGTTTTTCTCAATTTTTGAGTGTACAATTGGATTCTTTCCAAACGCTCTTGCGCCAATCTTTGTTGCTCTTCAGGTGAAGTTGTTATTCTTGGCGTGCGATTGTTTAATTCTAATTTAGCCTCAACATCATCATCTAAATCAAAAACAACCACGCTTGGAGTTTCTGTTTTATCTTCTTTTTGAACCGCAGTCGGAGTGATTTCCCAATCTAGTTCTAAGGTTGGTTCCTCTTTTTTGAATTCATTTTTTGATTCTTCAGTAAAAGAAATGACTGGTTCCGTAATTTCAACTTTCGCTTCCACAGTATTCAAATCTTCTGCTTTCAAATATGGTTCTGGATTTACAGTCGCTTCAATTTTTGCTTCAACTGTTGGAGTTGCAGCTTGGGTTGGAGATTGCAACAGCGAAATAATTTCATTCTTTGGCTCTTGGTCCAATGTAATCACTGTGCGCTCAGGTGCTTTTTCAAATCCAGTAATTGGAGATGATTTGAAACCTGTAGCAATTAAAGTAACACTCAATTTATCACCCAATGTTGGATCATAACCGTGTCCCCAAATTACATCTGCAGAGGAACCAGCTTCTTGTTGAATGTAATCTGTAATGATTCCGATTTCATCCATTAATACTTCTTTGTCACCATAAGTGATGTTCAACAATACGTAGTTTGCACCTTCGATATTATTGTCATTCAACAATGGAGAATTCATTGCTCCCTGAACGCATTCCAATGCACGGTTTTCACCTTCAGCACTTGCAGAACCCATGATCGCAACACCAGAATTTTTCATTACGGTGTTTACGTCATTGAAATCAACGTTCACTGCACCGGTCACAGAAATTACTTCAGCGATTCCTTTTGCAGCCGTTGAAAGCACATTGTCAGCTTGTGAAAAAGCATTTCCAATGGTCAAGTTTCCTGTCATTTCTCGTAAACGTTCATTATTGATTATCAATAATGTATCTACATTTTGACGCATTCCTTCTAAGCCTTCTTCCGCTTGTTGGCGGCGTTTTCTTCCTTCGAAACTGAAAGGAACCGTCACGATTCCTACAGTTAAAATTCCCATTTCTTTGGCAACTTGTGCGATTACAGGCGCGGCACCAGTTCCGGTTCCACCACCCATTCCAGCAGTTACGAAAACCATTTTGGTTCCGTTGCTTAAAAATTCGCGAATTTCTTCTATATTTTCAATCGCTGCATTTTTCCCGATTTCAGGAATCGCTCCTGCACCGCGTCCTTCTGTCAAACTCAAACCTAATTGAATTTTAATTGGAACAGGAGAAATATCTAATGCTTGGCGATCTGTGTTACATACGATGAAGTCAACACCTTTGATGCCTTGACTATACATGTGGTTAACAGCATTGCTACCGCCACCTCCAACTCCAATCACTTTGATGATTGAAGAAATGTCTTTTGGTAAATCGAATTCCATCTTCTTGGCTTTATTTATTTGTTGTTTTACTTGTTGTTTTATTATAGTTCTGCTTTATTATTCTTCGTCTTCTTTGATAAAATCTTTGGTTGCTTTTAAAATTTTCCCAAAGAATCCACCTTTTGTACCATCGTCTTCAGAATGGCCTTTCACACCCGTTGGCGCTGTTTTAACCAATTTTTTATTGGCTGTTTCACTTTTTTCCAGTGATTCAAAACCTTTCAATACCAAACCAATTCCTGTTGAATAAATTGGGCTTGTCAAGTTTTCGATTGAATTTGTGCTTGCTAAATGTTCAGTTGGATAGCCAATTCTCGTATCCATTCCGGTTAAATATTCAAACAATTGGGTGATGTGTTTCAATTGAGAACCTCCACCGGTTACCACTATTCCAGCGATCAATTTTTTCTCATAACCTGAATTGCGTATTTCATGGTACACATGTTCGATGATTTCCTCCATTCTAGCCTGGATGATACTTGCTAAATTGCGCACAGTAATCTCTTTAGGTCTTTGTCCTCGGATTCCTGGAATGCAAACAATTTCAGTATCTTGACTTTCACTTGCCAACGCAGAACCGAAACGAACTTTCAGTTTTTCTGCTTGGGGTCTCATGATGGTGCAACCGTCTTTGATATCATTTGTAATCACATTTCCTCCAAAAGGAATTACGTGTGTGTGGCGAATAATTCCTTCGTGGAAAATCGCGATATCTGTCGTTCCACCGCCGATATCAACCAACACAACACCTGCTTCTTTTTCATCTTCCGACAAAACAGCTTCAGCAGATGCCAGAGGCTCCAAAATGGTATCTTTTACATCCAATCCTGATCTGTGAATGCATTTGTGAATATTCTTCGCAGCCGTTATGTGTCCTGTAATGATGTGAAAATTTGCTTCCAATCTTACACCCGACATTCCGATTGGATCTTTTATTCCTTGCTCGAAGTCAACAATATATTCTTGCGGCAAAACGTGGATAATTTCTTCTCCTGGTTGCATCACCAATTTATACATATCGTCGATTAAAGCATCAATGTCTTTTTGAGAAATTTCGTCTTCAACTTCGTTTCTCGTATAACTTCCCCTGTGTTGTAAGCTTTTGATGTGTTGACCAGCAATTCCAACATTCACGGTTCTGATGATCAATTGACCATCAACACGTTCTTGCGCTTCAGTAACTGCAGTTTTGATAGATTGAACTGTTCTGTCAATATTTGAAACCATTCCACGTGTCACACCAAGAGAATCACTTTTCCCCATTGATAGAATTTCAATTTTACCGTGTTCGTTTTTAGTTCCAACGAAACAAGCAATTTTGGTAGTTCCAATATCCAGTCCAACAATTATATCTGCCATAACACTTTTATTTTTAATGACTAAAATCAAACTTCAAATGAAATTTGACATCATTCACTGATTATATTTTTCTTTTTACAAACAATCTGTTTGCTGTATTTTAAGTTGATGACTTCGTATTTGTCCCAACCTTCAAAAGGCAAACCTTCTTTGTAAAAAACGATTAATTTTTTAAACTTTTCTGCAACATCCTCTTTCGTTCGTGCTGTGCCAAATATTATTTTTTGACCACCAACTTGAGGTATAAGTACAAAATCTCCGTTCTTTTCGAGGTTGATTTGACCAATTTGAGCATTCAAGAAAGCATTATTACAAACATAGCTCGAAATTCGATAGATATCATCTAAATTTCGAATACTTATCAAGGTATCATTGTTAATAATTTTTTGCACAGATTCGCTGTTTTTCCTGTCTTTTATGAAGCCTGTAATTACCACAACGCGAGCTGTATAAAGGTATGATGGAGCCATCGTATTTCCGTCTTCATCGAGGTAGAAATCTTCACCGTAACGGTTAAAAATTCTTGCGATGGGTTTTCTGATGTTCACTTCAATGTTCCAAGTGCCGCCTAAATTGGTATAAACTTTCGCTTCTTTAACCTCTGTCATTTGCGAAATGTATTTTTCTATTTCGGCAATTTTGAGGTTTTCAATTTTTTGACCTGGATACACAAATCCTGCGCGCATTAATCTTGTTAATAAATCAGCTTTGGTCAAAAAAACATTTTCACCTTTGATTTTGATGTCAATGTTTGGGACTTTCAATTCGGACTCCATTTGCGCCGATTTTGTCAAACTCAGCAACACAAATACCAAAATCGTAAATGCACTCCAAAAAGCTATTTTCAACCATTTTTTCATCGCGTCAATTTTTCTTTAATTGGTTGCACAATTCGGTCAATATCGCCCGCGCCGATGGTCAAAATGATTCCTTCGGTTTGCTCGCTTACTATCGAAATGGCGGCTGCCGGAGACAATACTTTTTTGTTGTTTGTAGTGCACATTTCAAGCAAAGCTTCGCTAGTGATTCCCTCCATTGGTTCTTCTCTTGCAGGATAGATTGGCAACAGAATTAATTCGTCTATTTTGGATAATTCCTGCGCAAAATCAAGCATGAAATCTTTTGTTCTTGAAAATAAATGCGGTTGAAATATTCCTGTGATTTTTTGATTTGGATAAATTAATTTTACAGAATCTATCAAGGCTTTTATTTCAGTTGGATGATGCGCATAGTCATCGATAAAGACCAATTTTGAAGTCCGAATTTGGTATTCAAATCTGCGTTTCACCCCTTTGAATGTTTTCAATCCAAATCTGATTTCAGCTTCCGAAAGTCCTAAAAACAAGCAAAAAGCGATACAAGCCAATGCATTTTCCGCATTGTGAATGCCAGGAAGTCCCAATTCTATGTTTTTCCACTGCTGATTTTCTGAAACCAAATCCATGTAAAAAACACCTGATTCCACTTTCAAATTTTCACCTTTAAAATCCGCGTCTTCATTGATTGCATATGTAATAATCGGTGCTGTTGAAGTTAAATTTAAGCCTTTTCTCAAAATCAATATTCCATTTGGATTAATCTGATTGGCGTAATCTTGAAAACCATTTAAAAATGTTTGTGCATCACCATAAATGTCTAAATGGTCGGCATCAGTGGAAGTAATTATCGACCCAAAAGGTTGCAATTGCAAGAAAGAACGGTCAAATTCGTCAGCTTCAATTACTGTAAATTCAGAAGTTTTCGAGGCAACAAAATTACTATTAAAATTGGCTGAAATTCCACCCAAAAAAGCATTGCATTTCAAATGTGATTCATTCAAAATATGTGTCAACATGGTACTTGTGGTTGTTTTTCCATGCGTCCCAGCAACCCCCAAACCTTTGGAATTTCTGGTAATTAATCCCAACACTTCGGCGCGTTTCAAAAGTGTGAAATTCTTGCTTTTAAAAAAATCAAATTCGCCTAACTTTTTGATTGCGGGCGTATAAACCACCAAAGTTTCAGCTGGATTTGAAAACTGTGAAGCAATCTGATTTCCCAAATCTTCGTAATGAACGTAGATTCCTTCGTTTTGTAATTCATTGGTGAGTGGACTAGGAGTTTTGTCGTAACCGGAAACACATAATCCTTTCATATTGAAATACCTCGCCAAAGCGGACATCCCAATCCCCCCGATACCGAGGAAGTAGATATTTTTATATGTTTCTAATTTTCTCATTCGTATTTTCTTTAAAAATTGTCAAATTGTCAAATTGCAAATTATTTAATTTTCTCCCAATCTGCTAATCTGCTAATTTGCCAATCTGCCAATCTCCTAATTTGCCAATCTCCCAATCTCCCAATCTGCTAATCTACTAATCTGCTAATTTTTTAATTTTCTCCAATTCATCCACAATCATTTTGCTTGCATTCGGTTTTCCCAATTTGGCTATTGCTTCGCTCAATTCTTTCAATTTATTTTCAGAACCAATTAATTCGATTGCTTTCGCCATCAAGTGGTTTTTTGCTTCTGTGTCTTTCACCAAAATCGCCGCATTTTTATTGACCAAAGCCATGGCGTTTTTGGTTTGATGATCTTCAGCCACATTGGGCGATGGAACCAAAATCGTTGGTTTTTGAATCAAGCACAATTCTGAAACTGAAATCGCTCCTGCGCGTGAAATAATAATATCTGCCGCTGCGTAAGCCAAATCCATTCTAGCGATAAATTCATTCAAATGAACGCCTTCGTGATTGATTTGACTCAATGTTTCTTTCATTTTTTCGAAGTAAAATTTTCCGCATTGCCAAAGCACCTGGACTTGATTTTCTTTAATTAATTTCATTCCCTCTAGCACACTTTCGTTCAAGGTGCGCGCGCCCAAACTTCCGCCGATCACCAAGATTGTCTTTTTGTTTGGATTGAGTCCGAAGAATGAATAAGCTTCCTCTTTTTTTCCTTCGATGGCAATCATTTCAGCGCGTACAGGATTTCCTGTTTCCACGATTTTTTCCTCGGGAAAGAAGTTTTCTAATCCATCGTAAGCTGTGCAAATTGCATTTACTTTTCCTGACAAAATCTTGTTTGTTTTGCCAGGAAAAGAATTTTGTTCTTGAATCAATGTTGGAATTCCTGCAAAAATGGCGGCTCTTAATGTTGGTCCACTTGCATAGCCGCCAACGCCTACAACGACTTCTGGCTTGAAATTCTTCAATATTTTGTATGCTTTGAATAAGCTATTGATCAATTTAAAAGGCAAAATAAAATTAGAGAAAGTCAATTTTCTTTGAAATCCTGCGATAGGTAAACCTATAATTTTGTAACCTGCAGCAGGCACTTTTTCCATTTCCATTTTCCCCAAGGCGCCCACAAAAAGAATTTCTGCCTCTGGATTCCGACGCATGATTTCATTGGCAATTGCCAACGCTGGAAAAATATGTCCGCCAGTTCCACCTCCTGATATGATAGCTCTTTTGATCATTCTACAAAATCATTTTGAATTTCGTTGTCCTTTTCTTCTGTTTTATCTTCCTGAATTTGCTGTTTTGTAGCGATACTTTGTACAATACCTAATCCGACGCAAGTCATTATTAAGGCAGAGCCTCCCATTGCTAAAAGTGGCATATTTTGTCCTGTTACGGGAAAAACACCTGTACAAACTAGCATATTAACTGTTGCTTGGGACAGCAGTAAAATTCCAATGCCCAGAACTGCATAAGTTTCAAAGAGTTTATCTGTTTTCAATGCAATTTTGATCATTCGATAAAGCAGAATCAAATAAAGCATGACCAAAATAATGGCTCCTGTGAGTCCAAATTCTTCTACAAAACTGGCAAAGTAAAAATCGGCATAGGCTTCAGGAACATATTCTTTCACCTTTCCATCACCAGGTCCTTGGCCGAAAATTCCACCAGCAAAAATCCCTAATTCAGCATTTTTGGCTTGCGCATTGTCAACTACTTCAATTTCGTCAGCAATTTCGGGTTTCATGTCTAAACGAGTCAAAACACGATTTTCCCAAGTTTCGTAGCGCGGCAGCAAATTCAAATCGGGCAGTGCTTTGTGGGTAACAACGACGAGCGCAAAAAGAATAATTCCACCAATAAATAGGCTCGTCATTTTCAGGAAAGGCACTTTTCCTAAAAATAAAAGAATCAAGCAAATAAAGAAAACAATGGCTGCGGTCGAAAAATTGTCTTTAACTATCAATCCACAAATAACAACAATCGGCAGCAATATCGGCCAGAAACCTTGTTTCCATGAGTTTAAAATGTCTTTCTTTTTAGCGAGCAGCCGTGATACGTATAGTATCAATGACAGTTTTGCGAAATCTGAAGCTTGGAATGTCAGTCCAACAAAAGGAATGGGAATCCATCTTCCAGCGCCATTTACCTTTTTCACGAAGAAAAAAGTAAAGATCAAGAGGGCGACCGAAGCATAAAAGCTAAATCGTGCTAATTTGGAAAAATAAAGAGGATTTTTTTTGTGAATCCAGTACATTGTTGAAAATGCAATCAACACATAAACAACGTGTTTCATTAAATATTTAAAAGGAGTTCCGCCTTCCATCTTCACCAGAATGGGGACAAAACTATAGACGCTCACCAATGAGAATGCGAGTAATATGAGTGTGATCACCCAAATTACGCGGTCGCCTTTTAGATATTTAAAATATTTAATCACTTGTCTTGGTGTATGTCTAAAAACAATTCTAACTTTTCTTTGTCCTTTTTCCAGTTTTCGCCTTTTCTTGTGAAAAGTAAAATACCATTCTCTGTTTTGAAGGTTTTTAGCATTTTCAATACTTCGTCTAAATCATTGGCAGCAAAGAAAGTTTCGACCAAATTCTTTGCTTCAAAAGGGAGAGACAAATCTGCTTTATTGTGACAGCAAATCATTTTCAAGTTTGAAAAACAGGCTGGATTTTCTAGTATCAATGTAGAAATATCTTCAGCATTGGCGATCCACAAAACAGGAGCCGGAAAACTATTTAAAATATTTTCAATTTCATAATTCTTGGGGTTATACCAGGAAAAAACATCCATTCCCCACAGTTTACCGTGGGCTGATAATACGCTTTTTTCAACCTGGTCTAGACTTCTATTTCTAGCTTCTAGGAGTTGATTTGCTATTTTACCGACTGATTTTTCCATCGAATTGAAATTGAATTATTTTGAAATTGTATGCAATTATTCAAATTGAATTACAAAGAACGAACTGCAGCTTTGAATTGATTTCCTCTGTCTTCGTAGTTTTCAAATAAATCAAAACTTGCGCAAGCTGGAGAAAGTAAAACTGTTTCATCTTTTTTGGCCAATCTGTATCCGTAACCAACTGCGTCCATAGCAGAACCAGCTTCAACAATCGTTTCAACTATACCAGAAAAGGCATCGATGATCTTTTGATTGTCAGTTCCCAAGCAAATGATTGCTTTTACTTTTTCGCGCACCAATTCTGTCAATTCAGAATAGTCGTTTCCTTTATCTATGCCACCAACGATCCAAACCGTTTGGTTTTCCATACTTTCAAGCGCAAACCAAGTTGAATTTACGTTGGTTGCTTTTGAATCGTTGATAAATTCAATTCCGTGAACTTTTGCGACAAATTCCAAACGGTGTTCTACGTTTACGAAATCCGAGAAACTTTCGCGCACAGAATCTTTTCGGATGTCTAATATTCTTGCTCCTAAACCTGAAGCCAACGTATTTTGGGTATTGTGCTTACCCTTCAAAGCTAAATCGTGGATTGACATGGTGAATGTTTCGTTTATGTTAATTGTTATTTGTTTATCATCTGCAAAAGCGCCTTGCTCTTGGAATTTTTGTTTTAATGAAAATGGGGCCAATTTTGCCGCTGGTTTTCTCTTGTTTATTTCGTTGACTATTGTTTCATCGTCCGCATTGTAGATGAACCAGTCAGTGGAAGTTTGATTTTGCAAAATGCGGAATTTTGAGTCCACGTAATTTTGCATTTCATAATTGTATCGATCTAAGTGATCTGGTGTAATATTTAGCAACATTGCGATATCCGCTTTGAAATCAAACATATCGTCTAATTGAAAAGAGCTCAATTCAAGCACGAACCAATCAAAGTTTTCATTCGCCACTTGTTTGGCAAAACTTTTCCCAATGTTTCCAGCCAATCCCACGTTGAAGCCCGCTTTTTTCAAAATGTGGAAAGTCAACATCGTGGTGGTTGTTTTGCCGTTGCTTCCAGTGATGCAAATTGTTTTCGCAGTGTTGTAATAGCCTGCAAATTCAATTTCAGAAATGATCCGAATCGATTTGTTTTTCAATTCTTGGATAATCGCTACTTTGTCCGGAATTCCTGGAGATTTAACCACCAAATCAGCCGCCAATATTTTTTCGAAAGTGTGTTGTCCAGCTTCCCATTCAATGCCGAGTTGATTCAACTCTTCTTGAAATTCTTCTTTTATTTGACCAAAATCTGAAACAAAAACGTTCCAACCTTTTTTCAAAGCCAAGATTGCTGTACCAACGCCACTTTCGCCAGCGCCCAAAATCACGATATTTTTTCCTTCACCGATCATTATCTTAATTTCAGTGTTACGATGGTGATTACGGCTAATAAAATTGATACAATCCAGAATCGCGCAACAATTTTCGCTTCGTGAATTCCTTTTTTCTGGTAGTGATGATGCAAAGGCGCCATGAGGAAAATCCTTCTACCCTCGCCGAATCGTTTCTTGGTCAATTTGAAATAGCCAACCTGCAAAATCACGGATAAATTCTCAACCAAGAAAACACCGCAAAGCACAGGAATTAGAAGTTCTTTTCTTACCGAAATTGCAAATACGGCGATGATTCCTCCCAAGGCTAAGCTTCCAGTGTCGCCCATGAAAACCTGCGCAGGGTAGGAGTTGTACCACAAAAATCCGATACAAGCGCCCACAAATGCGGAGATAAAAATCACGAGTTCTTCCGCGTGAGGAATGTACATCACATCTAAGTAATCGGCGAAGCGCACATTTGAACTTACATAAGCGAAAATTGCCAAAGCAATTCCAATGAAAGCTGAAGTTCCTGTGGCCAATCCGTCTAATCCATCGGTCATGTTTGCACCATTTGAAACGGCGATTACAATAAAAATCACAATCGGAATAAAGAGCATCCAACCGTATGATTTTTGAGTGTCGCCAATCAACCAATTGTAGTTGAATTCATTTCCTTTAACAAATGGAACGGTGGTTGTCATGTCACGCGTTTCGATCCACATGTAATTTGAATCTTTTGAAAATTCAGCATGCTTGTGGGTTACAACTGTTTCGTCCTGAGTTAATTGATGCGTTACTGGTACTTTTTTATGAACGCGCACATCGTTGTTGAAGTACAAAATGCAACCAACGATTAAGCCCACACCAATTTGACCAACGATTTTAAATCTGCCTTTCAGACCTTCCTTGTTTTTCTTGAAAACTTTGATGTAATCATCCAGAAAACCGATTAATCCTAACCAAATTGTGGCTATTAACATTGTGATTACATAGATGTTATGCAATTTTGCGAATAAAAGTGTTGGAATAAAAATCGCACTTAGAATGATGATTCCACCCATGGTTGGCGTTCCTGACTTTTCGATTTGACCAGCCAAACCTAAATCTCTTACTGTTTCACCAATTTGTTGGCGTCTCAAAAGATTAATCAATCTCTTTCCAAAGACGATAGAAACCACCAAAGAAGTAATTAAAGCCAACGCAGCCCTGAAAGAAATAAATTGAAATAATCCTGCCCCAGGAAAATCAATTGAATCTAAATAATCAAATAAATAATACAACATAATCTATCTTTTAGTAATGCCTATTCCCTAATGCCCAGTGCCTAAAATGCCTACTGCCCAAAACCTATTTCCCCAACATCTCAAACAATTCCTTCACCGTCTTCATATCGTCAAAATCATGTTTCACACCTTTAATTTCTTGGTATTTCTCATGTCCTTTTCCTGCGATTAAAATAATATCTCCTGGCTCTGCCATTGCACAAGCCGTTTTGATTGCTTGCGCTCTGTCTTGAATACTCAATGTTTTTTTGAAATATTGACCCTCAACGCCAGCCATCATTTCCTCGATGATAATTTCTGGTTCTTCCGAACGGGGATTGTCTGATGTGATGATCACCTTGTCGCTCAATTCACAAGCGATTTTCGCCATCACTGGACGTTTTGCTTTGTCGCGATCACCGCCACAACCAACAACAGTGAAAACTGTTTCGTTTTTAGTGCGGATATTGGCAATCGTTTTCAGCACGTTTTCCAGTGCGTCTGGCGTGTGCGCATAATCCACAATGGCAGTAATTCCGCCGTTGCTTCTGATATATTCAAATCGACCTTCCACAGATTCGAGGTTACTCAAGATCGTTAAAACTTCAATTTTATCTTGTTCAAGTAATTGACTGATGGCGTAAACCGTCAATAAATTATATGCATTAAAATCACCGATCAATCTGGACCAAAGTTCAGTTCCAGCCATGTTTACGACTAATCCTGAAAATTGATTTTCAATCACTTTTGCTTTGAAATCTGCAGGCGTTTTTAATGCGTATTGGTATTTTTTGGCTTTCGTATTTTGCAGCATCACCATGCCATTTTTGTCATCCACATTGGTCAAGGCAAAAGCACCTGCTGGCAACATGTCGAAAAATCCTTTTTTGGCTTCGATGTAAGCTTTGAAAGTTCCATGATAATCCAAGTGGTCGTGCGAAATGTTCGTAAATGCGGCGCCTGCAAATTCAAGACCTGCAATTCTGTGTTGAGAAACTGAATGCGAGCTCACTTCCATGAAGCAATATTCACAGCCTTTATCCACCATTTTTGCCAACAATTCATTCAGCTCAACTGGATTTGGCGTGGTGTGTGTGGACGCAATTTCAACGCTCCCAATTTTATTCACAACCGTTGAAAGTAAACCCGATTTGTGACCCAATTCCATGAATAGATTATGTAGCAGAGTCGTTGTGGTGGTTTTTCCGTTTGTACCAGTAATTCCAACCAATTTTAACTGTTGACTTGGGTTGTCGTAAAAGTTTGCAGACATTATTCCCAATGCTTTCGAGGTGTCGTTGACCACAATTAAATTGACATTTTCTGCCACTTCAATTGCTTTTTGAGCGATAATTGTGGTGCAACCTTGCTCAATAACTTTAGGGATAAAATTATGTGCATCAACTGTCGTACCTTCGATTGCAACGAATACTGCGCCTGGTTTTGCTAATCTTGAATCAAAAACTACGGTATCAACAGCTGTATCCATGTTTCCTTTTACAGAAACGATAGAAACGCCATACAATATGTCTTTTATAATTTTTGTCATCAATCTAAAATTAATTCTACTAAACCACCTTTGTATGCTTCAGATCCTGGCGGAACGGTTTGTTTTGTAACTGTCCCAACCCCTCTAATAATCACGTGCATGCCTGTTTTTTCAATCAGGTAAACAGCATCTTTCGCAGACATTCCAACTACATTTGGAATTGTATTTTTGCCAATTACTCTTTTAAAAAACTCAATTTTATTTCCTCCAGCTTTGGTGATTACCCATTCATTTTGTTCATTTTGAGTATAAGGAATATTCAAGTTTTTCAAAATCACTTTCAAGTCAAAGAAATTTCCATTTTTGGAAGTCGGTGCTTTGTAAATTCTTTGATTTGCCTCGTTAATTGCACAGTGATATTTCAAACTTGTTGCATAAACTTTGTTGGCAATCGCAGAGAAAACTTTCCCTGAAACCGTTGATCCATATATGTTATCTCCAACAGCATTTACCGAAACGATACAAGTATAAATTGGATTTTTTACTGGAAAATAACCGACGAATGAAGCCAAATATCTTTCTTCATCTTCTTTACCGTATCCTTTTCCGTTTTCACCTAAGATTCTGGCAGTTCCAGTTTTACCTGCAATCTTGAAATAAGAGGAAGTCAAGTTGCGTCCAGTCCCTTCTTTCATTACGCCTTCTAAACAGTCTTTTAAAATTCTCAATGTTTGATCGCTGCAAATTTTTTCTTTGATAACAATAGGATAAAATTGCTTTACAACTTCATTTCCACGTCTGATTTCTTTTACAAATTGCGGTTTCACAACTTTTCCATTATTGGCAACGGCATTGTAAATTGCCAATGTTTGCATCGGTGTTTGTTGAACTTCATATCCAACTGCCATCCATGCAATTGAGCCTGCCCACCAGCTTTTTGAACCAGGTACACAAATGGTAGGTTTTGCTTCACCTTCAATTTCCAATCCCAACGGTTGGTCAATTCCAAACGATTTCAAACGGTCGATGAAGGCCTGTGGCTCATTTCTGTAAGCTTTAAAAATCACTCTCGAAATCACATTTGAAGATTTTTCAAATGCTTGCTTGATGGTGATTCTACCGTAATTAGCACCGTGTGCTTCATTTAATGTTTTTCCGTAATAAGTGTATTTAGGTTGCGCAAGAACAGTGTCTGTGATTTTAATTAATCCATCTTCCAAAGCAGCCATTAAGGAAACTAATTTAAAAGTTGAACCAGGAACTTCTTTTGTTCCAATCGCGTGGTTGTATAATTCGTAATATTCGCCATCTTTTGCCTGTGTAAGGTTCACAATAGCTTTGACAAATCCAGTTTTTACTTCCATTACAATGACAGAGCCACTTGTTGCATTGTTGGTTTTCATTTGCCGTTGCAATTCAGTGTGTGCAACTTCTTGAATTTCTTTGTCGATGGAAGTGATGATGTCTGCACCTTCAACAGCATCTTTGACCACTTGCCCCGTTTTTTTCCAGCCAGTTGAAATCTTTTGTTCAACTTCTTCTCCTGCTTCACCTTCCAAATATTTGCGAAATGCGCCTTCAATTCCTACGCTATATTCTTTACTAGTTTTAGTTTTAGCTTGATAATAACCTAGAGTTCTGCGCATCATGTCGCCGTGTGGTCTTTTTCTTTCAATCTTTTCATCGCTGTCAATGATTCCTCCCTTGTAACGGCCTAAGTTGAAAAGTGGCAATTCATTGATTAATCTTCGTTCAGCATTGTTCACTTTCTTTTTAATCAATAAATAACGAGTCTTTACAGCCCTTCCTCGGCGGATATGAGATTCATATTCTCTAGCACTCATATCAGGGAAAAGTTTCGAAAGTCCGCGACTCAAGTCAGACACATGTTTATCAAAATTTTCTTGCGTTGGAACCATTGGGTCCATATAAATGTCAAAATTGGAAATAGAGGTGACCAAAGGCGTTCTGTTGGCGTCCAAAATTTCCCCTAATCGTGGCGGTTTTGCGACAATGCGCGTTGGAATTCTATCGACTGGCGTTTTAAAAACATTAGATACAACTTCTGATTGTATGGAAATTGTCTTGAAAACAACGACAATCATCGCAACAACAAACCCGAAATAAACCAGGTAAGCCCTCCACAATATGCCTTTCTTTTCGTCCATTTTTAATCTTCCTTTTTAACTCTGATTACTTTCGCTGGATTCGTTGTTTCTTTCAGTCCTCGTGGCCCAAGTTTATCAACCAATTCACTTCTTTTAGTTTCTTCTTCTAATTTTGCTTTTGCCTCCACATATTCAGCCGTTGAAGCATCTAATTTTTTTTGTGCAGTGTCGATGTCTTTGGTCAATTGGCGGTCGTGATAACCTTTTCCAACCAATAAAAGCATGATTAAAATCAAGAAAAAAACAAAAGGCAAATTTTTGATTACAAAGTCTTTAATTAAAAATTCTCCGTTCAAAATTTGCACAAACGCATTTGGTTTGGCACGTCTTTCTGCTTTATTAGCTTGCTTCGATTTTACTTTTTCTTTCTCAGCAGCCTCTTCTTTTTCAATGAATTCATTCATGATTACGTTCTGCTATTCTGAGTTTTGCACTTCTTGCTCTCGAATTCAAAGCGATTTCTTCCTCCGATGGGGCAATTGGTTTTCTAGTTATTTCTGTCAAAGGTTTCAAGACATTTCCAAAGAAATCTTTTTCAATCGAACCGTCTAGATGACCTCTTTTCATGAAGTTTTTCACCAATCGATCTTCCAAAGAGTGGTACGACATCACCACCAATCTTCCGCCTGGGACAAGCACGTCTGGACATTGAATCAGAAATTTTTCCAATACATCCATTTCATTGTTAACTTCAATTCTCAATGCTTGAAAAACTTGTGCAAAAAATTTGTGGTCTTTGAATTTTGGTGCGATTGGAAACAAAATGTCCATCAATTCGCCAGTTGTATTGATTGGCGCTTTTTGTCTTCCTCTGCAAATGGTGCCAGCAATTTTTCCAGGAGAAGTCAATTCACCGTATTTTCTTAAGATTTTGATGAGGTCTTCTTCTTCGTATTCGTTTACCACGTTGAAAGCAGAAAATTCACCTTTCTGATTCATGCGCATATCCAAAGGATCGTTGGTGCGAATAGAAAAACCGCGGTTTCCAGCATCAAATTGATGAGAAGAAACCCCTAAATCAGCCAGTATTCCATCCACTTTTTCGATTTTCATCATGCGCAAGTGATTCTTCAAAAACGAAAAATTAGCTGCGATAAAATGAAAATTGGGTGCTTCCCACGCATTGGCTAAAGCGTCAGGATCTTGGTCAAAAACAATCAGTTTTCCGGCTGGAGAAAGTTGTTTGAAAATTTCGCGTGAATGTCCACCGCCACCGAAAGTGACATCAATATATGTTCCGTCGGGACGAATATTTAATCCATCCAAACAAGGCTGCAACATTACAGGAACGTGGTATGTTTCTTCGTTATTCGTCATTTCCTAAATCACCCATTACTTCATCCGCTAAATCAGCGAAGTCCGTCATGTTTCCTTCGATCAATTCGAAGTATATGGTTTTATCCCAAATTTCAATGCGGTCATTGTAGGCGATGAGCATCACGTCTTTGTTCAATCCAACGCGTTCCATGTGTGTCACAGGAATCAATATTCTGCCAGCACTATCAAGTGCCAATGCTTTTGCTCCTTGGTGAAACAAACGGTAGAACATTCTGTTTTTGGGCTTGAACAAATTCATTTTAGACAATTTTTCACTCAATTTTTCCCATTCATTCATAGGATAAAGTGTCAAACAGTCCTCAAAACCTTTGTTGAGCATGAAATTTTCTTGGGCAGCAGGAGAAAGCTGTTTCCTCAAACTTGATGGAAACAAGAAACGTCCTTTGACGTCTAACTTTACTTCATATTCTCCTACTAAACCTGCCATAACGGTAATAATGGGTAAAAATAAGGAGAAAACTTCCACTTTTTACCACTAATGATTACTATGTTGATAACTTCTTACTGTATTTGGTTTGATAAGGTTACAAAAAGGTTTAAAAAGTATTGATTTTATTGAATTTAGTCTAAAAATACACTTGTGGTAAAAAGTGGTAGAAAATGTTTTGATGTGGATAATTTTTGAGTGAATGTTAAAAACCGAGGATAATTGATAGGTATCTTTTAAATCCTATTTTACTGTTTTGAATTTTTCAAAAAGTTTTAAATGCCATCGTAAAAAGAATTGTAAATAAATTTGATTTTGCTATTTCCCTTCAAAACCCTTAATTTTACGCTCAACTTCTAAAGTTCCAATTTGGAATTTCAAAAACGAAAACATTATTCAACATGCTCGATCATCCTTTATTAATTGCAGGTTTTTCAATTGTTGTGGTCGCGATGTTGTTGCTCGATTTGGGGATTTTCAATAAAAAAGGGCATATTATTTCCAACAAAGAAGCGGTCATTTGGTCGCTGGTTTGGATTGGATTGTCAATGGCATTCAGTGCATTAATTTATTTCACTTTCGGATATGAAAATGGAATAAATGTAGGTCTAGAAAAATTTTCACAATTTCAATCTGCTTATTGGATAGAGAAATCACTTTCGGTGGATAATTTATTTGTTTTTATCCTCGTTTTTGGCTTTTTTCAAGTGCCGAAAGAAAACCAACACAAAGTCCTTTTTTGGGGGATTATAGGTGCGTTGCTCTTGCGCGCGTTCTTTATTTTTGCTGGTATTGGATTGATAAAATTGACTTATTTACCTGATTTCAATTTGTTTGGAGTTTTGTTCCAAAAAGTGAATGTGGTGTTGACTTTGTTCGGTTTGTTTTTGATTTATGCAGGAATCAAGTCTTGGTTTGCGCATGATGATTCCGATGAGGAAAAAGATTTCACCAAAAGTGCGGGTGCAAAATTTATTTACCGCTTTTTTAAAGTGAGCAAAAACTACGACGGCGATCGTTTTTTCACCATCGAAAACGGATTGAAGGTCGCAACGCCCATGTTGGTAGTGATTGGCGTGATTGAATTTACAGATTTACTTTTCGCCGTGGATTCCATTCCAGCAATTTTTGCCATTGCGCCTGATGATCCATTCATACTTTACACCTCCAATATTTTTGCCATTTTGGGCTTGCGTTCTTTGTATTTTATCTTGGCGAATTTCATTCACATGTTCAGCAAATTGCAATACGGCTTGGCGATTATTTTGTCTTTCATTGGATTGAAAATGGTGATTTCACCTTTCTTCCACATCAGTTCCGCGCATTCTTTGATTGTGGTGGCAGGTGTTTTGCTTTTGTCGGTGGTGGTTTCGCTGCTTTTTCCCGAGAAGAAAGGGGAGTAGCGACAAGTCACCGTTTGCAACAACAAAGTTTATCCGTAACTTCGCCAAAAATTTTACCATGAATATCAAATCCGCAACATTTGTTGTAAGTAACAATGACCACAAACTTTGTCCTACGGATGGAAAACCAGAATTTGCGTTTATTGGTCGCTCGAATGTTGGAAAATCGTCTTTGATTAACATGTTGACCAACCAAAAAAAGTTGGCAAAAACTTCATCCACACCGGGAAAAACGCAATTAATCAATCATTTTGAAATCAACAAAGATTGGTATTTGGTCGATTTGCCGGGTTATGGTTTTGCGAAAGCTTCGAAGGTAGCACGATTGAAATGGGAGAAATTTATCGCTGAATATTTGACGCAACGTCAACCGTTAATGAATATTTTTGTTTTGATCGATTCTCGCCTTGAGCCGCAACAAATTGACATAGAATTCATGAACTGGTGCGGTGAAAAAGGATTGCCATTTTCGATGGTTTTTACCAAAATTGACAAACTTTCTTCTTCCGCATTGCAAAAGAATTTGGCTGCTTACAAAAAGGAAATGATGAAATTCTGGGATGATTTGCCACCAGTATTCACCACCTCAAGCGAATCTAAATTCGGGCAAGAAAAATTATTGAATTATATTGATGAGATTTTGAAATCATTGAAAGAGGCGAAGTAAAACCTTTTTAGTTGAAAAAACAAATCTTCATCTATATCTAGCTTCTTTTTTCAATCTTTTGTTATTTCTTTTGATTCTGTTTTTCGCTTCTTTGGTTTGCATGCTCCAATAACGATTGTAAGCGGCTTTTTGTGCTTTTTTATTTATTTTTGCTTGTTTTTTCTTTTGTTTGGCAAGTTGTTCTTCCGCCTCTTTAACCGATGCTGGAAGGTTACTTCCTGGAGCACTGGTCGATTTACAGGAAGAAATTCTTACTGTAAAAAGCAATAATAAAATAAAAATTATCGTTTTGGATTGCATAACTTTGTAATTATCCATTCAATGATATGAAGATACGATTTTTTTTATTCGCCGCTTTGTTATTTGTTTTTTCTTGCAATAAAAACAAAAATCATCCAGTACCAAGTATTCCTTTTGACATCACAATCAATATCAGCTTGCCCAGTTACGCTGATTTACAAAGTGTAGGAAGTTGGACTTACGTAACCGGCGGAGCTAAAGGAATTATTGTCTACAGAAAATCTTTCGATCAATTTGTAGCTTTCGACAGACAATCTCCCGCTGATGGAGGCGCTGATTGTGCGACGCCTTTGACGCCCGATTCCACTAATTTTTTGCAATTGAATGACATTTGCTCAGGTGCTCAATTTTCATTGTATGACGGTTCACCAATGTCTGGCTCAGATTTCGGATTGCGCCAATATCAGGTTGTTTGGGACGGAAATTTTATAGTCAGAATCTATAATTAGTGCGCTTTTGTTTTCCAAACTTCGATGTATTGATTCGTGTTTTTGGGATTCAATGTAAATAAAATTTTGTCAATCAAACTGGGGTCGCACTGACTAAATTTATACATTTTAGGATAAATTGCTTTGTAAGCACCAATTCTTTTATTTAAATCATCCTCTCCAAAAAATAAGATGTAATCATATTTATCACGTAGCATCAAAGGTTCGTTTGGTTCTTCTCTTTGCGCGAAATCGCTATACCAATTTTTCGAGTAAAACTTTGGCATCAGAGAAGTACTAGATTTTCCTGAAGCCTCTAATAAAATCGTTTTATGGAAAAGGTTTTCGTTGCGCAAAGAATACATGGCGTCAATTCTTGATTTTTTAGAAGAAGCGACTGTAAAAAACAACAGTAAGGGAATATTTAAAGCCCAAAAGGCAATCCATGAAAATCGCCAGGTTTTGTTCCAAAATTCACTTTTTCTTAAGCTTTCAAATCCGACCACTCCAACAATTATGACCAATGGCAAAACCGTCAGCACAAATCTTTCTTGTCTATTAGGATAAAAAGTGTGAAACAAAATAAATAAAATCGTTGGCAAATATATAATCCAAAGTGGTTGAATATTTTTCAATTTTCCTAAAAGTGAAGCTATAATCAAAGCTAAAAAGACAATCAAAATCCACCAAATTTGCAAGCTAGGAAGAAAAATATGTAGTAATAACATCACGCCCGCAGGCACAATTACTAGCCATTGTTGTTTGGGTGATTTGAAAAACCCGATGGCGATTAAAATTCCCAGAGGAACGAGCAAGACACCAAAAAGCACATAGAAATACATGAAATAATTGGTATTAGCCATGTATTCAGTGCCTTCGTGCATATTGTAAACGATATATCCAGCCAATTCAGCGAATGGATATCCCCAAATGCAAAAATCGACCAAACCTTGGGTGATGCAAAAAGTGATTGCAGTGCCTAAGCTGAAAAGGAAGAATTTTTTCCATTCCAATTTAAAAAAGTAAAAAGCGGCAATTCCAATCGCAAAAATTCCTACTTGAAATCTGAATGAAACCGCCATGCCGATCAATAATCCTGCGAAAAGTAATTCCAATTTGTGCGTGTCTTTAATTGTCAACCAAACGCCCCAAATTAAAAATGGAATACTCGCCATTTCAACTAGGTTTCTGACAGAAAGAAAGGGTAAAACCCACAGAATTGCTAAAATCCATCCGACACTAACAGCATTTTTTCGATTGGATACTTTTTCAGTGATTTTAATACCAAAATGAACAACTAGCAAGGAAATCAAGCCGTGAATCAGTCGATTAAAAATCATTAATATTTTGGGATCGGTAATTCCTAAGAATTTGAAAATGACAAAAAAGACGTAGTTCAGACCAACATAAGTGAAGCTGTGACCTTCTGGCGATCCCGTATTTTCTGGCGACCAAGGCAACCAATGATTGTAGTCAAAACCATCAGCCCAGGAGGACGCGGCTTCGACAATCAAGAAATGATCGTCGTGCATTCCGTAACCTTCTGAAAAAATTGCCGCAATTAATCTGAATATTAACGCAAAAAACAAGATGGTTTTATAGGAAGTGAAATCGATTTTTTTTAACATAAACCTTTCAAGTTGAAAACTTAAATGGCAAGATAATTCTTGCATTATCTGCAAAATTAGCCAAAAAAAATCGATTTCCTTTTTTATTGGAAATATCGGGATTAATACTTTTGAATTTTAACTCTTTTTGTTTCAGTTCCAATTTTTAATTCAATGAAATAGTAGCCAATTGGCATATCTATTAAAGAAATAATTTGCGCGTTGCTAATACCTGTTTGCACAATTTTTCCTTGAAAATCAAAGATTTGATAAGAATCAATCATTTCCCCATTTTTTATAAAAATAATTTCACTGGTTGGATTTGGGAATAATTGAATTTCTTCGAATACAGAAGTTTCTTCAATTTTTTTCGGGTCAGTTTCTTGCGCAGTCAATTGAAAGGCAAAAAACAAAAACGGAAGGAGAGCGAACGTTTTCATGGTTTCTGGTTTTTTTAATGAAACGCAGGTTTGTTTGCAGGTTACAGTTTTTGAAAATTTATTTTTTTGGTTAGTATTGTTTGCCTAATTTTAGAAACTCAACTACGAATATGATTCTAAAATTATCCGAAAAAAACAAAGATTTCATTGACCATGTGTATGAAGTTGTGCGCTTGATTCCTTCTGGTCGGGTCACTTCTTATGGTGCTATTGCCAATTATTTGGGAACAAAAAGTGGTTCTAGAATGGTTGGTTGGGCAATGAACGCAGCGCATTCCTTGCCTGATGTGCCAGCACATCGTGTTGTGAATCGAAATGGATTATTGACAGGAAAAATGCATTTTTCAGATGAAAATGAAATGGAAAGATTACTTGAAAATGAAGGGGTTTTGATAGAAAAAGACCAAGTCACAGATTTCAAAATTTTATTCTGGGATCCAATGACAGAATTATCAATAAAGTAATTGAATCAATTGTCCCAAATTTCTTCTAGGAAAAGTTGCTCATTTCCCGACACAGTTGCATGGAAACGTATTTCTTTTCTGATTGCACTTAATTGTGTAATCAAATTTGGATTTTTAGAATTTTGTATATGCAAATGCACTTTTTGATATTCTTTTTTTAGCTGAAGTGCTTTTTTCATTCTCTCTCCATATTCTGACTGACATGAAGTCACCAAAATTCCCAGAACTACAATAATTAAACTAATTTTTTTCATACTTGTCTCAAAAGTAAGAATACGATTGTCATTTTTTGACATTTTTTTAACATTTCTTTCATATTCCACTTGCAGTTGAATATTTCTATATTTTCAGCAAACATTCAGTAGTAGAGTGTTTTGTGTAACTTAGGTTGCTTTTTTACGCCTACAAAATTAGTTAATTAGTAAATTTTGGCTTTTTTCTGGCTCAAATCAAACTTTAGTACCTTATCTTAGTACCCATGATTTTTGTCACGGGAGGAACAGGACTTTTAGGAGGTCATTTACTTTACAATTTGTGTCAGCAAGATGTTGCTATTCGTGCAATTTTTCGTGACCAAACTAAAATCAAATTGACTTTCAAAATATTTCAATTTTATTCACCTGAAAATGCTGAATCGCTTTTCTCTAAAATTGAATGGGTCAACTGCGATGTTTTGGATGTTGTTACCTTAGAGGAATACATGCAAGGTTGCAAAACCGTCTATCATTGTGCAGCGATCGTGTCCTTTGCGCGGAAAGATTTTTTCAGAATGATGAAAATTAACCGACAAGGAACTGCAAATATTGTCAATTTAGGACTTGATTTAGGACTTAAAAGGCTTTGTTTTGTTTCTTCAACTTCAGCGGTTTCTTCAGATATTGATCATCCTGAAAATCCATTGATAGAAAAGAATAAATGGGTACAAACGCCGGAAACAAGTGGTTATGCCATTTCAAAATATTCTTCAGAAAAAGAAGTTTGGCGCGGAATTGAGGAGGGCTTAGATGCAATCATTGTAAATCCAAGTATGATTATCGGTCCAGGTAATTGGGACGAAAGTTCATTAAAGATTTTAAGAACGATTTCCAATGGCTTTAAGTTCTATACCGCCGGAAGCAACGCATTTGTGGATGCAAGAGATGTGGCATCTGTCATGGTGCGCTTGATGAATTCTGAAATCAAAAATGAAAGATTTTTAGTTACAGGAACAAATATCAGTTTCAAATCATTTTTCGATAAAGTAGCCATGCAACTTGGAGTAAAAGCGCCCTCGATTTTAGCTGGCCCATTTTTGAGCGCTTTTGCTTGCAATTTATCTTGGTTTATGAGTTTGTTTACGGGAAAACGCACACTGACGAAAGATTCAGTTCGAAGTGCACAAGCAAATACGATTTACAGCAGTGAAAAACTATTACATGCCTTGGAAGATTTTCAATTTAGATCCATCGATGATACGATTGAAAATGCTATAAAAGGACGAGTGAAATAGATATTTCCCTTAATTTTTTGCGAAAAAAAAAAACGGAATACCCTAAGCACCCCGTTTCTTTATGAATTGATTCTTCTAGTTTCTTACCACTCTTAAAATCGAAGTTCCTTGTTCTGTTGCCACATGAATCAGGTAAACTCCATTAGGATTATTACTCAAATCAATGGTAGCAACGTTTTGAACATTGTTGTAATTTGCAATCACTTTTCCTAAAGCATTGTAAATAGAAACGTTTGCTTGCTCAGTTGGAATTGTCAAATTAACTTTTCCTTTCGTTGGATTTGGAAAAACAGAAATAGAAGCTTCTGCATTATTTTCGTTGATTCCGACAACGCTAATAATTACACAATTTGAAGTGCTTGAACATCCAAAAGAATTTGTAACCTCAACAGCATAACTTCCATTCGCAGTCGCTGTGTAAGAAGCATTTGTCGCACCGTTTACTGGCTGATCGTTTACACAATTGATCCATTGGTAATCTTGTCCTGCTGGCCCTGCAATTAGTGTTGTTGTAGTTGAAGGAGAAGCTGTTGCTGTTGGCACAGGATTTACATTAACAATTACTTGATCAGTATTTGTGCATAGATTTGCATCAGTTCCCGTAACCGTGTAAGTGTTTGTAACTGTTGGTAAAAAGGAAGTTCCATCTATTACGCCATTATTCCATGATAAATTCGTTACCCCTGAACCATTCAAAGTAACTGAAGATCCTGCACAAACTGTTTGATCAGCTCCTGCACTAACAGTTGGAAGTGGATTCACAGTTACCAAAACTTGGTCTGTATTTGAACATGCGCCACTAGTCAAAGTTATGGTGTAATTAGTTGTGGCTGTCGGAACAAATCCTGCTCCATCTGCAACACCATTATTCCAAGAAATTGTTCCTGTTCCTGTGGCTGTTAATGTTACACTTTCACCAGCACAAACAGTTTGGTCAATTCCGGCATTGACATTTGGAGCAACACCAGAAACATTTACAACAACTTCCGTTCTTGGACTTGGAGGACAACCTGTAACCGCTTCTTCAACCCAAAAAGAGGTAGTTGCATTCAATACACTTGTTGTGTAAGAAGCGCCAGTCCCCACCTCAGTTCCATTCGTTGCAACATCAAACCAGTATAAAGTGCTGTTCGTTTCACTTGCAGTTGCACTAATCGTTGCAGTTGCACCGCCGCAAATTGTTGCATTTAGAGCAACAGGCGCACTGATTGTTGCACAAGGAAGCGTGCCGCAATTGGCGGTATGAACGCCTAAATTGGTAATATCATCTACAGCACCAACAATCCATTCCGAAGAGGCAGCATCAGTTCCTGAAGAAATTGTCCAATCAGCATTTGGAGAACAAACGCTTGGTTTTCTGATTAACGTTTTATTAAGAGAACCTTCCAAATCACCTGCAACAGTCCAAGAAAGTCCAGGATCAGTTCCCACAACACCAATCACATCAATTACTGCGCTATTTTTTTCCAAAATGACGGCATCGTCTCCATTAAAACCTGCTACATTTGAGTTGGCATCAGCCAAGGCCAAAATTGCAGCACTTGCTGAAGCGTTTGAAACGATATACACTGCTTGATCAGCCAATGTTCCTGAAAGTGCAAAAGTCACATTTGGAGTCAATGCACCATTATTATATAATTTCAAGCTATAAGCAGTTAAGTCTACTGAAGCGCCCGTGCCATTGTAGATTTCAATGTATTTATTGTTGGCCGTTCCTTCTCCATATTGAGAGATAAACAAGTCTGTTGTTTGAGAAAATCCTATAAAAGGAAATAAAAGCAAAAGTGATGTAAAAATTTTCATAAGCTATTTTTAAGTATCGACTATAAAGATAATTCAACATTCCGGAACTTAAAAAAAATCAAGGCAAATTTTGTATTTTTGTCAAGGATTTAATCTTTTATTAACATATAGATTCACTCTTTCGTAAAACTGAAAAGGCGAAAAAGTGCGCCATTCTATCTCCTCTAATTCTCCACCCATTACAAAATAACTGTCAATGTGGATTCGTTCAAATTCTTTGACTACATGGTCGTGAAAATTTATCATTGCTATCCAGCCATCTTCTACTTCTTCAAACCATTCTTCATAATAACAATCATCAGAGTAGTGAAAATTCAAGACATTTTCGCCAATTAACAGAAATTTAGTTATACCATGATCCAACAGCGGTTCTATAATTTCTCGTTTGAAAGTCATGATGTCATTTTCAATTGCGTCATTCCATTCGCCAAACATTTCGATGATTGCATAAGATTCGTCGTATTCAACAAACAAAATTTTTATTACCAAAGTACGCGAACCTATATTGTCCCATTGAGGGTGAATCAAGTAATTGTAAATTCGATCCGTAAATTCAAATTCGCTGTAATCCCTGTTGAAAAAAGGTGAGGAAGGATCTTCTGATGCGATGTAAAAATCTCGCCAATGGTAATATGGTTCTATAAAATGCATCGTTTTCTTTTTTGTACTTTTTAAATTTGGAATAGAATTTGCAAATAAATTGTAAAATATATCAAGTAGCTTGAACGTTCTTAATTTTCAATTACTTTTGAGTACGAATTTTAAATACAAAAATATGTCTTTGAAACAGATTTTGCCAATTTTAGTAGGCTTTTTATTCTTAGTTGCTTGCTCAGGAAATAATGATCGTCCGATAAAGGAATGTGTTTCCGCTTTTATGCATGACAATGAGTTAATTATTGCTTTTGGATCACTCAATTACAGTCAAATTCTCGAAAAAGCAGAATACAAGAAAATAGAGAAATTAGGTAGCTTGATTGAAGAAAGATTAGCTGATGCGCTAAATCCAGAATCGCCAGTTTATTTTGCGATAGAAGGACCATTTGATAGTAATGGAAATCCAACAGCAACGTATGTTTTCCTGGATGTTCAAAATAAAGATACCTTGGAAGATCGCCTCGCCTCTTCAGGACTTTTTATAGAAGAGGCTGGCGATATGAAATATTCCCTAAATGATGATTTGAGCGTCGGAATCAAAGGAAATTTGGCAATCGTTGTAATTAAAAAAGAAGATTACGATGGAAAATTAATTCTTGAGGGAGCTTTCAATAAAACTAAAGGAGAACTATCTGGCGGCAAAACAGATGAACTTTTGAGTAAAAACAATGATATCGCGCTCAATGCTAATTTGGAGAATTTATACAGTACTTCAAACACAAGTTTATCTAAACTTAGCAAACCGAAACAAAAGGAATTGACTGAAATGGTGAAAGATTCTTATGTTCACGCCTCCATAAATTTCGAAAACGGAAAAATGCTTTTTAAAACGGAAAATCTTTTTTCAGCAGCATTAGAAAACCGCATGTTTTTCAAAGATGATGCCCGTGCAAGCGTTTTGTCAAATCTTGGAAAAGGGAAGGCAAGAATCGGTATTGCTGCGAGCATTGATATGAAAAAAGCAGAAAGTTTTATTGATGATTTTGCGGCTGATTTCAAAGAAAAAATGATCAATAGCGACACAAAATCTGCCTTGGCTGTGATGCTTTTGGGTGACGGGCCTTTAAATAAAGTTTTCAGCGGAGTTGCTGGTTTGGTTTTGGTTGGTGAACCACAAATAATGGGTTTTGTTCCGGAATTGAATTTTAATGTCGGCATCGGAAAAGAGGGAAAACCATTGTTCGAAATTTGGGCTGCAAGTAAAAGTGGCGATCGATTTAAATATACCATTACCGATAAAAATTTAATTGGTTCTTCACCAAACGCTGGCGTTGGAATGTCTTCATTGCTAATTCCAAGTTGTGGAAAAGACTTTGGCAAAAAAGGAATTTCAGGTTTCATCGATTTTCAAGGCCTAGATGTTGAATCATTTTATTTACCAGGCGCTTACAAGTCAATCAACGTAATAAAAAATATCACCTTTAAAGTTGACAACAAAGGAAGTGAAATGGTAATCAATACAACAAAGCCAAATCAAAATATCTTGAAACAAATCATCGATTTGAATACCGAAGATTTGAAAGACATGATGGGTAATATGGCGATTTAAAGTAAAAGTGTGAATTGAATTTAAAAGTTTGTTTTGGCATTGCTGAGACAAACTTTTTTGTACCTTTATTATACTAACTTTAAAACTGAACCAAAATGAAAAGTGGTTGGATGTATATTTTAATTTGTAACGATGGCAGTTATTATACTGGCAGCACAATCGATATAAATAGGAGGTTAAATCAGCACCAATTGGGACAAGGCGCAAATCACACAAAAAAGCGCTTGCCAGTAGAATTGATTTATTATGAAGAATATAGCAGAGTTTCAACAGCATTTTATCGCGAAAAGCAAGTTCAAGGCTGGAGTCGCAGGAAAAAAGAAGCATTGATTAGGGGAGAATATGAAAAATTGCCAGAGTTGTCAAGAGCCTACAGGGACGTTGACTTCGACAAGCTCAGTCAACCCGACAAGCTCAGTCAAAATGATAAAAGTGCAGATGCAGACTGAGGCACTCGAAGTCAGCATCTGGCACTCGAAGTCAGCAATCAAACCTTTTCCATTCTAAACTGTTAACCATACAAACATCCAAACAAATCCAAAATCATGTTAGACAAATCGAATTTCAACAATTTAACACCTGAAGAGAAAAGAGTAATACTCAATAAAGGAACTGAAATGCCATTCACTGGAGAATTCAATTCCTGGAAAAAGGCGGGAACTTTTATTTGTCGCCAATGCGAAGCACCACTAT
Source organism: Chryseobacterium gleum (assembly GCA_945897805.1). GTDB lineage: Bacteria > Bacteroidota > Bacteroidia > Flavobacteriales_D > Crocinitomicaceae > JAQVCM01. The sequence goes on from CAMDFX010000001.1 coordinate 178,623, forward strand.
ATCATTCAGATTCGAAATTTGATTCTGGTTGCGGTTGGCCTTCTTTCGATGACGAGATTTCTGGAGCCGTAAGACAAGTTCCTGATGCTGATGGACGCAGGATCGAAATTGTTTGCAACCATTGCGAAGGACATTTAGGACATGTTTTTGTTGGGGAGCGATTCACAGCCAAAAACACACGACACTGCGTCAATTCAATTTCTTTGAAGTTTATTGAAGATTGATTTATTCCACGCAATCAAACAATTTTACACATTCACTTTTTGTCATGTCGTGCAAAATGAATTGCGAAGCCAAAGCCAATTGCGTATAGTTTTGGGATGAATTTCCAAAGGAAGCCGCGTGCGTTTGCCACATGGCTTTGATTAAACTTTGTCCGCCTTCTGTTGGATTGATTTTATTGACCACAGCGCGCACATTCATCGAACCAGCGTGATATACATGCAACACAAACAAGCGAAACCACAAATCTGATTCATCGTAAACAATATTGTGGTCGTTCAAAATTCTCTTTGCCTCTGGAATACAAATTCTATTGATTAATCGCGCAGCGCCGAAAGCAGATTTATTGAAATCTTTGCGTTCGTCGGTTGTTTTATTAACAATCAATCCTTGCGCCCGTGCAACTCCCGGCATCAATTGAAATGCGCCATAAGCTCCTGCAGAAGATTTTTTTAATTGACCTGGACTTTCGATCAATAAAATAGCTTGCGCATACCAAGGATCAACGCCTTGACTTTCAAAAGCTAAAATGCCATTTGAAATGCTTGGATAAACTTCGTTGAATTTGTAAAAATCATTTTTTCCCGTGGTCACAAATATTTTGTCGGTTGAATCGACAGCGTTTGCCAATTTGATGCTGTCTTTGAAAATCGTTTTGTGTGCTTCTGTCTGTTTTGACCAATCTTTGTTTGACATTTTCAATAAAATTTGTCTATTTGAAGCAACATTAATCAAACAAGAATCTGGCGACAATTTCATGATTTCTTTCCAAAACGCAGGTTGAGGCAAAGTGTCCCATAAACCATCGAACAACGGTTGGGAATTCATCAAAATGCCACTTTTTTCTGGATTGGTGACTTCAACCAATTCATGGTCCCAACTTGGAAGTTGCGCATAAAATGGCGCGAAAAATGCGGAGAAAACTAACATTAAAAAATATCGCATGGAGAGTGCTTTACGTTTGAAATCCTAAGGTATGGTTTTTTATCGAAAAATGAAGGGTTTTATTCGGTTTTAACGTTTTTAACTCCTTTTTGTGCCCTTTTTTAACGGAAAAAGTGATTTTTTAGAAAGTTAACTTGAAAACGATTTCAGAGTAATTTAATAATTCTAATTTCAAAAGTCGTACTTTTAGCCTGTGAAAATCATTCGAAAAATTATCCAATTTCCACTGATTCTATTGGTTAAAATTTATCAATGGATAATTAGTCCGCTATTTCCCACAGTTTGCAGATACGAGCCAACTTGCTCCAATTACATGATTGAAGCGATTCAAATTTGGGGAATTTTTAAAGGAACTTATTTGGGAATAAAACGCATCGCTTCATGTCATCCTTGGGGCGGACATGGACATGATCCTGTGCCGAAACGGAAAATGAAAAATCTTTAATAACTAAAACTAAATTCAACCTCCACATTATCACCCAAGGTTTTCGCAACGGGACAAGCTTTTCCTGCGGCAATCACTTTTTGCGTTTGGTGTTCATCCCAATCATTTCCGCTTAAATCCATTTCAATCACTATTTTTTGGATTCTTCTCGGACTTTCGCCCATGATTTTGGTAATCGTCGCATCGGCTTTTTTAAGTAAAAGTCCGTGATTGTTGCAGTAAATTCCCATGATGGTAATCATGCAGGAAGCATAGGAAGTGGCAACCAAATCTGTGGGAGAAAAAGCTTCTCCTTTGCCGTTGTTGTCGATGGGTGCATCGGTGAAAATCGTCGTTCCTGATGCCAAATGTTCACAGGAAGTTCGTAAATCGCCGAGATATGTTACTTTGGATGTTGCCATTGCTTTTTGGTTTGAAAAGTAAAGGTAGGAAAAAACGACTGACAATGAATTGAGACTGCATTTTTATTCCTTTAGACGAACTAAAAAGTTGTATTTTTGTTCTATATTTTAGTAAAATGTTTCCAAAATTCGCACTTCTGCTTTCATTGATTTTTCCGTTCTTTTCGAATGGACAAAATGTCGTGGATAAAAGTCTCGGAGCGGTTTACAAAAAGCAGTTTGGAGGTGGTGTTATGTTGGCTACTACTGGGGTTGGCGCCGAGGGATTTTATGGATTTCAAAAGCAAAAGAAAACCACTTGGTTGATCAGTTTGGCTGTTGGGAACTTGAAAAGTGAAAAGCAATCGAAACTTTACAACAACAATTACAAAGATGCGCGCGGCTATTATTTTGGAAAAATCAATAGTTTGTTTTATTTGAACGCATCTTTTGGAGCTTCACATCTTTTGTATGAAAGTCAAAGAATACAGGGCGTGGAGATTAGCGGAGTTTGGAGTGCAGGACTTAACCTGGCTTATTTGAAACCGATTTTTCTGATGATTCGAGAACCTTACATTGGTGGTCAAGGATATGAAGAGCCTGTCAATGTGCGATATGACCCTGAAATTCATTACGAGGAGAATATTTACGGTAAATCTCCTTTTTTCACCGGGATAAAGGAAGGAAAATTTACTTCAGGAATGCAATTAAAAGCGGGAGTTTTGTTCAATTTGAGTAAATTTGACCAATCAATTAGAGGAATCGAAATCGGAACCAAAATAGATTATTTCTTCAAACCAGTAGATTTAATGTATGCTTCACCCTCGAAATCTTTATTTAATACTTTGTATGCCAAATTTTTAATTGGTACTAAAAGAACTTAGTTATGAGTGAAATCATTGAAAAAGATAACAATTCTGTAAGAATTAAAAAGCCAAAATGGTTGCGTGTAAAATTGCCAACAGGCGAAAATTACCGCAAAGTGCGTGCTTTGGTGGACGAACATAAATTGCACACGATTTGCGAAAGCGGAAGTTGTCCAAACATGGGCGAATGCTGGGGTGAAGGAACAGCAACTTTCATGATTTTGGGAAATATTTGTACCCGAAGTTGTGGTTTTTGTGCGGTTCAAACCGGCAGACCGTTAGAAGTTGACATTTATGAGCCGGGAAGAGTGGCGCACAGTGTCAAAACAATGGGTGTAAAACATGCCGTTTTGACTTCTGTTGACCGCGACGATTTGAAAGACGGTGGTTCCGAAATTTGGGTGCAAACGGTGAAAGCCATCAGACATCAATCGCCGCAAACGACCATGGAAACCTTGATTCCAGATTTTGCTGGGAAATGGGAAAATTTGCAAAATATCATTGATGTTGCACCAGAAATTGTATCGCACAACTTGGAAACTGTGCGTCGATTGACCAAACAAGTGCGCATTCAAGCAAAGTATGACCGAAGTTTGGAAGTTTTGTTTCGCTTGAAAAAAGGAGGAATGAGAACCAAATCAGGCGTCATGTTGGGCTTGGGAGAAACGCACGAAGAAGTCTTGGAAACAATGGAAGATTTGCGAAGTGTGAATGTTGATATTTTGACTTTAGGACAATATTTGCAGCCAACGCCAAAGCACTTGCCAATTCATGAATTTATCACGCCAGAAAGATTCGAAGAATATAGGATAAAAGGTATGGAAATGGGATTTCGATATGTCGAAAGTGGTCCTTTGGTGCGCTCTTCTTATCATGCTGAAAAACACATCTTTGATTTATAAGTTTTTCAATGTCAGAACAGTCCAAGTTAGATTTTAAAGTTTTTAAAAGATTGATGTTTTTTGTAAAATCTTACAAGAAATTCTTGCTTTTTTCGCTGTTTTGTACCTTGACTTTGTCCGCCTTGACTCCTTTGCGACCGATGTTAATTGGGTCAATGGTGAGCGATTTCATCATCAACACCCAAAACGAATCTGCGCTATTCAAATGGTTCATGATTTTGTTGGCCTTGCTTTTAGTCGAAGGTGTTTTTCAATTCATGAATTCCTATTTCAGTAATTTATTGGCGCAAACTGTCATTAGCGACATTAGAAATAGATTGTTTGAACATTTTATTTCATTCAGAATGAAGTATTTTGATCAAACGCCAATCGGAAATCTGGTAACACGCTTGGTTTCTGATATTGAAGCAATTTCCGAGGTTTTTTCTTCTGGATTGATCGAAATTCTAGGCGATTTAATGATGTTGATTTTTATCATAATCATTATGCTGATAACCAATTGGCAGTTGACATTGATGACTTTGATTCCGATTCCTTTATTGATTTTAGCGACCAGAATTTTTGCCCGCGCAATGCGTAATTCCTTTCAATCTGAACGTTTGCAAGTGACACGATTGAATACTTTTGTGCAAGAACACATTTCTGGAATGTCGATTGTGCAACTTTTCAATAGAGAAAAGCAAGAGCAAAAGGAGTTTGAGTCGATCAACAACGACCACAAACAAGCGCAAGTAAATGCTATTTGGGCCTTTTCAATTTTCTTTCCAGTGGTTGAAATTTTGTCTTCTCTTTCCATCGCTTTGATGTTGGTTTGGGGCGCATTTCAGTTTTTGGGAGATAATACGCCTGAGCCAGCGAAATTGTATGAGCAGATATTTGCTTTTACTTTGTGGATCAACATGTTGTTTCGCCCAATCAGACAGTTGGCAGATAAATTCAATATTTTACAGCGTGGAATTGTTCGTGCAGAAAGGGTTTTTGAAGTATTAGACATGCACGAAGATGTGCAAATTGAAGGTGAAATTAAAGACATCAATTTCAGTCAAGACATTCATTTTAAAGACATTTATTTCGCTTATAAGGACGAAGATTGGGTGTTAAAAAACATTAACTTGACGATTGAAAGCGGAAAAACGGTGGCATTTGTTGGCGCAACTGGTGCTGGAAAATCTTCGATAGTGAATTTACTCGGAAGGTTTTATGAATTCCAAAAAGGAACAATTTCTTTAGGAGAAACAGATATCAAAGAGCTTGAGTTGAGTTATTTGAGAAAAAATATTGCGATTGTTTTACAAGATGTATTTTTATTTTCCGGGACGATTTTTGAAAATATCACTTTGGGCGATCCTTCCATTACCAAAGAGCAAGTGATTGAAGCTGCAAAAGCGGTGAGTGCGCACGATTTTATCAATAAATTGCCACAAGGTTATGACTATGAAGTAGGTGAACGAGGCGGCGTTTTATCTGTAGGTCAGCGACAATTATTGGCATTTATACGCGCTTATGTTTACAATCCACACATTTTGATTTTGGATGAAGCAACCTCAAGTGTGGACAATGAATCTGAAGAATTGATTCAAAAAGCCACTGAAAAATTGACGCAAGGAAGAACTTCCATTGTGATTGCACACCGTTTATCTACGATTCAAAATGCAGATAAAATCGTGGTGATGGACCATGGAGAAATTATAGAAAAAGGCACGCATAATGAATTACTTGCTTCTGAAGGTTATTACCGCAGATTGTATGACATTCAATTTGCTGACAAATAAACAAAGCAATCTAAAAAAGTGAATTGAATCATTTATAAATTTGTACTTCACATCTTCACTCTAATCAGGTATGGAAATTTCTTCCACTTCAAGTCAACCCAATTTTTCGCGAATTATTCATGGTCATTGGCGTTTGCTTGAATGGAATTTATCACCGCAAGCATTGTTGACTTTGGTTTCTCAAGCTCTGGAATTGGGCATTTCAACCATCGATCAGGCGGATATATATGGCGGTTACCGTTGCGAAGCTATTTTGGGAGAAGCTGTGTCCATTCAGCCAGGATTGAGAAAAGATTTGCAATTGGTTTCAAAATGTGGAATCAAGTTGATGTCTGAAAAATTTCCTGAGCGACAAATCAAACACTACGATTACAGCAAAAAGTACATCAATCAATCGGTTGAAAATTCACTTTCTAATTTGCACACGGATTACCTCGACGTTTTATTATTGCATCGACCATCGCCATTTTTCAATGCGGAGGAAGTCGCTGAAACATTTGCTGAATTAAAGCAAAGCGGAAAAGTATTGCAATTTGGCGTATCTAACTTTTGGTCACATCAAATGGATTTATTGAACTCCTTTTTGCGTGATCCGTTGGTGACCAATCAAGTGGAAATTTCTCCCTTTTGTTTGGATTATTTCCAAAATGGAACGGTTGAAATGATGCAGAAAAATCAAGTTTCACCCATGGCTTGGTCGCCTTTGGCAGGAGGGAAATTGATGAATCCACAAGACGAAAAGGGAAATCGAATTTTCAAATCACTGCAAGATGTTGCGCATGAATTGAATGAAGATTCCATCGAAAAAGTGGTTTACGCTTGGTTGATGAAACATCCGTCCAAAATTTTGCCTGTTGTCGGAACTGGGAAAATTGAAAGACTGAAATTGGCAGTCGAAGCGCAAGAGCTGGAAATATCGCTTGAGCAGTGGTTTAAAATTTATGTCGCAGGATTAGGAAATTCTTTGCCTTGAATTAACCTTAAATCTTCATTCTAATCCGCCATTCTTTTGGATACAAATTATTGAAGCGATTCCCTATATGTTTGATCCATCCCAAAGGTTCATTTTGGAATTGCATGACATTGAATCCATGTTTTCCTTCGATTGAAAAAGTATCGCCATGAAGATACGATAACGCTTGATTTAAATCTAATTCTATTTTGGGTAAATCTTGGCGCAACAATTTCGGATTCAGCACCAAAGCTTCATGTGGAATCAATCCTTTTTTGGCAATTTCGCCCAATTCTGTTCCCATTTTGATGACACGCATTTGGTTTTGCAAATAGATGATTTCCTCAGTAAATTGTGCAGGAACCGCAAACGAATAATTGGTCCACTGAATTGCTTTCATTTCATTTAAATCAGCAAATTCTGTCAGTGGGGAAATGTCTTTGATGGCTGTGACTTCTGCTTTTTTGTTCAACCTCAATTTGAGTTGATTTCTCGTTCCTTCTTTTTGCAAAACACAAATGAAAAAGCCTTCAGTTTCCACCAACGAAGGCAAAGCGTAATTGCCAACATCGTTTCTGCCTTTTTTGAAATGCGTTGTTTCTATCGGAACAATTTCTGCTTGCAATTCATTCAAAAGCCAAGCGATATTTTCTTCGTTTTCTTGCGTGTTGAAAGTGCAAGTGGAGTAAACCAAAAATCCTCCCGGTTGCAAACTTTCCCAAACATCCATCACGATGCGTTTTTGGCGTGCGGCACACAAATCAACATTCGATTGCGACCATTCATTGCGTGAAGCGTGATCTTTGCGAAACATTCCCTCGCCAGAGCAAGGCGCATCCACGACAATCAAATCGAAAAAATCAGGAATGCGCTGAAAATCTGCTGGGTCGTTGTTGGTGACAATTGAATTTGAATAGCCCCATTTGGTCATGTTTTCCTTCAAAATTTTGGAACGCGCTTGAATCACTTCGTTGGAAACGAGCAATCCTTCGTTGGTTAAAAAGCGGGCAATCAAAGTGCTTTTTCCACCCGGCGCAGCACATAAATCCAATACAAATGGATTTTCTGGCAAAGGAAGTTGATTCAAAACGGTTTCTAAAAACATTGAGCCTGCTTCTTGCGGATAATATGTTCCTGCGTGAAACATTGGGTCTTTGGTGAAAAATGGCCTTTCGGTCAAATAAAAAGCATTTGTACACCACGGAATTTCTTTCAAAATCGGTAATTCAACTTCGGTCTTCAGAGGATTTCTGCGAATCGAAACGGGCGAATCAGTTTCCAGGGCTGTCAATAATTCAACACCCAAAAAGGCATCATTTTCAACACGTTTTTTAAAATCTTCCGGAAGTGACATAAGCTAAAATTACAATTATTGCTTTGATTTAAAATTCCATTCTTGCTTGTGCGCTGACACTTTGATCAGTAAACATTTTTTCTTGATACATAAAATAACCAGTCATGGCAATCATTGCGGCATTGTCTGTGCAAAATTCAAACTTCGGAATATACACGTCCCAACCATTTATTTTTCCAATTTCTTGCAATTTATTACGCAAACCAGAATTCGCAGAAACACCACCTGCAATGGCAATTTGTTTTATATTTAAGTCCTTACTCGCTTTCAATAATTTCACAAACAAAATATTTAAAATCGATTTTTGAACAGAAGCGCAAATATCGTTCAATTCAGTTTCCATGAAATCAGCTTGAATTTTGGTTTGTTTTTGCAAAAAATAGAGAATGGACGTTTTCAATCCGCTGAAACTAAAATCGTAATTCGGCATATTCGGTTTCGCAAATTCAAAACGATTTTCATTTCCCAATTGCGCATATTTGTCAATTAAAGGACCGCCAGGATAGGGCAAACCGAGAATTTTGGCAGTTTTGTCAAAAGCTTCTCCTGCGGCATCGTCAATGGTGGTTCCAATGATTTCCATTTCTAAGTGATTTTTCACCAAAACGATTTGCGTATGTCCGCCAGAAACGGTCAAACACAAAAATGGAAACTGAGGTTTGGATTGATTTTCTTGGTCGATAAAATGTGCCAAAACGTGCCCATGCATGTGATTCACGTCAATCAAAGGAATGTTTTTTGCCATCGCAAAAGCTTTCGCAAAGGATGTCCCAACGACCAGCGAACCGAGTAATCCTGGACCTCTTGTAAAGGCAATTGCATCAATATCATCTGCAGAAATTCCAGCTTGTTTTATCGCTGCGTCCACCACTGGAATGATGTTTTGTTGATGCGCCCGTGAAGCCAATTCAGGAACAACGCCACCATATTTTTCATGAATCGCTTGGCCTGCAATTACGTTTGATAAAATGGTGCTATTTTTGATTACAGCTGCCGAAGTATCGTCGCAAGATGACTCAATGCCTAAAATGATAGTATGATTATTGCCCAATTTCCTTAAATTTGTAATTAGAATGTCAAAATTACTCAAAATTGTAGGAAGAATAACGGGCGGACTCTTGGAGTGGTTCTTAATTCTTTTTATATTTTTTGCTTTTGCGATTAGAACCAGTCCTGTACAAACTTATTTGGCACAACAAGTGACCAAATATCTTTCTAAAGAACTCAAAACCAAATTTAAAGTTGACAAAGTTTCAATTATTTTCTTCAATAAAGTCGCTTTAGATGGTGTTTTTGTATTGGATCAGAAAAAAGACACGTTGGCTTCCATCAATTCGGTTTTTGTAACGCTTAAATCTTTCAATCAATACAGCAGAAAAATTGCTTTAGACGAACTGAAATTGCAAGGTGGAATTGTCAAATTGAGTCGCGAAAAAGTGACTGGTGATTACAATTATGGTTTTATTGTAGATTATTTTGACTCTGGAAAAAAGTCAACCAAAAGCACGCCTTTTCAAATCACTTTAGACAATATTGGCCTGGAAAGAGTGCGTTTTCATTACGATGACAACCGAAAAGGGTACAACACTTTTGGAATGGATTACGACCATTTGCAATTCAATAATATCTATTTGTATGCCAGCCGTTTCAAGTCTGACAATGGCATTTTAACTGGATTTGTTAAGCACCTTTCTGTGCGAGAAAAATGTGGTTTTAGGCTCAAAAAATTCTCCACAGATTTCAATATTTCAGACGAAGGATTGAAGTTGAAACGTTTGCATATCAGGACTGAAAATTCCAAAGTTTATTTTCCTAAAATGTTCATGTTGATGAATGAAATGGAAGATTTTCAATCGTTTGAGGACAGTGTTACTTTTGATGCTGTACTGAATGAAAGTAATGTTTCAATGAAAGATATTTCCTATTTCGGAACTGCTTTGGAGGGAATGGATCAGCAGGTGATTGTGAAAGCAAATGTCACCAACAAAGTCAAAAATCTCAAAATTGCACATTTGTTGCTAAAAACGGGAAATCGATCAAGATTGGAAGGAACCATAAAATTGCCAGATTTCAGGGAATTTAATCAAGCATTTTTTCAGGAAAAATTAGATTATGTATACATCGACTTGAAAGATTTGCAACAAATAAAATTGCCGAAAGATGCAGGTGATAAATATATTTCACTCAATGAAACAGTTAATCGTTTAGGCTATTTCAAGGCAATCGATTTGAAAGTGGACGGATTTTATTCGCAATTTGTGGTTGAATCAGATAAAATTTCCACAGCATTGGGAAGCGTTCGCATAGATCATGGAATCATGTTTAGCGAAAGTGAAAATAAAAGATCTTTCATTTTTGAAAAATCGCAAGCAAGTGAATATGATGTCAAAATTGATAGTTTTCAATTGGGAAAATTTTTCAACGAATCGACTTTAGGCAGTGTTTACGGGACACTTTTTATGAATGGCGAGATTTTTGGCGATGGAAAAGTCAATTTCAACAAAATAAACGGTGAAGTTTCTCGCATTGATTTCAACGGTTACCCATACAAAAATGTCACGGTGAACGAAGCAAGTTACATCGACAAAATTTTCACCGGAAACATCGATGTGAAAGATGAAAATGTAGTCTTGAATTACAATGGATTTTTAGACTTCAATGCCTTGCAGCATTTTGATTTTGATGTCACTGTCAATCAGGCCAAAATGAATAAATTAAAATTCATTGATACTGATACAATGTTGACTTTGAATACCATTTTCCATGCTGATATTACGGGCACAGAAATCAATAATTATTCCGGATTTGTTGGTTTGCAATCACTAAAATATCAGGCTGGAAAAAAACATTTTGATATTCCAAAAATGGATATCAACATCGATCGAAGTATTGAAAATGATCAATTGAGATTGGAGAGTAAAATGATGCGTGCCACCGTAAATGGTAAAATTGATTTCAAAACAATTGTAGACGATTTCAATAATCAATTCAGTGTCGTTTTTCCAGCAATATTTCAATACAAGAAACCAGCAAAATCGAACATACAAAATCACTTTAATTACAATATTACAGTGCAAGATGTCAATGATTTATTGGCGGTTTTTGTACCAGAATTGAAAGTAAGCAAAGGAACAACAATTTATGGCGATTACGACGGAAATACCGACAATTTTTCAATGAATTTAAATTCCAATAAAGTGAGTTATGGAGTTTTTGAAGCCAAAGTTTTAAATCTCCAACAATCGTTTACCGATTCTACATTGTCTGCTGATTATCAGATCGGGACATTTTCAATGAATGACACTTTGGAGGTGAAAAATGTTTCGTTTTTGACTTCAGGCGTGAAAGGAAATTTGCATTCTTCACTCAATTGGAATAAAGCTACTGACAACGAATCTAGTTTTATTTGGGATACAAAAGTGCAGGGAATTAGCAGTTATATTTTTGATTTAGAACCTTCTTTTTTTAGTATTAACAAACACCGCTGGGACATTGAAAATGCCGGTGAAATTGCTTTTTTACCCAAAGATGTGCACTTTGATAAATTTAAAATGCACAGAGAAGAACAATATATTTCGCTCGATGGCGCACTTTCTATAGATACTTCTGAATCGTTGGATATTAAAATTAACGCATTTCAATTAGATGATTTTGGAAGTTTATTGGGATTGCAGACGGTCGTAAAAGGAGAAGTTAACGGAGAAGTCAATATGTCAAATCCTTTCGAAAATATAAACTTTAGAGGCGACGCTGTTGTTTCCAATTTTTACCTAAATAACCAAGAAGTTGGAGAGGTTAATCTTCATGGAAAGTGGAATAAATTGAAAGAAAGCATTGTTTTAAATGGAGATTTGTATTACAAAAAGAATAAAACTTTCAATTTTGATGGGGATTATTATATCTACAAAGACAAAAACAACATCAATTTTGTCTTGGATTTTGACCAAACCAATATTCAATTTGCAAGTGCTTTTTTGGATCCAAAAGTGGTGACAAATGTGAAAGGTTTGTTAGATGGTAAAATGCATGTCACTGGAACACCTGAATCGCCTGAACTAGAGGGTGATGTTGATTTACTCGGAGGAAATGCTAAAATTGAAATGTTTGGAGTTAATTTCGGATTAAATGGCCGAATAGAAATTGAACGAGACATGTTTATCGTCAATAACATGCCGGTAATTGACGAAGAAGGAAATACTGGTTCGATGAATGGAACCGTTTTACATAATGATTTTGGTGATTGGAATTTTGACTTGTTTTTCAACATTGAAGAATATTATGATATCGATCAACGCAGACTTATAAAAGTGGATAACTTTCTGGTTTTAAAAACGCAATACGAGGAAGAAAGCGTTTACTATGGAATAGGGTATGCAACAGGTAATGCCAATATTTCGGGTTATGCTGATAATTTGGAAGTGATTGTAAACATGAAAACGGAACGAAACACAAAAATCAATTTCCCCATGTTTGGCGTAAGCGAATTGGAAGATGAATTGAGTTTCAAGTGGGAGAATTTAGTGAAAGATTCAATCATCGTTTTGCCAGAAATTGACTTTACAGGTGTGGACTTAGATTTGAATTTCAATGTAACGCCCGATGCCACATTGAAGCTCATTTTTGACGAGCAAACAGGCGATGAAATTACTGCACAAGGAAAAGGACAAATCGGCATTAAGTTGAATAATTTGAATGATTTGTCGATGGATGGAAATTACACCGTTACGCAAGGAAATTACAATTTCGTTTTGGGCGTTTTGAAAAAATCATTTAGCATCGAAAACGGCGGAACAATTTCTTGGAATGGCGGCGGCGCGGAGGATGCAGCGCTGAATATGAAATCTAATTATTTAGTCAGTGCGAATGTAAATGACATTGTGCAAGATTTGGAAAGCAAGAAATCGTCTGCCTCCAATCAACCAGTTTTTTGTAATTTGTATTTGACAGGAATGTTGTCAGATCCGCAAATTCGATTTGAAATTAAATCACCCAAAGCTTCAGAAACTGCACGCGCTGCAATTGAAAGAATCAACAGTAATTCAGATGAGTTGAACAAGCAATTTTTCTCCTTGTTGATTGCCAACCGTTTTCAACCAAATGTGGGCGTTTCGGGAACAAATTCTGGAGGAAACGCCGCGCTAGATGCCTTGTCTGGACAAATTAATAGTTTACTCGGTGAACTTTCGAAAGACGTTCGTTTGAATGTAGATTTGAAAAACGACATTCTTACGGGTCAAAATTCTCAAAAAATCGGATTTTCAACAAATGCATTGAACGATAAATTGATTATTACAGGCGTTTTTGGTGTAGAGAAAAATGCTGGAGGTTCCAACCAAAGTACATTTATCGGGGACTTGAATTTAGAATATATTTTAGATGACAATGGAAATTTCAGAGTCAGTATTTTCAATGAATCCAATGATTATACTGTAATTCAAGATAAAAATTTAGGTCGATTCACGCAAGGAGTTGGACTTCAATACCAAGAAGATTTTCAAACTTGGAATGATTTTAAATTGTTGCAAACTGTATTTGACGTTTTTAGAAAAGACAAGAAAGTAACATTGACCAGAAAACGCAAAAGAACGCCCGTTCCACCTTTGAAACAACCTGAAAATATTTCCAAGCCAGACGAGGAAAATTGACGTAATTATTGTCAATTCGGTGGAATATTTTAGGGTAAATGGAATCTTTTAACTATTGTCCGACGAAGGATAGTTTATTGTAATAAATAGCAATAAATCAATTTGTTTAAGGTGATTTAATTTTTTCGGATTTTAAATTAAAGTGATCAGATTTCTGGCCTTGGAAGAAAGGTTTTTAGAAGTGCACTGAAAATGTAGACTTTTGGAGGAAGCTACGAAACGCATGTGCAGTAGATCACCGATAAAATCACGGTTTCAGAAGCTTTTAAAATAAAGCGCATGGTACAAAAATTGAACTCGTGCGAAAATTTGCGCTTTAACTTGATGACTCAGCCTTGATTTTTGGGTTCGTTTTGATTAAGCAAAAGGAACAAAAGAATTTAGGGTAAAATCTATCTTTTTATAAGTTTATACTTACTTTTGAAAACTTTCAAAACTTAATTCCAAATTGATGAAAAAAGTACTCGTTGCCAATAGAGGAGAAATTGCTAGAAGAGTAATCCGAACTTTAAAAAAAATGAACATTGCGAGCGTTGCCGTTTATTCTGATTCAGACGCCAATGCACCGCACGTTTTGGAAGCTGACGAGGCAGTTTATTTGGGAAAATCGCCATCAGCAGAAAGTTATTTGCGTCAAGATGCAATTTTAGAATATTGCAAGGAATTAGGCGTAGATGGCATTCATCCGGGATATGGATTTCTGTCTGAAAATGCTGTTTTTGCCGAAAAAGTGAAAGCGGCAGGAATCACTTTTATCGGACCTTCTGCACATGCAATGAATTTGATGGGCGATAAATTATCAGCCAAACAAGCGGTTGCAGCGTATAATGTACCGCTGGTTCCTGGTGTTGACAGGGCAATCACAGATCCTCAAGAAGCGATTCAAATTGCGCAACAAGTTGGTTTACCAGTTTTGATTAAAGCATCAGCCGGAGGCGGTGGAAAAGGAATGCGTTTGGTAGAAACGTTGGAAGAATTGCCAGAACAAATGAAAATGGCGCAAAGTGAAGCACGTTCTTCTTTTGGTGATGATGCCGTTTTTATCGAAAAATTTGTTACCAAACCAAGACATGTTGAAATTCAAGTTTTTTCTGATTCGCTGGGAAATCACGTGTATCTTTTTGAAAGAGAATGCAGCATCCAACGTCGTCACCAAAAAGTGATAGAAGAAGCGCCAAGTGCTGTTTTGACCCCAGAAATCAGACAAAAAATGGGTGAATCTGCCGTTGCCGTTTGTAAAGCTTGTAATTACGAAGGCGCAGGAACAGTTGAGTTTTTATTGGATGCAGATTTGAATTATTATTTCTTGGAAATGAATACGCGTTTGCAAGTCGAACATCCAGTTACTGAAGAAATTACAGGATTGGATTTAGTTGAATGGCAAATCAGAGTTGCTCGAGGCGAACGTTTACCAAAATTGCAAGACGAATTGAAAATTAATGGTCATGCGATTGAAGTGCGTGTGTATGCAGAAGATGCTTTGAACGGATTTACACCAGATATTGGAAATTTAAGAAGATATAGAGTTCCTGTTGGAAAACACATTCGTGTGGACGATGCTTTCGAAGAAGGAATGGATATTCCAATTTACTACGATCCAATGATTGCAAAATTGTGCGTTTGGGGTGAAACAAGAGAAATCGCCATCGAAAATACTATCAAAGCAATTGACGATTATCAGATTTCAGGACTAAAGACCACCTTAGATTTTGGAAAATATGTGATGAAACATGAAGCTTTCCGCTCAGGAGATTTTGACACCAATTTCGTAAAACAATATTTTTCTGACACAACAGTAATCAAAGATGCGATGGAAGAAGAAAAAGCAGCATTGTTGGCCTCTGTTGATCAAATTTGGAATCAAATTCAGAAAAACAAACAAAAAGAATTCGTTTCAAAACCGATTCACGGCGCTTGGAAATTGATGAAGAAGTAGAGGGGGATTTAGAGGTTGAAAAAGTGTAAATATTAAACGGAATCAAGCTCTTCTGGAGAGTAACTCGCCAGAGATGCTTTGATGCTTTTTTTTATTCATCTCCCTCAAATGCACTAGAATATTCAGAAAAAAAGTTAAAACTTGGAATTTCATTTCCAATATTTATGTTTTTTAGTAAAACTTGGAATTTCATTTCTAATTATTTGTATTGTAGTGAAATTTGGAATCAAATTCAGAAAAACAAACAAAAAGGAATTCGTTTCAAAACCAATTCATGGTGCTTGGAAATTGATGAACAAATAGAGGGGATTTAAAGGATAAAAAAGTGGAAGCTCGCTATTTTTAATTGATAAATTTTTCATTTTAGAAATAGCTCCTAAATCTGCAACCAAAGCAAAAAGTTTTGTGACTTTTAAACCATAAACAGCGCACTTTCAGGACGCAAATGAAGAAGGAAATCTAATGGTTGTTTGGTTAAATTTTTACCATTACTTTTACACAAAAAAACGTTGGTCTTTTCAGTTATTTTATGTTTTGAACTTTCAATTAGGTGTGAAAAATTTATCTAAAGAATGGAATTTTCTTTTTTGAATATGAGAAAAAAAATGATTTTATTGGTTTTCAGGCGTTTTTGTGCGAACAAAGAATCGGTTATTTGAAAGACCTCAATCCAAATATAATCCTTGAAAAACTTCGAAGCGGAGATGATTCTCCTATTTTCGATTTGTATAAACTTTTCCGGACTGAATTTATTGTTTGGTCCAAATCAACATTTAAAGCTACTGAGGAGCAAGCAAAAGATGCTTTTCAGGATGCCATTCTCGATTTTCATCAAAACGTTGTTTCAGGACATCTGACTGAATTGTCCAGCTCTCTAAAAACGTATATTTTCCAGATAGGAAAGCATAAAATTCTGAATATTCAGAAAAAAGAAAGAAGAATGACTTACCATGAGGCCCTTCATTTGATTAACAATGGAGAAGCAGATAAATTCATGGAAGACGAAAACAAGGCATATACACAAGAACAAATTAGCAAGGCAATTGATAAATTACCCGAAGATTGTCAGAAATTATTGAAATTATACTATTTCAATGAATATGATATGGATAGTATAGCAAGAGAACTGAACTATAAAAATTCAGATACTGCGAAATCTAAGAAATCCATCTGCATGAAAAATCTGATGGTAGAATTAAAAAAACTCTCCATGCTTTTTGCCTTATGATGACTGCTAATGGACATATCGAATTATTTGAAAGGTACCGAAACGGTGATTTATCAGCAATTGAATTGAAAGAATTTGATGCGCGATTGGTTTACGATTCTGAATTTAAGGATGATTTTGACCAGTATGAGGCATTAGAAGAAGGAATTAAGACCCATTTTAGAAATAGACTTAAATCCAAACTTCAGGAAATAGACAAGATGATGGATATCCCTGCAAGAAAAAGAATCCATCCGAAACGCATTTTAATTTGGAGTTCCTCAGTTGCAGCTTGTCTTTTGATTGGTGTACTTCTTTTGCAGCGTTTTTCGTCAAATAAATATGAACTGATCGTTGAAGAATATTGGCCTGAGGAACCTGGATTGCCAGTTAAAATGAGTTCAAAAGGTAAGTATGATGAAGCGATGAATGCGTATAAGTTGGGTGAATTCGATAAAGCAAATTCCCTACTTGAAAAAACAGCTTCTGATACATCGTTTTACTTTCAGGGTATTATTGCTTATAAATTGAACGATTACAAGGCTTCCAAAGGATTCTTCAATCAGATTGAAAAAAGCTCATTGTATTTCAATCGTGCCCAGTTTAGGTTGGGCTTGATTTTACTTTCTGAACGAGATTTGAGTTCAGCTAAAAGAATATTTGAAATTCAAAAAGATGAAAATGATTTGTTTGCAAAAGAATCTAAGGAGATTTTGAAGAAAATTTAGTCTAAAACTCACCAATTGATTTTTGGCAGGATAAATTGTAAACTTCGTTCATTAGAAAATGAAAAATATTTTAACCTTCAGTCTTTCATTCGCATCGATATTGCTAATTAATACCTGTTTGAGTCAAACTCAATATGATAAAAAAGTACTTGGCACTTGGACTGGAACAATAAGTGGTAGTGGAATAGCAACAAAGAATATTACAATTGTAGTAACGAAGTCTAATTTCATTTTGAATGATACGGTGCACGAAGGGATTTGTGAAGGTTACAGTATAGTTAGCAATGGCAATAAAATAGCATTTAAAGGGAAAATTATAGTAGAAGCAGACATGCCAATTATCGAAGTAAAAGAACCAAACACAAGCAAAAAAAATGGAGTATTTCATCTGGAATTTGGCTGTTTTACAGATAAAGGAATTGATTCAAAATTGACCTGCGGCACTTGGACCTCTTATGATAAAACATTGAAACGAAAGATAAATGTCAGAAAGAGATAACACCTTGCCAAAATTTAGCAACATATGAAATACATCACCAACATTTTGACTATCGGAATACTTTTGTTCGCAAACCCAATTTTTGCACAACGTGATTCCATTCCAACCAACTATTTCGGACTTTATACTGCATCAATTGGAGATGAAGGATCAGGCAATGAAGTCTACTATTGTTTTGGCATAAATGGAGATCCTTTTGTTGTTTACAAAGAAATTTTTGCAGGTGCGCGTTATGCGACTTATTACAGTGTTTTTTCATTTGACAAACAAACAGGAAAATTGGTATTGAAAAGCGATCGAATGATTAATGTTGAGGAAGATGCCGTGCGTATTGAAGAGGACAATACGAGCACTATAGAATTACAGATTATTGAGAAAGGAAATACAATCATCATAAAGGATGATAATTTTAGTGATGTTGATATCGTAAAATCAGACGCATTGGAATTTGAAATATTAAATCGAAATGGCATTTCAACAAAATTTAAGAAAGCCAAACTAGAAGCTGAAAAAGCAAAAGTTGAGTTAGAAAAGTTTAATACGATAAAATTTACAGAAACAGAAATCGAATCTGAATTTACAATGCTCATTAGAACGTGCACGTTTAGAAATATTGTAATAGTTGACTCTATTTTTGGAGATTGTATTGAACCAGAATGTAGTTCTATGAGCGTATTAAAGATGATAAACGGAGATGATGTTAAAATTGAACTTTCACAACTTTTTAAAAATGGAGGATTTGATGTTGAGAAAATTATTAATTCAAAAGCAATTGAAAATTTAAAACGATTTCAAGACAGAAATTCGGAAGAATTTGATCATCGATATGTAAATTCTGTATATCAAAACTACTCTTTTAAGGGGAAAAAAATGTTTGATTCGCACACGAATCAAAACTTTTACACGAATCAAATAGAATTACGATATATAAGTGAAGAAAATAAACAATTTCAATTTCGAACATTCGTGGAGATTGAAGAAGGTGAAAATTATCAGCAAGGGGATGGAATGTTGTTCATTGGAATGACTTACGAGGAGTTGCTTCCTTATTTTGCTGAATAGATACTTTTTTGTTAAAAATTCAAATTGAATCAATATGCTTACTCATTAATTAAAGTAGTTAATAGGTTGTGTTTTCTTAGTCAAAGCATCAAAATTTGCAGTTGGACAAGAAAAGGAATTTAAGAAGATTAATTAGCGAACTCAGGTTATTAATCTCGACCTCATCTACTTAAAAAGAGACAGGAGAATAGAAGCTTACAGAGTTTGAAGGAAATAAATCCTTGATTAAACATAATTTGCAGCTGTTTCAAAAGAAATTTTGATTTTTTTAGTTATAAACTTACAATTGAAAATATCAATTGATTAAAGTTAAACTTCTAAAAAAAATATATGAAACATCTATTATTATTGTTTTTTGCGATTAATTTTTTCGCAGCATTCAACCAATCGACTGTAACCATTTATAAGAAAAGACCAGCTGAATTTGAATTGATCAACTATTCAAAAATAAGTAGATCTGCTGCTAGTGACGCTTTACTTGACAAGTATAAGATAAACGAAAAAATTGACGCCATTCTTACGAAATATGGAACTTTGAAAGTACAAACGTTCAATCCTTACAAAGTAGATTTAACAGCAAATAAGGATTCAACAGTATTAGTAGAGTACACTATTATAAAAGAAAATTTTACCCAAACGATAAAGGAAAGAACAACTATACTAAAGCAAGCAAGTGGAGACAATTCTGTATTTTACAGCGAAGCAAATGGTGAATTAACCTTGAAAGTGCGTTTGATTGATGCAAAAACCAACCAACTGATTGTTGAAAAACAATACACTTCAACTACCACAAAAAAAGGCGCAGAAACAGACTATCAAAGGGATGCTGCCGAGGTAGATTTGGTTACATTGTCAAAACAATGTACTGAGGAAATTGGCTTTGCTTTTTTAAAATTTGTTTCGAACTGGAACGAACAAATCACAATTGAATTTGAAGAGGATAATAAATTTGTAGAACTACCAGTTGTTATAAAAAGCATGAACACAAATAATTGGTCGGCAAGCATTGAAATTCTAAAAAAATATACTGAAGACCCTAATTTTAAAAGTAAGCAAAAAGCAAAAGCTTTGTACAATTATGGTTTGGTTTTAATGTATGATGACCAATTCGACAAAGCCAAAGAAGCTTTCAAAGCAGCAGTTACACTTTCACCAAAGGAGACAATCTATGAGAATAAATACAATCAAGTTGAACAAGAGCATAATTTGAAACAGTTGCTAATTAATCGTGAAATAAAACGTGACATTGAATTTAAGAAAGGTATAGTAGAGGCTGAAAAAGCAAAAATCGCAGAGCAGGCTGAAATAGAACATCAAAAAGTAATTCAGGATAGCTTGGTATTAATCCAAAAAATACAAAGTGATAGCATCGCCGAAGTTCAGAAACAAAACGCAGCGGAAAAGCAGAAAATAGAAGATGATTTCGTAAAAGGCTATAATACTTCTGTAAAATCAAATCCGAGTCTTTATACAAATCAATCAGGAGCAGTTTCTTGCGTAAAATCTTTTATGACGTACGCTGGAGATGGAAATCTTTCGGGTATGAAAAGTATTTCTGAAAAGCCGGAAGACAATGAAAAAAGAAAAGAAGTTGGAAGTTATGGCGTTCTGCGGATCCTTGGAGGCTATGATAGGGATCCAGTAAAGGCAAAAAATGAATTTGCTAAAATAAAATCTTCAAGTCTCAAAAATCCTGCAGTTTACTATCTCTCAAGTTCAACAGCTATTGTATTAGCTTCTAAATGGGGTACAGATCCTTATGCAAAAGGTTTCTATTTCTATGTTGGTAAAATTGGATCTTCGTGGAAGGTTTTAGGTATGGATGACTCTGTATTTTTGAGGGGTAATACACTTTCACTTGATCAAAAACAGTTAATCGAAAAAACACTTATGAAAAGAGCTAAGGAAACTAACTAAAAATTAATATTAAATTTTTTTGAGTATGAAAAATCGAATCGCAATAATATTTTCATTGGTAACTGTAATATCAAGTTGTAGCACAAATGATTCAACTGGAACTTCTTCTGAATTATCTATTGATAAAATTGAAAAACTCAATCCAACAAATCCTAAAATAGAGACAGATTATGGACAAATCGGCAACTACCATACAATGGATGAATACTATTTAGATGAAAATGGTAGCAAGGTATGGCACGGATACCGAAAAAATCTATATCCAACTTTAAGTCCAAAAATAGTTTCGTTTTATGAACATGGAGATTTAATGTGGACAGAAACCTACGATGAAGTTGGGAATGTTTTAACAAGTAATAGATAATTTATGGAAGAAAGAGAAAATTTAGAATTAGAAAGACAACGCATAGAAATCGAGCGTCAAAAGCTGGAGTTAGAAAGGAACAAATTGGAATTTGAGAAATCAAAAAATGATGCAACTAAAAATCCAAATTCATCAATGACTAAATCGTCATTTAATATAACGGCGATGATTTTAACTGTTGTTTTATTGGTGTCAGCATTTTTACCTTGGGCCGAGTCAAACGCAAGTGGATTTGGCGCTAGTTTTTCATCTTCGGCAAGTGGAATGCAAACGGGACATGGTATCATCGTAATTATTTGCGCCCTTGCATGTATTACTTTGATTGTGCTTCGCAATAAATTTCTTTTTATTCCAGGAATATTGGGTGTTCTTATCGGAATTGCTGCAATTACGGGTATGGGTAGTTTTTCTGCCTCAGCTGGAGGAGCATCGGTGAGGGCTGGATTTGCAATCGGTCCAATTATTACTATTTTGTCATCAATTATTATTCTCTTATCATCTTTTATTAAGCTGAATTCGAATGGATCAAATTCATTGGACTTAGTAAGTTTAATGAAAAAATATAAATATGAATTATTATTATTTATTGCTACAATTTTCATTCTAATTCCAATATTGAGTGAAATGAGATTGCCTAGTAGTTTTTTTAACTACCTGATAAAATTAATTTTCTTCGTTGGTTTACCTGCAGCAATTTTTAGGTATTTGAAGATGTCTCTTTCATTCAATGTAATCTTAGCTCTAGGCTCTTATATTACAATTTTATTTATTCACTCTATCTTAATTAGAAATGTCGATTCATTCCAATACACGACTTTTGGACGCAATTTAGATGAGTCAATTTACGAAGGAAAATATTGGTTTAAATTGCTTCTATATGCATTATTAATATTTACCATTTTCATAGAAGTGAGAAAAGAAAAAGCGTACAATAATGATTCAATTATGAATAAGGTTCAAATCGTTCTTAAACCCTATCTATCGCAATTTTTTCTTTTGATTCCTTTAATCGGATTTTTTACTTTCTATACAATTACCAAACACTACATTACGTCTGAAGAAATAGACAATTTCGAAAAAGAAAACTCTTATTTATCAGGTGATTGGTATTATACTGACGAAAGTAAATCTCAGCTTTTCACATTGCACATTAATAATGTTAGTGCACACTCGAATTATGACATGACACACAAAGGAATCATGAATGGATCGTTAAGCTATATTATTTATGATAGTGAGAATATGGATCTAGGGTCTGGATCAATCGATACGAATATCTATTATAGTACCAAATTGCAACTGCCATTATCGTTCAATTCTGGTTTAATTATTCAAGAATTCAATGGCAATCAATTAAAAATCAGTTTAAAATATTCTGATGGTACATCTCTTAAAGCGATGTGTTACAAAGATAAAAGCAAATTGAAAATTAATGTTGTTAAAAAGAAGATTGAACAAAATACGCCTAATCTAGTAGGCACCTATTCCGGAATTTTTGGGGATAATGATATCATTTTAAAAATTGATAATATTAATCAAGAAACGCTAGAGGTAAGTGGATTTAATGAAGTTTCAGGAAATACAAGACCATTAAAAGGAACCGTTCAAGTAATGGAAAATATGTATTATTTTGTTCTCAATGAACCAGGTGATGATAAATACGATGGTGTTTTTGAATTTAAAATTTATATGAATTCGATTAATTCGTTAGAGGGGACATGGAATTCAAATGATGGTAAGTTATCGAGAGATTTCATTTTAACTAGACTTTAAGGTACTTCTACAAATAAAATAAGCAACTACTACCAAAACTCCCACAATCCACAAGTAAATGAAGGATTGGGGAGTTTTTTTGTTTTGAGCAATCTCCCCATCACCCATCACTCGATGGCCAGCCCAATAATAAGGCGCTGCCAATTCTGATTGCGAACAACCATTAATGTGCTCAATTTTAGTTTGCTGCATCAATTTGGAAATATGTCGTTTGTGCTTAAGCGCGCCATAAAATTTTGAAAACAATTCATTGGAAACCTTGTCATCAACCTCCCAAAGATTTGCAATCGTTACATCCGCGCCCGCTGCATGAAAAGCCCTAACAAATCCGTTAACGCCATCGCCTTGTATAATTTTACCATTGGAAGAATTACAAGCGTTTAAAACGACGAGTTTTGGATTTTGAATCAAAGGAATTTCTGAAAGATTTAATGTTCTGTCAGAAAAGACCAAAGAAGACAATGTGGGTGATTGTTCGTCAATGCTTCCATGTCCACTGAAATGAAGTATGGACGATTTAGTTTTTAAAAAATTGCCTGTAGTTGCTGTTTCATTTTTATAAACTAACTGATTTAAGTTGCTTAGTTTGTCCATCAATTGACTAGAAAAAGGCAATGCTGCATACTTTTTATTTGGGTTAAATGGAGCAAATGCATTAATATTTAATGGAATACTTTCGATTTTCTTCTGATAGATACTAGACGAAAGCGTGTATTGAAGTTGGATATGCTTGACAAAATAATCGAGCTTCCTATAATCTACCAAGTTGCTGTTTTTGTTCGAAGGCAACAATGCCTCAAATACTAAATCATTTACATTTCCTTCGGGACAAATGATGATTTTTTTATAATTTTTAAGGTCTAAATCGTTAAAAATTGCGCTGTATGTTTTTGTACCGAATTTCACATAATTATTAAAGTCCATTTCAATAATGGATTTTTTTAAATCAATAATATACTCTGGAATACTGTCATTTAGCTTGATAAGTGAGCCATTAGAATGGCTGATTGCCAAAACAAAATAATTTGCTCCTTGACCAGTTAAAAAGTCTAAAAACAAATCTCCTTCATTCAGTTTGTTTTGCAACGATTTGATTGAGACTTTTGGGGTAATTTTAATAGGTTGAAGTTTATTGAAATCATAATATTTGAGTTTCTCATTTGCATTGAAAATGCGTTCGAGAGAAAAAGGGAGATTGAATTTTCTTTTGAGTGTTTCAATTTCAATTACATCTTTAAAAGGAATTAAATTATAGATTCCTAGTTGTTGATTTGTATTTCTAGATTTAAATTCGCTAAAAGTTATTTCCCATAATTTAATCGCTTGTTGTGAGATTTTTTGGCAAGTTGGAATTATGCTAATTTTCTTTTTTTCAGCAATTTGCATAAATAATGATTGATTTTTATATCTCAAACATCGAATTGCGTCTTCTTTATTCGGAATTCTTTTTAAACTTTTGTCATCCACGAAATTCAAATTAATTCCAAATGCCTTAATTGATTGATCGAAGTAATTCGAAGAAATATTCAAACGGTCAGGCGATATTTTTTCACTTAAAAGCAAATTTACGATTCCCATTAGATAAAGCGTCTTTGCTCGCTCGTGATGAACTAGTCCATAATTTTTAGTCCAAGTTTCATTGGCTAACGAATAGTAAATCATGGCATTTCTATGTGTTCCAAGTATTCTATGACTTTCAGCTTTAATTTGAATGTGAGCATGAATATTGTCGTGATAAGAATTTCCAATCAAATGATAAGTTTTTGCCAAGTAATATTCAGGTAGTTTATTTTCTAAAATGAAACGTTTAGATTTGGAATAAAAACCACGAATCCAATTATACTTCTTGAGGACTTCAGTTCCACTTAAATTGGTTGCTAAATAAAGTTTCTCGCTTTGGGCTAAGATATTCCAGATTTTAAAAATCTCAACTTCTCGTTCCTGTTTTAGCGTTAAATGTTGAATCAAATGATTGCAAGAATCAGCATATTTTTTTGCCAATTCAATTTCGATTTTCTCGTAATAATAATTGCTCAATAAAGCGTAATTCCATGCTAGATGATGATCATTCGCTCCATATTGTTTTGAACGAATACGGTTGCTCTCTTTCCAATGAACAAGTGCTTCTTCTAAATCCCCTTTTAAATTATAAAAGTCACCTTCATATTGATTTAGGAGCGCTAAATTTCGCTTTTTTGCTTTCTCCTTAATAATCCAATTAATTCCTTCGTTGTATTTTCCGTCAAACAAGTAACGTTCCATTTCAATGGCGATTCTATCTCTCGATTGGCATACAAAACTTATGAATACTAGCAAATAACATAAAACTAAACTCTTCATTCGATGAAGATACTAATTTGGTTTGAAAGTGAATTTTTGAAGCTGACTTTTTAGCAGAATTATAGCCGTAAAAAAGACATCAATTTTAACTTTTGATATTTGTGCATTTTTTCACATTCATAAATATTGTAACTTTACACCTTAAAATTAAAACATCTAAAATGAGCCAAGTTTCCATTAAAAGTATTGAAAAAGCGATAAACATTGTTGACAATTTAGATGATGACGCTTTAGAACAATTGTCTGAACGTCATTCTTTGGCTCAACCTACGCTTTTGGGCTATATTATGTCTGCAGCAATCGAATATCAAAATGAAAAATTAGAAGGCTTGTTGTTATATTATTATTGCTTGATTTCTGAAAGTTTCTCGCAAGAAGGATTGGAAACTACAACTGTAACCGATGATCACATTGACGCTTTCGAAGAACCTTATTTTGAAATGTTGGATGCCTATTTCGACAATAATGAAGACGATATTTTGGAAGATTTTTGTGATCAACCAGAATTGGCGCGTTTCATTTCTATCGAATTGAGCGAACCAGATGATGATGGAACTGAATTAGACGATGAAACGGCAACACAATTGTTTATCGTCATGATTGCTTTTACAACTTTGCTTTCAAGATCTGTAAAAGCAGCATGAAATCGCCCGAAGAAATAGTCAATCTAATGCTGCAAAATGATGCATTCAGTCAATGGATGAACCTGGAAGTTATCAAAATTGGCGCAGGTTTTTGTACTGTTTCTTGTAAAGTGAATTCAGAAATGCTCAACGGATTTCATATTTTACACGGCGGAATTAGTTATTCTTTGGCTGATTCTGCTTTGGCTTTTGCTTCCAACAGTTATGGAAATCAATGTGTAAGTATCGAAACTTCCATTTCACACACCAAACCAGCCAAATTAGGCGACACAATTTTCGCATCTTGCCAAGAACTTTACCGTGGAAAAACCACTGGAATTTATGAAGTCAAAGTCATTAACCAAGACCAAAAATTAATTGCACTTTTCAAAGGAACGGTACATGTTTCTGAAAAAGTTTGGTAATTTTTACCAATGAAATCTTCTTGAATTTTATGCTTTTTTTGTTATGTATGCATAATTTTTTTAACAAAAATTTGTTGTGCATGCGTAGAATATTTTTATATCTTTATACCATTCACAAATTCATTTTAGTGCAATCAAAAACCAGTATAATGCCGATATAGTTTGAAAATAGTCCAGTTCATTGGACTATATTGAAAACATGGTCGGTATTAGGTCAACTTTAAAGATTCAAATGGAAAACAATCAAGATCCGACCATAGATTTTTTTATTCGTCAAACTTGGCACAAAATCTCTCGCATGTATAATCAGCAAGCGGCTGAGCACAGTATGACTATTTCCACAGGTTACATTTTATTGATTATTGATAAAAATGGAACTCCAAGTACCCAACTTGGTCCAAGAATGGGAATGGAACCAACGAGTTTGTCGCGCACTTTAAAAACCATGGAAGATGAAGGTTTTATTTGCAGAAAAATAGATGATTTGGATAAACGAAAAGTCTTGATTTTTTTGACGGAGAAAGGCTTGGAGCAGCGAAAAATTTCTAAAAAAGTAGTATTGGATTTTAATCACAAATTACTTTCAAAAATTCCGAAAAACAAATTGAAAGTTTATTTGGAAGTAATGGCACTAATTGACCAAATGGCTGAAGATGAACTCCAAAAATTAGCTCAATAAATTATAAACTTTGTTTGAAAGTTCTTCAAATTTAAAATTGCATTAAAATGAATAGAAACATTCGAAAAGTAGCCGTTCTCGGCTCAGGTGTAATGGGTTCTCGCATTGCTTGTCACTTTGCCAATATTGGATGTGAAGTGCTTCTGCTTGATATTCAGCCCAAAGAGCTTACAGAAAAAGAGCTTAAAGCTGGCTTGACCATGGATTCGCCACAATTTAAAAACAGAATTGTGAATGAATCTTTGGAATTTGCCGTAAAATCCAATCCTTCGCCGATTTACAGAAGAGCATTTGCAAGTCGCATTAAGGCTGGAAATTTTACTGACGACATGGCGCAAATTTCCACTGCGGATTGGATCATCGAAGTGGTGGTGGAAAGGTTAGACATCAAAAAAACAGTTTTTGATCAAGTTGAAAAATTTCGCAAAGCCGGAACAATCATTTCTTCAAACACATCAGGAATTCCTATTCACTTGATGTTGGACGGCAGAAGCGATGATTTCAAAACACATTTTTGTGGAACGCATTTCTTCAACCCACCAAGATATTTGCAATTGTTGGAAATCATTCCAACGCCTGAAACGAATCCGGAAATTGTTGATTTTTTGATCGATTTTGGAAGTAGAATGTTGGGCAAGAAAACAGTGCTTTGCAAAGATACGCCAGCATTTATAGCCAATCGCGTCGGTGTTTATTCCATCATGGCACTTTTCCATGCGGTGAAAGACATGGGATTTACGGTTGAAGAAGTGGATAAATTGACTGGTCCCATATTGGGACGACCAAAATCTGCGACTTTCAGAACCTGTGATGTTGTTGGTTTAGATACTTTGGTGCACGTTGCCAACGGATTGAAAGCCAATTGTCATGATGATGAAGAAAAAGATTTGTTTGATTTGCCAGATTACGTTTCTAAAATGGTTGAAAACGGTTGGTTGGGTTCAAAATCAAAACAAGGTTTTTACAAAAAAGTGACCAATGCTGAGGGAAAATCTGAGATTTTAAGTTTGGATTTAACCACTTTGGAATACCGTGCGGCATCACAAGTGAAATTTCCTACCTTGGACATGGCGCGGCCAATCGATGATTTGAAACAACGCACCAAAATGTTGTTCATGGGAATGGACAAAGCAGGCGAGTTTTACCGAAAACTTTTCGGCGGATTATTCGCTTACGTTTCCAACAGAATTCCTGAAATTTCTGACGAATTATACAAAATTGACGATGCCATCAAAGCAGGTTTTGGTTGGGAATTAGGTCCTTTCGAAACTTGGGATATTCTTGGATTTGATCAAGGATTGAAATTGCTTGAACAATCAGGTAAAAAACCTGCCGCTTGGATTTTAGAGATGAAATCAAAAGGAGCGACTTCGTTTTACCAACATTCCAAAGGTCAAAAATCATATTTCGATATTCCATCTGGGACTTATAAAATCATTCCTGGAACGGAGAATTTAGTTATTTTAGATACATTGCGCACTGAGAATACCGTTTGGAAAAATTCAGATGCAACCTTGGTAGATTTGGGTGATGGAATCTTGAATTTAGAATTTCACACCAAAATGAATACCATCGGTGGTGGCGTAATTGAAGGAATCAACAAAGCAATTGATTTTGCTGAGAAAGATCAAAAAGGATTGGTGATTTCCAATACGGGTCAAAATTTCTCTGCTGGAGCAAATGTCGGAATGATTTTCATGATGGCTGCTGAGCAAGATTATGATGAATTGAATTTTGCTGTCAAAGTGTTTCAAGACACGATGATGCGCGTTCGTTATTCCAATATTCCTGTAATTGTTGCGCCACACAATATGGCGTTGGGCGGTGGTTGCGAACTTTCGATGCACTCCGACAAAGTTGTGGCGCATGCTGAATTGTACATGGGATTGGTGGAGTTTGGCGTTGGTTTGATTCCAGGCGGCGGCGGTTCGAAAGAATTTGCAAAACGACTTTCCGATGAAATGCGTGAAGGAGATATCAAAATCAATCGTTTGAGAGAAAAATTCTTGACAATCGGTCAGGCAAAAGTATCAACATCGGCTTATGAAGCTTTTGATTTAGGCTATTTGCGTGAAGGAATAGATGAGGTTGTAGTGAGTCGAGATCACCAATTATTGCGCGCAAAACAAGCGTGTTTGGAAATGGCAAACAAAGGTTATATCGCCCCAAAACGCGAAAAAAACATCACCGTTTTTGGTCAAGAAGGTTTAGGAATTGTATATGTCGGAGCCAGTTCGATGGTTTCAGGAAACTACATGTCTGCGCACGACCAAGTGATTTCTGAAAAACTAGGATTCGTACTTTGCGGCGGCGATTTATCTTCCAACACGGTCGTTTCAGAGCAATATTTACTTGATTTGGAACGAAAGAAATTTGTAGAATTATGCCAAGAACGCAAAACCCTAGAGCGCTTGGAAAGTTTGGTTAAGAATGGGAAAATATTGCGAAATTGATCTGTTAAGACATTAGACATTAGACATTAGATTTTAGACAGAAGATCTTAGACTTTAGATCTTAGACAGAAGACATTAGATTTAAAAAATTCAGATTATGAAACATAATTTTAGAGAACTTAAGATTTGGAAAGATTCCATTTTAGTTGTGAAGTCGATTTATCTTTTGACTGCTGAACTACCTGACGATGAAAAGTTTGGTTTAAAGTCACAAATACAAAGATGCGCGGTTTCAGTTCCGTCTAATATCGCAGAAGGATCGGGAAGAACGACAAGTAAAGATTTTAGAAATTTTTTGAATATAAGTCTTTCGTCATCTTATGAATTAGAAACCCAGTTAATAATTATAAACGAATTATTCAAGATTGAAATTGTTGAAATAATTGAAAAACTTCACGAAGTACAAAGAATGATCATTGGATTTAAGAAAACATTAGAAGTGTAAAGAATCGAGTCTAATGTCTTTGGTCTAATGTCTCGAGTCTAATAACTTAAAATCTAAAATTAAGAAAATGACAAATACAGCATACATAGTAGCAGGCTACCGTTCGGCGGTGGGGAAAGCGGGGAAAGGTGGATTTAGATTTTACCGCCCAGATGATTTAGCGGCAGATGTGATCAAGCATTTGATGAAACAATTTCCCCAATTGGATTCTCATCGCGTGGATGATGTAATTGTGGGAAACGCAACACCTGAAGCCGAGCAAGGATTGAATATTGGGCGAATGATCGCTTTGATGGGATTGGATAACGACAGGGTTCCAGGAATGACTGTGAACAGATATTGTTCTTCCGGTTTGGAAACAATCGCGATTGCGAAAGCAAAAATCGAAGCTGGAATGGCGGATTGCATCATCGCTGGTGGTGTTGAATCGATGTCAGTGATGGCGATGGGCGGTTGGAGAATTGTTCCAAATTCGAAAGTCGGAAAAGTAAATCCAACTTGGTATTGGGGAATGGGATTGACCGCTGAAGCAGTAGCAAACGATTGGAAAATTTCCCGTGCGGAACAAGATGCTTTTGCTTTGCATTCTCACGAAAAAGCCATCGCAGCCATCAAATCAGGAAGATTTCAGGAAGGTATTGTTCCAATCACAGTTGAAAACATTTTCCTTGATGAAAACGAAAAACGCCAAGTGAAATCGTACATTATGGATACGGATGAAGGTCCGCGCGCCAGTACTTTGGAGGCATTAGGCGGTTTGAAACCAGTTTTCGCCAAAGGTGGAAGTGTGACTGCAGGAAATTCTTCTCAAACTTCTGACGGCGCAGCATTTGTGCTGGTGATGTCAGAAAAAATGGTCAAAGAATTGAATATCGAACCGATTGCAAGATTGGTAAGTTATGCCGTTGTAGGTGTTGAACCGCGAATCATGGGAATTGGTCCTGTGGAAGCGATTCCAAAAGCGATTAAAATGGCAGGTTTGACCAAAAACGACATCAACTTATTTGAATTGAATGAAGCTTTTGCATCGCAATCTCTGGCGGTAATTCGTGAAACGGGAATCAATCCAGAATTGGTAAACGTGAATGGCGGCGCGATAGCACTTGGACATCCACTTGGATGCACGGGCGCAAAATTGACGGTTCAAATTATGAATGAATTGAAAAAACGTGACCAGAAATATGGCGTTGTAACGATGTGTATCGGAACCGGTCAAGGCGCTGCTGGCGTGATTGAGATGTTGTAAAGGGTGATTTCTACTTAAAATATAAAGCGTGTATCAAATTGAGATACACGCTTTTTTTTTATTGTTTCTTCTTGCTCGAATTACTCAAAATCACCCTTAAACTAGAATCGCTTGAGAAATATTGCCACGCCCAATTGATGAGAATTATCAATTTATTGCGGACGGTTAAAATCAGCATCAAATGCAAAAACATCCAAACGACCCAAGCAAACCAGCCTTTGAATTTCAATCGAGGTAAATCGACAACTGCTTTGTTTTTGCCAATTGTAGCCATCGAACCAAGGTCTTTGTACTCGTATTCTTTCCAATTGGAAATAGGTTTCTCAGAAAGTAAATTCTTCGCCAGATTTTTCGCCTGATTCACCGCAACATTTGCTACTTGCGGATGCCCATTTGGATACAATGGCGTTTCCATGTAGGCAATATCGCCGAGGGCAAAAATTGAATCGTAGCCAACTATAATATTAAATCGATTTACTTTCAGTCTATTAGCCTTAATGGTTGTGGCTTTATCTAAACCTTCAATTTTATTTCCAGTAACGCCAGCAGCCCAAATCACATTTCTGCTTGGGATTGTTTCGCCACTTTTTAGCGTGACTTCATGGCCATCGAAATGTTTCACAACTGTTTCAGT
Organism: Chryseobacterium gleum; assembly: GCA_945897805.1. Lineage (GTDB taxonomy): Bacteria > Bacteroidota > Bacteroidia > Flavobacteriales_D > Crocinitomicaceae > JAQVCM01. The sequence continues at coordinate 210,437 of CAMDFX010000001.1, forward strand.
GCGAACGATTACGCCCATATTTTCCAAGTAGGTTCTGGAAGCTTTGCGCGCATTTTCGCTCATCGGATTCAATGTGTTCGGACTTCCTTCTAATAAAATAATGTTCAATTTACTGAAATCGAAAAAAGTATAATCTTTTGGCAAAATTTTGTTTTTCATTTCGGCAAATGCACCAGCCAATTCCACACCCGTTGGGCCAGCGCCCACAATTACGATATTCAGATATTCATCGCGTTCTTTTCCTTCGACAGCCAAAACAGCTTCAAAATTGGACAAAATATGGTTCCTGATTTCGATGGCTTCTTGTGTTGATTTTAAAGTCAAAGCGTGTTTTTCAATCTCTTCATTTCCAAAGAAATTAGTTTTACAACCTTGTGCTAGAATCAAATAATCGTAGTCAAAATTACCAACATTGGTAACGATAAATTTCTCGTTGTCGTTGACTTCTAGAACGGTCGCCATTCTGTATTCCATGTTTTTGAAACCTTGAAACATTCTACGGAAAGGAAAAATAATGCTTGCAGGTTCTAACATCGAGCAAGCGACTTGGTAAAATAATGGTTGAAATTGATGGTGATTTTGTTTGTCAATCAGCAAGATATCAAAATCGGAATTGCGCATTTTTTTGGCAAATTCCATTCCTGCAAAACCACCGCCTACAAGAATAATTTTTTTTCGTTTTTCCGACATTTCAAAAATCAATTAATTAGTTTCTAGGCAATTTATTTCAAAATTTTGTAGGATCTTTATCGAGTTTTAGCAAAGTAAAGTTAAGGTTTGAATTTGAATTGATTGCCGTAAAAGATAATTATTTTACAGTTTTTATGATATTTTTAATTTAGCCATTTCTTTCGCAACTTCTTGGTCTAAAGTTTTTTTGCTCTGACTTAAATCTGTCACAATATTCTGAAAATCAATATCATTTCTGTTTTGAGACATTTTGTAAGCAGCTTCTGTTTTGTAGGTCCGCAATCTGAAACCGATGATTTCATTCAAATAATTTTCCAACATTGATTTTGAAAATTTTGAATAATCCAATTTATTAGTTCTTTCTGATTCAAAATAGTCAATGGCTTGCGTCAAATGATCTTGCAATTGATTTTTTGTCAAAATTTCAACTGTTCCATATAAATGCACCGCCTGGTAATTCCAAGTGGGAACATTTTCATGTGTATATATTGATGAAGAAATGTACGCATTTGGCCCTTGAAAAATAACCAAAGCTGTTTTCCCCTTTTTAATTTGTTCTCTATGCGGATTGTGGATTGATAAATGCCCTTCTAGAATGATTTCTTCGCTTTCAAGCTTTGAGACAAATGGAATATGGGAAACCAAAGGTTCAAAAACCCCCGTTGAACTTACTAAGATTCCCAAGGCATTTTTGCCAATGAAATCAAGTATTTCATTTTGATTTGTTTCCTTAAATTCCTTTGGGATATACATATAGCAAAGATATTCATTTTTTTAAAACGGCTTAGAGAGATTTAAGAAATAAGCGAATTTCATGTAAAATTTAACATTGAGTAACGGTTAAATCAAGTACTATTTTTCAAGTCAATTTGGTATTTTGATTTCCGTATCTTTGCAAAACAATAGTTTAATATGAAATTTGAAGATTACCGTATCTCTGCACAAATTAAAAGCCAATTGAAAGTTCTTGGTTTCAACAAACCGACTGACATTCAATTCAAGGCCATTGATCCAATTTTGAAGGGGGAAGATGTATTGGCGATTGCGCAAACTGGTACAGGAAAAACCGCCGCTTTTGTGATTCCCATTTTGGAGATGTTAGAGAAAAAGAAATCCAAAGGCAAGCAAACTGAAGGTGTAAAATGTTTGGTTTTAGCACCAACGCGCGAATTGGCAATTCAGATTTCTAAGGTTTTTGAAGCAATTGGTCAAAATTTGAAAGTCGTTTCGGCCTGCATTCACGGTGGCGTTGAGCAAGATCCGCAAATAGCGCAATTGAATAAAGGTGTCGATATTTTGGTTGCTACGCCCGGAAGAATGTTTGACCTCGTTTCACAAGGACATTTAAACATGAAAAATTTGGAAATTTTGTGTTTAGACGAAGCCGATTTGATGTTGGATTTAGGTTTCTATAAAGACATTCAAGATTTATTGAAACACATTCCAAAGCACCGACAAACCTTATTTTTCTCAGCTACAATAACCTTAAAAATTAAAAAGCTAGCTTATTCTGTAGTAAAAAATGCCATTCGAATTCAAATTTCGCCAAAAAATCCAGTAGCAAAAAACATCGATCATGCGGTGGTTTTTATTGAAATGGATGACAAGCGTTTCTTTCTTGAAAATGTTTTGAAAGAATATGAAGAGAGTAAATTTGTGATTTTTGTAAGAACTAAAATTCGTGCTGAAAGAGTTGTTGCAGCCATGGAGCGTGTGATGTTGAAAACTGAATTTTTGCACGGGAGCGTGGAGCAACAAGAACGTTTTGCTATTTTAGATCGATTTAGAAAAAACGAAAATAGGGTGTTGATTACAACGGATGTTGCTGCGCGAGGAATCGATATTCCAGATGTGGATTACGTGATTAATTACGATTTACCAGATGTTTCCGAAAATTATGTGCACCGAGTTGGTCGCACAGGGCGTGGCAATAAACGCGGACAAGCGCTTTCATTTTGCAGCAAAGATGAAATGGTTTTCTTGGAAGACATTGAGGAATATACAGGTGAGGAAATTCAACGATTTGAGTTGACAAACGGTGAATATGAAGATATTTTAGGCGCTACCGATGACGGTTCTTACAATTGGAAAAAATTGATTGATGAAGAAGGTGGAGGAGAAGAATGGTAGAACACACCTATAGAAACTAAAAAGTCTCCTTCCATTTGAAAGAGACTTTTTACTACTACTACTACTAAATTGTGAATATGCTAAAACCAACATCGGCATTTTCACACGCTATTGTAAATCTTTGATATTTATGAATTTCCTAGTTTAATGAAAGCTAAGATATTTGTAAAAGTAAAGAATTTTTGCGTTCGAATTACATTTTCAAGCAATATCTGATAAGTTAATTTAACTTTTTACGCTCGAAATAATTTTGTTGTGTAAAGTATTGACATCCATTCCACCGCTTTGTCTCCAAAGAATTTCACCTTGCTGAAAAAGCACGAAAGTGGGAACACCTCTCACTTTAAATTTGGCTGCAACATCTTGATTTTTATCTACATCAATTTTGATAATTCTGATCTTGTCGCCCATTTTGTCTTTTAGCTGGTCTAAAACTGGCATCATCGTTTGACAAGGACCACACCAAGTTGCGAAAAAATCCACTAAAGTTGGTGTCTCAGATTGAACAATTTCTTGAAATTTACCCATTTTAATGCACTTTGTCGGGATTGAAAGAGGTAAACATATTCATCCAAATCAATCGACTGTATCTGAAAGAAATGGGAACCAATGCCAATAACACAAAAACGATTAAACCAAAATATAACCAAGCATCGGCAGCTGGATAAATCAAATAAGTCAAGACAAACGTGGCAACTGAAAAAGCAACTGTCATTCCATAACTGACATACATCGCGCCATACCAAAAACCGTTTTCGATTTCATATTTGTGTCCACAATGTGTGCACTTGTCGTACATTTTATCGAATTTTTTCGGATTGTAAATCGCAGTACTTTCGAAAACATCACCTTGCAGACAAGCGGGACATTTGCCTTTAAAAACGCTGTAAATTTTGTCTTTTAACATAGTGCAAAATTACATATTTAATTAGTTGCTAAAAGTCAATTTTTGACAAAATATTGCATGATTTTGGTCAGATTTCCACATTTTGTTTTATACTATTTTTTATACTCAATTTCAGACCAAAATCCTAGATCAATCTTACTTTTGATCCAATTTTCATCAATACCTATGCGATAAAAACTAGGTGATCTCAAAAATGCAGATTTAAGAAACAGCCCCTTCTTACCTATATTTTCTATAAGTTCAATCGATACAAAAAAATCATTTTCTATATAAATTTTCATTTCACTGATATCCAAGATTATTGAGCCATCTGTGGTTTTCCCATAATAATAAATGGGTTTTTTATTGATACTTTTATTTGGAATACCATCAACCACATCATAAAGATTAATTCTAAATTTCAAAGAGTCGGTTTCGTCTATAAATGAGTTAAAATGCAACACTTTGATTAATCCTTTATTTTTTTTGTTGAATTTCTGAATTGTTCCCATTTCTGAACCTAACGGTCGATCTTGGAAACCAGAAATTATCATGGGAGATTTAATATTATTTCCAGCAGTCACGGTTCTCTTTTTCCCACCAAAAACAGTTACTTCTTCAAGGTCTTTCGTTACCGGTGTCAATTCAATTTTTAACTCAATTTCATTGAGCATAAACTCCCTACAGTGTGAAATCAAAAAGTTTAAGTCTTCAAATCCGATAGCAGAAATCAACAAGGTGTCATTTCCATTAAAATTGGAAATATCTAAAATAAATCGCCCATCAATATCAGAAATCGAATGTCTTTTTTTATGAAAAACACTAATTTTAGAATAGCTAATAGGATGACCGTTTCCTAATTCTCTAATTTGTCCCTTCAGAATTTGACCTATTACTATATTTCCAAAAAAACAAAAAATGATCAAGAGAAAATAACTCTTCATAATTTTAGCCTTTAGAATTTTTTCAACTAAAAACTAGGTGCACTTATCGTTCTCCATCGCTGCAAAGTGACCATCGCATCCTTTGGATATTTGACACTGTAGCCCAATTCTACAGATTTCGTTTCAGTTGGTTGAATGGTCAATTCCCATTTCAACTCACCCGTTTCAACATCTTTTTTGGCGTTGGAAGTTTGCTCTGTTACGACACTTACGCTTTCGTTTTTACTGATTGGAATTTGGTCATACACCACAATTTTGATAGGCACATTTCTGTTGTTTCTCACTGCGATTTCATACAAGTAAGTTTCTCTTTTTGAGCTTCCTACTACTTTTTTGGAGCTCAATTCTTGTTTCAGTTTACGCATCACAACTACTTTGTTGTCACGTCCGAAAGAAAGTGAAAGTGTATCGCTGACATTGCGTGTATCCACTTGCGAAACGCCTACGTAAACACCTCCGAAATAAACATTTGTCGGACCAGGAATCAAATCCAAATCTTGCCAGCCAACGATGTTTGCAATTAGGAATGCGCCATTGTCTAATTTTGGGATTGTTACGTGCGTAAATGTTGCGTCCAGATTCATTTCTTTCACATCCACGCTGTATGGTTTTCCATCTGTTGGACAAGAAAATTTATTTTCAATTACAAATTCAGTTGTCAATTCGGAGATTTCAATTTGCTTCATTGCAACGACTGGTTTTTGCACTTTCCGCTCATTCAAACGAGTCAAACCGTCCATTTTCCAGCCCAATTGCTCGTTGTTAGATTGTTCATCATCTTTGCCTAAAATGTAATTATCAAAAACACGTTGATTGGCGATATTGAGATTGTTTTCAGCTTGTTGTCTGAAAGTTTCTTCATAAGCTTGAGGCGCATAATATCCTTTTCCACCGCTTGATTTTGATTGAACACCTAAATTATAAAAATCCAGGTACCAAGGTTGTAAATTAGGTTGCGAAGCGGATAATTTTGGATCAGCTGTTGAAAGAATCAAATCGACATTGTCCCATGCATTTCCCGTATTGTTGTAAATTCTCGCTTTGTATTTCAGGTTGATTTTTTGGTTCAAATCTGTAGCAGCCAAATCGTAAGTTGCAGCCCAACCGCAATCGCTCACTAAATAACTTAAATTGCAGTTTGCATTTACAGAAGCATCGCAATCAACCAAAACGATTACTTGATTACTGCGTTGATTTTCATTGAAATTCAATTCAGTTAATTGAAAACGAAGCAACTCAATTTGATTGTTTAAGACGTTTTTTTCCTTATTCAATTTGGTAATTTGACGGTTGATTTCCAAGGTCCTATTTCGATAGAATTCAGCTGCTTCTTTGATTTGAGTCACCGTGAGATTTTGAGTATTTCCTTTCAAATCTCTATTGGTATTCAATACGGCCAATTCAGCTTGATAGGAATTATTGATATCAATATTTAACTGATGATTGTCTTTCAACAAATCCAAAGAATCTTTCAATTTTGAAATTTTTGGATTGAATTGTTCAGCAGCCATAAAATCCATTTCAGTGGAAACGGAAACCAATTTGTAGTTTTGATTCGCGCTAAATTGAATACTTTGTGGATCTGCAAAAGCCGAAATCCCTGAAAAAACCAATTTATTTCGCCCTTTCAATAATTTAACTTCTGTGCTATGTGTCATTTCCCCAGCAGTCAAGAATAGTTTTACTTTCTTGATTTGAGATTTGACATTAATTTCATTTGGTTTTTGAGCCCAACTTATCACGGGAACAAACAACAAGAGGCAAACTATTTTTCGCATGTGACGGATTTTTTTTATTCAATCAAATGTAATGCTTTTTTTAATGAATTTCATTCTCTAGATATTGATTTACCATCTTTACTACTCTAACTTACTTAATCTACTGAACGAATATATTTGCATAGCAAAATAGAATACGCCAAAACCAGAATAACTGACATCAATCATTTACTAAATCTGCTAGTAAACATTTGTTCTCCGGTGAATGTTATAACTTTGCGATAGCAGGCAATCCTGCAATTATTTCAAAAAAAAACAAATGACTGGTTTAAAAATAGGCGGCGTTCCCGAACATTTCAATCTTCCTTGGAGATTAGCGATTGAAGAAGGCAAATTAAAAGAGATTGGGCTTGATTTGCATTGGAGTGACATGAGTGGCGGAACCGGACAAATGATTCGTGGTTTGGAAACTGGTTCTATTGACATTGCAGTGCTTTTGACAGAAGGAATAACCAAAGCTATTTTGCAAGGTTTAGATGCCAAAATCTTGCAAGTTTATGTTATTTCTCCCTTGCATTGGGGAATTCATGTGCCTTTCAATTCTGATATCAAAACAGTTGACCAATTGGAAGCGAAAACATTTGCGATTTCTCGTGAAGGTTCTGGTTCTCAGTTGATGGCTTATGTGAAAGCTGATCAAGAAGGGTGGAATATTTCAGATTTGAAATTCAATGTAATTGGTGATGTTTACGGTGGACTTTGGGCTTTGGAACACAATGAAGCACAGGCGTTTTTGTGGGAAAAATATACAACTTTTCCTTTTTGCGAGCAGGGAAAATGCAGATACATTGATGAAGTGGTGACACCTTGGCCTTGTTTTGTAATTGCTGTGAGCAATAAAGTGTATGCAAAACACAAGGATTTATTAGACAAAATGTGTACAATTGTCAATCAGCGAGCGCTAGAAATAAAGAAAGATGAAAATACGGTAGAAGTAATTAGCTGGAGATATAATTTGCGTTCTAGTCAAGTTTCCAATTGGTTGATTGAAACAGATTGGAACTACAATGGAATTGAATATCCCTTGGCCTTCGAAAAAACGGTAAAATATTTATTGAAATTGAAGTTAATAAGCGAAAATGAAGCTTCTGATTGGAGATCGAAATTGTTTTTTAATTGAAATTTGAATTTACGAAAACGAAAAAGGGTCGCAAATTTTGCGACCCTTTTCAATATATTTAAATGACTGTTTTCTTAAATTCCGAAAGCAGTTTTCACTTGGTCAACATAATCTAATTTTTCCCAAGTAAATAATTCAACTTCAACTTTCAATTCATTTGATTTTCCTTCATTGAAAACTTTCGTTACAACCTCATTTTTTCTTCCCATGTGACCATAAGCCGCAGTTTCAGAATAAATAGGGTTTCTTAGTTTTAGTCTTTTTTCAATGAAATAAGGACGTAAATCAAAAATTCCTTCCACGATTTTAGCAATTTCGCCATCTGTTTTGTTCACTTTCGCAGTTCCGTAGGTATTGACATACAAACCACATGGTTTTGCCACACCAATGGCATAAGAAACTTGAACCAAAACTTCGTCACACAAACCTGCAGCAACCAAGTTTTTAGCAATATGGCGCGTCGCATAAGCTGCAGAACGGTCAACTTTACTTGGATCTTTTCCTGAGAAAGCGCCACCGCCGTGGGCACCCTTTCCACCGTAAGTATCCACAATTATTTTTCGTCCTGTCAAACCTGTATCTCCATGAGGACCGCCAATCACAAACTTTCCAGTTGGATTGATATGGTAAATAATTTCGTCAGTAAACAAACCTTGTAATTCAGCTTTCAATTTCGCTTTCACACGAGGAATAACTATATTAATTACATCAGCTTTGATTTTCGCCAACATCTCTGGCTCAGAAGCGAAATCATCGTGTTGCGTTGAAACAACGATTGAATCAATTCTTTGAGGAACATTGTCGTCAGAATATTCGATTGTTACTTGAGACTTAGCATCTGGACGCAAATAAGCAATTAATCCTGGCTCGTTGTTTCTGATGTAAGAAAGTTCTTGTAAAATTTTGTGCGCCAAATCCAAAGCCAACGGCATGTAATTGTCAGTTTCTTTGGTAGCATATCCAAACATCATTCCTTGGTCACCAGCACCTTGATCTTCCGGGTTTGAGCGGTCAACTCCTTGATTGATATCTTCAGATTGATCATGAATCGCTGAAAGCACACCACAAGAATTTGCTTCAAACATATATTCCGCTTTCGTATAACCAATTTTACGAATTACTTCTCGTGTAATGGATTGTACATCTAAATATGTGTTCGTTTTCACCTCACCAGCTAAAACAACTTGTCCAGTTGTAACCAATGTCTCACAAGCCACTTTTGATTGTGGGTCATAAGCCATAAAATTGTCAATAAGCGCATCAGAAATTTGATCCGCCACTTTATCTGGATGCCCTTCAGAAACAGATTCTGATGTAAATAAATATGACATGCTTTAATTCTTTTTAAGTTAATTAAGGAGACAAAATTAATCAAATAAAATCAAAAAATTAATTTGATATTAATGAAAAACCTTTTTAAAAAGTTTTCAACCAAAATAAATAAAAAAAAAACAACTTAAATATCTGAAAAATAATAGTAGAAACAACTAAGTGTATAAATGACATTAAGTGGTTCTGTTTATAAGTGGCACGAAGAAAAAATTGTCAGTAAATGATGAATCTATATTTTTGCACCATGATTAAGGAAAACGCAATTACAACGAGGGCTAAAAAAATTATTTTGAGTAAGTTATCTAAGCAAGAAAGGATTCATATTACCTCGGGAAAACGCAAGCAAACTACTCGAAAAATATTGATTGCATACTTTATATTAAGTGCTAGTTCTTCAGGTACCTATCTCTTTTTACTTGGACTCAATTGGAAAATATCAATCGTTTTTGGAGTAGAAATTATTTTATTTTTTGTTATGTTTCAGGAACTTAAAAAAGTGGCAGACATCAGCGTGAAAGGTGATCACATGATGATAAATCAATTCAATTATCCATGTAAAATTACTTCGGTAAAAAGTATTAAAGATGTAAAAACTAAAAGATTTATGCGATTTACTTGGACCAGTTTATCATACAATATAGACGGAAATCGCCAAAAAATAATTTTATTAAAGAAAATTAAACCTGATGGAAATTTGCCAGAAGTAGTGATTAATTTTATCAAGGATGCCGCTTAAATGATTTTCATAGTTTGTTGAATTTCGATTAAATTGGAGTTAATTTCACCTAAACTTCAACATTTACAATGAAAACCCAAAAATTTGACAAAAATTGAAGTTCTTTTGTCTGAAGTACATTTGTCTAATGTCTTCAGTCTCCAGTCTTCGGTCTTAAAATTCTAAAATCTTAACATCTCAACTTACCAAAATCACTACATTTACGAAATAATTCAAAAAGTAAAATAGATGTTTTTTCAGCAAGAATTTTTAGATTTTTTCATAGAATTGGCTCCAAATAACCACAAAGATTGGTTTGATATAAATCGAAAAAGGTATGAGAATTTTGTGAAAGAGCCATTTAAAGATTTTGTTTCGCACTTGATTACCAAAATGGTGGAGATTGATCCTACCTTCAAGGACTTGGAAGCGAAAGATTGCATTTTCAGAATCAACCGCGACATTCGTTTTTCGAAAGACAAACAACCTTACAAATTGCAAGTTTCTGGGATCATCAATCCAGGAGGTAAGAAAAGCAAGGCGGTAAATGGCGTATATTTTGAATTAGGACCAGAAAAAATGCGTGTTTATGGCGGCGTTTATGAAATCGACAAAGAAGATTTATTAATTGCCCGCGAAGGAATTGCTGGAGCGCCTGAAAAATTCAAGAAAGCCTACCAAGATCCACAGTTTGTAAAGGTTTTTGGAAATATCTTGGGCGAAAAGAATAAAATTATTCCCAAAGAATTGAAAGAATCCGCAGAAATTGAACCGCTTATTTTCAATAAACAATGGTATTTTTACGCAGAATTTGAACCAGAAACAATTTTGACAGATAATTTAGACCAAATTATTTTGGACTGCTACCAAGCAGGAAGACCGGTTGAGTTATTTTTTAATGAATTAATAAAAAGATAAAATGTTAAAATCAATTTTATTTGTTGGTGTTTGTTTGACCACAACTTTCACCTTCGCACAGAAAAAAGAATTGACGTTGAAAGACGCTGTAACACAACAATACAGAAGTTTCGCGCCAGACAAAATGGCTATGTTTCAATGGATTCCAGGAACTGAAAATTACGTTTATTTAGACGGTTTTGTAAAGTTAATGAAAGGTGCTGCCACTGGCGACAAAGCAGCAGAATGGTTCACGATTCAAGACGTAAACAAAATTTTAGGAAGTCAGTTGAACTGGTTTTCTGGTCTAGAATGGAAAGATTCCAAAACTTTTTGGTTGAACGATGGAATCAATTATTACGCTTTCGACACGGAAACTAAAACTGGAAAATTGGTTGCGAAATTGGATGAAAACGCAGAAAACGCAACTTTCGAAGCCAAAAATCAACGAATTGCATTTACGATTGAAAATAATTTATACGCAATCGGCGCTGATGGAAAACAAATCGCCATTACCAAAAACACAGACAAAAACATCGTTTCAGGTCAAACTTATGCACGAAGCGAGTTTGGAATCACCAACGGAATTTTTTGGTCACCAAATGGAAATTTATTGGCTTTTGCACAAAAGGACGAAAGCGAAGTGCACGATTATCCTTTGTTAGATATCACGCAAACGCCGGGAGCTTTGAAAATGATCAAATATCCAATGGCTGGTCAAAAATCTGAAAAACCGAAAATTGGAATCTACAGTTTCAAAAGTAAAAAGACTGTTTTCATCGCTCCAAAAAGTGGCGTTGATTCCTACTTGACAAACGTTTGTTGGTCTTCTGACGAGAAATTCGTCCTGATTGCTGAAGTCAATCGGGATCAAAACCACATGTGGTTGAATAAATACGACGCAGCTTCTGGAAAATTAATCAAAACGCTTTTTGAAGAGCAAAACAGCAAATGGATTGAGCCAGAACATCCTGCGTTTTTTCCTGATGCGAATTCCAATAATTTTGTGTGGATCAGCGAAAGAGATGGTTTCAACAATTTGTATTACTACGACATCGAAGGAAATTTAATCAAACAATTGACATCGAATAAATTTGTAGCGAAAAGCATTCTCAAATCTACCAATGTTGGCAAAAATATCATTTTTGAAGCAACAGGTGAAAGTCCATTGAACACTATGTTTTACAGTGTTACAACTGACGGAATTCAAAAATTATTGACCGTTGATGAAGGAACACACAGCATTGCGATAAGTGAAACTGGTAATTTCATTTTTGACGAATATTCGAATCATGTCATTCCTTCTCGTTCGGTTCTATTAGATGGAAATGGACAGTTTAAAAAGATTTTCATGGAATCCAAAAACAAATCGGCAGAATACGCCATTGGAACCACTGAAATCAGCTCAATTACAGGAAAAGATGGAACGAAATTATACACAAGATTGATCAAACCAAGCAACTTTGACCCAACGAAAAAATATCCAGTTTTGGTTTATGTTTACGGAGGACCGCATGCGCAAATGATTACCAATTCTTGGTATGACGGTTCATCTTTGTGGATGAATTGGATGGCTGAACAAGGTTATTTGGTTTTCACCTTAGACAATCGCGGTTCAGGCGAAAGAGGATTTGCTTTCGAAAGTGGCATTCACCGTCAGTTGGGAACTTTGGAAATGGAAGACCAACTTTCAGGCGTTGAATACTTGAAATCGTTGCCTTATGTGGACGGAAATCGCTTGGCAGTGCACGGTTGGTCATTTGGTGGCTTTATGACTACTTCGGTGATGTTGCGTCAAGCAGGAACCTTTAACGTGGGCGTTGCCGGCGGACCAGTAATCGATTGGAAATTTTATGAAATCATGTATGGCGAGCGCTACATGGACCGACCAGAAGAAAACAAAGAAGGTTACGAAGCGAATAGTTTGTTGAATCACGCGAGTAAATTGAAAGGCGATTTATTGCTGATTCACGGAACGGTGGACGATGTTGTGGTAGAACAACACAATTTGGCGATGGTCAAAAAGTTTGTAGAAAGTGGCATTCAAGTTGATTTTTTCCCTTATCCGATGCATAAACACAATGTTGGTGGTAAAGACCGCGTCCATTTGATGGAAAAAGTGTTGACTTACGTGATTGAGCACAATCAATAGGATTTACGAGATAGAATTGAAAATCCCTCGACTTGAATTGGTTGAGGGATTTTTTTTACACCTTAAAACGCTGAACCAGTCCCATACAATAATCCCATGGCGTTGATGCCAATACTGTAGCTCGTTCCCAAATACATGATGAAATTTTCACCACGCAAAATTTTGATTCGAGCCGCCAAAATAGGTGCAAAGCGAACAGATTTTTTGGTGTCAATCAAACAACTTATTAGCGGTCCAGCTTCCACTTCAATCTTAGAGTTTTTATCGATTTTAAAATTGAGTACGTTAAACAAAGCACCAGTTCCAATCGTTGGCGAAGCTTTTTCACTGACAATTTGACCATTTACAATAAATTGCTTGGATTCTTTCGCCAAGTTGAAAAAAACAGGAATTCGCATTCGTTTTTCAGGTCGAAATTCTACAGAAAGTAAGATTGCGCTTGTTGGCAAAACAATGGCTTCATCAGTGGCAATTGTAGCCTGTTTGGAACTAGAAATGAATAGCAAAGATTGTCCAAAACTCAATTCAAAATGTTTTTTCTTCACAGGAATAGAATCGTTTGTTTGCGACCAAAGCGTAAAATTGAGTGCGCAAATGCTGGCAAAAAGAAGTGTTTTCATAGTTTGTTTTGTTAAGATTCGATTTTTTTAGCAACATGAGACAAAAAAATACTCATATTCGCTAGATTAAAATTAACAAAACATTTGAAATTTAGAAGTAAGTTGAATAAAACTTGGATTGCGGAAAACTTGCCTGCATCATCACAGAAAGCGAAAGGTTTGATGTGGTGTAAGATTTATTTTGAAACCATAACAAGATTTCAAGTCATTTTCGCAAATAAATATTTAGTTTAAATTAAACGTTTAAATTTTAGAAAGTTTAAAATGGTAAATTACACCTGAATTTATAATTTTAATTGAATACAGTCCGCTTGCTAAATTTGAAATATCGAATGTGTTTTTTTGCAGTGAAGAGATTTCTTGTAACACTATTTTCCCCATTTCGTCAAGTATTTTGATATCTAATATATTTTGGGTAAAACTTGACTCACCTTTATTTTTTTGTTCTATATAAATAATTCCATTGGTAGGATTTGGATAAACAGCAAAGTCAAACAATTCCGCAAGAGAGCCCGTTGATGTACCCAATTTTAGAATAAAAAAATATCCGTCTCTACCTAAGTACTTAATTCCTTGATTTGTATTAAAATAAAGGTTCTTGAAGTAACTTGAGTGCAAAAAGGAATTTCCTAACTTATCACATTTAATCTTGGGTTCAGATCCGTTAAATTCTGCCCCATATGTTCCTACTGAAATAAAATTACCATTTTCATCCAGTGTCATTAGGTATCCATCATTGTCGTCGTTAGCGACAATAATATTATTCCCTGTTGAAGTACTAAAATTTATGGAACCATTTAAACCACCAGTTACATATATTTTATTTTTATACATCGCAACGCTTCGGCAAGCGATGCCTCCCTGACCACTTATAGTTTTTACCCAATCAAAATTTCCTTGCGCATCGAGTTTTTCAATAAAAATTTTGTTGGAATAAATAGTATCTGATGTATAATAAATTCCAATACCAGGGTCAAAATCAACCAATTTTTGAAAATTTCCTATCACAAATATATTATCTAAACTATCAATGTGAATGTCACTGATATACTCATCAGCACTCCCACCAAACGTTTTCCACCATATTAAGTCTCCGTTAATATCAAATTTTTGAAGAAATGCATCTTTATAACCAGATGAATAAATGGTATCTGACAAATTTATAACTAACATATCATTAAAAGTCGAGGACATTAAAATATTATTTTCTGAGTCAAATCTTATTTTATGACCAGATGAACCTAACGTTTTTTTAGCCCATACAAAGTTCCCTTCAGCATCTAATTTTAATAAAAAGGAGGTAATGCTATAGCCAGGAGTTAGAATGAATGAATTAGGTCCTGGGTCAAAATCCATTGTCTTGTTAAAATAACCTGAAACTAAAATTGATCCATCGGAGTCTATATTAATTCCACTTCCACTTTCCTCAGGGGCATTTGATCCGATAGATTTAGACCAAACAAATTCACCCTGAAAATCCAATTTAGCAACAAAAACATCCAAATTTTCACCGCCTTGACCAGTAATAAATATAAAACCTTCTTCATCGATTTTTACGTCTTCAACTTTAGAAATATTATTGGAATCATTTATAATATGTGCCCAAATTAAATTACCATTTGGACTTAATTTTTGAATGTACCAACTGTTGGATTGTCCTTGAGGAGTCAAAATAAATTCTTTTTCTGTTGGATCGAAGTCAATATTGCTAAATATCCTACCAAGTAAATAGGAGTTGCCAATTGAATCGATGGTGAATATTTCGTACGAAGAATGACCATTTTTGGTTACTGCCCAGCAAAAATCATTGAATTGTCCAAATGATGAAATTGAAACAAAAATTAAATAAATCGTCAAAAACAATTTCATACCGCAATTTGGTAGATTTTATTTTCTCTATCCGCTGCATAGCTCAAAGCTGCGTATATATCTTCTTGCGTTAATTCTTCAAAATCTAACAATATTTCTGGAATTGTCATTCCTGATGCTAGCCAATTAAGAATGTCGCTTACACTAATTCTCATGCCGCGAATCGTAGGTTTTCCACCACGTTTTCCTGGTTCGATGGTAATTATTTCCTTGTAATCTTTCATGACATTTTTTTATTTGTATAAATGTACAAAATTGAATTCAATTTTTAATACCCTTTTTTAATTTCATTTGTTGGAAGAATTTCTTTGTTTTTCTAACAAAAAAAACACCCGCCAAATCATTGACGGGTGTAATGCTATACAGAGTAAATTCTTTGCTTACTTTTTCACAGCTTTTACAACAGCTGCGAAAGCTTCTGGGTGATTCATTGCTAAATCAGCTAAAACCTTACGGTTCAACTCCATTCCACTTTTGTGGAAAGCGCCCATAAACTGAGAATAGCTCATTCCGTGTTGACGTGCACCAGCGTTAATACGCGTAATCCACAACGAACGGAAGTTTCTTTTCTTTTGTTTACGACCTTCATAGGCGTAAAGCAATCCTTTTTCGACAGCGTTTTTAGCAACTGTCCATACATTTTTTCTTCTTCCAAAGTAACCTTTGGCAAGCTTCATAAAGTTCTTTCTGCGAGCTCTTGAAGCAACATGATTTACCGATCTTGGCATAATTTTTTGTTTTTTTAATAAAGAGTGCTCCACTTTTACAGGAGGCTTGTGTACTCATTTACCGGGTTAAACTACTGAACCTGGCACAAAGTTCTTAAGACTCGAAAGTCTTACTTCATGCACAATTGCAATTTGATATTAGACTCATCAGCTTGGTGAACCAATCCTGCATGTGTCAAATTTCTCTTTTGCTTTTTTGTTTTTTTCGTAAGAATGTGGCTTTTAAAAGCGTGTTTTCTTTTGATTTTACCGCTTCCAGTGATCGTGAATCTCTTCTTTGCACTGGATTTAGTTTTCATTTTTGGCATCTCTCTTCGTTTTTAAAGTGTTACCTCTATATAGCATCTTTCAATTGGCTAAACCAATCATTTATTTTCCTTTTTTAGGATTAATCATGATGATCATTCGCTTTCCTTCCAATTTAGGCATCGATTCCAATACACCTAAATCGCCTAATTCTTGTACGAATTTCAACAACAAAATTTCTCCTCTGTCTTTAAATACAATCGTTCTTCCTCTAAAGAAAACGTAAGCTTTCACTTTACTTCCTTCTTCCAAGAACTTTTTAGCATGCGCCAATTTGAAGTTAAAGTCATGTTCGTCAGTATTTGGTCCAAAACGGATTTCTTTGATGACGATTTTACTTTGCTTCGCTTTCAGCTCTTTTTGCTTTCTTTTTTGGTTGTACAAGAATTTGCGGTAATCCAAAATTTTACAAACCGGCGGTACTGCATTTGGCGAAATTTCTACCAAATCCATTTCTTGCTCTTCAGCCATGCGAATAGCATCAGCAGTTGATAAAACTTGTGGCTCTTCACCTTCAATAACTAAACGTACTTCTCTTGAAGTAATTTTGTTATTAATTCGATGTTGCTCAGTCTCTTGACGCGGCGTAAATCTTTTTCTTGGTTCTTTTCTCATTCAATTAATTAAGCATTTGTTGCCAATTCATTTTGGATAGCTTCTTCCACAATTTTAGTAAAAGCATCAGCACTCATTGATCCCAAGTCACCTTGAAGTCTTTGACGCACAGATACTAATTCCGTTTCTGCTTCTTTTTCCCCGATTATTAACATAAATGGGATTTTTTTCAATTCAGCATCGCGAATTTTCTTACCTATCTTTTCATTTCTATCGTCAACGAATCCGCGAATATCGGAATTATTTAGCAATTCTGAAACTTTTTCTGCATACTCGTTAAATTTATCACTTATTGGCAAAATCGCAACTTGGTCTGTTGCCAACCAAAGTGGGAAATCTCCAGCGCAATGTTCCAACAAAACGGCAACGAATCTTTCCATCGAACCAAAAGGCGCCCGGTGAATCATTACTGGTCTATGTTTCTGATTATCACTTCCTGTATATTCTAATTCAAATCGTTCTGGTAAATTATAATCTACTTGAATTGTTCCCAATTGCCATTCTCTTCCAAGCGCATCTTGCACCATGAAATCCAATTTTGGTCCGTAGAAAGCTGCTTCTCCATACGCTACAATTGTTGGCAATCCTTTTTCAGCTGCTGCTTCGATGATCGCACTTTCTGCTTTTTCCCAATTTTCATCACTTCCAATATATTTTGAAGGATTATTTGGGTCTCTCAAAGAAATTTGCGCCTTGAAATTGTCGAAATGTAAGGTTTTGAAAATGTATAAAACCAAGTCAATTACTTTTTTGAACTCATCTTTCACTTGCTCTTGCATGCAAAAAATGTGTGCATCGTCTTGCGTAAATCCACGCACACGAGTCAAACCGTGTAATTCACCACTTTGCTCGTATCTGTAAACCGTTCCAAACTCCGCAAAACGCGCAGGCAAATCTTTGTAAGATCTTGGTTTTGATTTAAAAATTTCACAGTGGTGCGGACAATTCATCGGTTTCAACAAAAATTCCTCATTCGCATCAGGCGTTTTTATTGGTTGAAAAGAATCTGCTCCGTATTTTTCGTAGTGACCAGATGTTACGTACAATTCTTTACTTCCGATATGTGGCGTAATTACTTGCTCGTAACCTGCTTTTTTTTGCGCTTTTTTCAAGAAGTTTTCCAAACGCTCGCGCAATGCAGCTCCTTTTGGCAACCACAATGGCAAACCTTGTCCAACACGTTGAGAGAAAGTGAATAATTCCAATTCTTTCCCCAATTTGCGGTGGTCACGTCTTTTTGCTTCTTCTAATTTTTCCAAATGTTCTGTCAAATCAGCCGCTTTCGGGAACGTGATTCCGTAAATACGCGTCAATTGCTTGTTTTTCTCGTCACCTCTCCAGTACGCACCTGCAATCGACAACAATTTAATTGCTTTGATTGGCGAAGTATTTGGAATGTGCGGTCCACGACACAAATCTGTAAAATTTCCTTGCGTGTAGAACGTGATTTGACCATCTTCCAAGTTTTCAATCAATTCCAACTTGTAAGGGTCTTGTTTTTCAGTAAAATAAGCCAATGCGTCCGCTTTAGAAATTTCTTTTCTTTCGAAAGTCAATTTTTCTTTGGCCAATTCACGCATTTTTTGCTCGATTTTCTCCAAATCTTTTTCTACGATGGTGTATTCCAAGAAATCGATATCGTAGTAAAAACCTTGTGCAATGGAAGGACCAATCGCCAGTTTCACACCTGGATATAAAAATTCAATTGCTTCAGCCATCAAATGCGCGGAAGAGTGCCACATCGTTGATTTACCTTCAGCATCGTTCCACGTCAGTAAACTCAAGGTGCAATCGCCAGGAAGCGTTCGGGTAGCATCAACTACCTCGTTATTCACTTTTGCAGCAAGAACATTTCTCGCCAATCCTTCAGAAATACTTAGGGCAACATCCATTGCAGATGCGCCATTTTCATATTCCCTAGCCGATCCATCCGGAAGAGTTACTTTAATCATTTTTTAAAAAATTGAAATGCAAAGATAATTCTTTAATTACGAAATCAGAAGAATTTATTGCGAAAACCTTGTGAATTAATGCGCAACCTAAAAATCCAGTTAAATTGCATCTAATAATGGCACTTTTTGCAATTTTTTTTGAGTTGACCTGGTTTCGATTTTCTAAGGGTTTTTTGCCAAATAAATTGATTTTTTTAGAAGTTTTTCGAAAGTTTACCGATTCTTGCGAATGTCAATTTCTCGTCATTAATTGGTCTGATCAATTCAAAAATCGCAAATTCATTGTACCTTTGTGGAAAGCAAACCAGTCTATCGCTGTTCCGATTTTATATCGGGAGAGAGGAAAGTCCGGGCAGTATAGAGCGTCGTGCTTCCTAACGGGAAGGTCTCATTTCTTCAAGGATTTGGGAACAGAAAGTGCCGCAGAAAGGAAAACTACTTTCGATTTATCGAGAGAAAAGGTGAAAAGGTGGGGTAAGAGCTCACCGCTCAGGTGGCAACATCGGAGGCAAGGTAAACCTCACGAACTGAAAGACCATGTAAACTGAGGATGTTGGTTGAAAGACTGACGGAAGGGCTGCTCGTCCAACTCAGAGGGTGGGTCGATGGATTCCGCGAGTGATTTCGGAACTAGATAAATGATAGATATGCTGTTTACAGCAGACACAGAACCCGGCTTATGGTTTGCTTTTTTTTTAAATTTTGTAGTTTAAACGAAACAATTTTTTTCGAATATCTGGTCTGTTAGTATGTCTAAATTTCCAATCCCCAGTGAATATTGAATGATGACCATAAAAACAGTCAATTTACATATTCATAACAACCAACTGCCATTCGTATAATAATTGCGAATCTTTGGCTGAAAGTCGCTAATTTTGAACCTGAAATAATACAATTTGAAATGTCTGAAATCAAAGAGAAAAAAGTAACTTTTGGCCGTATTTTTTGGCCCAGTTTAGTTGCCATGTTGATTGCCTCAATCGTAGGATTGATTTTATTTTTCTTAATTCTTGGCGGTGTAATCGGCGGTTTAACTGAATCACCGAGTTATTCTATCGAAGATAAAACGATCTTGCACATGTCTTTGAAAGGAGAAATTGCGGAAAATAGCAGTTCGACTTTCAATCCTGCAGAAATGGGAATTGAGAATAAAATTGGTTTGAGCGACTTGCTTTTTGGATTGGAAAAAGCGAAAACGGACGATAAAATCAAAGGGGTTTTCATGGAAATCGATAACTTACAATGTGGTTTTGCCACGGCGCGAGAAATTAGAAATGCCATCAATGATTTTGAAAAATCAGGAAAATTTGTCGTTGCCTACAATGGCGGTGAAGTCATTACGCAAAAAGAATATTACATTTCAAGCGCTGCCAATGAAGTGTATGCATTTCCAACTTCAACCATGGAATTTGTTGGTTTAGGAGCCGAGTTGATGTTCTTCAAAAACACTTTGGACATGCTAGAAGTTGAGATGCAAGTGATTCGCGGAAAAAACAACGATTTCAAAAGTGCTGTTGAACCATTTTTTAGAACCGAAATGAGCGATTCAAGTCGCTTGCAAATTGAAAAATATTTGTCAAGTATTTGGAGCGACATTAGAATTGATATCTCGCGAGACAGAAAAATTTCAGCGAGCGAACTAAACGACATTGCTGAAAATTTGAAAGTTCGCCGTGCTGCTGACGCTGTGAAAATGAAAATGATGAATGCGACAAAATACCGCGACGAAGTGTTGGCGATTTTAGTTAAAAAATCAGGCGCTAAAAATGTAGATGATTTGGAATTCAATGAATTTGAAAAATACGCCAAAAAGAAATTCTACAACGACCAAATAGGAATCAAATTTGGAAAACCAAACATCGCAGTCATTCTTGCAGAAGGCGATGTTTCGGTTGACGGTGCTGGATTATCCTCCCAAAAAATTTGCAAATATTTGCGCGAAGCAAGATTGGATAAAAACATCAAAACAATTGTTTTGCGCGTCAATAGTCCCGGAGGAAGTGCTTTGGCAAGCGATGAAATTTGGCGCGAAGTGAAATTGGCCAATCAAAAGAAAAAAGTCATTGTTTCTATGGGCGATGTTGCCGCTTCTGGTGGATATTATATCGCTTCACCTGCTGACAGGATTTTTGCAGAACCAACCACAATTACAGGTTCAATCGGCGTTTTTGGTGTCATTCCTTTTACTGGAAATATGCTTCAAAATAAACTCGGTTTGACTTTCGACAGGGCGCAAACCAACAAACACTCGGTACTTTCAACAAACAGAAGGTTATCGCCAGAAGAATTTGCAACCATTCAAGAGGAAGTCGATGCAATTTACCTAGATTTTTTAAACCGTGTTTCTGCAGGTCGCGGAATGACAGTTGAAGCGGTGAATGCAATCGCCAGAGGTCGAGTTTGGACAGGAACTGACGCGTTGAATATTGGTTTGGTTGACCAACTTGGAGGAATCAAAGAAGCGATCAATTATGCCGCAAAACAAGCGGGAATCAAAGATCAAAAAATCCGCTATTGGCCTGAGAAGAAAGAAGATCCGATTTTTGAATTGATTGAAGATTTAACCAAAGAAGAACAAGCAAGTATCAAATCATCTTATTCTGAAATGCCTGAATCATTGAAATTTTATTACCAACAATTTAAGAAATTAGAACAGCTGAAAGGAATTCAAATGAGAATGCCTTACGAAATCGTTCTAAATTAAAAACAATCTCCCTTGTTTCCAGAAAACCCCGAGTATATCTTGGGGTTTTTGATTTAATTCATAATGCTTATCCGTTTCTTTCTCCAATAACTCCGTAGGAGTGAAATATTTGTAACGACGGATGTAAATCCGTCGTAAAATGAACCGATAGACTCTGTTTTGGCGGGTGTCCGTCAACTGACGGACCATGACAAAACTAATCACAGGGAAAGTAGCGGATAATCATATAATTCATTTCTCGGAATTTTAAATTCCTCCCTACATTTTTGTCATTCTAAGAATCAAAACTATCTTTGTTTTATGATTTCAGAAAATATAAGTCTAAAACCCTTCAATACTTTTGGCATTGATGTGAATGCGCACTTTTTTTCGACTTTCGATTCAGTTGAAAAATTGAGTCAATTGTTGCAAGATTTTCGGCACATTCCATTGCTGGTTTTGGGCGGCGGAAGCAATATTTTGATGACCAAGCATTTTGACGGATTGGTATTGAGAAATGAAATCAAAGGAATGGAAGTCGTTTCTGAAATTGAAAATGAAGTCATTGTGAAATCGGGCGCTGGCGAAGCTTGGCATGAATTTGTGCTTTTTTGCATCGAAAATGGATTTGCGGGTGTTGAAAATCTTTCGCTGATTCCAGGAAGTGTTGGAGCAAGTCCTATGCAGAATATTGGCGCTTATGGCGTTGAAATTAAGCAAGTATTTGAAAAACTAGAAGCTTTTGAAATCGAAACTGGAACGATTCATACTTTCGACAACGAAGCTTGTGAATTTGGCTACCGAGAAAGTGTTTTCAAGCGTAAATTGAAAGGTAAATTTATCATTACGCATGTATATTTTAAATTATCGAAATCGTCCATTTTAAACACAACTTACGGTGCAATCGAAGTTGAATTGAAGTCCAAAAGAATTGAAAATCCGACTATCAAGGATGTCAGCGATGCAGTAATCGCTATCAGAAGAAGTAAACTTCCTGATCCCAAAGAAATCGGAAATGCGGGAAGTTTTTTTAAAAATCCTGTGATTGAAGAATCTCAATATTTGAAAATTAGAGCAAAATATCCCGATGCGCCTAGTTATCCAGCAGGCGAAGGAAAAGTGAAAATTCCCGCAGGTTGGTTGATCGAAACTGCTGGTTGGAAAGGAAAAACGATTTCCAAAACCGAAGGAAATAGCGAGGCAAAATATGGCGTACACAAAAATCAAGCGTTGGTTTTGGTAAATTATGCCGGAGCAACAGGAACCGAAATTTTTGATTTATCCACCAATATTTTGAAATCAATCTCAGCCGAATTTGGTGTTGAGTTGGAAAGAGAAGTGAATATTTTATGATGTCGAACAAAACGACTAAAAAAATGTTCCTCTTAAAGTAAAAACAAAAGAAAATGTCAAAAAAATACGCTTTATCATTCTTCATCATCTTCTTACATTTATTTTCATTTGGTCAATCTAAAGGAATCATTTTGGGTAATTTGAAAGATAAAAACACCCAAGAAACCATTTTTCCAGGAACAATTATCGTTGAAGGAACTGATTTTAAAACACAAACCGATATCGACGGAAATTATAAATTGGATATTCCAGTTGGCACTTACAATATCAAAGCGGTTTATTCTGGATATGTTTCATTGATAAAATACAACATCGTGGTTTCCGCTGGAAATGCGCAAGTGGTGAATTTTGACATGGAAATTGTGACTACTGAAATTGGGGAAGTGACCGTTTCAAACGACAAATCAAAATCCGCGGTTGCGACAGATATGATCACGCCTTTGTCTGTGCAACAATTGACATCGGAAGAAATAAAAAGTAATCCTGGAGGAAATTTTGACGTTTCTCGGGTAATTCAAACCTTGCCTGGCGTTAGTTCTAGCAGCGGTGGAAATGGACGAAACGACATCATTATTCGTGGTGGTGCGCCGAATGAAAATGTGTATTATTTAGACGGAATCGAAATACCTGTGTTGAATCACTTTCAAACTCAGGGAAGTTCAGGCGGTGCGCAAGGAATTTTGAATGTTTCCTTTATTGAAGATGTGAAATTGAGTTCATCAGCTTTTGATGCGCGCTATGACAATGCACTTGCTTCCACTTTTGTTATCAATCAAAGAGATGGTAACCCTGAGCGAATTTCGGGAAATATCCGCGCTGGATTTACTGAATCTGTTTTGACTTTGGAAGGACCAATAAGTAAAAAAACAACCTTTTTGGCATCAGCCAGAAAATCGTATTTGGATTTATTGTTTGGCTTAATTGATTTGCCAATTCGCCCAAATTTTTATGATTTTCAATATAAAGTGACGCATAAAATCAATGATAAAACTACTTTAACGGCCATTGGTTTAGGTGCTATTGATCGCTTTGCTTTTGCAACACCTAAAAATTCAACGCCTGAAAATGTGTTCATTATCCGTTCACTTCCGTACATCAATCAATGGAATTATACGACAGGTTTTAATCTGAAACGCAAGGTTAAAAAAGGATATATGAACTTTTCCCTTTCAAGAAATATGTTCAATAATCAACTTGACAAGTTTGTAACGGGAGAAAAGATTGAATCAGATAGAACATTCAAATTGGTTTCACAAGAAATTGAAAATAAATTCCGTTTCGACATCAACAAATTTATCAACGGTTGGAAAATTACTGGCGGATTGTCAGCACAATACGTAAAATACAATACTGATTTATACAACAAAGTATCAAATAATATCCTTGATTCAGCTGGAAATGTAATCGTTCCTGCACAAATTATAGAAATTCAAAGTGCGACTGAATTTTTCAAATATGGACTTTTTGGGCAAGTGGCAAAAAATTTCTTCAATGAAAAATTATTGCTTTCGCTCGGATTGCGAACGGATATGAATTCATTTATGAAAGAAGGAAATAATCCCTTGAAAACCCTTTCGCCAAGATTGTCAGCGGCTTACCATTTGACTTCAAAGTTTGATATAACCGCTTCTCTAGGAAATTATTATAAAATACCAACGTACACTGCTTTAGGTTTTCGAGACCAAACAGGTAATTTGGTGAATCAAGACATGAAGTACATTCAATCAACGCATTATGTGCTAGGAACGCAATTTTTGCCAAATAAAGCATTGAGAATTACGGTCGAAGGATTTTATAAACAGTACGCAAATTACCCAGTTTCAGCAACAACAGGCGTTTCATTGGCCAATCAAGGCTCTGAATATGGTTCAATTGGCAGCGAAAAAGTCATCAGCAATGGAAAAGGAGAAACGTATGGCGTGGAAATTTTCGTGCAACAAAAGTTGATTAAAAAAATCTTTTATGTCGTGAGTTACACTTTCGTGCGAAGCAAATATTCAGGTCAAAATGGACAATTAATCCCTTCTACCTGGGACAATCGCCACTTGCTTTCAGCAACTTTGGGTTATAAATTCAGAAAAGGATATGAATTAGGTTTAAAATACCGTTTCGCTGGTGGAACGCCTTTTACGCCTTATGATTTGGCTATTTCTCAGCAAAATTATTTGTTGACTGGAACAGGAACATTGAATACCAATCTAGTAAACACAAATAGACTGCAATCTTTCAATCAGTTAGATATCAGGGTTGATAAGAAAATTAATTTCAAAAGAACAGCGTTAGATTTATACATTGACATTCAAAATGTATTGGGCTTTAAGAGTCAAGGTGCTCCAAGTTATACTTTCAAACGCAATGCTGACAATTCAGATTTTCTGACAACTGATGGAAATCCAATAAAATTGGACGGATCTAATGGTGTTCCTGTCGTGTTAGATAATTACTCCAAAACTGTTGTTCCGACAATTGGGATTATTTTTGAATTTTAAATTGAAAAAAGTAAGTTATTCGCTCAAATTCAAGTTTTCTTCGGTCATATTGGTAAAATAGTCATCAATTTTGAAATATTGTAAATCGCAAATTCAAATTGATTATATTTGTTAATCTTTGAATATAAATAAGTTTTCATTTTGTTCTAAAAGTCTCACTGCTCTTATGGAAAAAAATATACTTTCTAGATTTTCTTTGCTGAAAATAACTGAAAAAATCAGTTTAAAATCAATCATCTTTTTGGTTTCATTCCTTGTTTTTTCAAAACAATCGTATGCGCAAACTTTCCCAAATCCTGCTAGTTTATCAACAGGACAAGGCGCTGCAAACACAATAGATCCACTTTGGTTGGCTTCGCCTTGGTATACAGTCAGTCCACCAAATCCAATGGGTTTGACATATATCTCAACATTGATTAACAACAACTGTGCTCCGGGAGCTTGGGTAGATCCAACGACACTTCCTGCGCCAGTAAACAACGGAAATTGGATTACAGGTTCAGACGGAAACTGTGCCGCAAATACAAATAGCGGTTATCGATATTTTAGGTTAACACTTGATCTTCCTGCAGATTGCAATGGCTTTAGCGTTACTGTTGCCGGAAATTATGTTTTGGATTTGATTGGCTATGCTGACAACACTATCAGTGATGTTTTTGTGAATGGAAATAGCACAGGAATTAGCGGTGGAAATTATGCCGCTGGCGGACAATTGAATATTAATCTTCAAGGTCCTTGGGTGGTGGGGACAAATTATGTCGATGTATTGGTTTTCAATTCTCCATCAGCAAATCCTGGAGATCAAAATCCCTATGGGTTGCTTTTAGTAGCAGATGCAACAACAAGTGACGCACTGGATACTGACAATGATGGCATTTCGAATTTGAATGATTTATGTCCTTGTGAAGCAGGAACGAATCCTTACGGATGCACCGATCCAAGCTTGTATAACTGCGACATTGATGCAATCAGACAGGCAATGACTGACGCTGGATGTATTGAGATGCCAGGTTGTTCTAGCGATTGCAGTATTTATTTCCTAAATCCGCAGCAAATGACAGGCTCTCAGGCACAAGCTTTTGCCCAGAATTTAGGCGCGAATTTGGTATCAATTCAATCGCAAGAAGAAAATGATTGCATCATGAGTTCGTTGACAAATTTAAGTCAAACAGGTGTAATTTGGATTGGATTTTCGGATGAAATCAATGAAGGATCTTTTGTTTGGTATGATCAATCTCCTATTGTATACACAAATTGGGCACCAGGTGAACCAAATCAAGCAGGAAATGAAGATTGCGTGCAAATCTATCCAACCGGCGCAAATCCGGGAAGCTGGAACGATTTGTCTTGCGGAAGTACAAACTCTAAATCAATTATTGAAGTCAATCTTTGTCCTGTTATCAATGCTGGAAATGACGTTTCTGTATGTTTGGGCTCAACAGCTAATTTAAGTGCAAGCAACACTTTATTTGGTTCTTCACCCTATACTTATAGTTGGTCCAATGGTCCAATCGTGCAAAATAATTCGGTTTCTCCCATCGACACAACTTTGTATTCAATCGTTACAACTGATAGATACAATTGCACAGCATCTGACACAGTAGTAGTGAATGTAATCGATCTTCCAATCGTCGATGCTGGTGCAGACGTAGTTCTTTGTCCTGAAGAAAATGTAACCTTGACTGGATCAGGAGATTTAAACAATACTTATGCTTGGAACAATGGAATTTCAAATGCTACGCCATTTATCCCATTTTCTCAGTCAACGGATTACATTGTGACTGCAACGAATGCCAATAATTGTCAAAATACCGATACAGTAAATGTTTCAGTTCAATTGGATGGTTGTCCGAATTTTCCAAATAATTACAATTGTGACATTGATGCTATTCGAGCTGCATTCACCGCTGCTGGTTGCTTGGAAATGGTTGGGTGTGTAAACGAATGCAGTATTTATTTCTTGAATCAACAATCGCTTTCAGGTTCAGCCGCGCAAGCATTTGCTCAAAATTTAGGTGCCAATTTAGTTTCCATTCAATCTCAAGCTGAAAATGAATGCATCGTATCTTCTTTGGTCAATTTGGGTTTAAATTCGGTGAATGATGTGATTTGGATTGGCCACAACGATGAAGCGGCAGAAGGAACTTTTGTTTGGTATGATCAATCACCAATTACATACACCAATTGGGCTGGTGGTGAACCAAACAATACGGGCGGAAATGAAGATTGCGTGCAGATTTATCCTGATGGTTTTTGGAATGATTTGCCTTGCGGAATTGGAAATGCACGTTCTGTTATTGAAGTGAATTTGTGTCCTGTGATGAACGCGGGCGCGGATCAAATTATCTGCCGAGGTACAACAGCTAATTTAAATGCTGGAAATACGATTTTAGGTTCTTCACCCTATGCCTATGATTGGAGCACAGGTGCACAAACGCAAAATACTACTGTAACTCCTAATTTAACAGATACTTACGAAGTCACTTCAATAGACAGATATGGTTGCACAACTGGAGATACTTTAACGGTAACGGTTAACTCTGTTCCAACTGCGATTTTTTCAACGAACAATGTTTGTCTGGGAACAAATGTGGTATTTGACAATCAATCAACGATTTCTGGTGATGTGATTTCTCAAAATAATTGGACTTTCGGTGATGGGAATACATCAACAGTTGCAAGTCCAACGCACAATTACGCGACGAGCAATACATTTAGTGTGACCTTAACCGTGATAACTGCTAACGGATGTCTAGATACCCAAACGCAAGATGTGACAGTTTATCCAATTCCTGAAGCGCCAATTTTGACAAGTAATAGTCCAATTTTATGTCCTGGTGATGCCCTGATTTTGCAAATGAACGCCACACCAAACGCTACTTATTTCTGGAATGGGCCGAATAATTTTACAAGTTTAGATCAAAATCTGCAATTTCCCGCAAGTTTTGACAACGAAGGAAATTATACCGCCTACATTGAAGTGAATGGCTGTCCCTCACCATCAGTAGGAACTTTGGTTTCAATCATTGGTTCACTGACATTACCAACGGAAGATTTCCCCAATGTAATCACACCAAATGGTGATGGAATCAATGACTATCTAGACATGGATCAATATTTTAACGTTTGTTTACCTTATTCACTTTCTATTTGGAATCGCTGGGGAACAGTTGTTTATGAACAAAAAATCGGTTCGCTTCCTTTCGAAGGAAAAGATTTAAGTGGCGCTAAATTGACAGACGGCGTTTATTTCTACAAAATTAATTTTGGTGAACAAGAGAAACTAGGAACTATTTCAATCTTGAGGTAATTCTAAATCATAAAAAAGCGGAAATTAGTCTTGAATTTCCGCTTTTTAAATCTTTTATTTTTTCTCTGGAAACAAACTCAATAATCCTGCCTCAGATGCATCGCAAACTCCACGTTCAGTGATTAATTTGGTAACGTATTTTGCTGGAGTAACATCAAATCCATAATTGCTGGCTTTCGTTGTTTCAGGGCAAATCAAAACTGAATCAATTGCTCCAGCGCTGTTTTTGCCAATCATGTATCTCACTTCGTCTTGGTTGCGTTCTTCGATTGGAATTTCTTTCAAGCCGTCGTTGATTGTCATGTCTAAAGTAGTTGAAGGCAGAGCCACATAAAATGGAATATTATTTTCTTTTGCCGCCAAAGCTTTCAAATAAGTTCCGATTTTATTGGCAACATCTCCTTGACGTGTAGTTCTGTCTGTTCCCACAATCACCATGTCCACCATCCCATGTTGCATCAAATGTCCCCCTGCATTGTCGACAATCAACGTGTGATCCACTTCGTGGCGCGTCAATTCATAGCAAGTCAAGTTTGAACCTTGATTTCTTGGTCGGGTTTCGTCCACCCAAACATGCACTTTGATTCCTTTTTGAACGGCTTGGTAAATCGGCGAAGTAATTGTTCCCCATTCTACACAACCTAACATTCCAGCGTTGCAATGCGTCAAAATATTGACAACTTCGCCGTTTTTGCGCGCGGAAATTTCTTCAATAATTGGCAAACCATGCACGCCAATCATGCGACAAGTTTCAACATCTTCCTCCACAATCGCAGCGGCAGCTTCCCAACTTGTTTTCAAGAAATCTTCTGCATTGTCCATGGCTTCGCGCATTTTATCCAAGGCCCAAAAAAGATTTACCGCAGTGGGACGGGAAGCACGCAGTTCAGAAAAAGCTTGGTCCAGAAATGAACCATCTAATTCTTTTTCAATCATTTCACGAACCGCCAAATAAATCCCATAAGCAGCAGTGGCGCCGATTAGAGGCGCACCACGAACAATCATTTCCTTGATCGCATCCACCGCATCGTCGTAAGTTTCCAACTTCACAACCACAAATTCATGCGGTAATTTACGTTGGTCGATAACTTCAATATATTTGTCTTCTGTTGGCCAAATGGTTCTGAATTTACTCATAATGAATGTTTATTGCTTTGAAATGAAGTACAAAAGTAGTTTTTTCATTTTGCATTGCAAGTAATCAGTCGGCTCAAAGAGAAAGTTGTCTAGTTAATTGTTACAATGAAATGCCACTATTGCGCAAATTCTGAAATGAAATCTTGATATGCTTCTAAATTTTTGATTTTTTTGAGTGGCTTGGACAAATAATTTCCTTCTGGTAAACCTTCTTCGAAATATTCCCAATAGTGTTTCATTTTGATCAAAATATTGCCTTCATTCGATGTTTCTTTCAAATAACTTTCGAGCAATAAATCCAAAAATTCGCTGAAAATTTCTTGCCAATCTTCAGGAAATTCTTCGTTGTCTTCCTGAATCATTTCAAACAAAAATGGATTCGAAATTCCGCCGCGACCAATCATCCAGCGACTGATAGAAGGGAAGCGTGCTTTCAATTTTCTGAAATCTTCCACAGTGCAAATGTCGCCGTTGTACATTAAATTGTGTTTTGTCAAAGGAAGAATTTCTTCAAATCGATTTAAATCGCATGGTCCGTTATACAATTGTTTTCCATAACGCGCATGAACGATAATTTCCGTCAATGGAAAATCGTTTAACAATGGAAGCAATTTCAAAATGTCGGAAGTATCTTCATAACCCATGCGCATTTTGAGACCGATTTTTAAGTCTGTTTTGGTATAAACTTCATCCAAAATCTGGATAATTCTCCCAGGTTTATTTAACATGCCAGAACCCAAATCGCGTTTGGCAACCATCGGGTAGGGGCAACCTAAATTCCAATTCACTTCTTTGTAGCCCAAATCGGATAGATAATTGGCCATCAAAAGGAAATCTTCGGTGCAGCAAGCCATCAATTGTGGAATGATTGCTTCGAAAGGATTATTTTTTGGTAAAACATCCAATTTTGGTCCTTCTTTGATCGTTCCATCATTCGACATTTTCAAATAAGGCGCATAAAATCCATCCACATCTCCAAGCACTTGCTGGAAAGCATTGCGAAAATGATGGTCCGTAAAACTTTGCAAAGGTGCCAAATAGAGGAAATCTCTCAACTGAATTTTTTTTGCAAAGATAAGCAAGACTTTTTTTGGGATGTGAATTTTGCTTAATTTTAGCCATTAACGAAATGTTGGATTTAAACAAACCGCAAAAAATTGAATTAGACTTTTTGTCAAGCGGCCTTTATCATTTGCTAGTCAGAACGATGGCAGGAGATTACAATGCGAAGATTGTAGTTTATTTGAAAGTTGCGGGGTTAAAGTTTTACTCAATTTGGTTCCACAAAATTACTGAAAGCTCTACAGTAGGCCTTTTTTCGTTACTTCAATATTCATATTTTCAAAAAGAAACAGACGTCAAATAAAGTATTAGGCTAAATTTTCAGGTATTTACCTTAAATTTAATTTGCATTATTAAGGTTATTTCCTTAATTTTGAATTATATTTTAAGGCTTTAACCAGATGAAAAATAGTAAACAATATTTGCTTCTACAGCAAACCGACAAGAAATTAGAGCGATTCAAGCATCTAAAAACCATGATTGCTCCGCCCAAAGGCTGGATAAATACTTTTCGCATATCCTTAAAAATGTCGTTGCGACAACTAGGTAATCGTTTAGCAATTTCAGCGCAAAGTGTTAAAGAAATTGAAGAAAGGGAATCCAAGGGGACAATTACACTGAATTCACTTCGAGATGCAGCCAGTGCAATGGATTTGCAATTAGTTTACGGTTTCGTTTCCAAGCACGATACTTTGGAACAGATGATTGAAAAGAGAGCAAAAGAATTAGCTTCCGAAATTGTGATGCGCACAAATACAACCATGACCTTAGAGGACCAACAAAATTCAAGGGAAAGAATTGAGAAAGCAATTAGTCAGAAAGCAGTTGAAATTAAATTTGAAATGCCAAAGTATTTATGGGATTAGAAATAAATTATCTTGACGGTCAAACTCCACTAAGTGGAGAAGAATTTGATGGATTGAAGATTTCATCCATAACAACTCGAGAAGAGTTGGACGAGTTTGAGCAATTAAACATCGAGAAGGCAATACAATGGTCGTATGGGAAAAAAATACAAGCCAAAGATTTGTTCTCTGAGAAGTTCATTAAGGATTTACATAAACGCATGTATGGAGATGTTTGGATGTGGGCAGGTTCTTTCAGGAACTCAGAAAAAAATTTAGGGATTAAAAGTTTTTTAATTCCGGTCCAACTCAAACAATTATTAGATAATACCTCATTTTGGTATGAGAACAAAATCTTCACTCCAGATGAAATAGCTGTTCGATTCAAGCATGAATTGGTAAGTATTCATTGTTTTCCGAATGGAAACGGAAGACATTCCAGATTAATGGCAGATTTGATTATGGAAAAACTTTATAATAAATCCTTCCTCACATGGGGTAGTTCTAATTTGGTGAAAGCCACTGAAAAAAGAAAAGCATACATAGAAGCCATTAAAATGGCTGATAATCTGGATATAACTAAACTAATTTTGTTTGCAAAATCATAGGTTTTATAGGATCGCTAAAGCTAATTTACAATGGTAAACATCCGATTAATATCCTCCCTCAAAAGGTTCGATAATACAGACTTGTCGCACTTTTTTGATCGTTCCATCATTCGACATCTCCAAGTACTTGCTGGAAAGCATTGCGAAAATGATGGTCCGTAAAACTTTGTAAGGGTGCCAAATAGAGGAAATCTCTCAACTGAATTTTTTTTGCAAAGATAAGCAAGACTTTTTGGCGAATGTCAATTTTTTGCTTAATTTTAGGTATCAGACCTTTAAAATACAACACAAATGAGAGAGGAATACCTGCATCAAATTTGGAAAACCAAGCGGCTTCCAATGCATGATTTACAATTAATTGACGGGCGAAAATTAACCATTCAGCAAGTTGGCTGGCACAACCATGAAAGTGGGCCTGATTTTTTCAATGGTTCAATCGAATTAGATGGAATCAAATGGAATGGAAATATCGAAATTCACATCAAATCTTCGGATTGGTATGCGCACCAACATCAAATCGATCCCGCGTATGACAATGTGATTCTGCATGTTGTCTATCAATACGACAAACCAGTTGTTGTGAACGGAGAAGAATTGCCCACGTTGGAATTGAAATCTTATTTGGATCAAAACGATTGGTCGAGCTACAATTCTTTGATTAAAAATCAAACTTGGATTCCTTGTGAAAAATCAATTCAAGACGTGGATGAATTTTTTGTTTCGATGCAAATTGAAAATGCTTTGATTGAACGATTACAGCGAAAATCGATGCAAATTGAATTGCGGTATCAATTGTTAAACAGGAATATACAACAATTACAATATGAAGTCATTGCGCAATCATTTGGTGCTAAAATCAATGCTTTGCCTTTTGTGGAATTGACGCAACATATACCTTTGAAAATTTTGTGGCGAGAAGGAAATGAAGCAGTAATTCCTTTGTTGTTGGGCGCGAGCGGATTTTTAAACGAAGAACAAGATGAAGTTCAACTTCAAAAATGGCAAAAAGAATGGCGCTTTATGGTGATTAAACATCGATTTACAACGATGGGAAAATCAACTTGGAAATGCAAAGGATTGCGACCACCTGGATTTCCGAAAGTTAGAATCGTTCAATTTGCCTCTGTCATTGCGAGATTACAATCAGACTTTTCCATTTTTTCAAAAACACCGGAAGAATTATTGGTGTTTTACAATACCAATTTAGAGGAAACAAATGAAGTGAAATCGATGACTTTATCATTTCAACATTCGGTAATTATCAATTCAATTGTTCCCATTTTGTGGTGGTATGGAAATCATGTTTCAAATGATGATTTCAAGCAAAAAGCGTTGATTTTATTGGGGAAAATTCCAGCCGAAAAAAATGAAATTATTCAACGCTGGAAAAATTTGGGAATTGGTTGTAAATCTGCTGAAGATTCTCAAGGATTATTGGAATTAAAGAACGAAATTTGTACAAATAAACTTTGTTTGACTTGTAAAATTGGCAACAAAGTTTTGGGACGATAAATTGAATTTTATGAGAACCATTCAAAAAATTATTTTCTTTTTCGAATTACGGTCTTATGGCGTTTGCTCTTGGTTGGCGCGCAAATTGGGAATCAGTTCTTCGCGCGTGCGTTTGGGATTCATTTATGCTTCTTTTGTTACGCTGGGTTCGCCTTTATTGATTTATTTGCCGATGGCTTGGATTTTAGAACACAAGCATTTTTTCAAATTTCAGCGAAAAAGACGTTCGTCTATTTGGGAACTTTAATTTCCTTCAATTCTCATGCGAATCGTTATCACAGGGTCAAATGGAATTTTAGGCCAAAAATTGGTTGAATATTGTCTCACCAATCGTTTGACTTTCATTGCAACTTCCAAAGGTTTAAATCGCAATCCAAATTGTCCTGATTATTTGTATTTGTCCATGGATATTTGCAATAAATTAGAGATCAATCAAGTTTTTGACACTTTGTATCCAACCCACATTTTGCATGCTGCGGCTCTTTCCGATGTAGATTTTTGTGAAAATCATCCTGAATTATGTCATCAAGTAAATGTGGAAGGAACGGCGCTACTTTTTCATGCTTGTCAACAATTCGAGGCGCATTTTAAAATGATTTCTTTAGAATCAGCTGAAAATTTAGATTCAGAATATTTCAAATCCAAAATGGCAGCACAAAAAAATCTTGAATCAAGCGATTACAAAAATTGGTCAATCGTTCATTTCAATAAAACTACATCGATCGATTCTTTGTTCAACAAATCGGTCTAATTTTCACTTTTAATTCTGAATTCGTCATTCAAAATTCTGAATTAACCCTTCCTCCAAAAGACTTCCTCCCCATTCAATTACTGTAAATCCGTTTCTTTTCAGCGATTTGATTTCTAAATTTTTAGGTGAAAATTGATTTGAAATAACAGTTACTTCATTGAAAATGGCATAAACTCTTCGAAGCTGATCTGGTTTTGGATTTATTTCTAATTCACCAATGACTTCACAGTTTTCATCCACAAAAAATTGAACTTGAATCATTTTAAATTTTTGCAATTTCGGAGCCCAGAAGGTGATGAAATCTGTTCTTTCTTTTGCGTTTAATCCCAAAACAATGAGATTCTTTTCCAAATATGAAATCAATGCATTTTGCGCGACAATTTCATTTGAATTGGATTTTTTACTTCGAATTAAATAAGCGTTTTGATTTGATTTCCAAAACAAATACGGATAATTAGAACCATTCGCAGCGGTTAAATTTCCGCTTTCATCCGTTTTCATTTTCCAAGTATTGTCGGTAGGAAGTTGCGGATATGTGAAAGTCAAAAGACCTTGTGGAATTACTTTTAACGTAAAATCAATCGGATTTTCGCTGTAGGCATAAATCACAGGTTTGTCCACCATGATGTTTCTTTGTGAATATTTCAATGGAATGTAAACCGAAATATCCATTTTGTGCTGACTTGTAAATGCATGGTTTTCAAAATAGATTTTTTCGTACAAAGAATC
This sequence comes from Chryseobacterium gleum, assembly GCA_945897805.1. GTDB lineage: Bacteria > Bacteroidota > Bacteroidia > Flavobacteriales_D > Crocinitomicaceae > JAQVCM01. Next base: position 245,650 of record CAMDFX010000001.1, read on the forward strand.
TTTGTCTACCTTTTTAGTAAAAAGTATATATTTGGTTGATTCATTGACCAGCACCTCAAATTCGCCCAGCACGTTGGTTGAACCAATTTTTTTCCCATCCACATCGTAAATGAATTGAACTTCTGATGTAGCCAAAACAAAATCGGTTGAATAAGGATCGTTTTCAACTTCGTAAAACACTTTTCCTTTTACTAAACATTTGCCTTTAGCGATTGTCAAATCTTCAACATCTGAATTGACAATAACTTGTCTAAAAATCCTTGATTCTTTAACATCTCCCGCTTTTGCAAAAGAAGTCCATGAACTTAAAACAATAATAAGGCTTAAAATTGATTTCATAATTTGAGAATTAATTGTTGTTTTCTGCGACATTATAGGAAGATAAATTTATTTCAATTCCGCCCCAATCAACGAAGTAAAAACCACTTCTTTTCAATCGTTCTAATTGTTGTGGAACGACTTCAAACGGAAAGAACGATCCATTATTTCCAGCAAAAAGCATGTAAATTCTATTTAAGTGATTGGGAGTTGGATTGATTTTATAGTTTGCAAATTTATCACATTGGCTATTTTGTGCAAATTGAATCAAATAATAATTTTTCTGTTGCATTTGCGGCGCCCAGAAAGTGATGAAATCCGTTTTTTCTTTAAAATTGAATCCCAAAGCGGTCAATGTTGAATCTAAATAGGAAACAATATTTGCCTTGGAAACTATAGCACCGCGAATTTCATTGTCATTTTGTTTGATACTTGAAATGTTAAAATTGATGTTTTTTTGTTTGCTTTCCCAAAACAAATACGGATAATTTCCTTGCGAATTTTGGTCTGAAAGCTGGTTGTTTTCAAGGTTCATTTCCCAAGTTTGATTGCTATTTAAATTTGGATATGAAAAAGTCAATTCTCCCCGTGGAATCAGTTGAAAATCAAAATCGATGGTTTGATCTGAATAGCAATAAATAACTGGTTTTTTAACCATAAACTCAGTTTCTTGTTTTGTTTGGGTCAAGAAAATTCTGAGTTTGATACGGTGCTTATTTTTCAACGAATAATTTTCCAAATAGGATGAATTGTAATCCATCAGCACAAATTTCAAAACAGAATCTTTGAGTTCATTGGTCATTCTGAAATAGCCTTTTGAATCACTGCGTGTCGTTTTTCCATTTGCGCTTACAATGACTTTTGTCAATTTTTCTCTTACTTGATTTTCGTTGTATTTGTAATCATAAATCGTTCCTTCAATCAAATATTTCCCGTTTGGAATTTTCGCATCATATTTATCAGAGATGATTTCATAACTCAAATGATACGGAATGTATTTTTCTGCATAGCAATAAATTGTTTGGAATAAGAGAAAGAATGTGAGACAACTTTTCATCGAGAATTAATTTACTGATTTATTCAAATTTCCCAATTGAATTCCGCCCCAATCAACCATATAAAAACCATTTCGTTCCAAATGTTTGAGATTTTGTGGCGACACCTCAAATGGAAATTCGCTTGTTTCATTTTCCATAAAAAGCATGTAAAAGCGGTTCAAATGATCTGGTTTAGGATTGATCTCGTAGCTTGCAATTTGTTCACATTCATTATTTTGCAAGAATTGAATCAAATAAAAGTTTGTATTTTGCATTCTTGGCCCCCAGTAAGTTATAAAATCTGTTTTTTCTTGTGAATTAAAACCTAGAATTGTCAAAGTTGAATCTAAAAAAGAAACGATTTTGGCTTTTGAAACAATCGAAGCGTTGATTTCATTTTGGTCTTGGTTGCTATTTTGTTTCGCAAAATCAACGCCTTCTTGTTCACTTTCCCAAAACAAATAAGGATATTTTTGTTTCGATTTCGAGTCTATTAGTTCATTGTTTTCCAGGTTCATACTCCAAGATTGATTCGCGTTCATCATTGGATAGGCAAAAGCCAATTTCCCCACTGTATTGAGTTTTAAATCAAAATGAATGGGTTTTTCTGAATAACAATAAATCACAGGCTTTTCAGCTACCGGAATATCGTCTATGTGTACTTCAGGAATCCTGCTGATAAATATTTTCATTTTAATATGATGCTGATCTTGAATTGGATAATTTTCAAGATAATAGGTTGGAAAACCCTTTCTGTTAATTTGCAGGTAGTTTTCTGAGATTTTTGTGGTCATTTTGAACCACCCCTTGGAGTCTGTAATAACGTTTTTCGAGCCAGATTTGATTACCAAACTACTTAATTTTTGATTGTTTTGAATTTCGTAAACTGTGGCTTCGATGATGTATTGCCCTTTAGGGGTTTTAGCACTTTTTGCATTTGAAACGATTTGGAAACTTGCAGAGTAAGCTTTTAGATCCTTTCCAACAGCTGTGAAAATGAGGTTTAAAAATAGCAGTGAAATGACAATTTTCATATTTTTAGTTTTATAATTCTGGTTCATAAATTTACACTTTTATTTCATACAACTAATCACAGTATTCGTTCAAGTAGAAGGTCATTTTTATTAGTTTAAGTAGTACTTTTATCCATTCAATTCTTGCTGTCAAAATTATGAAAGAAAATATTCAAACAACCTTGTTTCAGTTGCTCAAGCAAAAAATTGCTGGTGAGGAATCTATAGGTAATGCACTTTCTGACCTGTTAAGTGTTTCACCTGATGCGGTTTATAGGAGATATCGAAATGAAACGCCATTGACAATTCAAGAATTGAAGAAAATTTGCAATCATTTTGAAATCTCATTTGATGCTTTGTGCGAAATGGGTGACGGAAAAGTGGTGTTCTCCTATCCGCCCTTAAATACCTTTGATTTCAGCTTAGAATCTTATTTGGAAGGAATATTAAAAGCTTTTCAAAAGTTAAAATCACTTTCTAGTCCTGAGATTATTTTGTCGGTGAACAATGTGCATTTGTTTCAATTATTGAATTTCCCGCAGTTGGTTCGCTTCAAATTGTATTTTTGGGCGAAAACACATTTGCAAATTCCCGATTACAAAGACAAACATTTCCGACATGAAAAAACAAGCGAAAACGCTTTTGCGCTTGGAAAGGAAATTTTGCAGATTTACAATTCAATTCCTTCCAAAGAGATTTATGACTTCGACTTCATGCGCGGATTTATGCGTCAAATTCAATACTATTACAAAGCACATCATTTTGAAGATCCTGAATATGCTTTGTTTTTGTTTGATCGAATGTTGCTCATGTCCAGCCATTTGAAAGAACAAGTCAACGTGGGAAAGAAATTTATGTTTGGAACCCAAGTGCCTGCTTCTGGAAATTCATTTGAGATGTATTTGAATGAAACGATAAATTCTGATGTAACATTTTATTACAATAGCAAAGAACAGCAAGGTTTGTATTTGACGCACAACATTATGAATTATTTGGAAACGACCAATCAAAGCTATGTGTCAGATTCAAAGATGATTATCGACAAGCAAATTGCAAATTCAAGTTTGATTAGCATTGTAAACGAAAAAGAACGCAATCATTTCTTTTATGAGTTTGAACGCACAATTCATCTTTTCAGGAAGAAAATAGAAGCTGATTTAGAAAGTTAAGCACAATTATTTGCGTATTTCGCAACTCAGTTAGATTCACCTGCTGAATTCAATTTTCAAATACGGGATTTTTACAGAAATATTTGTTCAATCAAAAAAACAAATAGATTATGAAAACAAAAATCTTTTTTTCAGCATTAGTTTGCTTTTCATTTTTCAAAGTGAATGGCCAAGAAAAACAAATTGAACCAGCCACAGCAACCAATCTTCCAACACTTGCTGTGGCAAATCCTTATGTAAATGGATTAACTTTCAAAGCAGAAACAGTTTCCAAAATGATTCGTTTGGAATTAATCAAAATGAAAAAATACAAAGTCTATGATGTTTTCGACATGGCTGATGTTTTGAAAGGCAACGCAGAATTTCTCAATGAATGTTATGGACAAAATTGTTTGGTCAAAATGGGCAAAGAGTTGAATGTTGATTATGTGATGTGCGGGAGTTTTGACGGTTTGGGAAATAAAATTGCCATCACCATGAAAATTGTAGATGTTAAAAACCACACGATATTAAAATCAGCGGTGAAAGAATTTGACAATCAAGAATTGGAATTGCAGCGAATGATTGAGATTTTACTGAAAGAGATGCACGATGTTGAGTTTTCAAAAGAAACAAATGATCGTTTGGCTTTTAAAAATGAGTTGATTACCTCTAACAATGTTGGTAAAATCAACAATTCAGGGCCAAGAATAGGAATGGCATATTTACTTGGTTCTGTGAATGAATTCGCAGTGCGACCAGAGGCTCAAGGTGGTTTGGGTATTTTTCCTGGAGTAAGTATGATAGGTTATCAAATTGAAAAACAATATGTTGGAACTGAAAATTTCTCTTCATTGATCGAATGTGTTGTTAATGTTTCAGGCTTAGAGCAAGGACAATTTATTCCTTCGTTGACTTTAATGAATGGATTTCGATTCGGAAAATCAGGTTGGGAAATCGCCTTTGGTCCTGGTTTTGGAATCAAACAAACCTCGAATGGCTTTTTTGACAAAGAAAACTTATTCAGCGACAATCAGCAGTATTTTTCTGAGTCAGATTGGGCAAAATACGCTGAAAGGAATTACTCTAACTTGCCTCAATACAATACAACGGGTCAATTTGTGGCGCCAACACCAGACAAATTTGATCAAAACTATAATTTTGACAAGAAATTTGGCGATAGAAGAGGGAAATATTCTATGAATACGATGTTTGTTTTTGGAATTGGACGCACATTCCGAGCAGGTGCTTTAAATATACCTGTCAATGTATTTTATTCGTCTCAAAAGGGTGGCGGTATGACAGGAGTAAATGTTGGTTTCAATGTTCAAAAACGCAAAAAAAGAATCAATGATTAGCTACAATTTGATTGAATTAATTATTTTAGAAGATAGGGGAAATGCATATTTAAAGCATTTCCCCTTTTTCATCACTAGAATTTTGGATTCTAATTAACAAATTTTGTCATTTATCTCTGAAAAATTTTATCTTTACCGCTCATTTAAAAAAGGAATAAAATGGCTAAAAATTCATGGCGAGTAAAACCAATGAGTGCCTTTGAGGCTGACATGAAGAAAAGTGAATTGAAACGTGTCTTGACAAAATGGGGTTTAACTTCATTGGGAATCGGTGCAATTATTGGTGGTGGAATCTTTACATTAACAGGAATTGCAGCGCATAATCACGCTGGACCTGGTTTGGCAATTGCATTTGTGATTGCAGGAATAGGCTGTTTGTTTGCTTCGCTTTGTTATGCAGAATTTGCCTCAGTTTTGCCCGTGGAGGGCTCTGCTTATGCTTATTCCTACGGTACAATGGGTGAAGTTTTCGCTTGGATTATTGGTTGGAATTTGATCTTAGAATACATGATGGGCGCTACAACCGTTGCTGTTGCTTGGAGTGGTTATTTTGAAAAACTGCTGCATCAATGTGGAATACATCCGCCGCTGTGGCTAATGAATGATCCTATAACTGCCGCTACAAAAGCGCACGAAATGGGAATTGCTGCACCTAGTTTTTCTTTCAACTTACCAGCATTTTTGATTACTTGGGTAGTTACTTCAATATTGGTGAGAGGAATTAAGGAAGCTGCGAAAACCAATAATTTGATCGTAATTTTAAAATTAGCGGTTGTACTTTTTGTGATTTTTGTAGGTTTCTTCTTTATTGATACTAAAAATTATACACCTTTTATTCCTCCTGCTGAGATTATAGATGGTGTTTCTCACTACGGTTGGGGGTTTGGTGGTGTTTTAACCGCTGCGAGTATCGTCTTCTTTGCTTATATTGGTTTTGATGCTGTTTCTACACAGTCTGGTGAAGCAATTAATCCTAAGAAAGACGTTCCTTTTGCCATTATCGCCTCCTTAGTTATATGCACAGTTCTGTATATTGCTGTTTCTTTAGTGCTGACTGGTATGGTTGGATTCAAAGATTTAGACATAAAAGCACCTGTTGCATCTGCTTTTGAAGGCATTGGAATGCCTTGGGCAACAGTTCTTATAACCATTGCGGCTGTAGCGGGATTAACTTCTGTGATGCTCGTCATGATGTTAGGTCAAACACGCGTTTTCCTTGGTATGGCCAAAGATGGTTTATTACCTTTCAAAATATTCGGTGTTGTCCACAAGAAATTTAAAACACCTTTTAGAAGTACTTTGATTGTCGGACTTATTATTTCCGTGGTTGCATCATTAACTCCAATTGATAAAGTTGCAGAAATGTGTAGTATGGGGACATTACTCGCGTTCTCAATGATTTCTGTGGCAGTTTTAATCTTGAGAATCAAACAACCAGATTTGCCTCGCCCATTCAAAACGCCTTTCCTTCCGGTAGTTTCAGTCTTAGGAACATTATTTAATGTTGGCTTGATGTTTTTCGTTAAAACTGAAACATGGATTGCATTCCTTATTTGGACAGCAATTGGTTTTATTGTTTATTTCGCGTATAGCCGTCGTCATAGTAAAGTGAGTGAATACAATTTTGAACAATCGCTGAAAGGTCACGATGCAATTGTCAACGCTTCTGAAAATCTAAATGACGATTAATTCTTAATTATTTTATTATTAAAAAGTCAATCAAAATTTTTTGATTGACTTTTTATTTTTACTCAAACGCATCGCTATGTCACAAAATCAAGAATTAAAACGTACCCTTGGACTTTTCGACGCAACAAGCATCGTCGCTGGATCAATGATTGGTTCTGGAATTTTTATTGTCACAACCATCATGGCGCGCGACATTGGTTCTGTTGGATGGATGCTGGTTTTGTGGATATTGACAGGTTTAATTACTGTTTTTGCTGCACTGAGTTACGGTGAACTAGCTGGAATGATGCCAAATGCGGGTGGACAATACGTTTACATTCAACGTGCCTATGGCAGAATGATTTCATTTCTATACGGTTGGACTGTCTTTACGGTCATTCAAACAGGAGTAATTGCCGCCGTGGCCGTTGCTTTCGCCAAATTTACTGCAGTATTTTTTCCCGAACTTAATAATGTGCTTTTTAAGTTTACGAAAGGATTTGCGCTGACTTATGCGCAATTATTGGCTATTTTTTCGATTGTTTTTTTAACTTTCATAAATACCAGAGGTCTAAAAAACGGAAAAAGAGTGCAGTTGATTTTTACCTCTGCAAAACTGATAGCTTTGTTCGCATTGATTGTGCTAGGTTTAGCTGTCGGACTAAAAACGGACACTCTGGCAAATAATTTTCACGACATGTGGACAGCAAGTCAAACAACGATAAACAAAGGAAGTGTAACTGTTATTCCACTTGCAGGTTTTGCCTTACTGGGCGCAATGGGCGCAACGATTATCAATTCACTTTTCTCCTCAGACGCATGGAATAATGTAACTTTTATCGCTTCTGAAATCAAAGACCCAAAAAAGAATATTCCTAGAAGTTTGTTTTTGGGAACATTAATCGTGACAATCATCTACATTTTGGCGAATTTAGCTTATTTGGCACTGTTGCCATTGCATGGAAGTAATGAAGCAACAACCATCGTTGGAAAAGGAATCATGTTTGCAACTGAAGATCGTGTCGGAACAGCTGCTTCATCTATGATTTTTGGTGAAATCGCAGTTTACTTGATGGCAGGACTTATCATGATTTCGACGTTTGGTTGCAATAATGGATTGATTTTGTCAGGATCCAGATTGTTTTATGCCATGTCAAATGATAAACTCTTTTTTAGAAAAGCGGGAGTTTTAAATTCAAATCAAGTGCCATCAACTGCGCTTTGGTTGCAATGTATTTGGGCTTGCGTACTTTGTGTTTCAGGTAAATATGGAGATTTATTGATGTATTCCACATTTGCATCCCTAATTTTTTATATTTTGACCATCGCAGGAATTTTTATTCTACGCAAAAAAGAACCTGAAACTGAAAGACCCTATAAAGCATTTGGTTATCCTTTAATTCCAGCGCTTTACATTTTGGTGACGCTTTCAATTTGTATTGATTTATTGATTTATCAACCTTTAAATACGGGGCTTGGCTTGGGAATTGTCTTGCTTGGAATACCAATCTACTATTTAACACAAAATAAAGCAAAATAATTGGGTAAAACTTGTTTCGGTAAACTCACTACAAGTATTTTGAGGTGCTGAGACTATTTTTTAGTTCAGAAAATTTAAAGGTACTAATCTATAGTTCTGTAATTAATCGCCTAAAGTAACAGAGCTTAAATCGTAAGTTTTTAAAAAGAATGGATATTGAAGAAGATTTCCGTCCTAGTGATTGAACGGTTTTTGAATCGCACTAAAAAGTGGAAACGATTGAGATAGCGATAGCTCATCGATAGAAGTCACTTTTTAGAAGTTTTAAAAATGCTGTAGTTTACGGAAGAAAGTTCAATCACGAAGACTTGAATTACCTTTGGTGCTACTGCGTGGTTTCTTTTGTTACTTTACTTTCATCAAGGAAAGAAAAGTAAAAATCTTGGATGGAAAGACCATTTTGAAGTTTAACGTAAATTTTTAGTCAGCACCTCAAAAAAATAAATCCCAAATAATTCATTTTGATACGAATAAATTGTGTATTTTTATTTTCTAGAAACAACTAGATGCAAAATCCAATTCATTTTTCAAAAAGATCACGTAGAGCAATAGTTATTTTTACAGTAGCAATGATTGTTGTCGTTTTGATTCCTAGATTTTATTTTTTAATAAATCCTCCTCAAAAATTTACTTTCTCTCAAACACCTTTTCAAAAGGAGCGTTATAAAAATATTGAATTTAAAGAAAGAGAAAAGAAAAAGTATTTCAAAAAGTCTTCTAAATTCAAAGTTCCAGCATCTAAATTCGACCCTAATAAATACGCTGAAACTGATTGGATAAAATTAGGTATGAGTCCAAAACAAGCTAGCTTAATTCTAAAGTTTGGTAAAAGGGGATTCTATTCAACTGAAGATTTAAAACGTGTATTCGTTATCTCGGATAAGTTTTATGCAATCATCAAAGATTCTTTGGTTTTTCCCGATAAACCAGCCTATTCCAAATTTGAAAAATCAACTTTTGAAGTCAAGAAAGTGGCTAAAGTTGAAATCAACACTGCTTCTGAGGAGGAATTACTCAATGTGAAGGGAGTTGGGCCATTTTTCGCCAAGCAAATTGTCAAAAAGAGAAATGAACTGGGTGGATTTACCAATAAAGCGCAACTGCTAGAAGTCTGGAAATTTGACCAAGAAAAATTGGATATTATCAGTCCAAATATAACTTTAAATTCTGTTTTAATTCAAAAAATCAATATCAATACTGCGCCAGTTGAGCTACTAAAGGCACATCCTTATATAAGATGGAATATTGCCAATTCAATTGTAAAAATCCGCGCTCAAATTGGAACTTTCAAAAAAATTGAGGACCTCAAAAAATCTGTACTAATTACTGATGAAGTTTTTGAAAAGCTCAAGCCTTATTTAACAGTAGAATAACAAGTTTTATTTCAAATTATTTAAGTAAATTCCAATTACAAAGGATTGCTTTTCTGTAAATTCTTCGTAAAATTGCACCGTAAAAAGAACAATGGTTGATTTGCTTTTGAATTCATTTTCCAATCTAATCAAAACAGTTTTTTATTGTAAAATATATTCTCATTTTAATGATTGAAAATCAAATAAAGGCAGTAATTCGCGATGTTCCTGATTTCCCAAAGGAAGGAATTATTTTTAAAGACATCACACCTATCATGATGAATCCAGTTTTATCCGCTGAGATTTTAGATTATTTGGTTGGGATTTATAAAGACCAAAAAATCGACAAAATTGCAGGAATTGAAAGTAGAGGCTTTCTATTTGGTTATCCATTAGCAATTAGATTAGGCATTCCTTTTGTTTTAATCAGAAAGTCGGGAAAATTACCGTACGATAAAATCGGTTTTTCCTATGACCTTGAATATGGAAGTTCAACCATCGAAATGCACATAGATTCTATTGAAAAAGGAGAAAAAGTGCTTATTCATGACGATTTATTAGCAACTGGTGGTTCAGCCGCCGCAGCCGCCGAACTGATAAAAATGTGTGGAGGTAAAGTTTTTGGATTTAACTTTCTAGTATCGTTAGATTTTTTAAATGGTAAAGAAAAATTAATTCAATATTCTGAGAATATTACTAATTTAGCCCGCTATTAGGCACAAGTGAGATAAAAAAGTTTACCCAATACACATAATAATGAATTTTGATTTAAGTGAAAACCAAAAAATGATTGCGCAAATGGTGCGTGATTTCGCAGAAAAAGAAATTCGTCCTAACTTTATGGAATGGGATGAGTCACAAGAATTTCCCGTACATGTATTCAAAAAATTAGGAGAATTAGGCTTGATGGGCGTTTTTATTCCTGAAGAATATGGTGGTTCTGGATTTGGTTATGATGAATATATTACTGTTGTTTCTGAAATCTCAAAAGTTTGTGGGTCAATTGGTTTGTCAGTTGCTGCGCACAATTCACTTTGTACAGGACACATTTATTATCACGGTTCTGAAGCCCAAAAGAAAAAATATTTGCCTTTATTAGCAAGTGCTGAATGGATTGGTGCCTGGGGTTTGACTGAAACTGGAACTGGTTCTGATGCAGGTGGAATGAATACGACTGCGGTGCTTGAAGGAAACGAATGGGTTCTGAATGGATCTAAAAACTTTATCACGCACGGAAAATCAGGAGATGTTGCAGTAATCATTGCCCGTACTGGTGAAAAAGGAGATTCAAAAGGCATGTCTGCATTTATTATTGAAAAAGGCACTCCCGGATTTTCAGCAGGAAAAAAGGAAAATAAAATGGGAATGCGTGCATCAGAAACGTGTGAATTGATTTTTGACAATTGCAGAATCCCAGCCGAAAATCTAATTGGTGAAGTAGGAAAAGGATTTCAACAAGCGATGCAAATTTTAGACGGAGGAAGAATTTCGATTGGAGCTTTGGCTTTAGGAATTGCAAAAGGCGCATACGAAGCTGCAGTAAAATATTCCAAAGAGAGAGAACAATTTGGTAAACCGATTTCTCATTTTCAAGCGATTGCGTTTAAATTGGCTGATATGGCAACTCAAATTGAAGCAGCAGAATTATTATTGTATCAAGCTTCGTATTTAAAAAACAACAAGAAAAAGCTGACAAAAGAATCAGCAATTGCCAAGTATTATGCCTCTGAAGTTGCAGTTACTGTTGCCAATGAAGCGCTTCAAATTTTTGGTGGATATGGTTACACAAAAGATTTTCCTGTGGAGAAGTTTTACCGTGATGCTAAGCTTTGTACCATCGGAGAAGGAACATCGGAAATTCAAAAATTAGTAATTTCTAGAGAAATTTTAAAATAAACTTGTTTTTTCAAAAATTGGAAGTATATTTGCAACCCGTTAAGAAAGAAATTTAATAAATCAAGATATGTTAATCATTCCTGTTAAAGAAGGCGAAAACATCGATAGAGCGCTTAAAAAATACAAAAAAAAGTTCGACAAAACGAATGTAATGAAAGAATTGAGAGCTAGAAAAGAGTTCATCAAGCCTTCTATCATCAATCGTCAAGAAAATATCAAAGCAGCTTACAAGGAAAAAATGATTTCTTCAGAAATGTAAGAAACTTTTATTCTAAAATCACGTTAAAGGAGTCTATATGGCTCCTTTTTTTGTTTTAGAAGATTTTAATAGTTACTTACTCACCGAGAAGAGGGTTTCTAACCATACGATTACAGCATATTTAAACGACCTAAAACAATTTTTTGATTTTACTGGTGTCAAAACGATTTCAGAGCTGCAAGAAGTTAATCATCAGTTAGTTCGTTCTTGGATTGTTGAATTGATTGAATCCAAAATTGATAAAAGATCTGTAAATCGCAAGCTTTCTACATTACGGTCTTTTTATAAGTGGGCGCAAAAGCAATCATTGGTTGAGAATAATCCAATGCTCAAAGTGCAGGGACCAAAGCAGGAAAAAAGATTGCCTTCATTTGCAAAGCAAAGCGAGATTTCAATCGAAAAAACAGAGGCAATGTTTGCGCAAGATTTTGAAGGCGTTCGGGATCATTTGATTGTTGAAATGTTTTATCAGACAGGAATCCGTTTGTCTGAATTGATTGAATTAAAACAAGCGGCTGTTTCTTTAAGAAATATTAAGGTTTTAGGAAAACGCAATAAAGAACGCATTATACCGATTAGCGATGGATTAAACGTATTGATTCAAAAATATTTAGAGTTTAAAAAACAAATGGGACTGGATTCTATTCATTTTTATGTCCTACAAAACGGAAATAAGTTGTATCCAAAGTTTGTTTATCGAAAAATAAATCATTACCTTGGTAGTGTAACGAGTTTAGATAAAAAAAGTCCACATGTTTTGCGGCATACTTTTGCCACGCACATGTTAAATAATGGAGCCGGGTTGGAAACATTAAAGGATCTATTAGGTCATGCAAATTTATCTGCCACGCAGGTTTATACGCATAACTCTTTTGCGCAGTTAAACAATATTTATTCACAAGCTCATCCTCGTGGGCACAAAAAAGAATAGTTATGGACATTAAAATTCATTCAATCCATTTCGATGCGGATCAAAAATTGTTAGATTACATCAATGACAAAGTTTCAAAACTTTCATTATTTTTTGATCATATTATTGTTGGTGAAGTCTTTTTAAGACTTGATAGGAGTAGCGAAAAAGAAAATAAAATTACCGAGATAAAAATTTTAATTCCAGGGAAAGAACTGTTTGCAAAAAAACAGTGCAAGTCATTTGAAGAATCAGCAGATTTAGTTGTTGAAGCATTGAGAAAGCAGATTGTTAAGCACAAAGAAAAAGTGTAATTATTTATTGATAATTAGAAGATTATAGTGGGTAACATATTGTTGCTCACTATTTTTTTGAAAATATTTTCAAAAAACTTTCAAAAAGACTTGTCACAAGAGAAATCTTTCATACATTTGCAAACCCAAACGGGAAAATAACACAGAAATCGTTCTTTAAAATTTTATATTACCAAATTTCAATGTGCCGGTGTAGCTCAGTTGGCTAGAGCAGCTGATTTGTAATCAGCAGGTCGGGGGTTCGAGTCCCTCCACCGGCTCAAAAAATGGGGGTGTCGCATAGTGGCTATTGCAGCAGACTGTAAATCTGTCACCGTAAGGTATCGTTGGTTCGAGTCCATCCACCCCCACAAGCATTGAAGTGAAATATTAAGCGGGAGTAGCTCAGTTGGTAGAGCGTCAGCCTTCCAAGCTGAGGGTCGCGAGTTCGAATCTCGTCTCCCGCTCAAAGAAATTTTAAAGAATGATGCCGGTGTAGCTCAGGGGTAGAGTGCTTCCTTGGTAAGGAAGAGGTCACGAGTTCAAATCTCGTCATTGGCTCAGACAATCGATTCATCCACAATTTATGGGTGAAATTTTGTATATTTAAAAGTTAGGCAATTTATTAATAACTAAGTAACAAATAAAACAATGGCTAAGGAAAATTTTAATCGTTCCAAACCACACGTTAACATCGGGACTATAGGTCACGTTGACCACGGTAAAACAACATTAACAGCTGCAATTTCAAGCGTACTGTCTTCGAGAGGTTTAGCTGCAGTACGTGATTTCTCTTCAATTGATAACGCACCTGAAGAAAAAGAACGTGGTATTACAATTAATACATCTCACATTGAGTATGAAACTTTAGTTCGTCACTACGCACACGTGGACTGTCCAGGTCACGCGGATTACGTGAAGAACATGGTAACTGGTGCTGCTCAAATGGATGGTGCAATCTTAGTGGTTGCTGCAACTGACGGGCCAATGCCACAAACACGTGAGCACATCCTTTTAGGTCGCCAAGTAGGTGTTCCAAGAATGGTTGTTTTCATGAATAAAGTGGACATGGTTGATGATCCAGAGTTATTGGAATTGGTTGAGATGGAAATTCGCGAGTTATTATCTTTCTACAATTATGATGGTGACAACGCCCCTGTAATTCAAGGTTCTGCTTTAGGTGCATTGAACGGTGAAGAGCAATGGGTTGCTAAAATTGACGAATTAATGGATGCTGTAGATACTTATATCGAACTTCCTCCACGTGATGTTGACAAACCTTTCTTGATGCCAGTTGAAGATGTATTTACAATTACTGGTCGTGGTACTGTAGCAACAGGACGTATCGAAACAGGTGTAATCAATTCTGGTGAAGCAGTAGATATCTTAGGTATGGGTGATGTTAAATTATCTTCAACTGTAACAGGTGTTGAAATGTTCCGTAAAATCTTGGATAGAGGTGAAGCAGGTGACAACGTTGGTCTTTTGTTAAGAGGTATTGAAAAATCTCAAATCAAGAGAGGAATGGTTATCGCGAAACCAGGATCAACTACACCACACACTGATTTCAAAGCGGAGATTTATGTTTTGAAAAAAGAAGAAGGTGGACGTCATACGCCATTCCATAACAAATACCGTCCTCAGTTCTATTTCCGTACAACTGACGTTACTGGTGAAATTTTCATGACTGATGGTCGTGAGATGGTTATGCCAGGTGATAACGTAACGATTCTTGTTAAATTGATCGTACCAGTAGCAATGGATAAAGGATTACGTTTTGCAATCCGCGAGGGTGGTAGAACAGTAGGAGCTGGACAAGTTACTGAAATCATCGCTTAATAGGCAACGATTATATAATTTTAAAGGGGAGTTCGCTCCCCTTTTTAGGCGGGTGTAGCTCAGCTGGTAGAGTAGTGGTCTCCAAAACCATTGGTCGTGAGTTCGAATCTTACCGCCCGCGCAAAATACTGAGAAAAGTGTCGAAAATTAAGAATTATATTGACGAAACAGTCAACGAAATGGTTCACAATGTAACGTGGCCAACCTGGAAAGAATTGCAGAGCAATACCATTATCGTGGTAGTTGCATCCGTGATTTTTGCGCTTTTGGTTTTTGTAATGGATTTCCTTTTTGGAATTTCAGCAAGCGACAAATCTTTTTGGCGAGGAGCATTAGGTTTTATTTACAATATGTTTAATTAAGCGTAATGGCAGATATTAAAAAGAGATGGTACGTCGTTAGATCCGTGAGTGGAAAAGAGAAAAAGGTAAAAGAATATCTTGACCTTGAAATTTCTCGTTTGAAACTTACTGACTATGTGGACCAAGTGTTGATTCCAACTGAAAAAGTTTTCCAGATAAGAAATGGAAAAAAAATCAGCAAAGAGAAGGCATATCTTCCTGGTTATGTTTTAATAGAAGCTGCTTTAGTTGGAGAGGTTCAACACGTAATTAAAGGAATTCCAAACGTGATTGGTTTCTTAGGTACCGAAAAAGGAGGAACTCCTGTACCGATGAGACTTTCAGAAGTGAATAGGATTTTAGGTAAAGTTGATGAATTGACAAGTAGTGAGGAAGAAATGAAAATTCCTTTTGTTGTTGGTGAACCAGTGAAGGTAATTGATGGTCCTTTCAATAATTTCACTGGAATTGTCGACGAAATCAATGAAGAAAAGAAGAAACTCAAAGTAATGGTGAAAATTTTTGGAAGAAAAAATCTTTTAGAATTGAGCTATTTGCAAGTTGAGAAAGAAGTATAATTGTATATTAACCGCAGGAGTGGGGAAACGTCATAAAGCTTCCCGTTGGACGTCCATGTTTGACTGCACAAACTATAAATAAATGGCTAAAGAAGTAGCAGCATTGATCAAATTACAGATCAAAGGTGGCGCAGCCAATCCAGCTCCTCCAGTTGGTCCTGCACTTGGTGCAAAAGGGGTCAACATTATGGAATTCTGCAAGCAGTACAACGCTAGAACGCAGGATAAGCCAGGAAAGGTTTTGCCATGTGTAATCACTGTTTACAGTGACAAATCTTTTGATTTTGTTATCAAAACGCCTCCAGCCGCGATTCAAATCCTGGAACAAGCAAAACTTAAAAAAGGTTCTGCAATGCCTAATAAAACTAAGGTAGGTTCTATGAATTGGGATCAGGTAAAAGCAATCGCAGAGGATAAAATGGCTGATTTAAATTGTTTTACAATTGACTCAGCAATGACTATGATTGCAGGAACGGCAAGAAGTATGGGTGTAACTGTTAGAGGTGGTGAAGCACCAAAAACTAAATAACTGTTGAGTCATGGGTAGAGTATCTAAAAAGAGAAAAGAAGTTCTTGCTAAATATGATTTAGTGAAAGCTTACACCTTGGGTGAGGCATGTGATTTGGTGAAAAACATCACAACAACAAAATTCGATGCTTCTGTTGATATCAGTGTAAGATTAGGAGTTGATCCTCGTAAAGCTAATCAAATGGTACGTGGTACTGTTGCTTTGCCTCACGGAACTGGAAAGGACGTCAAAGTACTTGTGCTTTGTACACCTGACAAAGAAGCTGAAGCAATTGCAGCAGGTGCTGAGTATGTTGGATTAGATGAATACATTGAGAAAATCAAAGGAGGCTGGACTGACATCGATGTGATTATCACGATGCCATCTGTCATGGGTAAAGTTGGTGCATTAGGTAGAATTCTAGGACCTAGAAGTTTAATGCCTAATCCAAAAACAGGAACTGTGACAATGGACGTTGGTAAAGCAGTTGAAGAAGTGAAAGCAGGTAAGATTGATTTCAAAGTAGATAAGTACGGAAATATTCATACTGCAATTGGAAAAGCAAGTTTCGATGGAGCAAAGCTTAGAGAAAATGCAATGGAATTAATTGGTGCCTTGAATAAATTGAAACCGTCTGCCGCTAAAGGTACTTACATCAAAAGTGTATTTATCAGTTCAACGATGAGTCCAAGTATTAACATTGATGCTAAATCTGTGGTAGCTTAAAAACTTAGTAATTATGACAAAAGAACAAAAAGCTCAGTACATAGATGAATTAGCAGCAGAATTATCCACGGCAGGTGTTTTTTACCTAGCCGACACTTCAGAATTGACTGTGGAAACAATCAATCAATTGAGAAGAAGATGTTTTCAATCAAATATTCGCTTAAAAGTAGTGAAAAACACACTACTTTCTAAGGCAATGAATCAAATTGAAGGAAAAGATTACGGTCAATTGCACGAAGTTTTGGCTGGACCAACATCTATCATGTTTTCAGAAGTAGGTAATCTACCTGCAAAAATCATCAAGGATTTCCGTAAGAAAAACGTAAAACCAATTCTTAAAGGAGCATTCATTGACGAGGCAATTTTTATTGGTGATGATCAACTTGACACTCTTGTTTCATTGAAAAGCAAAGAGGAATTGGTTGGTGAAATCATTGGATTGCTTCAAAGTCCTGCGAAAAATGTTATTTCTGCACTTAAAGGTCAGGGTGGTAAAATCGCTGGAATTCTTAAAACGCTCGAGGAAAGAGCTTAATAACTTCCAACAAATAAATTATTGTAATATCTTTTTTTTAAAATAAACAAAAATGGCTGATTTAAAGCAAATCGCGGAAACGCTAGTAAACCTTACAGTTAAAGAAGTAAATGAATTGGCAACTATCCTTAAGGATGAGTACGGTATCGAACCTGCTGCTGCTGCTGCAGTAATGGTAGCTGGTGGAGCTGCTGATGCAGGTGCTGCAGTTGAAGAAAAAACTGAGTTCGATGTAATCTTGAAAGCTGGAGGACCAAACAAACTTGCAGTTGTTAAACTTGTAAAAGAATTAACTGGTAATGGTTTGAAAGAATCTAAAGATTTAGTAGATGCTGCTCCTTCAACTTTGAAAGAGGGTGTTTCTAAAGACGAAGCTGAAGCTCTTAAAGCTGCCCTTATTGAGGCAGGTGCGGAAGTTGAAGTTAAATAATATTTCTACTTTATAATCAGGAAAGGTGTCCCGACGAAATGTCGGGATGCCTATTTCTGTTTATTTATATTAAGTGCATAAAAGTCATTTTTCTGAATTAAATCTTTTAGCCTTGGCAACATCAAGCAATATAGCGACAA
The DNA here is from genome assembly GCA_945897805.1 of Chryseobacterium gleum. Classification (GTDB taxonomy): domain Bacteria; phylum Bacteroidota; class Bacteroidia; order Flavobacteriales_D; family Crocinitomicaceae; genus JAQVCM01. Next base: position 263,540 of record CAMDFX010000001.1, read on the forward strand.
GAGTCAATTTTGCATCAAGCAAAAATCAATTTGAATACCCAGATTTCTTGGATATTCAACTTAAGTCTTTCCAAGAGTTTTTTCAACTAGAAACTACTCCTGAAAATAGAGACAGTGAAGGATTATTTAAAGTATTCTCTGAAAACTTTCCAATTACTGATACAAGAAATCAGTTCGTGTTGGAGTTTTTAGATTACTTCATTGATCCTCCTCGTTACACAATTGAAGAGTGTATCGAAAGAGGCTTAACTTACAGTGTTCCACTGAAAGCTAAACTGAAATTGTACTGTACAGATCCTGAACATGAAGATTTTGAAACGATCGTTCAAGATGTGTATTTGGGTACAATTCCTTATATGACCCCAAAAGGATCATTTGTAGTGAATGGCGCGCAACGTGTAATTGTTTCTCAATTGCACCGCTCTCCGGGAGTTTTCTTTGGACAAAGCCGTCATGCAAATGGCACAAAATTGTACTCTGCAAGAGTAATTCCTTTTAAAGGATCTTGGATTGAGTTCGCAACAGACATTAATAATGTAATGTATGCGTATATCGATCGTAAGAAAAAGTTACCTGTAACTACTCTTTTTCGTGCAATTGGATATGAAACTGATAAAGATATTCTAGAAATATTTGGATTAGCTGACGAAGTGAAAGCAACGAAAGTTAATTTGAAAAAATTGATCGGTAGAAAACTTGCTGCACGTGTTTTAAAAACGTGGGTAGAAGATTTCGTAGATGAAGATACAGGTGAAGTTGTATCAATTGAGCGTAATGAAGTATTAATGGATCGTGAGACTGTCATCGAAGAGGTGCATGTTGATCTGATTTTAGATGCAGGTGTAAAAACGATTATTCTTCACAAAGAAGGCGTAAATACAGCAGATTATACCATTATCTACAATACTTTACAAAAAGATACTTCAAATTCTGAAAAAGAAGCTGTTGAACATATTTACCGTCAACTGCGTAACGCTGAACCACCAGATTATGAAACAGCTAAAAATGTTTTTGAAAAATTATTTTTCTCTGATACGCGATATGATCTTGGTGAAGTTGGACGTTTCCGTTTAAATAAGAAACTGCAATTAGAAGATACAGAGACTTCTCGTGTATTGACTAAGAACGATATTATTTGTATCATTAAATATTTGATTGAGTTGATTAACTCTAAAGCAGATGTTGATGATATTGATCACTTATCAAACCGCCGTGTAAGAACTGTCGGCGAACAACTTTATGCCCAATTTGGGGTAGGTTTGGCACGTATGGCCCGAACAATTCGTGAGCGTATGAATGTTCGTGATAATGAGGTTTTTACTCCAATTGACTTGATCAACGCAAAGACCTTGTCTTCTGTAATCAATTCGTTCTTTGGAACAAATCAGTTGTCTCAATTCATGGATCAAACGAATCCATTGTCCGAAGTAACGCACAAGCGTCGTTTGTCTGCACTAGGACCTGGCGGACTTTCACGTGAAAGAGCTGGATTTGAGGTTCGTGATGTTCACTACACACACTATGGTCGTTTGTGTACAATCGAAACTCCGGAAGGTCCAAACATTGGTCTTATTTCTTCACTTTGCGTTTTTGCAAAAGTTAATAAATTAGGTTTTATCGAAACTCCTTACCGTTCGGTAATTAACGGTATCGTTCAAGTTCAAGATGAACCAGTGTATTTGACTGCTGAAGAAGAAGATGAAAAAATGATCGCGCAGGCAAATGCAAAATTAGATGACAAAGGAAATTTTGGAACAAACTTGGTTAAAGCGCGTTTTGAAGGAGATTTTCCAGTTGTAGATCCCAAAAACTTGCATTTGATGGACGTAGGAGCAAATCAAATTGCTTCTATCGCTGCATCTTCCATTCCTTTCTTGGAACATGATGATGCCAACCGCGCTTTGATGGGCTCCAACATGCAACGTCAAGCTGTTCCTTTATTGAAACCGCATTCTCCGATCGTAGGTACTGGTATCGAAAGATTGGTTGCGCGCGATTCTCGTGTTTTGATTAACGCAGAAGGAAATGGTATTGTTGAATATGTTGATGCAAATGAAATTGCAATCAGATATGATTGGAATGAGGACGATAAATTAGTTAGTTTCGACAGTGAATTAACTCGTTATACATTAACTAAATTCCAAAAAACAAATCAAAGCACAACTATCAATTTGAAACCAATCGTGAAGAAAGGTGATAAAGTTGAGAAAGGTCAAGTTCTTTGCGAAGGTTATGCAACGCAAGCAGGTGAATTGGCTTTAGGACAAAACTTGAAAGTGGCTTTCATGCCTTGGAAAGGTTACAACTTTGAGGATGCGATTGTAATTTCAGAACGTGTTGTTCGTGATGATATTTTTACCTCAATTCACATCGATGAGTATACTTTAGAAGTGCGTGATACTAAACGTGGAATGGAAGAGTTAACTTCAGATATTCCTAATGTTAGTGAAGAAGCGACTAAAGATTTAGATGAAAATGGATTGATTCGCATTGGTGCTGAAATTAAAGAAGGAGATATCCTGATCGGTAAAATCACGCCAAAAGGTGAAACTGATCCGTCGCCAGAAGAGAAATTATTGAGAGCAATCTTTGGTGACAAAGCTGGTGACGTAAAAGATGCATCTTTGAAAGCAGGTCCATCATTGAGAGGAGTTGTTGTTGAGAAAAAATTGTTCTCAAGATCAATTAAAGATAGAAAATCTAAAGCGCAAGATAAACCGATTTTAGAATCTTTAGATTCTGATTTTGATAAAGATTTAGCTGTATTGAAGGACAAGTTGATTGAAAAGTTGATCCAAATTTTAGGAGAAGCAAAATCAGCAGGTGTCTTCAATAACTTTAAAGAAGAGATTATTAAAAAGGGAACTAAATTCGTTCAAAAGAATTTGGTAGCTATTGATTACTCTATTGTGAATCCAACAAATTGGACATCAGAAGTAGAATTAAATGCTTTGGTTGGACGTGTAATTCACAACTTTAACATCAAAGCAAACGATTTATTAGGAACATACAAACGTAAGAAATTTCATATTTCAGTAGGGGATGATTTACCAGCTGGAATTGTGAAAATGGCGAAAGTTTATGTTGCTAAAAAACGTAAATTGAAAGTTGGTGATAAAATGGCTGGTCGTCATGGTAATAAAGGAATCGTTGCGAACATTGTTCGTGCTGAAGATATGCCTTTCTTAGCAGATGGAACTCCAGTAGATATCGTTTTGAATCCATTAGGTGTGCCTTCTCGTATGAACTTAGGTCAAATTTATGAAACTGTGCTTGGTTGGGCAGGAGAAAAATTAGGTATTAAGTTTGCTACACCAATTTTTGACGGAGCAACTCCATTAGAAATTGATGAATGGACAGCTAAAGCAGGCGTACCTCGTTCAGGTAAAACTTACTTGTATGACGGAGGCACAGGAGATAGATTCCACCAAACTGCAACTGTTGGAGTGATTTACATGTTGAAATTATCACATATGGTTGATGATAAGATGCATGCACGTTCAATAGGACCATACTCATTAATTACGCAGCAACCATTGGGCGGTAAAGCTCAATTCGGTGGTCAGCGTTTTGGAGAAATGGAAGTTTGGGCTCTTGAAGCATTTGGTGCTGCCAATATTCTTCAAGAAATCCTTACTGTGAAGTCGGATGATGTTATGGGCCGCGCTAAGGCGTATGAAGCAATTGTGAAAGGTGATAACATTCCTGAACCAGGAATTCCAGAATCTTTCAACGTATTGTTGCACGAACTTAGAGGTCTAGGACTTAACGTTTCGATGGATTAATTACCAGCGGTGCTGCCGAGGCGGTGTCGAGTTGTTGAATTTGAAAACAAGCATGTATAATGGCTTACAGAAAAGAAACACCAAAAAAACAAAGTAGTTTTAACAAAATTACCATCTCATTGGCTTCTCCAGAAATTATTCTAGAGCAGTCAAGTGGTGAAGTGTTGAAACCAGAAACAATAAATTACAGAACTTACAAACCTGAAAGAGATGGTTTGTTCTGTGAAAGAATCTTCGGTCCTGTGAAGGATTACGAATGTCATTGTGGTAAATACAAAAGAATCCGTTACAAAGGAATCGTTTGCGACCGCTGTGGTGTTGAAGTAACAGAGAAAAAAGTACGTCGTGAGCGTATGGGGCACATTTCATTGGTAGTTCCAGTCGCCCATATTTGGTACTTCCGTTCTTTGCCAAACAAAATTGGCTATTTATTAGGTCTTCCAACAAAGAAATTAGATCAAATTATCTATTATGAGCGTTATGTCGTGATTCAATCAGGTATCGCTACGCAAGGTGATGGTTCTTCTTTGAAATACTTAGACTTCTTGACTGAAGAAGAGTACTTGGATATTTTGGATGCACTTCCAAAAGAAAACCAATATTTAGAAGACACAGATCCAAATAAATTTATCGCAAAAATGGGTGCTGATGCATTACATGATTTGTTGAAAAGATTGGATTTGAACGAAATGTCTTACGATTTGCGTCACAAAGCGAATACAGAAACTTCTGTACAACGTAAAAATGAAGCATTGAAAAGATTACAGGTTGTTGAAGCCATGCGTGAATCTCAAACGCGCATTGACAACAGACCTGAATGGATGATTGTTAAAGTTGTTCCTGTTATTCCACCTGAATTGCGTCCTTTGGTTCCTTTAGATGGAGGTAGATTCGCAACTTCGGATTTGAATGACTTATATAGACGTGTGATTATCCGTAACAACCGTTTGAAAAGATTAATCGAAATCAAAGCGCCTGAAGTTATCTTGCGTAATGAAAAACGTATGTTGCAAGAATCTGTTGATTCCTTGTTCGACAACTCTCGTAAATCATCAGCGGTTAAAACTGAATCAAATCGTCCGTTGAAATCTCTTTCTGATTCCTTGAAAGGTAAACAAGGGCGTTTCCGTCAAAACTTATTAGGAAAACGTGTGGATTATTCAGCACGTTCAGTAATTGTTGTTGGACCAGATTTGAAATTGCATGAATGTGGTTTGCCAAAAGACATGGCAGCAGAACTTTATAAACCGTTTATCATTCGTAAAATGATCGAACGTGGAATTGTAAAAACTGTAAAATCTGCAAAGAAAATAGTTGACCGCAAAGAACCAGTGGTTTGGGATATTTTGGAAAGTATATTGAAAGGGCATCCAGTGCTTTTGAACCGTGCCCCAACTTTACACAGGCTTGGTATTCAGGCGTTTCAACCAAAATTGATTGAAGGAAAAGCAATTCGTTTGCACCCGTTGGTAACAACAGCCTTCAATGCCGATTTTGATGGTGACCAAATGGCAGTCCACTTACCGTTGGGTAACGCTGCAATCTTGGAAGCTCAATTGTTGATGCTTGCTTCGCACAATATTTTGAATCCTGCGAATGGTGCTCCGATTGCTGTACCTTCTCAAGATATGGTACTTGGATTGTACTACATCACCAAAGGTAGAACGTCCACTCCAGAAAGAAAAGTTATTGGTGAAGGTGGAATTTTCTACTCTCCAGAAGAGGTGATTATTGCAAATAATGAAGGAAAATTAGAATTACATGCACCAATTAAAGTAAAATCTTACGATTTGAAAGATGGTGTTCCGACTTTGATGATGATTGATACTACTTGCGGTCGTGTGTTATTTAATGAGCATGTTCCGAGAGAAGTTGGTTTTGTAAATGATGTATTGACCAAAAAAGCTTTGCGTGATATTATCGGAAATGTATTGAAAATTTCTGGTACAGCACGTACTGCTCAGTTCCTTGATGATATCAAAGAATTAGGTTACCACATGGCTTTCAAAGGAGGTTTGTCGTTCAACTTGGATGATATTATCATTCCGAAGGAAAAAGAAATCTTAGTTTCTAAAGCTGAAACTGAAGTGAAAGATGTGATGATGAACTATAATATGGGTCTTATCACCAACAACGAAAGATACAACCAAATCATCGATATTTGGACACATACAAATTCACGTTTGACCAACACTTTGATGGATCAATTGAAAAACGATAACCAAGGTTTCAACTCAATTTATATGATGTTTGATTCTGGAGCTCGTGGATCTAAAGAACAAATCCGTCAGTTGTCTGGGATGCGTGGATTGATGGCAAAACCGCAAAAATCTGGTGCTTCTGCGCAAGAGATCATTGAAAATCCAATTCTTTCTAACTTTAAAGAAGGTCTTTCGATTTTAGAATACTTTATCTCTACGCACGGTGCTCGTAAAGGTTTGGCCGATACAGCATTGAAAACAGCTGATGCTGGTTACTTAACACGTCGTTTAGTGGATGTATCGCAAGATGTAATCATTAATCAAACAGATTGTGGAACTTTGAGAGGATTGATTGCTACAGCATTGAAGAAAAATGATGAAGTTGTTGAACCTTTGTACGACCGTATTTTAGGAAGAACTTCAGTTCATGATGTTTTCTATCCTGAAACTGAAAACATCATTGTTCAAGCAGGAGAATTGATTTCAGAAACAGTTGCTGAAGAAATTGAAAAAGCAGGAATTGACGAAGTTGAAATCCGTTCTGTATTGACTTGTGAGATGAGAAGAGGAGTTTGTTCTAAATGTTATGGACGAAATCTTTCTACACATAGAATCGCACAAGAAGGTGATACAGTTGGAGTTATTGCAGCTCAATCAATTGGTGAACCAGGAACACAGTTGACATTGCGTACATTCCACGTTGGGGGTACAGCTTCTAACACAACAGATATTTCTGACTTGAAAGCAAAAGCTTCTGGTAAAATGGAGATTGAAGAGTTGCGTACCATTGTAATGAAAACTGCGGATGGAACTAAAGAAGTTGTTGTTGGACGTTCTGCTGAAGTTAAAATCACAGACGAGAAAACAGGAATTGTATTGATGACTGCCAATGTTCCTTATGGTTCTGAATTGATGGTTCAAAATAATATCAAAATCAAAAAAGGTGATGTTATTGTTAAATGGGATCCATACAATGCGGTAATCATTTCAGAAGTTGCCGGTAAAATTGTGTTTGACTCTGTTATTGAAGGTATTACTTACCGTCAAGAGGTGGATGAGCAAACAGGATTTACTGAGAAAGTAATTACTGAAACAAAAGATAAAAAGAAAAATCCGGCAATTCACGTAATTGATCCTAAAACGAAAGAGGTATTAAGAGAATATAGCTTACCAGTAGATTCTCACATCTCTGTAAATGAAGGTGATAAAGTTGAAGCAGGTATGATTCTTGTGAAAATCCCAAGAGTTTCTGGAAAAACTGGAGATATTACAGGTGGTTTACCAAGGGTAACAGAGCTTTTCGAAGCGCGTAATCCTTCAAATCCTGCTGTTGTTTCTGAGATTGATGGTATTGCAGAATACGGAAAAATCAAGAGAGGGAACCGTGAGATTCAAATCACTTCTAAAACTGGCGAAATTCGTAAATATTTAGTGCCATTGTCTAAACATATCTTGGTTCAAGAAAATGACTTCGTTAGAGCTGGCCAACCATTGTCCGATGGTGCTGTGACTCCAAATGATATCTTGAACATTGAAGGTCCAACCAAGGTACAAGAGTACATTGTGAATGAAATTCAAGAGGTATATCGTTTACAAGGGGTGAAAATTAACGACAAACACTTTGAAGTAATCGTACGTCAAATGATGTTGAAAACTGAAATTGTGGATGCTGGAGATACAAGATTCCTAGAAGGACAATCTGTGCACAAAGCGGATGTAATGGAAGAGAATGATGCTGTTTTTGGAATGAAAGTAATTCTTGAGGCAGGTGATTCATCTGAATTACGCGCAGGTCAAATTATTTCAGCCCGTAAATTGAGAGATGAAAATTCTCAGTTAAAAAGAGCAGACAAACAATTGGTCGAAGCGCGTGATGCAGTTCCTGCAACTTCAACACCATTATTACAAGGTATTACAAGAGCATCTTTGCAAACGCAATCGTTCATTTCTGCGGCATCGTTCCAAGAAACAACGAAAGTGTTAAACGAAGCAGCCATTTCTGGAAAAGAAGACCACTTGATGGGCTTGAAAGAGAACGTAATTGTTGGACATTTAATTCCAGCAGGTACGGGAATCAGAAAATTCCAAAAAATGATTGTTGCCAACAAAGAAGCACTAGACGAAATATCAGCAAAATAATTAATCAAACGGGACTAGTTTTAGTCCCGTTTTTTTTACTTTATGAATATGGAAAAGAACAATGAAAATCAAATCAACATCGAATTAACGGAGGAAATTGCAGGTGGAATTTATTCTAATCTTGCAATAATTACGCATTCTCAAGCTGAATTCGTTTTTGATTTTGTTCAAATGTTGCCTGGAATGCCAAAAGCAAAAGTGAAATCAAGAATTGTGATGACGCCACAAAATGCCAAGAGATTAATGCTTGCATTGATTGAAAATATTCAAAAATATGAGCAAGCGATGGGCGTGATTAATGACCAAGATTTGCCTGGCACACCACCAATGAAATTTGGTCCACCAACAACTCAGGCATAATCTAATTCAAGCTTTCATTTGGGAAGCTTTTTTTTTGAGTAACTTTTGATGAAAAATTAGTTTTTACTAATTCGTATTTGATTTCAAAAATGATGAAGTCAAATATGAATTTAATCAAAATAGCAATCTCTGTAAAAGTCAATGAATCAATAGCTTATTGTTTCAGTGGGCTTTTCAATAGTTGAAATGTTAACAAGTATCGACGAAAAGCATTGAAAATACAGAATACAATATTAAATTTGTAAAAAGCTGAATGCAATGACAGAGCAGATATCAAGTATTGTCCAACAGATTCAAAGTAAATTTCAAAATTTACATCAGCAATTACTTGCTGAACGTGAGAAGCACACGATTTTAGAAACTGAATTAGGTCAATCGAAGATATTGATTAGCGCCAATCAAGCGCAAATTTTTCACCTAGAAGAAAATAATCAAAATCTGCAAAATCAATTAATTCAGTTAAATGAACAATTAGAGTCTCAAAAATCTGCTGTTTTAACAGACAAAGACAATGAGATTGACGAATTGGTGAGGGAAATAGATCACTGCATTAGTCAATTAAAACAATAACAAATGAGCAAATTATCTATAAAAGTTGTTGTAGCTGGAAGAACTTATCCTTTGAATGTGCAAGAGGGTGAGGATGTTAAGGTGCAAAAAGCTGCTTCGGATATTAATAGAGCCATTAAGTTATTGCAAGACAATTATGCGGTAAAAGATATGCAAGACTTATTGGCAATGACAGCTTTACAGTTGGCAACAAAATCTGGTAATACCACATCTAAAGTGCAGGATAGCCCTGATTTTACTGAAGTTGAGAGTACATTAGAGGAATTGTTGCTGGAGATAGAGAAGTTTAAATAGGTCATTATTTTTAACGTTTCCCATGCTATTGTGATTCTCAGTGAGTCGCAATGTATGGGATTTTTATTTTAAGCAAAGATGAATATAAATATTATAACAGGAATTTTAGTTGGTATCCTTGGTGGTGGTGGATTAGCTTTCTTTGTTCAAAATGTGGTACTTAAGAAGCGTAAGGAACAAATCTTAAAAGATGCCGAGAATGAAGGTGAAGCAATGAAAAAGGAGAAAATCCTTTCAGCGAAAGAGAAGTTTATGAAGCTCAAAGAAGAGCATGAAATTGCAATGAAAGATCGTGAACGTAAAATGCAATCTTCTGAAGACCGCTCTAGAGCTACTGAAAAAAAACTTTCTCAAAAAATGGAGGAAGTTACTCGAAAGGAAAAAGACCTAGAAAACGTGCAAGCAGAGATTGACCAAAAACACAATGCGATTGAAATTAAAAACCAAGAATTAGATAAAATTCAACAAAAAAGGGTTGCTGAATTATCGAAAATCAGTGGCATGTCAGTGGAAGAAGCAAAAAATCACATCATGGAAGCATTGAAAGATGAAGCCAGAACGGGTGCGATGATTCACATCAAAGAAATTACTGAAGAAGCAAAATTAAATGCCAATAAAGAAGCCCGAAAAATTGTTATTCAAACGATTCAACGTGTTGCTACTGAGCAAGCAGTTGAGAATGCTGTTTCTGTTTTCAACATTGAATCAGACGAGGTAAAAGGTAGAATCATTGGTCGTGAAGGAAGAAATATTCGCGCGATTGAAGCTGCAACTGGTGTGGAAATCATTGTAGATGATACTCCAGAGGCAATCATTCTTTCATGTTTCGATCCAGTAAGACGTGAAATTGCACGTTTATCTTTGCACCAATTGGTTTCTGACGGACGTATTCACCCTGCTAGAATCGAAGAAGTAGTTGCAAAAACCAAAAAATCTTTGGAGGAAGAAATCGCTGAAACAGGCCGTCGTACTTGTATTGATTTAGGAATTCACGGTTTACATCCAGAACTGACAAGAATGGTTGGTAGAATGAAATACCGGTCTTCTTACGGACAAAATTTATTGCAACACTCACGTGAAGTAGCTAATTTATGTGCTGTAATGGCTGCTGAATTAGGATTGAACGTCAAATTGGCAAAGAGAGCCGGTCTTTTACACGATATTGGTAAAGTTCCAGACGATGAGCCAGAATTGCCACACGCAATTTTAGGAATGAAATTGGCGGAAAAATATGGTGAAAAACCAGACGTTTGCAATGCCATTGGTGCTCACCACGATGAAGTTGAAATGACGACGTTGATTTCTCCAATCGTTCAAGTTTGCGATGCTATCTCAGGAGCAAGACCAGGAGCAAGACGTGAAATCGTTGAATCTTATATCAAACGTATCAAAGAATTGGAAACGTTGGCACTTTCTTATGATGGCGTTTCAAGCGCCTACGCGATTCAAGCAGGACGTGAATTACGTGTCCTCGTTGAAAGTGAAAAAGTAACAGACTTGAAAGCAGATGAATTGTCATTTGCAATTTCTCAAAGAATTCAGACTGAAATGACCTATCCAGGTCAAGTGAAAGTGACAGTAATTCGAGAAAAACGATCTGTCAATTACGCGAAGTAAATATATAAAAAGGCTCTGAAAATTCAGGGTCTTTTTTTTGAATTCATTTTTGATTAGCAATGTTGAAATCAAATACGTTCGTAAAATCGGTTGCTGTTCTTTTTACAGGAACAGTTTTGTCGCAAGTAGTTACTTATTTGTTGGCACCCATTATTACGCGTCAATTTGGTCCAGCAGATTCGGCTTACCTTGGACTTTTTTTAAGAATTACAACATTGGGAGCCGCCTTGGCTACGGTGCGTTTAGAATTGGCTTTCCCGCTTGAAAAAGAAGATCATCATGCTTTCGGGATTTACCGATTTTCAATGCGTTTTTCAATTTTCCTCTCGGTCATTGCTTTGCTTTTTTTGGGAATCTATTCATGGGTAGATTTTTCTTCATTAAAAGATTTATTATTTCTGATGAGTCTTCCAGTTGGAATTTTCTTGATGGCCTTTTACAACCAAGGAAATAGCTGGGCTTTAAGGAAAGAAAAATTCAAAGTAATAGCCCGTTCCGCTTTGGCTTTGTCTTTGGTCACCAATGTTTTAAAAGTGCTTTTTGGGTTTTTTAGTCACAGCTTTTTATTCCTAATTGGCGCAACCATTATTGGTTATCTCTTCTCGAGCATTGCTTATTTTTTTGATTTCAAAAAGAATAAAAAAACAGCCATTTTAAAATACAATTCAAAAAGAACCAAAGCTTTAATTGGCAAAAATTCAGATTTAATAAAATACAATTTACCCCATGTCTTTGTTGATTTGGGTCGGGATCTATTGATGGTCAGTATCATTTGGAATTTATACGGAAAAATTGAATATGGTTCCTATGACCATGCTTTCAGAATGTTGAAACTGCCTGTGATTTTTATTGGATCAGCGATTGGACAAGTATTTTTTCGGCAATGCACCGATTTAATTCACCAAAATAAAAGTGTTTTTCCGCTTGCTGCAAAGGTGGTATTGATTTTGGCAGGTTTAAGCATCGTTCCTTTTTCAATCATTGCAATTTGGGGAAGAGAACTTTTTGCGTTCGTTTTTGGAGTTCAATGGACACAATCTGGTGAGATGGCAACCGTCATGGTTCCTTGGTTGATGATGAATTTTCTTGCATCGCCGATTTCATTTATCGCTATTTTGATGAAACGTCAACAGTCTTTTTTTTGGATCAATCTCCTTGGAACTTTAGGTTTGATTTTTGTTGTCTCTTTGCCCTATATTGCCGCTATGCATTATAGTTTTTATGAAATTTTGAAATTGTTAAGCATGTCACAATCTATTTTTCTATTAATCGTTTTGATTTGGATGCTGATTGTTGCTAAGAATAATAAAATTAGTTCAATAAATTAGGTTTACAGTTTAAATGAGTTAGCAACAGATATATTTTACTAATTTTGAGATAGATTTGAAAAGCTAATTCTTCCTTTTAATTATAATAAAATGATAGTTTCAAATTGAGTTTTTTAAAAAAATATAAAAATTATTTTGTAACCTTCGGAATAGAATTTTTGATTCTACTTTTGGGATTCATTATTTTTAGGATTGCCAATGAAAAAATGACAGAAATTGGTTTCAGTGAATATACTTTGTCAAGAAGAAATATCTCATTTTTACAGCCGCTTTTAATGATTGGATTGGGTGTAGCTGTTCCTAGATATGTTAGTATTTTTCCACAAAGAAATTCATTTTTACCTGCAAGTTTGTTTTTAATGTCTATTGTTAGCATCTTGTTGTTGATGGTTTTAACTTTCGGTAGTGCTGTTTTTTCAAATCTTTTTTTTGGGAATGAAAAATACCAGATATATATATTGCCAATGGCTTTATTACTAGTTGGTTACGGTTTTCATGCCATTCTTTACGGCTTTTTAAGAGGTAAGAAAGAAGTCTATTTTTCAAATTTAATTCAATTGTTAAATATTGGAATTTTACCAGTCTTGGTTTTGTTTTATACCCAAGATGTCAAGTTACTTTTATATATAAATAGCGTTTTACTTTTATTCAATTGTCTGATTTTTATTACTATTGTTTTCATAAAAAATGGAATTAAAATTGAGCTTCAATCTTGTAAAGAGGATGCGGTAGTCATGTTGAAGTATGGTTTACCAAGGGTTTTAGGGGATTTTGCTTTATTGGCTTTGTTGACCTTTCCAACTTACATTGCATTGTCCATGCAAAAAAATGTATTGGTAGGAGGTGATGTTGCTTATTCAATAACCCTTTTCAATTTAGTTGGCGCAGCTTTTGGTCCGTTGAGTTTAGTTTTATTGCCTGAAATTGCTGGATTTTTAGCTGAAAAAAGAGTTGATTTAATTAAGAAAAGATTTTATGTTTTTGTGGTTATCAGCTTGTTATTAACTTTGTTTGGATATGCTTTGTTTTATTTTTTCCATGATGTAGTTCTGAATGTTTTACTTGGTAATAAGCACAGAAGTTCGATTTTTGAAATCGCAAGTATTGTTTTATTGGGAAGTTTTGGTTACGTGCTCTATATTGTTTTACGAAGTTTTTTGGATGCCATTCATGTAAAAGCTAAAAATGCAACGAATTTGATTGTTTCATTGAGTGTCTATGTTTTATTAATTCTTTACGGATACAGCAAGGATGTTTCATTAAATTCCTACCTGTATTATTTCGTTATGTCAGTTAATGTCTTAGGAATACTTACATTTATAAAAACGTACCACACCATAAAAGAAATAAAATGAGTATTTTATTTTCACTAATTATTATTACTTGTGCCATTTTTTGGTTTCAAATCAAAATTTGGAAAGTTGAAAAAAATATTGTTTTTCCAATTTTTACTGCCATTTTTTATTTTTGGTCATTGGCAGGATGTTGGTTGTTTAGTTTCGATAAATTGACAGGATTTGGAAAGAAAATAGGCCTTCAGTACTATTATTTATTGGAAAAAATGTTCTATGTCCATTTTGATGCGGTCTATTTGCAAGCCATTTGGATGTATGGTCTTTTCATCCTCTTCTTTCAAATTTTCATTTGGATTGGATTAACTCAATTGAAGAAATGGCCAAAAAACCAAGGCAAGACAATGCCAATTTATCTGAATCCTTCAGTTTTTATGCTCATGGCAATTTTTTTCCTCTTTGTTTCTTTTTGGATTATCAAAGATGTTATAATCTATTCATTACTGCTCAACGAATCTGTGTACATCAATATCCGATCTGCTTCAATTAATGGATATACTTTGCACCAATATGCTTGCTGGATCATGATTGTAAGTCTTTTTATGTATGTTGGATTATATTTAAAACAGAAACAAGAATCACTACAAGTCCAAAAACCAGGTTTTTTCTTTTGGAGTATTTTTGCGATTTGTAATTTATATTTAGTGTTGATTGGATCACGACATGAAACATTTTTTGGTGGAATTTTAGTGTTGATATTGATGTCCTATCCTTTTAGAAGCTTACGTCTGAATAAGAAGTTATATGTCATTGTAATAGCTGTTTGGTTTTTTATATTAATGTTAAACGATCCTATCCGGAGCTTGATGCCAGTAATTGCTTCTAAATCTGGTTTAACTTCCATGCTTTCGACCAAAGAAAAATTGAAAGAAGCGGTTTTGTATTCGAGTGATAGGACTTTTGTGTCTCATAAGTCTCCTCAAAAATCAGCTGAAATCATTGCTGCAAATGCGATGAAAGATACAGTGGTGTTTTTAAAGTATGACACTTTGGTTATGAACAAAGATTTATTTATGAGTCAATTGCAAAAACATCCTAGTTATGTTTTGATTGATAATAAAAAGATGAAAATAGTTAACAGTCACATCTCAATGGCATACCAGGATATATCTTTTTTTACTAAAATTACCCTGACGTTGACCAATATGATTTTTAGTAACGAATTATTTGCTGGACATTTTTCAATGTATGGTGTTTTAAATAAAGATGTTTCACCAAAATTCGGTTTTAGTTTCAAGAATTTGTTGTATTCCTTTGTGCCTTCAAGTTCCGTCGAAAATCGACCTTTGGATGCTTATTCTTATTATGCTCAAGAAATGAAATTTAAAGAAGGTCAAGGTTTTACAATCAATTACATTACTGCTTGGTATCTCAATTTCTCCTATTTCGGGCTGATTTTAGGACCACTTTTTCTTACTTTGATTTTGCTTTTACCTTTTTATCTTTCTACAAAATCCCAAAGTAATTTTTACCAACTTTTCGCACTAATTGCACTTTGCGGAATAACGGGATTTGGTGCCATGATGGTTCGATCGGGACCTGAATCATTCAAAGCATTATTGTATGAAAGCGTCATAATTCCTATATTTATTGTCGCTATGTCAATCTTTGTCAATAAAATGATAATTCAATTAAAGTCAAAAAATGCAAGGTAGAAAGTTAAAAATTATTCATGTAATTCCCTATCATCCATCGCCATCATCTTTTATTTTTGCTAAAAGACAAGTTGAAGATTTGACTGAAATTGGTCATACAAACAAAGTTTTCTTTTTTAATACAGCTTTCTCATTCAAAGGATTTTTGAGTCAATTAAGGTCTTTAAGACAGTTAGTAAATGATTTTAAACCTGACTTAGTCCATGCGCACTATGGCACCATTAACGCTTTTTTTGCTTCTAGAATAGAAGACATTCCTTTCGTGGTTTCGTTTCAAGGAAGCGACTTGAATCATACAAGTGATGTACATTGGTTTCGTGAGAAATTAGGAAAATTTTTGAGCAAAAAAGCAGCCCAACGTGCACAGCAGATTATTTGTGTAAGTGAGCAATTACATAATAATTTGCCTCTTGGGAAAGAAAAATCAACCATCGTGCCATCAGGAATCAATACTAGAATTTTTAAAGAAATGGATATTTCTGAATGTAAAAAACATTTGAATTTAGATGAATCAATAAATTATATTTTTTTCAATGCCAATAATCCAGTGGTTAAAAGATTAGATATTGCTAATGTAGTTGTAGAATTATTGAAGGATTTAAATGTGAAACTTTTGTCATTAAATGGCAGTGTATCTCCAAATGAAATTCCAGTATATTTAAATTCCAGTGTAGCAACTATTCTTTGTTCAGATAGCGAAGGAAGTCCTATGGTGATTAAAGAATCGATGGCTTGTGGTTTGCCAATTGTTTCGGTAGACGTAGGAGATGTCAAAGCACGCATTGAAAATGTTCAAAATTGTTTTCTTGTTCCTCAATTGGCTTCTGAAATTGCGCAAAAAGTTAGATTTATTATTGAATCAAATATCAGGAAAACAAATGGTTTGGAGGTACTGAAGGTACAGGGAATTGACTATTTAACCGTTGTTAAAAAAGTGGAGAGTATATATTTAGAGGCCATTAAAGATTTTAATTAATGAAATTGGTTAAAGAAAATAAAAATATAGCTTTGGCTTATAATCTGTCACTTTTGTCGATTGTATTTCTCATTGCAATTTTACCGAAAATGGTAGTTTGGGGTTTCATTTTGATGTTTTTATCAGTTGTTTTCGGTTTAATTAAAAAACAATTTAGCTTTCAATTTAATTCAGTTTTACTTGCTTTCACCTTGCTTTATTTCATTTATCTGATTGGCGCTTGTTTCACGCACAATTATTCAGCCGCTGCGAAATATTTAGAATACAAATTATCCTTCATTTTAATTCCTTTTTTATTCAGTTTTCGTCCCAAGTTTGAATTCAAATTATCATTTCCAATAATCGGTTTATCAGTGGGTATTATAGCCGTTTCCATCTGGGGATTTGCCAAGGCATTTGCTGTTTATTCGGTCACCCATTATGCGCTGACTGCTTTCACAGCCAGTAATATCTGTGTCGATCATCCAACTTATTTTGCAGCATTTACATTGGTTTCCATTGCTGGTATTTGGTATTTACACAAAATTAAATCTCCGGGTTTCACAGGTGAATGGATTTTTCTGTATCTAATTTTTGCTGTGATAATGCTTTTTTTAAGTTATGCAATGGCTGCGATTTTATTTTTCCTTTTGATTGTTTCTTTTATGATATTAAGATGGATTTACTTCAAAATCAACAGGTGGCTTGCCATTTCAATGCTCCTGTTTTTACCTTTTTTGATGTTTTTTACAATTACCAATATTCCAGCATTTAAAGACGAAATCAATAATTCAATGGTCGCTTTTAAAAGTTATATTGAGAATCCAAGTGAATTTATTCATAGAGAAGAAGGTGTTGCTTCTGGTGATAAAGTGCGACTAATCATGTGGACAGTTACCGCAAAAGCCTGGTGGAAGTATCCTTTCGGCGTAGGTACTGGAAATGTTGATGAGTATTTGAGCTTAGAGTTGAAAGCAGCCGGTCAAAAAGAATTGGCTCAAAAAGATGAAAAAAATGAAATTCTATACAATCCGCACAATCAATTTTTACAAACAGGTTTAGAAGTAGGAGCTTTTGGATTTTTTGCCCTTCTTTTTATTTTAGGTACTTCAATCAGAATAGGATTAAAAACCCAAAACTGGTTGTTACTTTTTGTTATTTCTTGCTTGATTTTTAATTGTTTATTCGAGTCAATTTTGCAGCGACAAACAGGAATCGTATTTTTCACTTTTTGGATTTGTATTTTAGTACTTCATTCAAAATCTACCTTTCCAAATAAATTAAATCAGCCAAATGCTTAAGATTTCAGTCGTTATTCCTTGCAGAAATGAGGTTTCGTACATCCGCGAGTGTATTGAAGCAATCTATAGAAACAAATTGAGATCTGATGTCATTTTGAGTGTTTTTGTCGTTGATGGAATGAGCGATGACGGAACAAGAGAACAGGTGTTAAATTTAGAAAAACAGTTTTCAAACTTAAAGCTCGTTAACAATGAAAAAAAATTAACGCCTTTTGCCTTCAACTTGGGAATTTATCAAGTTCCTGCGGATTACATACAAATTGTGGGAGCAAGACATATTTTATCTGCCAATTATTTGCAAAAATCATTGGATATTTTACAATCAAATTCAGAAATTTGGTGTGTTGGTGGCAAATTGATTAATGAATATTTGAACGAAACAGGCGAAATAATTTCCAAAGCGATGTCCACTACTTTCGGAATGGGCTTAGGAAATTTCAGAACATTGGAAAAATCAGGTTTCACAGATACGGTAACCAGCCCAATGTATCCCTACTGGGTTTTTCATGAAATTGGTTTTTTCGATGAGCAATTAATTCGAAATCAAGACGATGACTTTAATTTTAGAGTTGCCAAAGCAGGCGGAAAAATTTGGTTTGAGTCAGAAATTTCACTCAAATATTATGTTCGTGGAAATTTTCAAGGATTGTATCGTCAATTTTATCAATATGGTTATTGGAAAGTTTTTGTCAATCAAAAACACAAAGCGCTTACCACCCTGCGACAATTGGTGCCGCCTGCGTTCGTTTTCTTTTTGTTTGTTTCGCCAGTTTTAATGCTACTTGGAAGTTTTTTACTTTGGACAACCGTTTCGCTATATGGAATTTATGTTTTTCTTGGAGTTTATTTCGCTTCCAAAATGAGTAAAAGATTTGACGAATTTTTTCAAATATTCAAAACATTTCCAATCTTACATTTCAGTTATGGTTTAGGATATTTGAGTGGAATGATTAATTTCTTGATACTTCGTCAAAAACCGTCAGACAAACAAAAACGCTTGTCGAGATAAACTCATTTTTATTACTTTTACAGTTCAAATTTCACATTCAATATGATTCCATTTTCACCACCTCGAATCGATCAGAAAGTCATTGATGAAGTTACTTCAGCTTTGAAAAGTGGTTGGATAACAACAGGGCCAAAAACGAAATTGTTTGAAAAACAAATTACTAAATATTGCGGAAATAAAGTTTCTGTTGCAGTCAATTCATGGACAATGGGTATGCAAGTATTGTTGCATTGGTGGGGAATTGGTGAAGGAGACGAAGTGATTTTGCCAGCTTACACCTATTGTGCAAGTGCCAATGTAATTGTACATTCAGGTGCAAAACCGGTGATGGTTGATATAAATGAAGCAGATTTTAATATTTCTATCGATGCGATTCGCAAGGCAATTACACCCAGAACAAAAGCGATTATTGCCGTTGATTTAGGCGGTTTTCCATGCGATTATGATGCGATTATGGATTTGGTAAACGAAGAATCGATTCAAAAACAATTCAATACACACGGAGAAAATCAAGAAAAATTGAATCGAATTTTGATCATTTCTGATGCGGCCCATAGTTTTGGCGCCATCTACAAAGGAAAAAAATCTGGTTCGTTGACAGATATTTCTACATTTTCCTTTCATGCAGTAAAAAATCTGACAACTGCTGAAGGTGGCGCGTTGTGTTTTGATTTGCCTGCAAATTTTGATCACGACAACATTTACAGCGTTTTTTGCACGATGATATTGCACGGTCAAAACAAAGATGCATTGGCCAAAACCCAAAAAGGAAATTGGCGGTACGACGTTGAAGAGCCAGGATTTAAATGTAATATGACCGATTTACAAGCCGCAATTGGTTTGGTGGAATTGGAACGATATCAGGAAAACCTAGATCGCAGAAAAGCGATTTTCGAGCAATATGATGCCGCATTTAAAAATGAAACATGGGCGCTAACACCTTTGCACACAACCGCCGATAAGATTACGAGTTATCATTTATATCAATTGAGAATCGATGGAATTACAGAAAATCAACGCGATAAAATAATGCAATTGATTTTTGACCAAGACGTTTCTGTAAATGTTCATTTTTTGCCATTGCCCACATTGACCGCCTACAAAAAACGCGGTTACAAAATGGAAGATTATCCCGAAACATGGAATAAATACCACAATGAGATTTCATTGCCCGTTTATTATGATTTGTCCGATGAACAGGTTCAAATGGTAATTAATGCGGTTATTAAAGCGGTCTCTGAATTAATGAATTAATTCATGAAAAGAATTTTCGACATATTCGTTTCCAGCGTTATTCTATTGATTTTCCTCCCTTTTGGAATCATCATTTCAATATTCATTGTAACAGGTAGCCGCGGCGGAATTTTTTATCGCCAACAACGCGTTGGAAAAAATGGGGTTAAATTCGGTTTGTTAAAATTTCGGACAATGAAACCCAATTCCGATAAATTAGGTCAACTCACCTTGGGAATGCGCGACCCGAGAATTACAAAAATCGGATATTTCTTACGGAAAACAAAAATGGATGAATTTCCTCAATTTTTAAATGTGATAAGGGGGCAGATGAGTATTGTTGGGCCAAGACCAGAAGTGCAAGAATATGTAGATCTGTATTCGGAAGAACAACGAAAAATCCTAAATATTAAACCAGGAATAACAGACTATGCATCTCTGAAATATTTTGATGAAAATAGATTATTAGGTGAAGCGGAAAATCCCAGGGAAACCTACATCAATGAAATCATGCCAGCAAAATTATTGCTAAATGAAAAGTATTTAGCAAATCCAACGGTGGGTCATGATATTCGAATCATGTGGAAAACATTCCGCAAGATAATTGGCTAATTTTATGGTACAAAAAAAGCCGATTTCATTTGAAATCGGCTTTTTATCTATTTATTTTTCAGATTAATATCTGTATGTGTCAGATTTGAATGGTCCAGCAACCGCCACTCCGATATAAGAAGCTTGGTCTTGTGTTAATTCTTCCAATTCAACACCAATTTTCGCTAAATGTAAACGTGCTACTTTTTCATCCAAATGTTTTGGAAGTGTATATACATCGTTATCATAATTAGCAGAATTCTGCCACAATTCTAATTGTGCCAAAACTTGGTTTGTGAATGAATTTGACATTACAAATGATGGATGACCTGTCGCGCAACCTAAGTTTACCAAACGTCCTTCAGCCAATAAAATGATGTCTTTTCCATTTACATTATACAAGTCAACTTGTGGTTTGATTTCAATTTTAGAAGAACCAAAATTTGAATTTAACCAAGCAACATCGATTTCGTTGTCGAAGTGACCAATGTTACAAACAATCGCTTTGTCTTTCATGTTTTCGAAATGACGACCAACAACGATGTCTTTGTTTCCTGTAGATGTAACGATGATATCACCTAAACCAACAACAGTATCTAATTTTTTCACTTCGAATCCGTCCATTGCAGCTTGTAAAGCACAAATTGGATCGATTTCAGTAACAATAACTCTTGCGCCAGCACCTTTCAATGAAGCGGCAGAACCTTTTCCAACGTCACCATATCCACAAACAACAGCTACTTTTCCAGCCATCATTGTATCTGTAGCGCGACGAATTGAATCTACCAAAGATTCTTTACAACCGTATTTGTTGTCAAATTTAGATTTGGTAACTGAATCATTTACATTGATTGCAGGCATAACTAATGTTCCATTTTTCAAACGGTCGTACAATCTCAAAACTCCAGTTGTAGTTTCTTCAGACAAACCTTTGATTCCAGCAGTTAATTCTGGAAAATGATCAAAAACCAAGTTTGTCAAATCTCCACCGTCATCCAAAATCATATTCAAAGGTTCACCACCTTCGAAAGCGAAAACTGTTTGTTCGATACACCAGTTGAACTCTTCTTCGTTCATTCCTTTCCAAGCAAAAACTGGAATCCCTGCGGCAGCAATTGCAGCAGCAGCGTGATCTTGAGTTGAGAAGATGTTACAAGAAGACCAGCTAACTTGTGCTCCTAGTTCAACCAATGTTTCAATCAAAACAGCAGTTTGAATAGTCATGTGCAAGCAACCAGCAACTCTAGCACCTGCCAAAGGTTTACTACCACCATATTCTTCACGCAATGACATTAAACCCGGCATTTCTGCCTCAGCCAACATAATTTCTTTTCTTCCCCACGCAGCAAGGCTGATATCAGCTACTTTAAATGCTACTTTTTCTTGTGTGTTATTCATATATTTATTTAAATTCTAGTTTATTAAAATGCAAAGTTACAAAACTACTCGCTGAATAAAAAATTCAGTTTATAGTTTTATAATAATTGAAATTCTATAATAGGATAACAAGTTTACTTTAAAAATGTTTTTTTACTTCTAAAAAATCATCTTTATGCATTAGAAGTACCGCTTTTTGGTTTGTTTGAAAACGGTCTTTTTTTCTTCTTGAAATTGTTTTTATTTTTGAATCCTTCAGATTTGGTGCTAAATACAGGTCCTTCTCCCAATACTTCGGGCAAAATTAATTTCGGAATTTCTGCCTCAATTAATTTTTCGATTCGAACCAATTTAGGCATGTCTTTTTCATTCACCAACGTATATGCCTCGCCTTTGGTATTGGCTCTGGCAGTTCTTCCGATTCTGTGCACATAATCTTCAGCATCGCGCGGACAATCATAGTTTATCACCATATTGATTTCCTTGATGTCAATGCCGCGACTCATGACGTCAGTTGCAACTAAAATCCTGGTGCGTTTAGACCTAAATCCACGTAAAACTTCTTCCCTCTGTTCTTGATCCAAATTGGATGAAACTCCTTGCGATTTAAAACCATTTCTTCGCAAGGCGGAAACAATCTCGCTGACTCTTGATTTGGAAGAAGTGAAAATGATAATGCTTGTATATTCTGGTCTTGAAAGTAAAATATGCTTTAATAAATCATTTTTTTGATTGTCAAAGGTCAAGTAAACGTTCTGAGAAACACCTGCTGCGGGTTTAGAAATAGACAACGTGATTTGCTCCGGTTCTTTCAATATTTTTTCTGCTAAATTTCTAATTTTAGCGGGCATCGTTGCACTGAAAAGTAACGTCTGTCGGTCTTTTGGAAGATAAGAAATGATTTTTTCTAAATCATCAGTAAATCCCATGTCCAACATTTTGTCGGCTTCATCTAGAACCAAATGCTTCACTTTTGAGAAATCTACATAACCCATTTGTAAATGCGAAAGTAATTTTCCTGGTGTGGCTACAATGATATCTGTGCCATCTTTTAATGCAGCTTTTTGATCGTCCCAATCTTTTCCGCCTCCGCCGCCATAAATTGCTTTCGATCCAACCGAAACAAAATAAGATAATCCTTGAATTTCTTGTTCGATTTGAATTGCCAATTCTCTTGTTGGAACAACCACCAAAGTATCAATCGATGAATCTGGTTTTCCAGTCAATTTATGTAAAATCGGTAAAATAAAAGCAGCAGTTTTACCCGTGCCAGTCTGTGCACAAGCAATTAAATCGCGGTTTTCTAAGATTTTTGGGATTGCTTGCTCTTGGATAGGAGTTGCATTTTCAAATCCCATGTGCTCTAATGCCTCTAACAAATTTTCGTTGAGGTTTAATTCTTTAAATGTCATAATTGGCTGTTAAATTACAAAAATTCTACATGTTATTCAAATTTTGATGTTGCTACTATGCAATAATTCACTATTTTTGAAAGTAATTAAATTTCTTCTTATGAAAAATATTAAAAGATTAACGCTGGTTTCTTTGTTTGTTTCAGGTTTCTTTTTTGGATTGACTTCTTTCTCAAATCCTTCCAAAAACAATGAAATCGTTGCTAAAAAAGTAAACATTGAGTTTAAAATTATCAACGACAATGGAAATGATTTTAAATATTGTGCGAACGGCGGTCACAATACAATCAGCAAAGGCACGACCAAAACAATGAGTTTTCCTGCGGGAACTGAAATCAAGTATGTTGATGGTTCAAACTGCGGACGCACATGGTTTAAAGTAACAAGTGAAATGAACGGGAAAACGTTCAAAATTTCTCAAATGGCTAGCTAATTCTGATTTCTAGCAATTAAATTTTAAACCTGCTGATGTTTTTTAGCGGGTTTTTTTGTGCTCAAAATCCCCGTTTAATTGAAATTTAAAACGCATCAAACAGAAATACTTATCTTTGTGGTATGGAATACAAAAAGAATCCCAGTTTTGGAAGAAAAGATTTCAAGCCCAATCCTCGCGAAAAAGAAAATAGCGATATCATTTTTGGCGTACGTGCAGTCATTGAAGCCATTCGTGCCGGAAGGGAAATCAATAAATTGATGATTCAAAAAGGAATGTCGAAAGAATTGTTTTTTGAATTGAAAGCAGAAACAGCAGATAAAAATTACTTTATCCAGTTTGTTCCTGTTGAGCGTTTAGATAAAATTACCGATCAAAATCACCAAGGTGTTATCGCCTACATTGCACCTTTGGCTTACCATAATTTGAATGAAATGGTTGATAAAGCCATTGAAAATGGTGAAAAACCATGTTTCTTGTTTTTAGATCGTTTGACGGATGTTAGAAATTTTGGAGGAATTGCCCGAACTGCAGAATGCCAGGGTGTTACTGCAATTGTTATTCCTTCTCGTGGTTCTGTGCAAGTTACTGCCGATGCTATCAAAACATCTGCTGGTGCTTTGAATCGAATTCCTGTTTGCAAAACGGATAATTTGAAAGAAAGTTTGTTCTATTTGCAACAAAGTGGAATCCGAATTGTGGCATGTACTGAGAAAACTGCGGTTCCCCTATATGAAGTGAATTTGCGCGGTGGTGTGGCGATCGTGATGGGGTCTGAAGAAGATGGAATCACCAACGATATTTTGAATATGTGCGACATCAAAGCAAAAATACCAATGAAGGGAACGATTTCTTCATTAAATGTAGGTGTTGCGACCGGGATGGTTTTATACGAGCGTACAAGACAAGAATTGTATGGCTAAAAACGAAAATCAATCTTTCTGGAAACAACACGGAATGTTCATTTCGTTGTTGGTCATTGGACTGATTTTCAGGTTTTCTTTCATGTATCATCAAGGTTTGTCGAACGATGAACTGAGCGGTTGGGTGAGAACTAAATTTTCTGATTGGTCCTCATTTTGGCATTTTGGAGTAAAAGCAGGCGATATGCATCCTGTTTTTTATCAAGCTTTTTTGTGGATTTGGGTTCGTATTTTTGGCGACTCTGAATGGGCCTTGCGCTCTACAAGTATTTTCTTTTATTTACTTAATTCTTGGATGATTTACCAAATTTGCAGAAGATTTTTTTCTAAGCAAATTGGTTTGACCGTTGTTGCTTTGTATGTTGGTTTGACTTTCACGATTATCCACACCGTTTTTGCAAGACCGTATAATTCAGGAACCTTTTTCTTACTACTCGCTGTCTGGTCAATTTTTGAAATCAATCGCCGAAAAAAGAGTTTTTCTTATTGGTTTGTTGGGTTGAGTATCGGATTTTTGGGTGCGATGCTGTCTCATTATTATGCTTTTATTTCGGCTACAGTCATTGGTTTATGCGCAATGTTCTACGTTTCAAAACCAAATATCAAAGTAATTTTGATTTGCGGAATTATCAGTATCGTGGGGTTTTTACCCCATTGGCCTATCACTGCATTTCAGCTAAACCAAGGCGGATTGGGTTGGCTTTCACCACCAAAATGGAATTGGTTGTTCGATTTTGGCTATCAATTTTTTAATTTTTCTTGGGTTTTATTTGGATTTTTCGTTGCAATAATCCTTTATTCTTGCGGCAAAGCAGAACATTTTAAAAGCAAGGAAGAAAGATTTGTACTCCGCGTTTTTCTGCTGACGTATTTACTTGGACATTTTATTTCATTGTTTTATACGCCTGTTTTACGCGAATTAGTGATGTTGTATACTCTGCCATTTCTATTCATTTATTTGTTTCGCGGTTTTTATTTTTCCGCCGGAAAAGCCTTCAATCTAACACTTTTGATTTTTCCGATTCTGATTGGTTTGCAAAGTATTTTCATCACAAAATTGTGGGAACCGAAAAATTTTGGCGTTTTCCGGGAAATTGGTCAATCTGTGAATCTGGCAGATCAAAAATTGGGAAGAGAGAACATCGATTTTGCTTCGAATTTCAACAGTATGACTTACTTGAACTATTATTGCAATATTCCGATAAAAGAATCGATTATCGATTGGTCAAATCCTGAAGTGGTTTATCAATTGGCGGACCGAGCTAAAAAGTCTTCGAAAAATTATTTTGTGTACAATTGGAGCAATAATTTCCATTTGCCGATGTATTATGAAGTTTTGCGCAATCATTTTCCAAATGTTTATGAGCATCAGGTTTTCTTCAATAGCGCGACAACGATTTTAAGTAAAAAAGAAACAGCTTCAAATTCGATGAAAAAGCAAAAGTTGAAAGCGAAATTTGAAAATACTTTTCAGTCACTTATTGTTTCAAATGAGGAATTTATCGGAGCGATTAAAATTCCTATGAAAATTTTAAAAGATTGTGCAAATACCGAATATTTTACCGTCGAGGCAAAAGGAAAATTTTCAAGCGGAAGTCCACTTATTTTGGTTGCGACTTTAGAACGAGATGGAAAAATATTACTTGCAGGTGAAAATGCAGTTTTGTATGCTGCTTATGACCAAGTAAAGTTAATGGATTCTGCCATAACAGTTAAATTCTTTAATGCTTTTGCTTTGCCAGAAAATTATTCGGAAACAGACGTAATGCACATTTATTTTTGGAATCCAGAGAAGAAAAAGGTTGAAATCACAAGGCCTGGAGTCTTCCAAGTGATGATAGATTAATCTACTTTCCAATCATCGTCAGCAACAAAGGCAATTCATTCAAATTTTGAATTTTTGGCTCACCGTTGGTTTTGGAATATTGATTTTCCGGATCAAATAGTATCGCCTGCATGCCAACTTGTATTGCACCAAAAATGTCTACTTCTCGGTCGTCGCCAATCATGAAACTTTCGGTTGCGGTTGTTTTTGCTTTTTGCATCGCATAATGGAAAACGCGCGGATCTGGTTTGTTGAATCCTACTGCCTCGGAACAAACAATCACGTCAAAAAACGGGGCCAAGTTGGAATGTTCCAATTTAATGTATTGCACTTCTTCAAATCCATTGGTGATGATGTGCATGTTATATTTCATTCGCTTTAATTCTTCCAAAGTTTCCAAAGTTTCTGGAAATAAATTGGTTTGCTTGGGCGAAATTTCAATGTAACCATTACTCAATGTTGCTGCGAGTTCTGAATCGTGAATTTCATGGTATCGCAAAGTTTCGATAAATCGAGCATCGCGCAATTCCTCTTTTTTGATTTTTCCTTTGCCATACAATTTCCAAAGTTCCGCATTGATGCGTCTATATGTGTGATGAAAATGATTGAAATGTTCAATTTTATCTTCTAATTTCAAATCCTTGAATAATATTTGAAGTGCTTTCTTTGAGTTTTTTTCAAAATCCCAAAGTGTTCGATCTAAATCAAAAAAAAGGTGTTTGTTGGCAGACATGAAATTTAGAAAAGTGATTTTGCAAAATAAGCTAAACTAGTTGTTATTAACCCAGTTGTGCAAATACCGAGTAAAATCAAAGGAAAAGTTTTCTTTTCTTTGCCATAAAATTTAGCAGTCACAATCGAACCCAAAGGCACAGAAAGAAGAAATGGCGCAAACATCGAGATGCCATAAATACCAAATCTGCGTTTTAGAATCACAATCAATTTATTGAACCGGGTAAATTTCCGTTTGTACTTCAATTCAATTCCACTTTCCAGTGCTTTTTTAATTTTTTCTTTTCTCAATTTGTGCGCGCGTTTCAAGAAAAATTCACTCGAGAAATAGAAAATAAATGCAGCTAAAAATGCACCTGCAACGCAAGACAAATAGGTTTCAAAGAAGCTTAATTTCAAATTCGGACCCACAAAAGGAGCGAACATGAATTTGATCATCGAAAAACTGAAAAGTGAAAAATAGAGGTGCCACCGCATAATTAACATTTTACGCCAAAAGCCAAATCGCCAGCATCGCCCAGGCCAGGCACAATGTATGATTGAGCGGTTAATTCTGTATCAATTGCGCCCACATAAATATGAACGGTTTCTGGCAAATGTTTTCTGATGTAATCTAACGCTTCAGGCGCGGCAATGGCAGAAACAATATACACATGCGCGGGTTTTCCTTGTTTAAGCAAGGCTTTGTATACCATGACCATCGAACTTCCTGTGGCCAACATCGGATCTGAAATGACTAGTGTTTTGTTGTCAAGCAAAGGTGAAGCCATGTATTCCACATGAATTTCGAAATCTTCTGCGGTGGAATGCTTTCTGTAAGCCGAAACAAAAGCACTTTCAGCCCTGTCGAAATAATTCAATAATCCTTGGTGCATAGGCAAGCCAGCTCTTAAAATGGTGGCCAAAACGGGTTGATATTTAAGTAAATGCGCATCCGCTTCGCCCAAAGGTGTGGTCACTTTTTTGGTGGTGAAATCCATAGTTTTGGAAATCTCATACGCCATGATTTCAGCCATTCGCTCCAAATTTCGTCTAAATCTCATCGGATCTTTTTGAATTTGAACATCTCTTAATTCTGCTAAAAACGTCCCAAAAATGGATTGCGTATTACTCAAATTGTGAATCATGACTTGCGGTTTGGGTAAAGGTAGTTTATTTTTCAAAAAAATGGAAAGAGATTAGGATAATATTTTAATAAACTCAGTTAGAAAAGATAGATTTATTCTCTAACTGAGTTTAGCAGATTGTCGGAATAACATTTAAAATTTATTTACTTTAAAGATATGCTGATTTGCAAAAGTTGCTTTAAGAACAACGAATTGTAAAATGATTTATTAACCTTTCAACTGTTTTTGACAGTCAGAAGGCCAGAGGCTCGCAAAATTTATTTTCCCAATAATATTTCTATATTTGTTTGAAAGTGAAGATCAATTTCATTCAAAAAAAGCCTTAAAATGGATGCTCAACACCAATTAGAACAGTTGCAAACTAAATTGGAAAATTTAAAACAACGACAATCTTATTTTGAAAATGACATCAAGGCTTTGGAGTTGGAGATTGGAGCACTCGTTACATTGATTAAAACGCAAACCGCCAGTCAACCTGAGGTACAGGAAACTATTTCGGTGGTGAAAGATGAGGTGAAACCAATTGTTACGCTAGTAGAATCAAAACCAAATCCCTTGGTTGATAAGGTGGAAACGCTAAAACCACAAATCAAAGTTCAACCAATCAAAGCTGCTGCAAGCTCCTCTTTCAATTCAAGTTTTGAAAAATACATTGGACAGAATTTAATTCCTGTAATTGGAATTATCATCACGGTAATCGGTGTTGGAATTGGTGCAAAATATGCGATTGACCATCAATTAATTAGCCCGTTGATAAGAATTATTTTGGGCTACGTGATGGCTTCCGGATTGCTGTTTTTTGCCTGGAAATTGAAAGCGAAATACAAACAATTTAGCGCGATTTTATTGAGCGGTTCGTTAGCGATATTTTACTTTATCACCTTTTTTGCCTACAGTTTTTATCAGCTGTTTCCTGTTCAAATGGCATTTGTAGCGATGTTGGCCATTACCGCCGCCACGGTTTATGCTTCCATTAAATACAATTTAATCATCATCTCACACATTGGATTAGTGGGAGCTTACGCAGTGCCTTTTCTGCTCAGCGACGGCTCAGGTAGAGTAGGGATTTTCTTTTCATATATTTCTATTATCAATATCGGAATTTTAGCAGTTTCATTTTTTAGAAATTGGAAATCATTGTATTACGTGTCTTTTGGTTTGACTTGGTTAATCTTCCTTTTGTGGTTTGCAACTGGTTACAGTGATGCCAAACATTTCAAATTGGCGATGATTTTCGTGACGGTTTTCTTCCTGATTTTCCATGCGACGAACTTAGTTTACAAGCTCGTTAAGAAAGAAATATTTGATGAATTAAACGTAATGATGGTGCTGCTTAATTCGTTTTTGTTTTACGGTTTAGGAACTGCGATTTTGATTCGACATGAATCATTAAATGATTACAAAGCTTGGTTTACCTTGCTCAATGGAGTAATTCATCTCGCGGTTGCCGCTTTACTTTATTTCTTGAAAAGTGAAGATAAAAAATTCCACACTTTATCAGTTGGATTGGCGATATCGTATTTTACTCTGTGCGTGCCAATCGAGTTAGACGGCCGTTGGATTACCTTCTTATGGATTTTCGAAGCGGCTTTACTATTCTGGATTGGAAGAACTAAAGCGAGTCGCATTTATGAATTTTTCGCCTATCCGCTGATGTTGTTAGGCTTTGCCAGTTTGATCATCAATTGGGTTGATGTGTATGCTGTAAATTATCAAAATGTAAAAGATCTTAATCTTTTCTTTAATATAAACTTTTTGATTTCACTTATTTACGGAATAGTATTGCTTTTTATTCACAAAGTGTCGAAAATATCCAAGTTTCAATCTCCTTTTGCGAACAATGCAGGCATGTTGTATTTGACCCAAAATTTGATTTTCACTCTGTTGTTGATTGTTCTATATTTGGGTATTCACTTAGAATTGAATCATTTTTGGGTATTGAAATATCAGCAGTCAATCCAATCTGCTTTGTCAATAGAAGATTATTTCGATTCTTTCGTTGAACGCGGAGATAGTGTATTGAAATCGATGAAAACCGTTTCAAGTATCTTTTACGGGCTCATTTTTATTTCTGTACTTGGTTATTTCAAAAGAAAATCAAACAATTCTGAAGAGTTCAATATGATCTTCTTTATGGGCTTCATTTTCGCATTGTTTTTCTTCCTTACTTTGGGATTGTATGCATTGAATTCCATGCATTTGAAATACATTTATGCTGACAAAAGTAATGTTTTCTACAGAGGTTTTGGTTTGGTTGGCATCAGATATGTTGGTTTTGCAATTGCTGCATTCAGTATGTTTATTATCCACCAATTTCTGAAAAATCAGATGAAATGGAATTCGATGAAAATCATTACTGAATATATTCTGCATACTGTTATTGTGTGGGTTGTCAGCGCTGAAATCGTGAATTGGATGCATACTTTTGGTTCGAATCAAGCCTACAAATTGGCATTGAGTATTTTTGCAGGATTTTATTCACTATTTTTGATTGCACTCGGAATTTGGAAAAACAAGATCTACCTCCGCATCGGCGCATTCGCTTTGTTTGGAATCACGTTAATCAAATTATTCTTCTATGACATCGCGCAACTCAATACGATTTTCAAAACAGTGATTTTTATTTCTTTAGGATTGTTGTTATTGGTAATTTCGTTTTTATACAATAAGTACAAATATAGATTGTTTGGGGAGGATTGATATTCAATTATTTCATTTCAAAACTAGATTTTAAGATCTTTTAATTCGCTTTTCAATTAGAATTGCTAAAGCCTAATTTATCTGAATTTTAAATAAAGTTGAACCGAAAGCATTCTCGTTGTGAACTCTTTGCTTATTTTTGTATAAATACCAACTGCATGATTCAAAGAATTTTTATTTTCTTTTCGCTTTTCATTTTTGTCTTTGCTTCGACAGGTTTTCAGCCTTTGGATCGCATGCCTGAGAAAAAGTTGAAAACAAAATATGTGGTTGTGTTGGTTATCGATGGACCTCGTTTTTCTGAAACTTTTGGCGATTCAAGTTGTCAATATATTCCCAAATTGGGACGGATTTTGAAAAATGAAGGAAGTTTTTATTCCGATTTTCAGAACAATGGTCCAACTTATACGATTTCTGGTCACACAGCAATGACGACGGGAGTTTACCAGCAAATCAGTAACGCTGGAAAACGTTTACCTAAAAGTCCTTCGATGTTTCAATATTTTTTGAAATCACAGAAAGTAGATAAATCAGAAGCGTGGATCATTGCAAGCAAAGGTAAATTGGAAGTTTTAGCCAATACAAAAAGCAAAAAGTGGTGGAGTTTATACATGCCTTCCACTTATTGCGGTGCCAAAGGAAATGGTGCTGATTATGTTTCTGACGCGCAAACTTTCGAGAAAGCAAAAGCTGTTTTTGCGCAAAATACGCCCACTTTGACCTTGATTAATTTATTGTCTGTGGATGCTATTGCGCATCAAAATGATTGGAACGGCTACCTGGAAGCGTTGCAAAAATGTGATGATTATGCATTTCAAATTTGGAACGAAATTCAATCAAATCCGGAAATGAAAAACCAAACAACTTTGTTTATTACCAATGATCACGGGCGACATTTGGATGGTCACAAGGATGGTTTTAAATCTCATGGAGATAAATGTGAAGGTTGCAAGCACATTAGTTTATTGGTTTTAGGTCCAGATGTTAAAAAAAATAGAATTATCGAACAAGCTGGTGAATTGATTGATATTAGCAAAACAATTTCAGTTTTGTTGAATTTTGATATGCCCACTGCTAAAGGACGATATTTAGAAGAATTATTTTTGTAAATTGCAGGCTATGCGTTACTCCCTAATTTGTGCTATTGTTCTGTTTTATTCCTTGAGAGTAAACGCGCAATTTTATAACGGAAGTCAACAAGAATTCGGTAAAAATACGCTGCAATTCGATAAAAAATTCAGCTGGAAGTCTCAGGATTTTCAAGGCTACCAGATTTATTTTTATGCCGAAGAAGAAAAGATGGTTGATTATGTGTCTCAGAAAATTCAGGCTGAAATTAAAAATCTAGAAACTCAATTTGACTTTCGTTTTAGTCAAGAACTTGAATTTGTGCTTTTCAAATCATTCACCGATATGCGCCAATGCAACATCGGGTCAAGTAGGGAAGAAGTCGAAACGATTGGGAAAACCTCCCTGCTTGTAGGTTCAAAATCATTGATTTATTATGAATCCTCGCATACTGAGTTAGACATTCAAATCAAAAAAATGTTGGCTGAAAACATGTTGAATCAAATGCTTTATGGCGAAAAATGGTCTGATGTCTTGCTCGCAAATCCATTGTCAAATCATCCAGCTTGGTTTATTAACGGTTTTATTTCATTTTACGGTCAACCTTGGAATGCTGCGTTGGATTCTAAAATGAAAGATGCTTTTTTGACAGGAAGATTAGACAATTTTTCCAAAATGACAGATGAAGATGCAGTGCTTGCAGGACATGCTTTTTGGAATTATATTCAATTAATGTATGGCAATGACAAGTTGTTTCAAGTGGTCAAAATGACTGAAATTGCGCAACATGTTGATCGCTCTTTGCGCTATGTCATTGGACAAAACAGCCAAGAATTATTGCCTGAATTTGGAAATTATTACAAGAAAATTTATTTAAATGAACTGACAAGTCAATCTGATATTCCTTTTGAAAAGCTGAATCTTGATTTAGCTAAAAATCACAATTATAAAAATTTCACTCCTTCGCCTGATGGTAAAAAAATGGCGTTAGTTGATTTTTATGAAGGTAAAACAACGATTTGGCTATATGATTTGACAACATTTGGCAAAACTAAAATTTATGAGTCTGGTGTCAAGCTAAATCGACTTCAAGATTTTGATTTGCCTTTGTTGGCGTGGAATCCTTCAGGGAAATTACTTTCATTTTTTCATGAGTCAAAAGGTTGCCTGAATTTTGCTTTTTATGATTTGGAAAACAAGGAATTAAACAGCAAAAAAATGGCTCAATTAGATAAGGTGCAAGCTTTCGATTTCGCCGAAGATGGATCAAAATTGATTTTAAGTGGCGTTAAAAATGGTCAAACAGATTTGTACTTATTGACAATTGCAGGCAATGCTTTGGAACAAATCACCAATGATATTTGGGATGAGCATGATCCCACTTTTGGATTAAATGGTGAAATGATTATTTTCACTTCTAATAGAGTGAATGACACAATTTTTCAAAATGATATACAACATCGAATTGAAAATCAAATATTTGATGTTTTTACTTTGTCTTTAAAGAAAAGTAAAAAATCGAAAAATAAACTATTGGTTTGTAATAGAATTACCGATACTCCTTTTGAAAATGAAACAAAGCCACAAATCTTAGAGAAAAATCTGTATTCATTTCTTTCTGATAAATCTGGTACGATGAATCTTTTTTTAGCACATGAAGATTCAACAATTTTGTTTGTCGATTCACTTATTCACTATCAATATCATACGATTGCAAATCCAATTTATCAATTTACTACTTCTATTATTGACTATCAAACCAGCAATAGTAATCAGCAATTATTTTTTCAAGTATTTCAAAATGGTAGATTTAAAAGTTACCAAACCGCATTTTCGCGTGAAGTTCTTGATGAAGTTTCTTTGTCATTTTTTAGAAAAAAAGAATTGACACTTTTAGAGGCAGCTTCTAAAAAGCAACAACTTTTAAGCGAAAAGTGGAATGATTCACTAAAGAATGAAACAAATAAACCAGAGATCAAATTGTACGAAACTAATTTTTCAAAAGAATTGGTTTTGATTCAAGTAAATAATGGTTTTTTGAATGCTGCATATCAACGATTTGGAGGTGCAGGCACTAGTTTCAATAATCCGCCATTGAGTATTTTATTTCGATCTACAATAACGGATTTTTTTGAAGATTTTAAAATTCGTGGCGCTATGAGGATTCCAACAAATTTCAATGCGGGAGAATTTTTAGGTATTTTGGAAATCAACAAATTCAAATTAGACCATGAAATGTCTATTTATCGGCAATCATTTGCGAGCATCAACCAAAATGATTACATCACCAAATGGACCGTCAATGAATTGAAGTATAAATTGATACTTCCCTTTACTGAAACGCTTTCCTGGCGAAATTCCGTTGGTTATAGGAATGACAAGCAATTATTTTTGGCAACAGATAAAACGACACTAGAAATTCCCAAAATCCGATTCAATCAAGTGAGTTTAAAAACAGAATTGATCTTGGACAATGCTACATTTTCAGAATTGAACACTTGGAAAGGTTGGCGCGCCAAAGTTTTTGGTGAAGCAGCTTTAATTGCCAATAAAAATCAAAAATGGTTGTTTAATTTTGGAGTGGATATAAGAAACGCTAAATCAATTTACAAAGGAATTACTTGGGTGAATCGTTTGGCTGGTGCCGGAAGTGCTGGTTCCGCGCCCATTGTCTACTATCTTGGAGGCGTTGATAATTGGACTATTCGACCGAATATTTCTTTTGATAAAAATCAAGCGTTGAATGCCAATCAAAACTATTTTTTTCAAACAATTGCGTCTCCTTTGCGCGGATTTATTCAAAATGCCAGAAATGGAAATTCTTTTTTTGTATTTAATTCAGAATGGCGAATTCCGGTTTTCAAAGTGCTTTCAAATCATGCAGTAAAGAATGAATTTTTACGCACTTTTCAATGGGTTTTGTTTGGAGATGCAGGTTGCTCTTGGACTGGTCTCACCCCTTTTTCTGCTAACAATCATTTTAATACTTTGTCAATCAATTCAAAACCATTGGAAATTCAATTGATTAACTCGCGTGAACCGGTAGTTGGTGGAATTGGTTCGGGTGTGAGAACAAAAGTATTTGGTTATTTTATTAGATTTGACCTTGGTTGGGGAATTGAGAATTTTCAAATCAACAAAAAACCAATTGGATATTTTTCAATCGGTTATGACATTTAAAAAGTGAAAATGGAAACAACGCATATTGACTTTAAAATCAAGGAATTATCAATCCAAATTTTTGATAAAGTTTGCGGTTATCGAGCGCATTTACATCAATATCCTGAATTATCTTTTCAGGAGTTTGAAACTGCCAAATTTGTTTCTAATGTACTTACCACTTTGGGGGTTGAGAACCAACAAAATATTGGAGGAACTGGAGTTGTTGCCATTATTCGGGGAAAGCATCACACGGAAAATCAGTCATGTGTAGCATTACGGGCAGATTTAGATGCATTGGCAATTTTGGAAGATAATCAAGTGGATTATGCTTCAAAAGTTCCAGGTGTAATGCACGCTTGTGGGCACGATGTTCATACGAGTATTTTACTTGGTGTTGCCGAGATTTTACAAGCATTGAAAGATGAATTACCCCATCCTGTGAAGCTTATTTTTCAGCCAGGAGAAGAAAAAAATCCTGGCGGTGCAACGTTGATGATTGATGCGGGAGTTTTGGAAAATCCTGCAGTTATTGAAATGTATGCTCTTCACGTTTTTCCCGAAATGGAAACAGGAAAAGTAGGTTTCAAAGAAGGTATTTACATGGCATCTTGCGACGAAATTTACATGACAATTCATGGTGTCGGCGGTCATGGTGCAATGCCTCACCAATGTATCGATCCAATTTTAATTGGGGCGAATATCGTTACCTCTTTGCAGCAAATAGTAAGTAGAAAATGTGACCCCAAAATTCCTTGCGTTTTGACATTTGGCTATTTTGAAGGTTTGGGAGATACCAATATTATTCCATCTAAAGTTACTTTGAAAGGTACTTTTAGAACGATGGATGAAAATTGGCGCGCCCAGGCTTGGAAGCTCATTGAAGAACAAGCAATGTTGATTGCAAATTCAATGGGAGGAACTGTTGAGATCGAAATAAGCAAAGGATATCCTTTTTTGTCAAATGATGCGGTTCTGACAAGTAAATTGCGCAACAAAGCAAAAGATTTATTAGGAGAAAATTA
Organism: Chryseobacterium gleum; assembly: GCA_945897805.1. Taxonomy (GTDB): domain Bacteria; phylum Bacteroidota; class Bacteroidia; order Flavobacteriales_D; family Crocinitomicaceae; genus JAQVCM01. The sequence continues at coordinate 299,711 of CAMDFX010000001.1, forward strand.
TGTCGAAGAATTGCCAATTCGTTTGACAGCAGAAGATTTCGCTTTCTATTCTCAAAAAGTGCCAGTTTGCTTCTTTCGATTGGGCGTGGGAAACGTGGCAAAAGGAATTACTTACGGCGTTCATCATCCAAAATTTGATATTGATATGAATGCCTTATTGACTGGAATGCAAATGATGTCAAAAGCCGTTTTGTAAATTTCTAACATATTTTTTGCGATCTAGCAGTAATAATTCATTTTAATTGGTCAAGATTTATTGCTCGATGCTGAAATATTATATTCCCAATTTTGCGTTCACATTTGAATATAAAAAGCGTCTAGTGAATTCATAGACGCTTTTTATTTTTGTTTATTTCTCTAAAATTATTTTCAAATCATGGTTTTATAATTGGTCTAGTTGTCGGTCTTGGCGCTGGTGTTGGCGTTGGCGCTGGTGTTGGCGTTGGCGTTGGTGTCAGGGTTTTTGGTTTAATGTTTGGATTTGGTGTCCCTGGACTCCCTGGACTCCCTGGACGTCCAACAGGTATAAGCGAAAATTCACATTTTTTAGTATCTGTGCCACCAGAATTTGTTGCAGTTATCACTAGATTGATGAGATTATTTCCATCGCCAATATTAATTGTAAATGAGAATGTAAGAATTCCATTATTTAAAGCTGTACTTACATTAGGAATTGTATTTCCATTTGCTTTAAAAGTTACTTCATTCGCATTGATAACATTTGTTACATTACCAGTAACAGTTATAGGTCCTGGTGAATATTGCGCCGGACATGCAGCTGGTGAGGTGATGAAAATTTGTGATGCAGGAATGATTTTTATCTTGTAAATTACCGTTTTCGTATCAGAATCAGTACCATATCCGTTTGAAGCAGTTGCCACAATTACATTGTTGCCGTTTATAAAGTTTTGATTGAAGGTAATTATGCCGTTTGAAGCATTGTAATTGAAATTAACAGCTGAACCATTCACCGTAATCGAAACTTGGTTCGCCGCAGTCACAAATTGAGTTGCCACTTGAATATTCATTGAACCATTTTCAGTATTGTATGGTGTTGTTGGTGGATTTGTGATATTAATTTTTGGCGGCACAGCATTTGGATCCGCTGTTTTTATAATTGTAATCGTATTTGTTGCAGTTCCACAAGCGTTTGTTGCTGTTATCACAAAAGTATTGGTTCCCATGTCTAATGGACGATCCAAAGTCAATTTACCATTTTGTTGATTGAAAGCATAATTGATAGATTTTCCATTTTGCGTGATGGTAATAGTTGAACCTTGACTCAATCCGCTCACTGTTGCACTTAATCCAAATACTTGCGCGAATGTCGAACTTTTATTTGGAGCGGTAGTAGAATTAATAACAATAACTGGTTTTACGCATTCTTTCCGCGTAACTGTCCAGTTTGTTTTAGCTGTTCCGCAACTGTTACTCACAATTACTTCAACTGAATTAACTCCCATTTGCAAATTAACAGCAGCAGTTAATTCTTTCGTCGCTGAATTGTAATTTGCAGCAATTGCATTGCCGTTAACTTTTACAGTTATTTCATTTGCATTGGCAACATTGTTTAAAATCGCTTTGATTTGAATACTTGTTTCTTGCGTATTTGAAGCTTCAATATTGGGAAGAACGCGCTGCACTGTTGGAGCTAAACAAGGCGTTTTAACATTGATTTGACAAGATTCTGAATCACTTCCACCTGCATTCGCAGCATTAATTTGGAAATTTACAGAATTACTACCTTCGCCTATGTTAACAGTAAAAGAGAAATTCAAATTACCGTTGCTCAAAACAGGATTAACGTTCGTAATTGGTTTGCCATTGATGGTAAATGTGACCTCACTCAAATTATTGATATTGGTTACAAAACCTGTAATTGTAACTATTCCAGGAGCTATTGTTGTAGGACAATTTGTAGGCGAAGTAATCGTAATCACTGGAGCAGGAATTACTTTCTTTTTGTAAATAACCGTTTTGGTGTCAGTCGCCGAACCATAATTATTTACCGCAGTTGCAATAATCACATTATTTCCCTCTACAAAAGTCTGATTGAAAGTTATTGTACCATTTGACGCGTTGAAATTGAAATTCGTTGGCACACCATTTACGGTAATCGAAACTTGACTGGCTGCAGTTACAAATTGTGTACTGACCTGAATATTCATCGCCCCAATTTCAGTATTATATGGCGTTGTTGCAGGATTTGTAATATTGATTTTAGGCGGTACAGCATTAGGGTCTTTTGTTTTTGTAACTGTAATTGTCATCGATGTCGTTCCACATTCGTTGGTTGCAGTAATCACAAAAACATTTGCTCCAGGATCTAAAGGACGGTCTAAAATTAAAGTACTCGTTTGTTGATTAAAAACAAAATTGATTTGTTTTCCATTTTGAGTGACAGTGATTGTAGAACCTTGCGTTAAACCTGTAATGCTTGCATTTAATCCAAAAGCTTGCGCAAAAGTTGAACTATTGTTTGCACTTGTTGATGAATTCAACACAATAACTGGTTTTTTGCATTCGCTCCTGTTCACCGTCCAAGAAGTGCGTGCTGAGCCACAATCATTGCTTACTTGAATTTCAATCGTGTTGGTGCCCATTATTAATGCAACCGTCGCTGACAATTCTTTGGTAGCTAAATCATAATTTGCTGCAGTTGAGATGCCATTTACTTTTAATACAATTTCATTTGCATTCGCCACATTAATTATACTTGCTTTAATCTGAATCGTTGTTTCTTGCGTGTTTGTAGATTCCAGATTTGGCAATAACTTTTGCACAATTGGAGCTAAGCATGGAGCAGCGACAGGTTTGAAAATCATCATTCTGTTCTTCTTCTCAACGCCACAAGTATTGGTTGCCACAACTTCAATCGTATTTTGTCCTTCACTTAATCCAATATTTTGAGTGAAAACTTTTGTTGTTGCATTATACGACCCAAAAATTGCTTGTACTGCGCCATTCACAAAAACTTGCACTTGATTCGCTGCAGCAATATTGTCGACTTGCGCACTGAAAGCATAAGTATTGGCTGCAACTTCCAAAGATTGCGTTGCCGGCGCGATAAAAGTAATTACTGGTTTATCGCATGCTACAATCGGTGCGCGGTAAATAATACTAGTACTTGCGCTGTGCGTTCCCGCTGAATTAGTTCCTGTAACCGTAAATGTATTGTTTCCAAAATTCAAACTGGTATTGAACAAAACTTCTTTAGAAGAGGCATTGAAAGTATATGAATTTGGATTTACCGTCAAACCATTTTGTTGCACTGCGATTTGAGAAACATTGTCAACATTGATAACATTCGCTATAACTGCATAACTAGCTGTGCTTACTGTCGTTCCTCCAACTGAAGGATTTATAAATGTTACAAATGGAGGGATTTGAACAACTAATTTATTGTAATTTATTGTTCTATTATCACTCGCTTGTCCGGCGTTGTTGGCAGCTGTGATGACCAATGAATTGCTTCCTTCGTTTAAACTCATTGTAAATGTCAACTGTTTTGTTGCACTATTGTAAGTGAATGAATTGAATGCATTACCGTTGATCATTACCTGAATATTTTCGGCTCCGTCAACATTCAAAACTGTAGCTGTAATTGGTGTTGATGGAACAGTTGATGCGTATGGATTTGTTGCAGGATTTGCTATTGTTACCGTTGGTGGCAACATTGGGTCTGGCATTTTAAAAATGATAGTAGTCGTTTTCACATCTTGTCCAGCAGTATTGGTTCCCGTAATTTCGATGATATTTGCTCCAACAATCAAGCTTGTAGTAAACGCCATCACTTCGGATGAATTACTGTAAGTGAAATTTGATGAAGGTAAACCATTAATTTTTAATTGAATATTTTGTGGACCAGCAACATATTGTACACGTGCTTTCACATTGTATGTTTGATTGAAAACTGTCAAAGGATTCAAAATTGGATCTTGGAAAGTTACAATCGGAGGCACAATAGTTTGTGGTTTGCGGTAAATGATTGTATGTGTTTTAGAATCACTTCCAACAGTATTTGTTCCTGTAATCACAATCATATTTGCACCTTCTATCAAGCTAATTGGGAATGTTAGCGCAGTTGAAGTCGGATTGAAATTGAAATTTGTAACATTCACGCCATTCACGTTCACATTTACTCCACTTGAATTAGCTACATTTAAAACAGATGCAGAAATATTGTAAGTCGCAATTTCTGTGGTATATGGATCAACATTTGGTGCTGTAAAAGTCACCAATGGTGGAGGAAGTATAACTGGTTTTCTGTATATAATTACAGTTTGTTTGATATCCGTTCCGTCATTGTTAGTTCCTCTAACTGAAATTGTATTTGTTCCTTCAATCAAACTCAAATATGCCGATACAGAATTGTTAGCATTCACATAAGTGAAATTTGACATCGTTTGACCATTGAAAGTCACTGCAATTTGATTTGCCGCAGTTACATTCAATACCGTTGCACTCAAGGCGAAAGTGCTGTTTTCAGTTGTATATGGATTTGCCGATGGATTTGTAATCGTTACGATCGGTGGTTTTGGTGCTTGTCTTTCATAAATAATAATCGTCGTTGCTTGTGCTGTTCCTGCATTATTTGTTCCGATAATTTCAAATACATTTTGCCCCGGCGCTAATACCACCGAACTTTGAAAATCGTGCGTTGAACTGGTGAAAGTGAAATTTTGATTGACAGAACCATTTTGCTTGAAAGTTACATTTTGACTTCCTGAAACATTCAAAACTTCCGCTTTGAGCAGAAAAGTAGAATTCATCGTTGTGTAAGGACTTACCTGCGGATCTAAGAAGTAAACTACCGGTGGCTGCTCAATAACTCCAGGTCTGTATATAATCGTTGTTGTTTTAGAATCTGTTCCCGCTGAATTTGTTCCAGTTGTAACAACGACATTAGAACCAAAAGCCAAATTCAAATTCGCACTAACAGAATTGTTGTTTGCATTGAAACTGAAATTTGTAAATGTTTGTCCATTCACTTTCATAGTAATCTGATTGCTTTGTTGCACATTCAACACAGTTGCAGTCAAAGGGAAAGTTTGCGAAGTTGTATTATGAGGACTTGTCGCAGGATTGGTATAAGTTACAACCGGCGGAGGCAAAAGCGCTGTTGTGTTGTAAATGATAATGGTCGTTTCTTGATCAGAACCAAAAGCATTTGTTCCAATAATTTCAAAAACATTCTGTCCTCGAGTCAAAACTACATTGCTTTCAAGTCGATCAGTGAGTAAATTGTAAGTAAAAGCGCCATTGTAAATACCATTTTGTCTGAATGTGATATTTTGTTTCCCATCAACAAATTTAACATCAGCACGAATGGTGAAATTTGGCTGTGTGACCGCAGTTCCTGAAACTGCAGGATTTGTGAAATTAACTATTGGCAATTGCTCGTTAATAACATTGTAAATCAAAGTGGTTGATTCAACATCTGTTCCGGCTGTATTCGTTCCTTTTACTGTCACAATGTTAGTTCCCATTGTCAGATTCAAATTCGCAGTCACCACATTGTTTGATGGATTGAAATTGAAATTTTGGAAAGATTGACCGTTCACAGTCATGGTGATTTGATTCGCTTGTTGTACATTTAATACAGTGGCCATCAAATTGAATGCGGGATTTGTGATGGTGTAGGGACTTGTCGGTGGATTATTAAACGTAACAACCGGTGGCGCTATTTCATTCACCTTATTGTAAATGATAATGGTAGATTCAACGTCTGTTCCTGCGGCATTTACTCCAGTTATTTCGTAAACATTTTGTCCAGGAACTAAAACTACATTGCTCTCTAGAACATCAGTTGCGGCATTGTAAGTGTAGTTTTGACTATTTATTCCGTTTTGTCTGAAAGTAATATTTTGCTTCCCGTCAACAAATTTAACGTCCGCTTTTATCGTGAAATTTGGCTGAGAAACAGTCATTCCAGAAATAGAAGGATTCGTAAAGTTTACGACAGGTGGCTGATTTGAACCTTGATTGGTCTGATTTTCATAGTTTGGCAAGTTCTGCAAACTGTTCGGATTTTCTTCCACATACGAGTGTCTATTTTTGACTTGAAATCTCAAATAGAAACTGGTGTAATGATACATGTCATTTGGTCGTTTGCTGGTAGCATCGGCATAACCATCAAAATTATCAATGCGCGTAAAAGTAGTTTTGTGCTCTAATCCTAGAGAAAATCTTGGGCTCACTTGATAACCCAATCCAAATCCTAAACTTGGCATAAAACCAACTTTTAATATACCTTTTGTAGTTCCATCTAAAGCTGTTTCATAACTTTCATCTTGAATGGCATTCAAACTTCCTTTTGAAAAATCGCCGTTTAGTTGGTCATAAGCGTATTTATTACCAGAAATTGTATCATTCCCATCTAATTGATTTCCATAAGTTTCGTGCCATGTCAAACCAACGCCACCAAAAATATATGGATCCCATCCTGAACGTTCTCTGATTCCATTGGCGTGAATCACTAATTCTAAAGCCAATCTGTGAACTTCTGTTTTATAATTCAATACAGAATAACCAATGCCATCTTTGTAATTGGTTGCTCCACTGCTCAATGCAAGATTTTCATTTTGAAATCCAGTTGTATCAACATCTTGTCCATACCAATTTCCATATAAATATCTTCCACGTAAATCAAAACTGATTTTTTTGCCGTAATTGTAATTGAAAGATTTTCCAATCACGAGTCCAGCTCCCCAATTATTTTGGTTTTTGACATCTGTTGTTTGCCAGGTTGTACCAATATTTAGTCCCCAAAACCATTTAGAATCTTGTTCATAAACGAGTTTTCCTTGACCCAAAAGTTGAGTGCAAACAAATAAAAGGCCAAATGCGAGTGTAATAATTCTTTTCATATCACGTTATTTTTGATTAGTCGACCAAAATCGATAATTATGCCAAAATTCATAAAAATATGGCTATTAACAGCTATTTTAGTTCAAAATCTTATTTTTTGTTAATTTCTGTCACGATAAAATTGTTTACTTTTACCGAAAATAAAGGGCTTAAGAATGTTTCGAATCTTAATTGTTAATCTTTCGTTAATAGTGTTTTGCATGCTTTCAAAAGGAAGTTTTACGCAAGCTATTTACAATAATTGCAGTGATGCGCTCTACCTTTGTCCGCTTGTGGTTGAGAATGTCACCAACTATGATGCTACAAAAACGCTTTGCGCGGGCTGTGAAGATGATTTTAACTACTGTTTCTCACCAACCAATTCTATTTGGATGAGATTTGAAACCAACGCTTTGGGTGGAAATGTGAACGTCAATTTTAACAATGTAACCGCTGAAATTGCACCAAATCAAGGCACTGAATTGCAAGCAACAATTATCCAAGCTATAGCGCCATGTGATGCTTCAACTTACACACAAATAGGAAGTTGTGAGTTTGCCGCTGCTGGAAATTTTGTTTTGACTGCAACTGGTCTTTTGCCAAATAATTCCTACTATATTGTTGTGAACGGCGCAACAAATGCACCTGCAACACTTCCTGCACAAGCAACCATGGATATTTCGGTTTCTGGCAGCGGTGTAGAAAGAATTCCTCCGGGATTGGCTTTGTCTGTTCCTAGCAGTTTGATTTGCGCAGGCGAAACGCAGCTTTTCTCGGCTTATGCAGGTGATTGCCCTGACACAACTGATTATCAATGGTATATAAATGATCAATTGGTAGCGGTTACTCAAACCAATGATTTTGAAACTTCCGCTTTGCAAAATGGAGATGTTTTATCAGTGAGAACAACTTGTTTTGAATATTGTATTGTAGAAATTTCAGATAGTTCGGCGCCTTTTACGGTAGTGAAAATTGCAGTTGATGCAGGTCCTGATTATACAATCAACGCGGGTGGTTCTGTTTTACTTTTAGGCGCTACCACCGAGACTTCTTATTTTTGGACTCCAAGTTTTACATTGAGTAATCCTGCTATTTTGAATCCAATTGCACAACCAGATGAAACGACATATTATTTCCTTTCGGCTACCAATGGCGCTTGCACTGTAACAGATGAAACTGTTGTTTATGTAAATAATAAGTTGTCGATAACCAACACTTTTACACCAAATGGTGATGGTTTTAATGACACATGGGAAATTCCTTCTTTGGAGCAGTATTCAAATTGTTTTGTCGAAATTTACGACCGTTGGGGGCAATCCATTTTTCAAACTACGGGTTACAATGCCAAAAAAGCTTGGGACGGAAAATACAAAGGAAAATTGCTGGAAGCAGGAGTTTATTTCTATGTGATTGAAGTGCGCGATTCAGATTTCACAGAACCAATAAGAGGTTCCTTAACAATGATTCGATGAGATTTTTAGTTGTATTAACATGCATTATCTGTTTGGGTTTTAAAGCAAATTCTCAGCAAATCGCCCAATATTCTCAATGGTTTTGGAATCAATTGGCGATTAATCCAGCGCATTCAGGAATCAAAACTTGTACAGAAATTAAAACAATTTACAGAACACAATGGCTTGGTTTAGAGGGTGCGCCTTCGAGCGGTGCATTTACCTTTTCGGTTCCACTTTATGCAAAAAGAAAAAGATATTTGAGTGGAAGACAAGGATTGGGAATTAAATTTGACAGAGATCAATTTGGACCTTTCACTGCTTTTAGATTTAATGTCAGTTATGCTGGTCATTTCAATTTTTCAAAAGACACGAGACTTTCAATCGGAATTGCTGCAGGAATTCAACAATTTAATTTCGACAAAGGAAAATCAACTACTTTGGTGTCAGATCCATTAATTGGCGAAAGCAACTCTTTTATATCGCCAGATGCCTCGGTGGGTTTTTGGTGGAATGGAAAAAATTATTACGCAGGCTTGGTTTTGAGTCAGTTAACCAAAAGTCGTTGGCAAGGAATTTCAAATGATTCAAGATTTAATTTTCACACGATTTTAAATGGTGGTTATCGCTGGCAAATTCAAGAAGGTTTGACTTTATTGCCTTCAGCGATATTAAGAATTCCGCCCAAAGGACCAGTTTCTGCTGATTTAGTTGTTTTGGTAGATTTAAGAAATCAGTTTGGTATTGGCTTAGGATACAGAAACACAGACGCTGTCATGGCCTTCTTAAATTTTAAGTTGAAAGAGCAATTTGCCATTGGCTATTCATTTGAATATGTGACTTCAAGTCTCGGAAGAAATCAATATTTCACCCATGAACTTTCATTGAGTTTTAGTTCTTGTAGGACAGAGAACACCAACAAAACCAGTTGCCCCTTATTTTGATTTACAGCAAAAATTCAGCTGAAGATTGAAGATTAAAGATTGTTTTATCTCGATCAAAAAAGTTTTTATCAAATTTTACTTGTTTAAAACTCCTTGAATATAAGGTAAATTGCAGGTTACTTATTGCGATATTTGTTAATGATAAGGTTGAATCTGATTTTCAATTTTCAAATTCACATCAATACTATTCAAAGCAATCGACATGAAATTACCTGTTTTATATTTTAGTGCATTTTTAGGACTTTTAGCAGCTTGCGTTCCCGCTAAGAAATACAATGATTTGGTTGAGCGTGAAAAACTTTGCAGTGAGGAATTGGCTGCTTTTAAAAACAATTCAATCACCAATGAAGGAAAAGCCAAAGACATCGAGACCCGATACAATGTACTGTTGAATGAAGTAACAGCTTTGCGGTCTGACACTAGTAAATTAGGGCAAAATCACAGAATGGTTCAGGCGCAATATGACAAAATGGTTTTGCAAAATTTGGCTTATGAAAAGCGTTTGGAAGAAGAACGAAAAAAAGGCGCCAAAGAAACTGGAGCTTTACAATCTGATTTAGAAGGTAAAAACGATGAACTACAGCGTAAACAAGAAGTGCTGAATCAATTGGAAAACGAATTAAAATCCAAACAACAATTGTTAGAAGACCGAGAAAAGCGCGTGAATGAATTGGAAGAAATGATGCAACGCAAAGACGAAGCGGTGAAAGCATTGAAAAACAAAGTGGCCGGAGCGCTGCGCGGATTTGAAAATAAAGGATTGACAGTTGAGGAGAAAAACGGTAAAATCTATGTCAGTCTTGAAGCCAAATTACTTTTCACTTCAGGAAGTACAACAGTAGAAGCTGAGGGAAAAAAAGCGATTATCGAATTAGCCAAAGTCCTAGAAAAAGAAGTTGATTTGGAAGTAATCGTTGAAGGTCATACAGATACAGATAAATTAGTAGCTGTAGCGCATCCAAAATCAAACTGGGAATTATCGGTTTTGAGAGCAACTGCAGTAGTTGAAATAATGACAACAAACACGAAAGTTAGTCCAGCAATTCTGATGGCTGCCGGAAGATCCGAATTTCACCCAGTTGATCCAGCGGACAAAGCGAAAAACAGAAGAATCGAAGTAATCATTTCTCCAAATTTGAATGCTTTGTTTGAATTGATTAATAAATAGCAAGAAAATTTTCAGTGATAATAAGAAAAGCTTTTCGTACTCTTATTTCCCCATTCCATGCGGCTGACAGCACAACGGCAACGCTTTCTGCGCGTCCACATTAGCTTTCACATCATCCGCATCATATCCTATCTCTGAAACAATTTGCTTGATTTGCTCAAGTGTGATTTTCGCCGGCTTAAATTTTACCGTTAAATCTTTTGTCTTAAAATCTAATTCAGAAAAAACGATTCCTTTCGTATAATTCAATTTCGATTCGATGCGCTCTTTGCAATCTCCACATTCCGCAGAAGTTTTAATCGTCACCAATTGCGTTTTCGCCTCTTGCTTAAAGCCAAATGCCAAAAAGGCGATACATATTATTAAGATAGTTTTCATATTTTCTATTTATTTATTTTTTTTAAAAATTGAACTTGTCGAAGTTTAAATTGAGTCTGTCGATGAAAGCTGAGCCTGTCGATGAAAGCTGAGCCTGTCGAAGCTTGAATCTCACCCCAACATAAACATTTACCCCTTGAATCGGCGCCCAAACTCTCGTTGCATCAAAATACGAACCAAAAGGATTTTGCGGATCAATCAAAGCGTTTTTTTGTTTGTAATTCGTCAAATTTTCGCCTCCGATGTAAAAATCCCATTTTTTGAAAACGTGCGTTATTTGAGCGTTAAAAATAGGATAAACTTTCGACATATTGTCTATTGAATGTCCCGCCACTGGATCATGAACCATGTGCAACCTGCTTTTTCCGTAAACTGAAAGTGTAGCGTCATATTCCCAACGCCTGTTTCTTGTTTTGTATGCCAAATTTACAAAGCCTCGTTGCGTTGGAATCATCACTTGCTGTTGCATTTTTCCTCCATATTCGGCTTTTACATCTAAATATTTGTAGGCCAAACGGACATCAAAACGTGGCAAAACTGGTAAACTAACTTCAGTTTGAAAACTATTAGAATAAGATTTTCCTGTCAAATTGCTAAAGTAAAAATTATTCATGTCGATATCTCGATCTACAATCAATTGGTTTTCGAAAAAAGTATGGTAAAAATCGATGCTGATATTGGCTTTTCTTTTAAAAAATTTGAATTCTTGCACAATTGAACCGCCTAAATTCCAGGAAACTTCCGCTTGGATATTTTTTTCAATCACCCAATTTCTCGACGTTGCTAACAAACTGATATTGTCAATGATTACATTTGGAACTCTGAATCCGCGCCCTGCTGTGAAACGTAAATCCAACTTTTCTGTCACGCTAAATTTCCCATGAAAACGGGGAGAAAATTGGAAACCGTATAAATTGTGGTAATCACCGCGCGCACCCAAAACGCCTGTGAAACGCAATCCTTTGTAGGTGTATTCTGCAAAGGCGCCCGGAACATATTCAACTCTTGGTAAAGTGAGCGAATCTAATTTTTGGGTCAAATCGACAAATACAAAGCTTAATCCACCTTTGATTCCATGATTGGTGTTTCCTATAATACCGTCGAAAATTGCATTGATGTAACCTCGTTTTTCCTCGCCATCAAAGACCCGTTTTCCAAATTGTGCATGGGTAGTTTGGTATTTTAAATTGTAAATAATTCCAATAGATTGATATGGTTTTTTCTCAAACAAAAATCCAGTTTTGGCAAACAAATCAATGTGCTTATTTTCAATAGTCACACCGTATAAATTATTGGTTTTTTGGGCTGAAAACCCTGTCTGTCCGCCTTCTTTGGATTCGTAATAGGCATTCATGCCCAATTGTGCTTCCATGTGTTTTCCATTGTAATTCCAACGATTTAGAAAAGCAGCATTTTTTGACATTGGAATATCTCTGAAACCATCTTTGTTGTTGTCCACTTCTGAAAACAAGCCAGATGCGTGACCAAAAAGTCCAGTTTGCCATTTTTTACCGACATTCAATTTCCCGTGTGAATTCAATTCTGCCCTACCAAAGCGATTTCCATAGGCATTGAAATAGAATTTCTCCATCGATTGCGGCTTTTTTAGTTCTAGATTTACCAAGCCAGCCATGGATTCGTAGCCGTTTACCACGTTTCCTGTTCCTTTGGTAATTTGAATCGATTCAACCCAAGTTCCAGGCATAGAACCAAGCCCAAAGGCGCTTTCCAAGCCACGCATGTACGGAATATTTTCCATTTGAATTTGGGTGTAAACGCCATCTAAGCCCATCATTTGGATTTTTTTTGCGCCTGAAATGGCATCCGTCATGTTTACATCAACCGAAGCATTGGTCTCAAAGGATTCAGATAAGTTGCAACAAGCTGCTTTGCGCAATTCTCCTTCACCCAGTTCTTCTACATGCAAAGTTTTCAGTTTGGAAATGCTGTGGGTTGTTTTTTTATATTGAACCACAAATTCCTCCAAAATTTGATTTTCATATAAATTGATTTCAATAATCGAAAATCGGTCTTTGTTAGATACAATCAATGTATCATTTCTGAATCCAATAGCGCTAAAAATCAATGTATCGGGAAGTGTTTTTCCTAAAGTGATTTCAAAAAGTCCATGTTCATCTGTTTCTGCAGTTTCCTTTGTTTTTACAGAAGTGATTTTGGCATTTTTAATTTTTTTCCTTGTTTCATTTACAGTTTTACCATAAATGACGCCTTTTAGCTGACTAAAACTCCCGAAAGAAATCAGTAAAAAAGCAATTGTAAAAATTGATTTCATAAAAATAAATATGTTTAAAAATTAGATTGACCAATTAATTAGTCATTAATAAACAGAGATTTATATTCTGAAAACTTGATTTGAAATGAGTATTTCTCGGCCTTTTTTAGGAGGCGGACGATTGATAGGAATAGTACAAACCAATTCCTTTTTGAGTATAAAATTTTGCTCAAAAATGAATAATTTATGAGCAGAATTAAACGCAATTTGTTGGTTGTGCTGAAAGTCTTTCTGAATAAAATTTGATGTTATTTTGAAAGAAATTAAATCCTCCTCGCAACAATTTTCTTTGAATGAATCTCCTTTTTTTTCTGCTTCTTCATGGCAGCAACTACTGATTTTTTTGGCAGGTTTGCATGAATGTACAGAAGGAACAAAATAACTATATTCAGTTCCGTCGACTTTGCAAAAATGTTCAAACACATGAATTCCAACAGATCCAACGAAAAGGGAAACTGCAAAGAGAAAAATGATTATTGAACGAAAAGGTTTCACGATGTAAAAGTAAAATTATTCCTTGAGAGCAACAATTTTATTTTTGTTAAATCTTGGAATCTTGAATTCAAATTAATTCGAAAATTCACTTTCAAGTTGATCCAACGCCAAGCATCCAAATTGATCGTTTGACCAGCTATATTTAGCTTTATTATTATTAATCATGACAAAAGTTGGAAACTTCCCTTCAGCCATTTTACTTAAAGTTTCGATGTTCTTAGTTTTGCTGACAATAATTTCTTTGCCACCTTCAGCGATGTAATCTTTTAAATCTTCCGAATTACTTGTGCAAACAATGAATTTGATTCTCATTTCAGGATTTCTAGCTTTTAATTGTTTCAATTTTGAAATCGAATGATAACAATAAGGACAGCCAGGAATAGTGATTACTGCTAAATCTACTTTTCGAAAATCGTTAATGGATTCTTGATTTTGAATTTCGGTTCCTTGTTTAGAAAAATCTCCTTCATAGATAGGATTTAAAACAAATCCAATGACAAATGGAATCGCAGTAATTACCAGAAATAAAATCGGTCTTAAAAATTTCAGTCTATTTGAAATGACTTTGTACAGGAAAAACTTGCTGAACCATCGAGCGATTAAAACTCCAAAAATAACCAAAAGCAAGTAAGGTGCTATTTTGGAACTTGTCCATGAAAAGTTGGAGTTGATAAACCATTGTTCGATGGACGTGAAGAAATATAAAACAAGTGTCGAAGTAATTATGCAAAATAAAATAAAAAAATATTTCATGAAAATTTTATAAATGGTTTAAACAAAAAAAGGGAAGCTAGTGCTTCCCTTCATTTTTAAAATTTAATATTACTTGATTTTACAAGAAACAGTTACTCCGTTTTCTGTTTTTGAACCAGCAGTACAAGCGTCTTCTGCTTTTTTCTTAGTGTCTTTGATAGTTGTAGAAGCAGAAGCTGTCATACCAAGAGCTGTAGTTGAACACTCGCAAGTGTAATCTTTTTTGCAAGAAGCCAATGTTAAAACTCCTAAAGCGGCAATAGCGATAAATTTTTTCATAATTTAAATATTTAGTTAATACAGCGCAAATGTATTTAAAAATTTGATAAATCATAAAAAATCACAATTATTTTAAAATTAATTTTTGTTTTTTTAAAAAACATATGATTTGCAAGTTGATTAAAAACTTTTTAAAAATCTTATACGTAATTTTGTAAAACAAATTATTTTTCAAAAAAAGATGCAAGTTCCAGTAAATGTATACGCAGAAATGACACCAAACCCAACAACGATGAAGTTTGTTGCCAATAAATATTTATTATTAACCGGAGAGTCAGTTGACTTTACAAGTGCTTCTGAGGCCAAAGGTTACTCTCCATTAGCTGAACAATTGTTTCAATTTCCATTTGTAAAAGGGGTTTTTATCGCTAGTAATTTTGTTACAATCACTAAAAACGAATCACTTTCATGGGATTTTGTTACCATGGAATTGCGAGAATTTATTAAGAATTGGATTGCTGAGAGCAAAGATGTTTTAATTCAAATGCCAGCACCAAAACCTGTTGAAGCAAAGAAAATAGATGGGGCAGTGAAAGAATATTTGCCTTCAGAATACGATGATGCGATTCGTGATTTGTTAGATGAATATGTGCGCCCTGCAGTAGAAACGGACGGTGGCGCAATTGATTTTAGAAGTTTTGAAGATGGCGTTGTAACCGTTTTATTGAAAGGCTCTTGCGCTGGTTGTCCTTCTTCAACTGCCACTTTGAAAGGTGGAATAGAAAATCTATTGAAACAACATTTACCTGCTGTTACCTCAGTGGTTGCTGAAGCTGGAGAGTAATTTTAAGTTTAAATTTTAGTTGGAGTTAATGTTCTTATTTGAGCATTAACTCTTTTTTTTAGCTTTGTTTCCCAATCGATTCGCAACAAAACGACCTCTAAAGCTGCCAAATTCTTGCAATCTTGGATCAGCTTTTACATCTGTCAAAACAGGAAATTCAAATCTTCCTGAAGAGAATGCGTATTGTGCTTTTTTGCTCGTTAAATATTGCAACAATTTTTGGGCGTTTTCCGGATTTCTGGCATATTTATAAATTCCAGCGCCTGTAACATTGTAAAAAGTTCCTTTTTGGGTTTGACTTGCAAAGATAACAGAAATATTGCGATACAATTTTTTACTCAACGTATCTTTTTTTTGATTGGCGGATACCAAAGAGGATAATTCAATAAAAGCCAAGTGTGATTGAACAGCACTGATTTTTTTGATTTGAGTCAAATCATCTCCCTTAGGATTTCCTTGCGCCTGTTTATTCAAATTGGAAATGAAATTTTTGTGTTTTCTAGATTTTAAATTCAACATACTAATTCCAAGTACTTTAATTGTAGTATTTTTGCTGTTTTGTAGCGCAATTTTTCCATTCCATTTTGGAAGATTGGTTTCATTGTAAAATTTAATAGTGTCGCCAGACAAAAGGTTTTTGTTGTAAATCATCACAATAGGCGATTTTGAAATTGCGCACCACAAATTGTTTTTTGAAAAATAATTTTCATCCATTAAAGGATTGATTTCTGCAGGATCGATTTGTCTAAATAAATTCATTTTTCCGCCTTCCAAAAGTCGGTCAGCACCGTGAAGTAAAATTAAATCTGCAAATGAATTGTATTTTTCTAATCGGATGATTTCAAGAATACTATCAGAAGGTAAAACTTTATAGTAAACCTTGATTTTTTCTGATTTTTTGAACTGTTTGAAAATTATTTTGTCATTCTCGCTCAAAAAATCGGTGTAAACAGTAATCGTTTGTATTTTATCTGGTTTCGCATTTTTGACCAAACAAGATTGGAATAATATCAAGCAAATAAAAAGTATAAATATTTTAAATCCAAAACAATAATTCTTTAGATTTTGGAAATAATTTACTTGATTTAAATTTTTTGACATTTTAACAATAAACTTTGAGCGAATATAATCATTCATTTTCGCAAATATACAAGTTGAAATGCGATGTTTTGTACCTTTGTAAAAAATTCAGAAAGTGTCAGAAGAAAAAGTATCACAAAAACAAAGAAAATTAAAAATTGTAAAATTGCTTGGCGATGTTGAAAGCGGAATACCATCCAAAGTAACTACTGCTTTAGATTCATTACAAGTGCATGGTGATGATAGTATTATAGAGCCGCTAATTCAAGCGATTGATTTGCAAACAGACGAAAAATGTGTTTCTGAAATAATTGAATTTTTATCGAGCCTAAAAAGCACAAAAGCTGTCAAAACAGTAATGGATTGCTTGACAAATCCAAAAAATGCGCACCAACAAATTAGAATATTATCTACGATTTGGAACAGTCCGTTAGATTACAGTGCGCATCTGGCGGTATTCATTGAATTGGCTGTAAAAGGTGATTTTTTGATTGCACTGGAATGTCTGACAATTTTAGAAAATTTAGATGGACCATTCGAAGAAAGTTCAATCTTAGAAGCGCAATTATTGCTGAAAGATTACCACGAAGGCGTTTACCCAAAGGATGCGCAAAAAGACCATTTAATGAGTGAAATCGCTTTGTTGTTGAAAGACATGGATCTCTCAATTGATGATTGATTTTTAGATTTTGTAAGCCACAATGGAAAAACTAGAACAAGCGATTTTTAAAATTAAAAGTCAAGCTGATTTTGAAAAAATAGCGTTGGAAGTTTACCGATTTCAAATTGAACATTGTGAAATTTATCGAGATTTTGTCAAGCAATTAAATAGAAAAACGCCTGAGAAAATTTCTGAAATTCCTTTTTTGCCTATTTCTTTTTTCAAAACACACGAAGTAAGATCTAAAACTAAGGAAACGGAAATACTTTTCATGAGCAGCGGCACAACTGGCTCAGAGAGAAGCAAGCATTTTGTGGAATCTTTGAAAATGTATGAAATTTCTTTCCTTAAGAGTTACATCAATCAGATTGGAAATCCAGCAGACCAAATTATTTTGGCTTTGCTACCGAATTACATCGAACAAGGAAATTCGAGTTTGGTTTACATGGTCGATCATTTAATTAAAGCCACAAAAAACGAATTTTCTGGCTTTTATTTGGACAATTTGACTGATTTGATTCAAGCTTACGAAAAGGCAATCTCCACTGGAAAAGGAGTCGTTATTTTTGGAGTAAGTTATGCTTTGCTTGATTTAGCCGATTTGAAACCCAATCTTTCAAAAGCGCGAATCATTGAAACAGGCGGCATGAAAGGAAGGCGGGAAGAACTAAGTAAGGAGGAATTACATGAAGTGTTAAAAAATGCTTTTCAAGTTCCATTTATTTCTTCAGAATACGGTATGAGTGAATTACTTTCTCAAGCTTATAGCGATAAAAAAGGATTGTTTGATTTACCTAATTGGATGCAGATTATGATTCGTGATGTCAACGATCCGTTTGGATATTTAGAAAATGAGAAAACGGGCGGCGTGAATGTAATCGACCTCGCAAATTTATATTCCTGCGCTTTTATTTCTAGCCAAGATTTAGGGAAAATCACCCAAAATCAGTTGCAATTGATGGGCAGATTTGATCATTCTGATTTAAGAGGATGTAATTTAATGATAGAATAGCAATTTTTAAATTTTCTTTCTTATTTTTATACAAATAAATATCAGAAATGAAAATAAAACTAATCGCTCTGTGCTTTCTGCCAATGGCTTTGTCTGCACAAATTAATATTACTACTTCGGGAAATTCCACCGAAAATTTCAACTCACTTTTGAACACAGGTTCAGTAAATGATTGGTTTGATAACAACACAATTCCAAATTACTTTGCACAAAGATCTGGATCTGGAATTTATTACAATGCAGGAACAGGTTCATTAGTTTCGGGAAATTTATACAGTTTTGGGGCCACTGGTAGTTCAGAACGAGCACTAGGAAGTGTTGGTTCAGGTAGTTCGACAGCGGGTAATTTTGCGTTTGGTGTTTTGATGCAAAATAATTCTGGCTTCAACCTAGATCAACTTAGTGTAAGCTATACTTTAGAACAATGGAGAAATGGCGGAAACACTACTCCTGATGAAGTTACAGTTTGGTACAAAACTAGTAGTAGCTCAATTTCAAATCTCACTCCAGGAGTTAATACTGATTGGACTCAGGTTACTGCGCTTACAACAGCAAGTCCTATAAATATTGCAGGTGCAGGTGCTTTGGATGGAAATCTAGGAGCCAATCAGATGTTAGTGTCAAATATTTCAATACCAAATCTTTTTGTGCCTAACGGACATTTTATAATGATTAAATGGGAAGACATTGATCATGCTGGAAATGATGATGGTTTGGGAATTGATGATGTTACATTGGCTTGGACTGTAGGTTGCAATACTTCAAGCTTTATCACTGAAACTGCTTGCAATTCATACACTGTGCCAAGCGGCGATGAAACTTATACTGCTTCGGGTGTTTATTATGACACTATTCCGAATTATACTTTGTGCGACAGTATTTTAACAATCAATTTAACGATTGAAACAGATGTTGTTTATTTTGCAGACAATGATGCTGACGGTTTTGGAGATATCAACAACAGCATTAATACTTGTGTTCCGCCAATTTCAGGATATGTATTGAATAGCAATGACTGCGATGATCAAAGTTCAGCCATTGGAATTGGAAATACAACTTATTATTTAGATGCTGATTTAGATGGTTTTGGAGATGTAAATAATTTCACGCTTGGCTGTGTTTTACCGATTGGTTATTCTCTCAACGCATTGGATTGCAACGATGCTGATATAAATATTAATCCAAATACAATAGATATTCCTGACAATGGAATTGATGAAGATTGTTCAGGTTCAGATGCCACCTTACTTGGATTCAATGTAGGAATGTATGAATTTACGCAAGCCGCTGCTTGTCCGGTAACTGCGCTCTCTGTGACTGCGCAACCAACAAATGCTGTTTTTAGCGATTATTCTTCGTTGGGAACAATTTGCAGCAGTGCAGCCAATGTTTTCAGCGCAAGTGGTTGGAATATAACTTCGACAATCGATGTTAACCAATACAATCAATTTTCAGTTACAAGCAATGATTGTTTTTCGTTGGATTTGAATAAATTAATCTTCACACATAGAATAAGCGGTTCTGGTGGAACACCAACTTATACATTGCGTTCTAGTTTGGATAATTATACTACAGATTTAGCAACAGGAAATCCACTAACAACAGACCAAATTGATACAATTATTTTGCCTGCTTCATTTGATGCCGTTTCGCAAGTTACTTTTAGGTTTTACATCACCAATATGGCTTCTCTGCAAGCAACATGGAGAAATGATAATGTTACCTTATTCGGAAACATAAATTCAGTTCAACCAACGACTTTTTACGCAGATACAGATGGAGATTCATACGGAAATTCAGCAGTGACAATTTCTGCTTGCAGCTTGCCAGTTGGATATGTTGCCAATGATTCAGATTGCGATGATAGCAATAGCGCAATTAATCCTACAACCGTTTGGTATGAAGATGCGGATGCTGATAATGTTGGAAATTTGACAGTGACTTTTACTGGATGCGTTGCCCCAACCAACTATGTTTTAGTTTCTGGTGATTGCGACGATTCTGACCCTGCAGCAACTTTTCCAGTGATCTACTATCAAGACAGTGACAACGATGGATATGGCGTTGCGTTTGGAGTCGAATTTTGTCAAAATCCTGGTTTTGGATTTGTATTAAACAACACCGATTGTGACGATAGTCAAAATTCAGTTTATCCCGGAGCACCAGAAATTTGCGATGATTTTGATAACAATTGCAATGGTCAAACCAACGAAGGATTGCAAACTACAGTTTATTATTTAGATAACGATGGCGATACTTATGGGCAGGGAAGTGCAGGCGATTTTTGTTCAGATCCTGGAATTGGATATTCTTTATTGAATACTGATTGCGATGATGATAATGCAGCAGCGTATCTTGGTGCAACTGAAATATTGAACAATGGTGTAGATGAAAATTGCGACAATACGGACAATTATATGTCAATCCTTGAAAATGAAATGAGCAATTTGAACGTTCAACCAAATCCTTCCAATGGATTTTTCACACTTACTTTTCCAACTGATGTGAAACAATTGAATTTACAATTATTGGATTTGAATGGCAAAACTTTGAACAGTCAACAATTAAATGGTTCTAAATTTGAATTGAATTATTCAAACGTAAGTGAGGGAATTTACTTACTTCAAATTTCATCAATTTTTGAAACAAAAACGGTTCGAATTTCTATCGTGAAATAGACGAAGTTAAATCGTTGCTAAGATCTAAATTACACTTCTCTTTCGGCGTATTTTCGTTGTATGTGAAGTGTAATTTTTTTGTTTGTGCTATTTTGTAACTCAAAATCAACATAATGGGCAATTTGTTAAAATTTATTTATACATTTTTTATTTTGTTACTCTTTGCATGCAAGTCACCTGAAAGTGAAATTTGTGAAGACACTGTTTTGTCAGAACCTGAATTTGTTTTAAATAAATTTGTAGGCACATGGAAAAATAATGATGGAATTCATTTTGAACGATGGAAAAAATTGGATTCTAATCAATTCTTTTCAGATGTTTTTCGATTTGAGGGAAAGGATACGGTTTTCTTGGAAGTGGCCAAGATCTATTTTTTAAATCAAAAGTGGAATTTTGAAAATTGGGTAAAAGGTCAAAACGAAAATAAAAAAGTTACTTTCAAAGCTGAAAAATGGGAAGAAAATTACATCGCATTTAAAAATCCATTACACGATTTCCCAACAGAAATTCATTATCAGTTCGTTGATGACTTTACTTTAAAAGCATTTATTGTTGGAAAAAACGAAGGCGGAAAGTTCGATACAATCTATTTTAATTATCAAAGAATTGATTAAAAAAACGGTTGATTTAATATTTGAATACTGATTAGTTAATCACTGAGTTGAGTTGTGAATTAAAAAGTTATAGCTTTTGCTGCATTGATGAATTAAAATGTGTCAAAAAGTGAAGAATAAAAATTATCTTTGGCCTTTTTTGTGTATTAGTTTTTTGGATTAAATACACGTTTAATAAGAAGGATCTAGGTCCATTAACTATTAATATTATTATATGATCAAGTTTTTGTTGATTTTAGTTGTTTTTCTTGCTGGATTTCAATCTTATGCAGAAGTTGCAATTGCCGATGCAAACGTAAACTCAAAAGACACTTTGAAAACTGAAGCTGCTAAACCAGCGGTGCAATTAGTGAAAACTTTTTCAAAGAGAGATGTTCGCGGTATATTAATCGATGCCATAACAGAAAATCCAACGGAGAAAGTAAACGTAATTCTGAAAAGCAAAATTTCAAACAAATCTTTCGAAGCTGAATCTGACGATGATGGAATCTTTTTGTTTAAAAATATTCCAGTTGGCGAATATCAATTATTGATTGAAGACAAAGATTATATTTTACCTGGAGATCCTGAAAAAGCTGCCTCAAAAAGAGGTTTTCCAGTTTCAATTGACAATGAGCATGAAACAGCTTACAATATGCAGCCTTTCAAAGTTTCATTGAAAGTAAGCTGGATGTTCAACTGGGGCGATAAAGGTGCAAAAGAGCATTATTGGTCACATTTGACTGCTAAAATAATTTTAATTATTTACGGTTCTTGTTTGGTTTTGGTATTCTTTT
Organism: Chryseobacterium gleum; assembly: GCA_945897805.1. Lineage (GTDB taxonomy): Bacteria > Bacteroidota > Bacteroidia > Flavobacteriales_D > Crocinitomicaceae > JAQVCM01. The sequence goes on from CAMDFX010000001.1 coordinate 321,926, forward strand.
ACAGTATCTTACAGTTGTCTTTGTCGATTGCCTACGCGAGAAATCGCAAGAAAAAGGAAGTGGAATTTAGACCAACTTTTGATCCAGTGAAAGCGCCGAAAGTGACAGTTCAATTACCTATGTACAATGAATTGTATGTGGCTGAGAGAATCATTGAAAAAGCCGCTGCATTTGATTATCCTGCTGATAAATTAGAAATTCAAGTACTTGACGATTCAACAGATGAAACCAAAGATGTAATTGCTAAAAAAGTAGCTGAAGTTGCTGCAACTGGAGTAAATATCAAACACATTCACAGGGTTGACAGAACCGGTTACAAAGCGGGAGCATTAGATGCAGCGATGGACAAAGTAGAAGGTGAATTCATCGCTATTTTTGACGCGGATTTTGAGCCAGAACCAGATTTCTTGCAAAAAACAATGCCTTATTTTGAAGATGAGAAAATTGGTGTAGTGCAAACTCGCTGGGGACATATCAACAAAACATATTCTGTATTGACTCAATTGCAAGCCTTCGGATTGAATGGTCACTTTGCGGTGGAACAAGGCGGAAGAACTGCTTCTGGTCACTTTATTAATTTTAACGGAACAGGTGGCATTTGGAGAAAAAAATGTATTGAAGACGCTGGCGGTTGGGAACACGATACGTTGACTGAAGATTTAGATTTGAGCTACCGTGCGCAATTAAGAGGTTGGAAATTTAAATATTGTGAGCATGTGATCGCGCCTGCTGAATTGCCTATTACGATGTCGGCACTGAAAAGTCAACAGCACAGATGGATGAAAGGTGGAGCAGAATGTTTCCGCAAAATGGCTTGGAGAATTTTGACTTTTAAAAATGTAAAAATTGGAGACAGGGTTCATGGTTTATCTCATTTGTTCAATTCATCCGTCTTTGTCTTTATTTTAATGATGTCATTGCTGAGCTTGCCAGTTTTACATATCAAAGACAGTTTTTCTGATTTGAATTTCTTTATTCAATTCGGTTCAATCTTTATTTTAAGCACTATTTTCTTGATGTATTATTATTGGTTGGCTTACAGAGATAAAACTGCCAATAAATTCAAATCATTCATTCAATTTGTTGGTCGCTTCTTCCAATTCTTGATTGTTTCTATGGGCTTGTCTTTGAGTAATACCGTGGCAGTTTTAGAAGGATATTTAGGCATCAAGAGTTCGTTTGTGAGAACACCAAAATTCAATGTTTTGAGCAAAGGAGAATTCAAAGGAAATAAATACGATAAGAAAAGCATTTCACTCATCACTTTGGGTGAAGGTATATTGATGTTACTTTTCGGAGGAACGGCAATCAATCGCGCCATTTATGGTGATTTAGGAATGGTGCCTTTTCATTTGATGTTAGCCATTGGTTACGGTTTGGTTTTCTTCTATACGATTGGAGAATTGAGAACACAGAAAAAATAATTTCAAATACATAATTTCAAACTGAAAGGCGCTCTACTTGGGTGCCTTTTTTGTTTTCAATTTAGAAATTGTTAAATAACATCATTTTAACATTATTGGGAACGATAATTGTTTAATTTTCTAGTATCAAAATAGAATATTATGAGAAAAAGCTATTCAATCGTTTTTGCAATCATTTTCGGAGGAACTACTTCAATCATTTTTGCTCAAGATCAATTGACGAAAGATTTTGCCCCAATCAAAAGTGAATTGCAAAGTTGGGATCCTGTAAGAGGGGAGTGGTTGGCAGAAAGCATGTTGGCAATTTCTCGCAAGCAGCCTATTCCAGATAGAACTTTTCCAGAGGATTTTACACCAGCGGAAATGTATAAAATGGTGCCAACGACTTCTAGAGATAGAATTGCGACAACGGTTACTGGGAATAGAAACAATATTGAAAATACACTAAATAGAGAAGCTTGGACACAAATATCAGATTTGATTAATCGTTCAAATTGTCAACCTTCCAAAGGAAGAAGTTATGGAGATCCGCATTTATCTACGTTTGATGGTAAATCATTTTCATTGCAAACGGTAGGAGAATTTATTCTTGCGCAATCTTTGAACGGTCAAGTGCAGGTGCAAACCAGACAAAGGCCGGAAGGAGAAGATTTTTCTCTAAATACGGCTGTTGCAATGAATGTGAGTGGAGATAGAGTTTGTATTTATGCCGATGATCAGCCAGACAATGAAGTCAATAATCCATTGAGAGTGGACGGCAGGGTGGTTAGACTTTCTGGAACCAATGTTTATTATTTGCCGCATGGTGGAACGGTAAGAAATTCAGGAAATCAATATGTGGTTACTTGGCCTACAGGCGAATCCGTGACGGCGCAAATCACCAATCGAACTTCATTTAATTTTATGAATGTAACCACACAAATTTATCCATGCGCAAATGGTGGTTATGAAGGTTTATTAGGAAATGCCAACGGTTCGCCGAGCGATGATATCAATACCAGAAATAACCGCAATGGAAACATGGAATCAGCAAATAGATTCGGCACTGCGTTTGGCGTTCCAAATTCAACATTGAGTAACGAAGCGGAGAAAGAATATTTATTTTATTTGGCCAAAGAATATGGTTCCGCTTGGAGAGTTACACAAATGAATACATTATTTGACTATCGACCAGGACAAAACACAGAATATTTTACTGATTATTCCTTTCCAAGATACCACAGAACAGTCAGAGATTTGAGTCAAGCGCAAAGAGACGCCGCAAGAAGAGATTGCGAAAATGATGGCATCAGAGGAAATGAATTAGATGGTTGTATTTTTGACCGTGGACACATTGGTTTACCGCCAACTCGTCAACCAGAGATTATTGATAGAACGGCTGGAGTTGTACTGCCAAATTTGCAAGGCGGCGGTCGCGTTTTGAATGTAAATCCAAGACAACCAGAAACGAATAGTTCTTCAACAAAACCAGTGGTTAGTGGAGGCGAAAGCAAACAGCCAGGAGTTGAACCAGTAAAACCTACCAAACCTGATGCAATTGGTTCTGAGCCTAAAGCACCACCTACAGAAAATCCTTCTCCGGTAATTCAAAGTAAACCAGTTAGTTCAGGGGAAAATGTGGGCTCAACCAAGCCGACTGAAACAAAATCACCTGCTTCTCCCGTTATAACGGAACCAATTGTGTCACCAAAACCAACAGAAAGCAAGCCTATTGAGAAACCAAAACCAGTATATGAGAATAAACCAATTGAAGATAAACAGGTAGAGAAACCAAAGCCAGCACCAATTCAAGCGCCAAAACCAGTGACACCGGCGCCAAAACCGATTGAAAATAAACCAGTAATTCAACCTTCAACACCAGTCAAAGTGGCAACGCCAGCGCCAACACAAGCAACTAAACCAGCGATTGCGAAACCAAGATAGATTAATGCAAAGCTTTGTAACTTTCGACCCAAGTGGAATCTTGAACGTCTTTGAGAATGTTCCAGAAATTTGAATCTAAAAAATAGTTCAGATCCAAATTATCCACTTTGTAATTGATTCTTAGAAATTCAGCTTGTCTGGCCGATGGTCGGTTTAAGTCATTTGACCATCCTTTTTCATCTACGTTCATAAAGGGAAAGTCAGAAAATCTCAATTTCCAAAGTGAATCAACAGGGAAACACATTGGAATTGGTTTCAAATGGATGGAATCATTGATCATACCGCAAGAAACACCGTACTTTTCAAATAAATTTTCTTTCGAAGGGTTGTAAATACTCGGCCAATATCCTGATGCAATTTTGATGAAATCATCTTTGGTGAGGATTTTTTTATAAGTCAAGGCGCGACCATCATCTAAAAATGCGACCAATGAATACATGGTTGTTCCAGATTGAAATCTTACTTGCACGCCAAAAACGGGTTTCAAAGTAGGATTTTGAACCACAGACGCACAGATGAGCCAACAAAAAAGTAAAAAAATCCGCAAATACATATCTGAATCTAAGGACTGAAGCAATACTTCAATCGTCTTTGAAACGTAATACGGTTATTTTGAGTTTTGGTTCTTATAAAAGAAAATAAACCAAGAGATTATTAAAAAAAAGGCTATTAAACTTAGTATTACAAAGATATTTTGGACTAAAAAAACGGTTACAAGTAGCGTTGGAATAGCGAAAATTGCCAATAAATGAAACTTACCTTGGTGTTTGGGATTATTTTTCAAATCGAATCAAGCCAGTGGGCGTAATGCAAGCATGCAAGCGAACATCTGCAGGGTGCGTGTCTGCAATTTTATTTTCTAAATCAAAAAGATAAAGACCAATAAATTGACAATTTGGCGCACATTTTTTCAGGAATTTATCATAAAATCCTTTGCCATAACCAACACGATTTCCTTTTTTATCGGCAGAAATTAAAGGGACAAAAACATAATCAAAGCGGTCTGCAGCAATAACTTTTCCTTTTTTTGGTTCAGGAATTCCCCAAGCGCTCAATTCTAATTGGTCTTCCGATTCAAAAAGGATGTGCTTCATTTCCATCGTTTCAAAATTAGACTTTGGAATTGCTACTTTGGCGCCAAATTCTGAAGCTTTTTCCCAAATTCGATAGGTGTTTATTTCATGCTGTCTTTCAATAGGTAAAAATAAACTCACATATTTATCTTCCAATTGAAAATGCGTGAAAATCAAATCAGATATTTGTTCCGACAATTGCTGCAATTGCCCTGGTGCCAATTCTTTTCTTTTTTCAAGATAAAATTGTCTTAATTCAGTTTTTGTTTTACTCATATTTCGGGGACAAATGGTCTAGCTGAACTAGCAACTTTGGTTTTATTTATTTTATCTGAATTCATCCACTGCACAGATTCAATTAAGATTTTAGAACTATCAGTCAATTCTGCAAAACCATCACAACTTCCCACTGCTGATTCTGGATAGGTATAAACCTTTAATTGGGAAAAAGTATTGATTGCAATGAAGTTGATTAATGCAAATAAAAATAGTTTTAAATTTTTCATGTTATTTTTTATTAATCCACTTTGGAATTGAGCCAAAATAAAAGAGATTAGATTATATTTATAAAACCTTAGGCAAAAAGAAACAAAGCCAGTTTTTTACTATAACTACAAATATAATCAAAATATAAAAATATACATATTGTATTGCCAATCAAGCTTGCAAATTTGTGCAATTATAAAAAATAAGTTCTATTTGATTGCAATTAACAAAAATTCGCTTAAATCGCAGTTAAATATGCCAACCTCCTCGTTTTTGTTCCGTTTTAAACTTTGATAAACATTAACTTTGCATTTCAAATCAAAATAAAAAAGCACCCAAAATGAAAAAAATCTTAATACTTAACTTCATTGTTTGTTTTTCCACTTTTGCTTTTTCGCAAGATACGGTAGTAGTGTATGAAGAAATTCTAGATACAGAGTTGGAAGAAGTAACACCTGTTGAAACTTTTTATTCAACAAGAATAGTGAATGGACACTCGGTGGAAACCTTGAAAAAAGGAACATTAGAATTTCGCGTTGAACATAAATTTGGTGATTTAGCAGGTGCAAATGGTGGAATTAATACTTTATACGGACTAGATAACGCTACGGATATACGTATCGCTTTTGAGTATGGAATTACGGATAAATTCATGGTTGGTTTGGGAAGATGCAGAGGCACAAGTCTACCTTATCACTCATTGCTAGATGGTTTTGTCAAATACAGGTTACTGCGCCAAGAAAAAGGTAAAATGCCAGTTTCAGTTGCTTTAATTGGTTCGCTTTTCTATAGTTATATGCCTAAATCTACTTTGGTTTCTGATGTGGCACATTTTCCTAAACAATCGCACAGATTCGCGTATAGTTCACAATTGAATATTGCTAGAAAGTTTGGTAAAAGGTGGGGTTTAGCATTAATGCCAACTTACGTGCACAGAAATTATGTGGCAGCAGATGATGTAAATGAGTTATTCTCTTTAGGTACTGCAATAAATTTTACGATCAATTCAAAAATTTCTTTGGCTCTTGAATATTACAATAACTTTCAAAAGGAAGATACTAGAGAAAAGTACCACAACAGTCTATCAATCGCCATTGATTGGGTAACATTTGGGCATAATTTCAAGGTGTTTTTAACCAATTCAGCAGGTTTTGGTGATGTACAATTTATACCCTATACCAACACCGATTGGGCAAAAGGTCAATTTAGACTTGGTTTTTGTATCGCCAGAAAATACATGAAAGAATAAGTAATTATAATTTTTAATATTCAAATTAATTCAGATGAAAAAGAAATTCAAATACATACTTGCAGGTTCGATAATGTTGTTCATTGTTGACATGACTATTTCTGCTTGTATCAAAGACAAAGTTCAACCTGCTCCAATTGATGCGACTTGTAATGATACAATTTCATTCGCAAACGATATTTTACCAATCATGCAAAGTAATTGCACAAGCTGTCACAATGCCAACAATGCATCTGGTGGTTATGATTTAACAAATCATGCTGGTGTAGCACAAAATACTGGAAAACTATACGGTTCTATTTTGCAAGACAACTCTGCTTCTTCCATGCCTCAAGGTGGTAATAAAATAGCTGATTCATTGATTCAAAAAGTTTATTGTTGGATAAATCAAGGAGCGAAAAACAATTAAAATTTGTGGTACGTCTTTTGAGAGTCTGTTTTTAGTTAAATATTTATTAATGAAATAGATTGGATATTGTATACGTTTATCTTTATCTATTAAAAACAAGAAAAATGAAAAATTTAATTTATCCAATGTTGGCTTCGGTGTTGTTAGTAACATCGGCTTTTATGTCAACATCAACGCAAGAATGGAAAATCGCATCAAACTATTCCATCAAGTTTATCAGTAAAGATCCTACAGGAATTTTCAAGGTTTTCAAGGGCACAATCAAGTATGACGAGAAAGATTTAGCAAATTCAAAATTTGACCTTGCGATTGATGTTTCTTCCATCAGCACTGGCAATGGAATGATGAATAAAAAAGCACAAATCGAAGAGTGGTTCAGTGCTGAAAAATTTCCTCAAATAACATTTGTTTCATCTAAAATTGAAAAAACTGAAAAAGGAGTATCAATTTACGGAGATTTGAAAATCAAAGGAGCAAGTAAACCAACCAAAATTAACGCAACAGTAACTGGTTCAGGTGATAAAATGAGTTTTGAAGGAACATTTAACGTCAAAAGATCGGATTTTAAAGTTGGTCATAAAAGTGAGACAGTTCCAGATATTATGAAAATTGAATTTGAAGTTCCAGTAACAAAAAAATAGAAATATGTTTAAAAAATCATTATTCGTTGGGATTACAGCTGGCATTTTGTCCGGCGTAGCTTCAATCATCTTTACTATGGTTTACAAAGAAATTACATTTGTAGATTTTTCACCAGTTTTACATGCTTCAAATTTAATTGGTGCATGCATGTTCGCCTGTATTTTAGCCTCGATTGGTTTTTGGGGATTGACAAAAATGTCTCCAAAATTTGGTGAGATCATTTTCAATTTCTTATTTACGATTTTGACTTTTGCAAGTATATTAGGCCCAATTGGATACAAATTCCCATTGGATTTTAATGAAGAAATCACGGCGTATTTCCCATTTTTAGCAATCACTTTACATTTCTTCCCAGCATTGATTTGGTTTGCTGTGAAGCCCATTTTTATTAGAAAGTAAATTCTAATAAATTAAAAAAAAAGTCCATAAAACAATTAGTTCTATGGATTTTTTTTTGTGCTAATTATTAGCTTTTATTTTCTGTTCAAATGAAAGAAAGTATGATTTTCAATCGTATTTCCACCATAATCTACTGCTTTGAATTGGATGAAATAAACACCTTCATTTGCTTCTTGTCCGTCTGTTATTCCGTCCCACGGCTGCATTGGACTATTCAATTCTGCCATGATGTTTCCCCAACGGTTGGAAATGGTAGCTTCAAAAAATTCAACATTCTCGACATTGACAAAATAGAAATCATTTAAACCGTCGCCATTAGGTGTAAAAACATTCGGTGGTTCGACAATCATAGGAGGTAAAACAATGATGTCTGAAGACCAAGAGTCTGAGCATATACCATTGGTTGCTAAAACAGTGATAGTATAAGTGCCAGGTTGGTCGTATGTATGTGTCACAGTTTCTGTAGCACTTGTTGTATAGGTTTCTCCATCTCCAAAATCCCAAGTATAAGTATTTCCAAATTGACTGAAATTTGTAAAACTGACTGTGAATAAAACGTTTCCTAAGGTATCACTTGGAACGTAATACGCAACTGGTAAGTTCAAAGATGTTACCATTACTTGGTCAGTTCCTGTACAACCATTCGCATCTGTTCCTATTACTGTATAGATTGTTTGCCCAACGGGAGGTGTGAATGCTGTTCCGTTTGTGACACCATTATTCCAAGTGTATGAAACTCCACCAATACCATTTAAAGTAACTGTAGAGGGAGTTTGGTCATTTGGTTCGCATAAAATTTGATCTAAGCCAGCGCCGATAATAGGCAATTGATTAACAGTAATAACCGCTGTTCCTATTTGAGCTTCAGAGCACTGCGTAGTACTTGCATCTTGAATACTTGTTAAAACATAGGTGTAAACTCCTACTGTACTTGTTGGAACAGAAATGGTTGTTGTACCAGATGTTGTAATTGCTGTTTGAGGTGTTCCATTGAGTGTATAATTTATGGTGTAAGGCGCTGTTCCTCCTGAGCCAGTAAAAGTGACCAAGGGATTGGCTGAATTTTGACAAACGCTGACTGTTCCACTAATTGTTGCAATAGACAAGGTTAAAGATGTTACCATCATTTGGTCGGTTCCTGTGCAACCATTTGCATCTGTTCCAATTACTGTATAAATAGTTTCCCCAATTGGAGGTGTAAATGTTGTTCCATCTGTTACACCATTATCCCAAACGTAAGAAACTCCCCCAGAGCCATTTAAAGTAACTGTGGAGGGAGTCTGGTTATTTGGTTCGCATAAAACTTGGTCTATTCCTGCGTCGACAACAGGCAATTGATTAACAGTTATAACTGCTGTTTCTGTTTGATTTTGAGAACATTGTGTGTTACTGGCATCTTGAATACTTGTTAGTCCATAAGTGTAAACTCCTGGTGTACTTGTTGGAACTGAAATGGTTGCTGTGCCAGAAGTTATGATTGCTGTTTGAGGTGTTCCATTGAGGGTATAATTTATGGTGTATGGCGCAGTTCCTCCCGAACCAGTGAAAGTGACCGAGGGTTCTGCTGTATTTTGACAAACGCTGACTGTTCCGCTAATTGTTGCAACAGGCAATGGATTTACTGTGATTGTCAAATTGGAAGTTTGAGGAAGTGTGCACGAGCCCGCTTCAGAAACCGTTAAGGTATAAGTAGTTGTAGCAGATGGTGTAGCTACTGGATTCGCTAAATTTGGATTATTTAATCCTGCTGCTGGTGACCATAAATAGGTGAAATTATTACTATTACAACCATTTGATGCATTTGAGTTTAAGATTGTATTTTGATTTAGGCAAATGGTATCTTGAGTAGTATTCAACGCAATTTGAATCGGACTTGCGCCGCCTAGTGTGAATGTAAATTCAGGCGTGTAAATTCCACAACCTGTTTCTACAGCTCTCCATTTATAATTTCCAGGGCAATATCCTGAGAGGTCAATAATGGTGTTTGGATAAGGTTCTGTAATGTTCCAAGTACTAAAAGATGCTCCTCCACCATTGATGCAAATTTCAGGTGAAAAATAGTTTGGCGTTCCTGTAAAATTCGCATTTGCACATACAATTTCAATCTGAACCGTGTAGCAACACTGCCAACCGGCGTTGCTCGAAAATGTAAGTTCGAGATTTGTTCCATTCAATGTTTGTGTAACATTTGAAAGGGCTTCACAAGGGCTACAAGCAAGTGCTTTTTTGTTGAATGCCACGAGAAAAATTGAAAGCAGAAATGTAATTTTTAATATGTGCATGGATCTTAATTTATGTTTTTAAATCTTGGGCTTAAGACTCTTAAAGCGAAGAAAAAGTTGCGTTTTAGAGCTATTTAATTTTTTCTTCTAATTTTTCAATTCTCTTTAAAAGCAATTCATTTTCAGATTTTAATTGAATTATTAGTTCTTGTTGTTCTTGAATAGAGTTAATCAACGGAACCACAAAATCGCCATATCTGATAGCGTAATAATCATTTTTATTTTTTGGTTTGACAATTCCACTGAATTCTAAATTTAATTTCTTCAAAGATTTTTCAACATCTTGAGCGATTAAACCTGTATATCGTATTCCTGTTTGCCCTGCAGCTTTGTATTCATAAGTTACTGGTTTTAAGTCTAAAATAAAATTCAATCCCAATTCACTTTCTTTTATAGAACGTTTCAATCTTCTGTCAGAAAAAGTACTCCAACTTACTTGCCCACCAATTGAAGTGACGTCTGTATTGCCAATCATAACAGCATTATCGGCGTTTACGATTGCACCATTTCCGATGGCTGTGGAATTGGTTAAATTACCTGATGATGCCCCGGAATAATAGCCAAGAAAAGTATTGTTTGTTCCAGCGGTATTCGTTAATCCAGCAAAATTTCCGACGAAAGTATTGTTATTACCAAAATTATTGTTGTAGCCAGCATGTGCACCAAGAAAAGTATTTTCATTACCCAAAGTATTTGAATTTCCAGTTGAAACACCTAAAAATGAATTGTGAAATCCATCTTGGTTGGACTGACCCGCATAAGCGCCAATGAAAGTGTTTTCATTCCCTGTAGAATTTAAATTTCCTGCCCTTCTGCCTAAAAATGAATTCATTGAGCCATCAGAATTGGAAGATCCGGCTTCGCCACCAATGAACGTATTTTGAGATCCAGTTACATTGCTGAAACCTGCTTTGTAACCGAGAAAGGAATTGATGAAACCAATAGAATTGGAGATTCCGGATTCGTTTCCAACAAAAATATTGTTGTTTCCTTTTGAAGACAAAACAATTTTATTATTGATGTAATAAGCGCTGTCTAATGCAATATTTATATTTCCTTTAACATGCAGTTTTTTGAAAGGTAAATCTGTTCCGATGCCCACTTTTCCATTGTTATTGAATATATTATTGCTTGAAACAATCCAATTTGTTCCATCCCAAAAAGGCGTATTTCCAATCGCTGTGCCCGATGGAAATAGGCCGGAGGCAGCATTTTTTGCATACAAAGCATAAGGAACGCTCAACAATTCAGAAGTGCCAAAAGACGTGAAATTGGTGCCGCCAGTTAAATCAGCTTCAATTTGAATGTATTTGCTATTTGTTCCCCAATCAATCAAAGTAAAATCGCCAATTAGTGGATTTCCAAGTCCAACAGAAAGAGAAAACAAGCCAAAATTATTGGTAGTTGCTTGGTGACTTTCTTGGTAAATAATCACGCCACTTGGCGTATTGTCGTGCACAGAAATGCGCAAACTAACATTTTGATTGGAAATTTCAGCTCCGTTTATGTCGCGCAAAATCGATTGATACTTGAATGCTTCTGGCGCTTGACCAAAAAGCGAAAAGCACATAAGAAGTGTGAAAGCGAGAACTATATTTTTCATTTTATAGTGCTTTTTTAATCATTTTTTGCATCGATTCAACTTTTCCATTTTCTGAATGAATATGCATGAAATAAACACCAGCTTCAAGGTCATGGAATGAAATGGTGTTTTCATTGCTGAAACCAGTTTGAATAGTTATTTTTTTGACAAGCGCCATTTTTTCGTCGTAAAGTGCCAAGATTAATTCCTTTTCATTTGTTTGATATTGCAGATGAATTATTTCGGCAAATGGATTGGGAAAAATTTCTATTAAATCTGTATTGCTGGTGATTGAAATTGCCGTATAATTTTGCGCCGATTGCTGAAAACCCTGAGATAAAATCTGCTGATTCGCTACAAAACTCTCGGAAATAGGTTCTCCCAAAGTCCAAGAAATGCTGCCGTTAGAATTGGTGAAAACATCTCCACTTGAAGCAACAACATCTTGCGCCCTCAGTGATGTGAGGCAGAAAAGAAAAATGAACATTGTATGCACAGAAAGTTTAAAAATCCGCATAAAAATTTGAATGCTTTGTTGAAGAATGAGTGGCTAAGATAGCGAAATTTATCAAATTTGCATGATATGAATGAAATTTTGAATGTAAAAGTTAAAATACAGGAAGTGTGATTTTTGCCGGCACACTGTTTTGCACAAAAGAAAAAAGCTTTGCAATCATTTAAATTACAAAGCTTTATACTTTCACAAAGTGACCCCGTTTGGATTCGAACCAAAGACCTACTGCTTAGAAGGCAGTTGCTCTATCCAGCTGAGCTACGGGGCCGGTTTTCAAAAAAAAAGGGGATGATTTCTCATCCCCTTTGTCGGGGTGGCCAGATTCGAACTGACGACCTCCTGCTCCCAAAGCAGGCGCGATACCGGGCTACGCTACACCCCGAGAAAATCTCGTTTCAATCCCTATTTCAATTGACAAATTCGTTCGGTTTTGTCAAACCTTATGTTTTTAAATTACAGCTTGTTTTGCTTTTTAAAGCGCATCTTTTCTGTAATTCGGAGTGCAAAGATAATAAAAATTTAATATCAAGCAACCTTTTATCCTAAATAGCGCAAGTTTAAAACATCTTCCAACTATTTGTTTCTTGCGGAGAGAGCGAGATTCGAACTCGCGGTACCGTTACCAGTACGTCAGTTTAGCAAACTGGTGGTTTAAGCCACTCACCCATCCCTCCAATAATTTTTACTCCAAAGAACTAGGGTGCAAAAGTAGTAAAAGCTTGGTTTATTTGGATGATTTTTGTAAATTATTTTGATTATTTTGGTTTAATCAAGTCTAAAATCATATAAGTACATGGTAAACAGACTTGTAAGTTTAAGGAAAGTGTAAAAATACCAAATGTAAAACAGCGATTTTGGATAAGTTTCAGACTCATTTGGGGTTTTTCGATAATAGAAATAAAGCGTTCCTATAAAAATCAATAAGCCCAATGTTTGAAATAAATATAGATTGAAATATGCGCCAAATCCAATACTGATGAGGGCAAGAGGCATGGTGTACACATGAAATTTCCAAGCTGTTTTTTGGTAAAATCTAATAATTTCGATCAATAGTAAACTGTATGAAGCGATTTCTAAACGCACCAGAATTGGATTTTTATAAAACCCAACCATTTGTTCACTATTCATGAAGAAATTGAGAAATAGATGATTGTAAATGAGACTTATCCCTGCGAATCCAAGCAAAAGTAAGTAACTGATTTTTGCTTTTGAAAAGTTTAAAGCAGCAATATAAATTACAATTGCAATAAAAATGATTTCATTTATAGGGAAAAAAGCAAAAGGTCCTCCGCCTAGCGCACTAACCAAACCGTACATCAGGAGCGATAATGCCGCCAAAAAAACGGTTCTTCTTTCTCTTTCCATCGCTTTTTGATTATTTTTTAGCCAAGGCTTCTTCTACGTATTTGAAAGTCGATAAAACTTCTGGCAAACCATTCACAACTGCCACATCGTGCTCAAAATGGGCACTTATTTTTCTGTCAGCAGTTAAAATCGTCCAATTATCGCCAGCAGTAATTACGCGTTCAGTTCCTAAATTTATCATGGGTTCAATCGCGATCACTAATCCTTCCTGAATCTTTTTTCCTTGTCCTCGGCGACCGTAATTAGGCACTTGCGGCTCTTCATGCATCGTGCGGCCTAAACCATGTCCAACTAAGTCTCTAACAACGCCATAACCATGTTTTTCAGCATGATTTTGAATCGCCCAGCCAATATCACCAATGCGATTTCCAACGCGTGTAAGTTCAACTCCAATATTCAAACATTCAAGCGTCACTTTCAATAATTCTTTGGCTTCAGGGGCAACTTCTCCCACTTCAAAAGTGTAAGCGTGATCGCCATAATATCCTTCAAACAGAGCACCACAATCCACAGAAACAATGTCTCCATCTTTCAAAATTTTCCCTTTTGGATAGCCGTGCACCACTTCAGCATTTAAAGAAACGCACAAAGTATTTGGAAAATCGTACATCCCCAAAAATCCTGGAAGGGCATTTTGTGAACGGATATATTCCTCCGCCATTTTGTCGATTTTCAACATGTCGGCGCCCGGTTTTATTTCAGCAGCAATCAATCCCAAGGTTCTACTCACAATTTGAGCAGCTTCACGCATGATTTCAATTTCTGCAGGTGTTTTGTAAAATATTTTTTCTTTGCCAAATAAAGAACTCAAAATAAATCGTTTTAGATGTTTGAAATTTCTCGTATCGAGAATTTTTGCAAAGGTAGTAAAATCTGCATTCTAAGAGTTGCTTTCTGTGGACAGTTGAGCTGCAAAAACATCATTTTTCGTGCAAAGTTTTGGGCGTGCCTCTCAAAAATCTTCATTCTTCCGATTTTGAGAGTCGGGCTTTACTCTGCAATTCCTCGCTCGCCCGATAAAAAATCGGACTCACTGCGGGATTTTCGTTGCAATCCCTCACGCGGCTGTCAATGATTTGATTTTATTATACGAAAAAAAGCTGCCTCTTTTCAGAAACAGCTTTCAAAATATGTTTAGAATTAAATTATGCCAATACAGCTTTCACTTTGTCTGCTGCTTCTTGCAACAAAACTGCTGAATGCACATTCAATCCTGATTCGTCAATTAATTTTTTAGCTTCCACAGCGTTTGTACCTTGCAAACGAACAATGATTGGAACTGGAATAGAACCCATATTTTTGTATGCGTCAACAACTCCTTGAGCAACACGATCACAACGAACGATTCCTCCAAAAATGTTGATCAAAATCGCTTTTACATTTGGATCTTTCAAGATGATTCCGAAAGCTTTTTCAACTCTTTCAGCATCTGCAGTACCTCCAACGTCCAAGAAATTTGCTGGATTTCCACCTGATAATTTGATAATGTCCATCGTAGCCATTGCCAAACCAGCACCGTTTACCATGCAACCAACGTTTCCGTCTAATTTCACAAAGTTCAAACCAGCTTCACCCGCTTCAACTTCTGTTGGATCTTCTTCAGTAACATCGCGCATTGCTGCGTACTCTTTGTGTCTGAATAAAGCATTTCCGTCTAAAGTAACTTTCGCATCAACAGCGATGATTTTATTGTCAGAAGTTTTCAATACAGGATTGATTTCAAACATGGAAGCATCGCAGCCTTCAAATGCATTGTACAAACAAGGAATAAATTTCACCATGTTTTTGAATGCGTCTCCAGAAAGGCCTAAATTGAAAGCAATTTTTCTAGCTTGAAAACCTTGCAATCCAACCCTTGGATCGATTACTTCCTTGTGGATCAACTCTGGGGTGTTTTCAGAAACAGTTTCAATGTCCATTCCACCTTCAGTAGAGTAAACAATCACGTTGCGTCCTAATTCACGGTCCAATAAAACAGACATATAAAACTCAGAAGTTTCAGTTTCACCAGGATAATAAACATCCTCGGCAATCAAAACTTTTGAAACTAATTTCCCTTTTCCGTTTGTCTGCGCTGTAGTCAAATGTCCACCAAGAATTCCTTTTACCTTTTCTTCGATGTGGTCAATTCCTTTTGCCAAAACAACTCCGTGAGAACCTGTTTCTTCAACAGTTCCTTTTCCACGTCCACCTGCGTGGATTTGCGCTTTCACAACGTACCAGCCAGTACCAGTTTCTTCTGTTAATTTTTTAGCTGCAGCGACTGCATCTTCAACTTTGTCAACAACAACCCCTCTTTGTGTCGCAACACCGAAGCTGTTTAAAATGGATTTTCCCTGATATTCGTGTAAGTTCATTTTCTGAAATTTTGCGCTGTAAATGTACAATGAATAAATCAAAATAGACGGTAGTTTTTCAAAGTTTTTTTTCTTTATTTCGTTAAATCGGAAGCGTTCGAAAATTATTTACTTCTTTTTTACTCGGGTAAAACTTACTTCGGTAAACTCAGTGTAATTAAAGTGCACTTCGACAAGCTCATTGTGAAAGGGTGCTGAGACTATTTTTTCGTTGAGAAAATTTAAATTTATTGAATTATAATGCTGTAATTGATCGTCTGAAGTAACAGATCTTAAATCGAAAATTCTTAAAAAAAATTGGATATTGAAGAAAATAGCCGTCCTAGTGATTGGACGGTTTTTGAAACGCACTGAAAAGTGTAAACGAAAGAGATAGCGATAGCTCATCGATAGAAGTCACTTTTTAGAAGTTTTGAAAATGCTGTAGTTTACGGAAGCAAGTTCAATCACGGAGACTTGATTTTTCTTTTGTTACTTTTCTTTCATCAAGGAAAGAAAAGTAAAAATCTTGGATGGAAAGACCATTTTGATATTTAACGTAAATTTTTAGTTAGCACCTCAAAATAAATAAATCCCCATTTTTTCAACAAATGCTTTCAAAGTTTCGTTAAATTGCTAACTTTATTGAGAAAACTGCAAAAATGAAAGCATCTAAAATTTTATCATTTATCACCTTTACATTTGCATTCGCAGTATTTTTCATTTTCGGCGCTTGTGAGAAAGAAGTTGTCAAGCCGGTTTACAAGACCAAATCTGTATTCATTTTTGTTGTCGATGGAGCGCGCTATGCAGAAACTTGGGGAGATCCTTCGCATCAATTTATTCCTTATCGTTTTGCGCTGTTGAAAGAGGGTGTAAATTGCAATAATTTTTATAACAATGGTTTCACATTCACTTGTTCTGGACATCAAGCCATGTGCACTGGCGTTTACGAAAATATCAGTAATTCTGGAAATCAATATCCTACCAATCCTTCGGTTTTTCAATATTGGCTGCAAGCTACAAATCAACCAATGTCGGAAGCTTGGGTCATAGCAACGAAAGACAAGTTGGAAATACTTTCAGATTGTGTCGACCCACTTTGGAAAGGAAAATTCAGACCAAGCACTGATTGCGGAATTATCGGACTTTTTAGCGGATATCGGGAAGACAGTGTTACATTCGATCACTTGAAAAATATCGCCACGAACAACCATGTTCGTTTGGCAATCGTCAATTTCAAACAACCAGATGCAGCAGGACATGCAGGAGATTCAATCGCCTATTTGCATGGAATTAAAGATACAGACAAATACATCCACGATTTCTGGAAAATGTTGCAAAATGATCCGAAATATAAAAACAAAACTACGGTAATTGTTACCAATGATCACGGCCGACACACTGCTGGGCACCAAGAGGGATACATTTCCCACGGCGATTTATGCGAAGGATGCAGGCATGTCGAATTTTTTGCCCTTGGCCCAGATTTCAAAAAAAATCACACCTGCGAAACCTATTATGAGCAAGTTGATATCGCAAATACCGTCGCTGAATTATTGAATTTCAAAATTCCAACTTCCACCGGTAGAGTAATGAAGGATGTTTTTGGGGATTAGACATTAGACGGAAAACACTAGACATTAGACCGAAGACACTAGACATTAGACGGAAGACATTAGATTTTAGACAATAGATTTTAAGATGTTAGGATTTTAAGATATTAGGATTTTTAATTTTCTTGAAAATTTGAGATTATCCTAAAGTTGCGAAGTAAAAAGAAAATCTAGTCTAATAGTTGCGAAGCAGCGGTTTTATTGTCTCAAGTCTAATAGCTCAGCGAGTCTCTTTTTTTAGACAATAGACCCAATTTAACTTTTTAAAATAATTTTAAATAAAATAACAACGAAGTCAGCCACGCACTCAATCTGCAATCTACCAATCCAATAATCTGCCAATGTGCCAATGTGCCAATCTGCTAATCTACCAATCTGCTGCACGAATAATCCAACTATCTATTCTTCCATTTACTATTTTTACCTAACTTCGCAAACTAGAATTTTATTGATAAGAACATGAATTACGACATTATAGTTATTGGAAGCGGACCTGGTGGATATGTTACTGCCATCCGTGCTTCTCAATTGGGCTTAAAAACTGCAATTGTTGAACGCGAAGAATTGGGTGGAATTTGCCTAAATTGGGGATGTATACCTACCAAAGCGCTTTTAAAAAGTGCAAATGTTTATGAATATCTTCAACATGCTTCCGATTATGGAATCACAGTAAAGGAAAGTTCAGCAGATTTCACTGCGATGATTGACAGAAGTCGAGGAGTAGCTAATGGAATGAGCAACGGAATTCAATTCTTGATGAAAAAGAACAAAATTGATGTAATCAAAGGTTCAGGAAAAATCAAGGCTGGAAAAAAAGTAGATGTTACTGCTGAAGACGGAACTGTGACTGAATATACTGCTGACAAAGCATTGATTTTAGCTACTGGAGCTCGTTCTCGCAAATTGCCAAACATTCCACAAGATGGTGAAAAAATCATCGGTTACCGTGAAGCGATGACCTTGAAATCTTTGCCAAAAAGATTGGTTGTTGTGGGTTCAGGTGCTATTGGCGTTGAATTTGCATATTTCTACAATACCCTAGGAACTGAAGTTACCATCGTAGAATTCATGCCAAACATTGTTCCGGTTGAAGACGAAGATGTTTCTAAACAAATGGAAAAATCTTTCAAGAAAGCAGGAATTAACATCTTGACAAATGCCTCTGTTGAAAAAGTTGAAAAAACGGACAAAGGTTGCATCGTAACAGTAAAAACTGCCAAAGGAGAAGAAATAATCGAATGTGATGTTGTTCTTTCTGCTGTAGGTATCGAAACAAATATCGAAGGAATTGGATTAGAAGACGTAGGAATTGTCACTGACAAAGGGCGTATTTTGGTAAACGATTTCTACCAGACAAATATCCCAGGTTATTACGCAATTGGCGATATCGTTCCAGGCCCAGCTTTGGCTCACGTAGCATCTGCTGAAGGAATTATTTGTGTGGAAAAAATTGCTGGTCACCACCCAGAACCATTGGATTACGGAAACATTCCAGGATGTACTTATGCTTCTCCAGAAATCGCTTCTGTAGGAATGACTGAAAAAGCGGCAAAAGCTGCTGGCTTGGACATCAAAATCGGTAAATTTCCATTCTCTGCCTCAGGAAAAGCAAGCGCTGCCGGAGCAAAAGATGGTTTCGTAAAATTGATTTTCGACGCTAAATACGGAGAATTATTAGGAGCCCACATGATCGGCGCAAACGTTACTGAAATGATTGCAGAAATCGTTGCCGTTCGTAAATTAGAAGTTACCGGTGAAACCTTAATCAAAACGGTGCATCCGCATCCAACGATGTCTGAAGCAGTGATGGAAGCCGCCGCTGCTGCGTATGGGGAAGTAATCCATCTATAAGACTGGAGACATTAGATATTAGACTGGAGATATTAGACTCTCTAATTTTCTCTGGTATTTAAATTTTCCTCAAAGTTGAGCAGCAACCGTAATAATTCTAGTCTAATAGTTGCGGAGCAACGGTTCTATTGTCTAAGGTCTAATAGCGAAGCGGGTCTTTTATTGTATCTTGGATTTCTCGATTTTAGACATTCTAGTAGTTCAAAATTCCAATTCCATAAAAAGCAAATATTCTCTGAATGCTTCGGGGATTTCAACCTCGGGGTAGACTTCAATTTCATAAAATTCAACACTGCGATACAATGAATGCGCGGCTTGCATAAATTTCGGACTATTAAGCCGCACTTTTTGATACTCCTCTTTTTTCGCAAACTCCAGTAATGAATTGAGTATTGCTTTGCCAACGCCTAAATTTCGAAAAGATGGATCAACATACATGCGCTTTATTTCGCCTATTTTGCTTTCAATGCTGACCAAAGCACCGATTCCACAAACTTCATTTCCTTTGCAGGCAAGCAACATTCGTCCATGCGGTGGTAAGAATTTGTCGATATTTTGAATATCCTGAGAAACTTGCTGCGCTGGATTGTGCGGATGAACGCCAAAATGAAATTGCATTTGACTATTTCCCCAAGAAAGATAGTCAAACAATAATTTTTGCACTATTTGAAGGTCTTCGGGGAATTTTACTTCTCGAATTTGTAACTCGTTACTATTCATGATATTATTAACTTGATATAGTATTCAAAAAAAGTTTTGTTTTGCCTATTTATAGTTTTTTTTAGCGCAGTTTTTCTAAGTCTTTTTTTTGGAAATGCCATTTGACTTTTTTAATTTTCAATAAGTGAATATCAATCTTAATGCAGGAATTGCATAATTTCCATATTTAATTTTTACAATTCAACCAATATAAAATCGTCTTTGAAATTACCTCCTTGCTTTTAAATTCAGCTTTTTGGGAGATCTCATTTATGATGTTTCTAACCTCTATTTCAGAGAATTGATTTACTAAATACCACGGCACTTCCTCTAAACTTAAATCCCATTCATCATACATTTGCAATATTGCGCTTTTTAAATTGATGGAACATTTTATATTTAAATGATACAATGTCAATGCGCTTAAAAGTACATCTCTATCAATACTTTGGCTTTTGATGGCTTCAGGCCAAAGTATCTCAAAAAGCGCACTGTCGTTTAAGGACAAAGCTCTAATTTGAAGATAAGTAGCTTCATATTGGTTTCTGCTTTCAACAGCTTTAAATATTTTCTTGATGTTTTGTTTAAGGCTCATGGGTGAATTCGACATTCTTTGATTTTAACCGTTATTTATTTTTTGCTTTATTTTTCCAAAATTCATTTCCTCTTTCATCAATAAACTTGGTTAAATATAGATTTGTTTTACCTTCTACAAACTCTCCAACATGCTTTTTGTATTCGGCCTCGTTGAAATGATCTTCACATAAAGTTTCAACATGTCCTCCTAGAACTGTTTCTTCTCCACTAAGACCGCATATTTCGCACATCTTTTTACTAATAGATTCTACCGTTTCAACCAACTCCTCAAAAATTTCATCTTCTCCATGATACCGAACGGTTAAAGCACCCCATTTTTGAAAGACTTCAGTAATGGCAACATGTTCGGGTTTATTATCGTAAATAATATCAATTAAATTTAGCCAACCTTTGCCACAGGTTTCAAGGATCCATTTTTTTGAATCTTCTCTATTTAAAACTTTCACTTCCATTTTATTATAATCTTAACACCTTTTTTAGATCTCTAAATTCACATAGCTTTTTTTCCCTAAGTTTTATTCGCCTTCACCAATAATTACAATTTATAAAGCAGAAAAAAGTGCATCAAAGCATCATAAACTATTTTCCCAACTCAATTTCATCGTTTCTGCTGCCAATCTTCCCGTTTTGAGTGCTGCATTGATGGATCCATTTAACAGGTGATCTCCGCAGATAAATAGCGTTTCTGAGATTTTGATTTCTGATACTTTGATGTCATTTGAAACTGAGTCTTGATTGGGTAAAGCGTAAGAAATTCTATAAGTTTTAAGCATTTTCCAATGCAAAACAGCTTCTCCATACCAAGGAAGTAATTCTTTTTTCATGTTCTCAGCAATTACTTCATCATTCTCATTTAAAAGTCCATTGCAGGAAACAGAAATCAAAACCTTTCCTTCTGGAGCATAAGCTTTGGAAACATTAGTGAGCACAGTAAGATTATTTACCCATTTTCTATTTTCAGAGGCATTTAAGGTAACAATTGCTTTTTTTACCGGTGCCTTAGTTGCCTCGAAATAGACATTGGTTACTTGCTGTTTTTCATTTTTTTTGTTGAGGAAAGTATTTACTGCTTAGATCGTTTGCATTTGTCGCAATTAAAATTTGGGAGGCTTCAAAATATTTTCCATCTTCTGTGTATACCTTATTATCAATAATATCTATGACTTTTTGATTAAATAAGAAACATTTTTTTGGTAATTTTGAAGCAAGTTGTTTCGGAATTTCTTCCATTCCCAATGCTGGTAAGGCTGCATCACCTTCCGAAAACATTTTCATCACAAAGTCAAATATTCGACTTGAGGTCTTTAGGTCATTTTCAAGGTAGATTCCCGCCATAAAAGGCGCATAAAAACGATTGATCATTTTTGAACTGAAGCCATACGCTTTGATTTTTTCCAGGGTCGTTATTTCTGCTTGATTAAAAATTTGCTCAATACTCTGATTTTGCAATTTCTTTTTTAGTAAAAAAGTGTTTAATTTATCTTTTAGCGAACCTACAGGTGCAAAAATGGTCGAAAAAAGTGCTGAAGGTTTGCGAAATGGATCGAAAACTTCAAAACTTCCACCATCATAAATAACGTTTGCTCCAGGCAACATTTTTTGAAGATTTAACGCTTCATAATCCAATATTTTCCTCGCTTCTGGATACGCAGTCAATAATACTTGAAATCCTCTATCCAAGCGAAAACCCTCATGCATGTCCGTCTTAATCCTGCCACCAACTCTATCAGTTGATTCAATAATAAAAACTTCACGCCCCTCGTTTTGCAAATGGATTGCTGCTGAAAGTCCTGAAAGTCCGGCGCCGATAATTATAACATCTTTTTTCATCATCAATTAATTCTAGTGAAAATTGGATATTCAATTGCTAATCTTTCAGTTTGAACATTTCAAAAGTAGTATTGTTTGTGAATTTTGATTATTTTTTCTTTCCAAATATTTTAATCAAATTGAAAAAATACACTTGAAACGGTCAACTCTATTTAGGGAAGTACACAATTGACTTATGTCTAAAAAAAGACTCGCTGCGCTATTAGACTTGAGACAATCGAACCGTTGCTTCGCAACTATTAGACTAGATTTTCTTTTTACTTCGCGACTTTAGATGTTCTCAAATTTTCAAGAAAATTGAAAGTCTCAATATCTTAAAAACTATTGTCTAAAGTCTAAAGTCTTCGGTCTAATCTTAATAAATCTAAAAATTCATCTTACTCCTAAATTCTGATTACCTTTGTCTTCATGAAAATTTTGATGGTTTGTCTAGGTAACATTTGCAGGTCGCCTCTAGCTGATGGACTTTTGCGTCAGAAAGTTAGTGAAAATGACTTGAAAGTAGTGGTAGATTCTGCGGGAACTTCTGCACATCATGCGGGAGATGCACCTGATTACAGAATGACTGAAACTGCTAAAAACAGAGGTACTGACATTTCTTTTTTGCGAGCTAGACAATTCACATCTCAAGATTTTCAGGATTTTGATCTGATTTATGTAATGGACCAAAGTAATTTGAAAAATGTCCTGGCTTTGGCTCAAAATGAAACAGAAAAAAAGAAAGTAAAGCTGATTTTAAACGAAATATCAACTGCAGATGCTGAAGTTCCTGATCCATATTTTGGAGGACAAGCTGGTTTTGAGCAGGTGTATGAATTATTGGATGAAGCAACAGAAATAATTATAGATAAAATTAAAAATAATCAATTGTAAAATGGCAGCTGGAAAATTATATTTATTACCAACAACTCTAGGAAGTGAAGGCACTTCGCACGTAATTCCTGCAGATGTTATTGCAATTGCCAAAGAATTGAGATTTTTTGCCGTAGAAGACTTGAAGTCTGCACGAAGATATCTTAGAAAATTAGACCGTGAATTTCCAATTGATGAATCAACATTTTACATTCTGAACAAAAAAACGCCCCACGAAAATTTAAATCAATTTTTGAAAGTGGTTCGTGAAGGTCAAAACATGGCGGTTCTTTCTGAAGCTGGCTGCCCAGGAATCGCTGATCCAGGTGGAAATTTAGTAGCATTGGCTCACCAACAAAATATTCATGTTTTGCCATTGGTCGGTCCGTCATCTATTTTGCTGACCTTGATTGGAAGCGGTTTTAACGGACAGGAATTTGCATTTCATGGTTATTTGCCAAGAGAAAGAAAAGAAAGAATTCGCAAATTGAAAGAATTTGAAATTTCAGCGCGTAAAACAGGAATGACACACTTATTCATGGATACTCCGTTTAGAAATATGCATATTTTGGAAGATTTGTTGAACGAACTAATGGATGAAACCTATTTGTGTATCGCTTCCAATTTGACTTGTTACGATGAACGAATCAAATCGATGCGCATTGTTGATTGGAGAGAAAATGCGTACGATTTTGGGAAAATTCCAGCCATGTTTGCCATTGGAAAATTAGCTTAGCATTGTAATGAGAGATAAATTAGTCGCTTTTATTGATTTTTTTCATCCTTTGTTCAGGAAAATAATGCCTTTACAAACTTTTCGCTACGCGGTTTGCGGTGGTACAAATGTTGTTTTGGATTTGGTTTTGTTTTTCCTCAGTTTTCATTTTATTCTCCACAAAGAGTTATTGGATTTGGGATTTATCGTTCTAAAACCATACAATGCAGCGTTGATAATGGCATTTATCATCACTTTTCCAACAGGATTTTTGATGTCGAAATACATCGTTTGGACAGAATCTAATCTGAGTGGAAGAGTCCAATTATTTCGATACTTTATTTTGGTGATGACCAACTTTTTCCTCAATTACGTGATGATGATGTTTTTTGTCGAATTTCTTGATTTCTATCCAACTTTGGCGAAATTTCTCACCATTATAATTGTTGTTTTTTACAGCTATACAAGCCAAAAGTATTTTACTTTTAGAGAAAAGAAGGCATAAAAAAAGAGGAAAATAACTCCTCTTCATATTTTCTTTCGATTTTATTCAATCCAACAGATAAGTTTCCACATAATCAATCAAACTGTGAATCACTTTGATGTGTATTTCTTGTGCTCTGTCTGCATATTTTGATTCAGGCGCTCTAACTTCTACATCGCATAAGTTAGCCATCGCTCCGCCATCTTTTCCTGTCAGTCCAATTACTTTCATTCCTTTTGCTTTGGCTGCTTCAATGGCATTTAAAATATTTTTTGAATTGCCGGAAGTCGAAATTCCAACCAAAACATCACCTGTTTGACCAAAAGCTTCCACAAATCTTGAAAAAACAAATTCGTAACCATAATCATTCGACACACAAGAAAGATGACTTGGATCTGAGATAGAAATTGCAGGAATTGCTTTTCTATTGTTGCGGTATCTGCCAGTTAATTCTTCTGCGAAATGCATTGAATCGCACATCGAACCTCCATTGCCACAGCTAATTATCTTGTGGTCGTTTTTTAAGGATGCTACCAAGATTTGACCCGCTTTTTCGATCAATTCCATATTTGCTGAATTGTTAAATTTTAGCAAAATTTCGGCAGCTTCGGAAAAATGGCTTGCAATTTGTTTTGTGCTCATCGTGTTTGATTTTTGTCAAAAATAATTAATTTCGTTTTGACTAGCTACATTTAAATCAAACTTACTATATTTGGAACTGAGGAAACTCATAAAATTAGATCAATATGAAAAAAAGTTTACTGTTTAGTCTAACATTACTCCTGTCAATTAGCGCGTTTTCTCAGTCTGATGACTGTTTCAAGAAATTGGAAGAAGCATTCACCAAAAGAGGTTCTTACACCATCGCGGATGACATGCACAGAAATGTAATCATTAGTTTTTTTGAAGGTGAAAACACAAGTTGTGTTTCGGGAAAAGTGCGTGTTGAAAATGGTGTAATTGTTTCCGTATTCTTGCAATACAAAGATGATACCTATGAATTGTACATGGACAAAAATGTTTACAATGCAAAAAAACAATCGCCAACAATTTCTAACGGTATTTCAGAAATGATTATTACTCCAACAGGAGAAAGATTCAAAGTTGTTTTCATCGACAAATTGAAACCAAAAGCAAAATCATACAAAACAGTTCAGCTCCCTGAAGATTTGTAATTCAACCGGAAAAAATAAAAGCTTGAAAAGACCCGCTTCGCTATTAGACTTAAGACAATAGACCCGTTGCTCCGCAACTATTAGATTGAATTTTCTTTTTGCTTCGCAATGAAAGATTATTTCAAAATTTTCAAGAAAATTGAAAAGTCTAATGTCTAATGTCTGAAAAAAGACCCGCTTCGCTATTAGACTTAAGACAATAGACCCGTAGCTCCGCGACTATTAGACTGAATTTTCTTTTTGCTTCGCAATGAAAGATTATTTCAAAATTTTCAAGAAAATTGGAAGTCTAATGTCTAGTGTCTATAGTCTTATGTCTTAATATCCTTCCAATCAAAACACCATTTGCACTTGACCATTGAAAATTTGCTTTAACGAATGATTTTCCAGCTTCTGAAATTTCTTTAAATAGAATGGGATCATTTAAAAGTCTTTCAATTTGATCAGCGAAAGATTTAGCATCGTCTGCGATTAAAATTTCTTTTTCAGGTTTGGCAAGCAGCGCATTGTTAGCTAGTGTTGAAGTGATACACGGCAAACCCATGGCCATGGCCTCTAGCAGTTTATTCTGCAGTCCTGTGCCAATCATCATTGGCGCGATAAAAATTTCAGCACTTGCATAACTTTCTCTGATATCTTCCACCCAGCCGTTTACTTTGAAATTTTCTGTGGAAAGTGCTTTCAATGAAGGATGAGGATTTACTCCTGAAATCAAGCATTTTAGGAAAATGTTTTTCGATGTTAATTCGGGAATAATTTCTTTTTCAATCAGCATGGCCGCATCAATATTTGGCGGATAGCCCATGTTTCCTGTAAATAGCAATTCGAATTTTTTTTCAGTTGTCACCGTTTCAAAAAACTGATTGTCCACGCCATTCGGCACCAAAATTATTTGCTCACGTTGTGGATGCATCATATAATTTCGATCTTGTTTGGAAATGATTGTGTGATTTTCAAA
The DNA here is from genome assembly GCA_945897805.1 of Chryseobacterium gleum. Classification (GTDB taxonomy): domain Bacteria; phylum Bacteroidota; class Bacteroidia; order Flavobacteriales_D; family Crocinitomicaceae; genus JAQVCM01. The sequence goes on from CAMDFX010000001.1 coordinate 348,387, forward strand.
ATAGTCGAAAATTAACCGTTCATATTTTGCTAAACGTTTGTATTCTGATTTAAAAATCATTTTTTTTATCCCCCAAACATGATTTATTCTGCGTTCCATTCCTTTTGACAAAGCGTCCATGTAATCCAAGGTTTTAGGACAAGAATGGTGATTTTTGACATACTCACTGGACCTAATCAATTGACAATAAATATGTGATGGTTGAACATCTTTCAATATTTGATTGATTGCTTTTTGTATCCATTTTTGATAAAAATAGCGAACTTGAAAAGGTTTGGAATCAACAATGGCCCAACATAGATTTAAAAAGAGGTTCATTCTTTTGAGTTTGAAAACATGAACCGTTTTACATAGTTTTAGTATTTTTTCGAAATCATTTTTTTGAATTTCTTTTTCTGTCGTACAAATTAAATGAATATCAAAAACTTTTGCCAAATCGACCAATTGAAAATAGGCACGCAATTTATCTCCTTTCTCCAGCGGATAAGGGAAACGAGATAAAATTACCGCGATGGTGGGTTTATATGGATTGGATGAATGCAAGAAGTTTTTTTGAAATATTGTTGCTATTGAACGTTTCGATGGCCAAAATTTGTCCTTTTTGACCCATTTTATTAGTTATTTCTATATTTGATGCAAGCAGAATGGCTGCTTCAACAAAATCCTTTGTTCGATTGGCTATCATTCCATGAATTTCATTTTTGACTGGAATTCCTTCAAAGCCAACTGCAGATGATACCACAGGAACTCCCAGCGACATGGCTTCCAGGATTTTTATTCTTATTCCTGATCCAGATTTGAGCGGGACCAGTAAAATTCCATTTTCAACAAAAAATGCTTTCACATCGGTTACTTTTCCATGTATAAAAACATTATTCTGCTTCAAATTCATAAGTCTGTCCGACATGTATGATCCAGCTAAATGCAGCTCCGCATTTGGAATTTTCTCTAGTATTTTTGGAAAAATTTTGTTCAATAATAATTCAACCGCTTCAATGTTTGGTTTCCAATTCATTGAGCCTAAAAAGCAAAACTTATTTTTTTGAGTGTCAGGAATGTTTCCAATATCAAAATCCATTGAAACAGGAATTGAGCAAAATGGAGCTGTAATTCCTAGACTTTGGAAATGCATCAAATCATTTTCAGAAACACAAGCGATTCCATCTACTTTTTTTAAGTTGGTAATTTCAAATGTTTTTAAATCTTTGGCTAATTTTCTTAAAAACAATTTCTTTACAATTCCAACTTCTGACGCTGTAAGTTGCTCCCAAATTTTGAATTCAACATTGTGGGCTCGCAATATTACTTTTCCTTCAAAATTCTTCCTGATCACAGGTAAATAGGGCAGGAGATAGGCGCTTTCCAGAATAATGACTTGAAATATTGTACTTTTTAGTGTTTCAATTACTTTATTTTCAAATTCAATGTTGTAAAATCTTGAAACATTGTAAGATGTATTTCCAAACAAGGACAAAAAGGCATCTTTGGCCCTTATTTTTGTGTCAATAAATACTGATTCTGGTGAAATAATTTGCCGAAGTGAAGTAGGATATTGTGCTAATTCAAATGGATGTTTCGAGGTTTCAATAGTCAAGTTTTTGACTTCAAAACCCAATTGAAGCAAGTTTTTAAGTAGTTCATGCATCGCAATACAACCACCATCCAGTAAAGGAAAAATTGGTTTATTTGTGAGATGAAGTACTTTCATGGTGAACAGTTTTTTTTGGTTTTTTCTTTAATATTTTGGACCAAGACTCTTTGCTGAAAACTTTAGAATCATTCGCAGCACTGCGCATTAATATGATTGCGACTGGCGCCAAAATAAAGGTGGCCATCCACATTCCCCAAAAAGGAGATAATACACCTTCAGTGGCAAGACTTTCGCCCACACTAATCAAAATAAAATAAACCATAAATAGCAAAGCTGCAATTACAACGGGTGCGCCAAATCCTCCTTTTTTTACAATTGCCCCTAGGGGTGCGCCAACAAAAAACAACACCAAAATCGTCGCAGTTAAGGCAAATTTCCTATTGAATTCGATGTAAAACTTCGAAACTTCATCTATAATTGTTTCTGTGAAAAGTTTTTGACTTTGCAAATTTTCTTTATTGACACGAATTTTGCTAATCGACATATTGTAAGCTTGTCTCAAATCAGGAATCGATAATTGATTGATTTTAATTATCTCATCTGGGATTTTCATTGTATCGATTACCCGCAAACTAATGCTGTCGTGCTTAAATTTATGAGATTGAAAATAGGGATGACTATTTTTTATTCCTTCCACAAAATTGTTTAAAATAGCATAAGTCTGTTTTTGAATTGAATCTACTGCCTGATTGATTTGAAAAACGTTGTACATTTCATGCTTGTTGCTAAACAAATCTTCATCTGATTTATTCATTTTAAATCCTGAAATGTCAATTTTGTAGGTTGCATCATCAAAAGAATATCTTCTGCTCGGATGAAAATTACTGTTTGATCCTGATCCTGAAAAAGAAGAAAGTTCTTCGAAAACTTCACCATTTTCTAGGTTAAAGAAAAGATACAAGCCATTTTTGGATTTAAAGACTTCTCCTCGTTCTGCTTTCACAGTTTTAACAACGTTTAAGTTGGTGTGATCGTGAATCGTTATTCCTTCAAATTTACTGTCGGTGCCTTTGTCAATTTTGATAGAATAACCATCCAATTGATTGTTGTATTTTCCGGGGGTTAAAACGGTTGAGATTTTGGTTTCTTGAATGTCATAAATGATGGTTCTCCATTTTAAATTGGCTACGGGAATGACGAAATTGGCAAAATAAAATGTTCCTAAACAGATTAACAAAACAACGCCAGTTAAAGGTCTTAAAATTCTGTAAAGAGATAATCCGGATGACTTTAAGGCTGTTAACTCATTGTTTTCCGCTAAATTTCCAATGGTCATAATGGATGACAACAACATTGCAAGTGGTAATGCAAGCGGGATTAAACTGGCAGAAACGAAAAACAACAGTTCTATAATTACGCCAATTCCAATTCCTTTTCCCATCAAATCATCGATGTATTTCCAAAAAAATTGCATGATAAGCATGAACATGGAAATACAAAACGTAACCACAAAAGGACCCGCGAAGGATTTGATACTAAAAACGTACAGTCGTTTCAAAATAAAGAAAATTCTTTTTGACAAAAGTAACGAATGATAAGAGAATTAATTTTGAATTTTAAAAATGAAAATTATCTCTCTAAAAAAAAGGACTTTAACACATATATAATTAAGCGCCTAACACTCTTTTTAATTCTTGTATGGATGACTCCCAAAGCATTGTAACTTCTTCAATATCATCTTCATCTGCAAAATCGGTAACATGTAAAACCAATGTTTTAGTCATTGGATCTACTTCGAATTGAATTTCAAAAAATGTGTCATTTTCTTCCTCTTCCTCTCGCAACCATTTCCATTTCATATGATGACCCGCTTTTTTACTCAAGAGTTTTGCTTGTTCTTCGCTTCCATCCCAGTAAAAAGTATAAATATCTTCCTTAATATTCACGTCATCAGCAAACCATTCTGCCAATCCACTTGGTGTAGAAACCATATTTTCAAAAACTTTGGGAGAAGTTTTTAGTAAGTATTCTAATTCTATTTTATGTTTATCAGCCATCTTATTTTTCATTTTATTGCCTTCGTACTTTATTTGAAGTTTTGAAATATACATAATTCTTTTCAATGGCATTAGTACACACACTAGAAAAAAATGGAAATTTTTTATTTAAATACCGCGGTCAGTTCCCTGTTATTTTGTTTTTAATGGCAATTCCTACTATTTATTTTACTGATTATGAGTTTCTTAAAGGGGATGATGACTGTAGGTTAGTCCTCACGATTATTGCCGGAATTTTTTCTTTCGCAGGGTTAGTAATTCGTTCAATTGCGATCGGAACAAGCAATAAAAACACCTCTGGGAGAAACACGCAGGAGCAAGTTGCTGAAGCTTTAAATACAAAAGGAATTTACTCAAGCGTCCGTCATCCGCTTTATTTGGGAAATTATTTCATGTGGATTGGAATTGTTTTGTACACATTCAATATTTGGTTTGTGCTCCTCATCAGTCTGTTGTTTTGGTTATATTATGAGAGAATCATGTTTGCAGAAGAACGTTTTTTAGAGAAAAAATTTGGTCAATCTTATGTTGATTGGTCGATGAAAGTGAACGCTTTTTGGCTGGGTTTCAAAAATTATGAGAAAACAAGTATTCCTTTTTCTATTAAAACAATTATGAGAAGAGAATATTCTGGTGTTACAGCGACTATAATAGGGTTTGTTTTTATCGATTTTTTCAGAGATTGGTTCAATGATGCTCAAGGTGAAGTTCAATGGAAAGTAAATCATGGAATTGTGGTGCTTATTGCCTTACTAATTTCTTTGATTTTCAGAACATTGAAGCACAATACCAAAATTTTATTTGAAGAAGATAGATCATAAGAGATTTTAAAATAATTATTTGCGTATATTTGCACCCGCAAACAGCTTGAATAGATAATATTTTCGTCTGAAAAGCAAGATGGCGAGGTAGCTCAGTTGGTTAGAGCGCCGGATTCATAACCCGGAGGTCGGGAGTTCAAATCTCCCTCTCGCTACAAAAAAAAGCTTTCAATTTTGAAAGCTTTTTTTGTAACCAATTTTCTCGTTTTATCTTTTGATTACCTTCATCATACTTTGGTTCTCATTCAATTCAATTTGAATAAAATAAACCCCAGATTGATAGTTCTCAAAATTGATTTCCAAATTGTTTTTGAATGAATTTTCATAGATCAATTTTCCTGTAAGGTCAATAATTTTAATTTCGATATTACCTAAAAATGTGGATGATATCTGTAATTGCTGATCAATTGGATTTGGGTAGATAGATATTAGATCATCATTTTCAATCGTTTCAATTGAAAGCAAACTATTTTCAATCGGTGCAGTATAAGAGGCAGGAAAATTGTCATTTGCACCAATTTTGACCAATGTAATATTGTTTCCTCCAGCACCTAAATGCGTATTGAATCCCACTATAATCGCACCGCCATCTGAAGTTGGAATCATTTGATTCGCTTGGTCTTGACCCAGATTTGAAGTGTTTAATTCAACAAAACTTTCCCAAAACAAATATTCAGAATATCTTCTTATAAAACAATCTTCACCTACGCCAAAAACAGGAATTGTGCTATTTGTAGCTTGTTCTGCGATGTAAAATTTGGTGGTATTTCCATACGCTGTCAAATAATCTATTCGCGCATCACTGCCACTTTGATCTAACAATTCAAAAATCAAACTTCCATCTAAATTAGCCAAATACTTGTAAATATAAGTCGATGTTGTCTCACCATTATTTACAACAAAATTACTTCCTACTGCACGAATGATATTATTGTTAATTGTGACATCATTCAAAGAATAGTTTCCATTTTGCCCTGTGTAATTTGTCCATTCAACGTTTCCATTCACGTTCATTTTCATTACGATTGCCTTTTGCATTAAAGAATCTTGCACAAAATAATCACCAACAATAACAAATGTTGAATCGTTCACAATATTCACATTTTTTGCAATGTCTTTTCCTCCTGATCCTATCGTTTTTGTCCAAATTGTATCTCCATTTGATTTCAAACGCATCATGAACATGTCTTCAATTTCGGTGTCATTTGAAAGTGTTTCTCCAACCAATATAAAGGTGGTGTCAGGCATCATAACTGCCCCATGTAATTTTTCAAAATTTGATCCGCCATAAGTTTTTTCAAACAACAAATTTCCTTGAAAATCTGTTTTAAAAAAGTAAAAATCAAATAAACCGTTTCCAAATGAATTGGTATAACCTGCGACATAAATACCATCGCCTTCCACCGCAAATATGCGTCTTCCCCAGTCACTTTCTGCTCCGCCATAGGAATTTGACCAAAGCCGATTTCCTAGGCTATCTACGTGCAAAATAAACGCTTGTGCAGGACCTTCACCAAAACTACTGGATGAACCTGTGATCAGATAACTGCTGTCTGACAGCTGACAAATGCCTTCACCAAAATCATAACCATTGTTGGTATAGCTATTGAAAAATTTGATTTGTGCTTGAGAATTTTTAGAAAATGTCAAGATTCCAATGACGAAAAGGACTTTTATAATTTGCATCTTACTCTTAAGTTTAATGATTCACCAAATGCATTTTTAGAAATAAATCCTAATACATCTTCTGTTCCGATACCAATTTGAATTTTTTGGAAGTTTATATTGGAGTAGAAACCAGCTCTGAAACTGCCAAATCCACCATAGCTGGCAACAATTCCCAAATCTAAAAATTGTTTTGGTCTGTAATTAACTCCTAGAAATAGTAGTGGCGTATAGCTCAATGTTGGATAAAGTCGCAATCCAAACAGAGATTGAAACTTGCCTTGATAATTTTCATCAATCAATTTAGATGCTTGAAATACGCAAGGCAAAACTACCCATTTTTTTAGCTGTTCTGCTTGAATTGCTAGTGAATCCAAAATTGAAAAGTCGTTTCCGAAAAGGGATTGATTATTGAAAATTTGATCAAAATTAAATCCAGAATAATTGTAGGTTGAATCTACACTGTAGCTTTTCATTCCTTGATTCATATAAGCCATTCCTAGGTTTTTGGTTTGTAGTTGAATATAGGATTTCCTGCCATTCAACCATTGAAATGGAATTTTGAAATCCAAATCTACGGCAGCACCCAAACCATTCGAAAATTGATTTTTGTCGGTGAAAGAAAAGGAACCATCAACTTCTAAATCTATGGATGAAGCTTCTGCGTCTTGCGTTAAAATACCAGTTTGAAGCCTTCCTTTGTAAGCACTTGATACATTTATAAAATTCAGCGTTACAGAAGATTTCCCTTTTTTTGAAATGACACCAAATCCAACTTTTTGAAATCCCATGACATTCAATGTTGTTCCTGAAAATTCTGCTGTTGAACCAAGAAATTGATCATTTCCTTTAAAAATCAGTCCAAATAAGTCATCTGAATAGGCGGCAGAACCAATGAAGTAATATGCTCCTTTGACTAAAAATCCCCAATTTTTATTTCGAAAAATGTTCGCTTTGTAATTTCTATATTCAAATTCAGCTTGTAGATTTTTGCCCAAACGATTCAATCCTTTTTGCACATCGTAACTTTGATTGATAACATCCGCAGAAATTTGCCCTCCTCTTAATAGTCGATCGGCGATGCTATTTTGCAAAGAGGATGAATTGTAAGAATTATCCCCAGAAAGAATAATTTCTTGATCTATCAAAGTCGTATCATGTTGTATTGGCAACCATAATTGACCAAAAGCATGATGAAAACCAAGAACGAAAAGGAATATGAAAGTATTTCTCATTTAAAATCGATTTTCAAGTTGAAAGGCTGTTCCTAATTTGAAAGCCATAAAAGCGCCCTCAGGAATGAGCACAAAATTAGAAATATTCGTCGAAGCATCAGGCGTATTCAGCACCACTTTTAATACAACTTTTTTGATAGAATTGATTTTAGACAAAGTGTTTGCATTCAAATCAAAATAAATAGTTGCATCAGACTTTTGCATTTGCCCTGAAATTAAATTTCCATAAACAGATGATGGTATTAATTCTGTTCCAGAAACTATTTCTACCAATTGACCTGAAGCGTCTAATAAAAACATTTTCACTTCTCCTTGCAAAGGAAAGGCGTTGGAAACTTTTAATTTCAGTTTTCCAGCAATAATGTGCGTTTTATCTGGATCAGTATCGATATTTAAGTCAAAGGTGTCTTGAATTGTCAAATTGGTCATAGATGCGCTTAATGGCATCTGAGCCTTCAGCATTACTTGCAATTTGCTATCGGGAAAGAATTCATCCCAGCCGCCAGAAATATTTCCATAAGGATTGAGTTCCAATTTGAAATCTAATTTTTGATTCGCGCCCAAATTTTCAATAAATTGCTCGATATTGCTATTTAAGCTTGTAAATAATATTGTTTTTATCGAGGCAAAAAATGAATCCCATGTTCCCGTTGCTTGATTGATGGTAAATGGAACGCCCATTTGCGAATGATTCAGCGAAACATTTGTGCCTGTGTAAGTATTTGTATTTGTCAATGAATTTAATGTGGCTTTTGCAGAAACCTTGATGCCATTAGAAATGATGAGTTGAATATTTGTAGCAGGTAAATCAAAAATTCCATCCGTAATTTTTTCTAAAAATTCCACATACAAATCAGAAGTGTCTTGAATGGTCAACTTTCCAAAATATCCACGTGCATAGTTCATCTTGATATCTTTTATTTCAATAATGAACTTGGTCGTATCGTAATTGTTTACATTCACCGCAATGCCAGATTCATCTGTTTGGACAATCATTTGAGATTGCAACAAATTAAATCCTCCGCCATCTGTGCCAGTTAAATCCAATTCATAACCTGCCAAATCAATAACAGTGGATGTCAACGATGGATTTGCATTTGAACCAGCAGGCGCTTGGATCGTTTTGGAAATCGCTAGACCGTCTTTTTTTGCTTTCGGTAATTTAACAGTGAAAATAGTCTTTGTTTCAATCGGACTTTCAACAGTGATTTTAATTTTTCCTTCAGAGATAACTACGCGCTTTAATTCAGCACCTTGTAAATCAAAAACATGGTCTTTGTTGTTGTTAACAAAACTCGATCCTGGCTGCACATTAATACTTCCAGAAGCAATCGAATATTTTTGAGAAATCGTTGTATCTGGAATTTCGATATAATCAGATAATTTGAAATCTAATATATTTCTGTTTATTTCTAATTGATAATGCCCAGAGCCATTTACTGCTAAAAATGAATCAGTGACTAAATTTTTCAAATCGAGTGTATCACTCACTAGCGGTAAACTCCAATTAGACTCCCAATTGGCTTTCTCTTTTCTGCATGAAATAATTAGAAAAGAGGCAATAATACTGAAAACAACTAAAAAACGCATAGGCAATGATTTGTATTATTGAACGAATTTTTTGAATGAATGGTTGACATTAAACGCGTTCTATGATTGTGGCATAACCTTGTCCAACACCGATACACATTGTTACCAGCGCGTATTTTTTATTTGATCGGACTAATTCATTTGCTGCTGCATGCAGGATTCTCGCGCCTGACATTCCAAGTGGATGCCCCAAAGCGATTGCGCCTCCGTTTGGATTGATTCGCGGATCGTTGTCTGCCAAGCCCATTTTACGTGTACAAGCTAAAACTTGAGCAGCAAATGCTTCATTCAATTCCAAAACATCCATTTGATCTAGTGTCAAACCAGCTCTTTTTAATGCTTTTTCAGAAGCGAAAACAGGGCCGATTCCCATTATTCTTGGTTCAACACCAGCAACTGCGGCGCTAACAATTCTAACCAATGGTTTTAAATTTTGTGAATTCAACGCTGATTCAGAAGCAATCAATAAAGCTGCAGCACCATCATTCAATCCTGATGCATTGCCAGCTGTAACCGTTCCATCTTTTGTAAAAGCAGGTCTTAATCCACCCAAAGTTGCCAAAGAAGTTTCTGGACGAATAAATTCATCTTTGTCAAAAATGATGGCATCTTTTCGTTTTTGTGGTATAGCAATAGGTGTTATTTCTTGTGCTAAAATTCCATTTTGTTGCGCTCTCAAAGCTTTTTCTTGCGACCAAACTGAAAAAATATCTTGATCTTCCCTAGAAATATTGTAAAGTTGGGCTAAATTTTCAGCGGTATTTCCCATACTGTCAACACCATAAAGCGCTTCTAATTTGGGATTTATAAATCTCCAGCCGAATGAAGAATCAAACATTTGAGCATCTCTGCCATAAGCTGAACTTGTTTTAGAAATCACCCATGGTCCGCGAGTCATATTTTCAACACCGCCCGAAATGTAAATTTCTCCCGCACCATCTTTAATTGCTCTTGCTGCGTTTATTGTGGCAGCCATACCAGAAGCACAAAGTCGATTGACAGTTTCTCCACCTGCAGTAATTGGAATTCCAGCCATTAATGCAGCCATGCGAGCAACATTTCTATTGTCTTCACCTGCTTGGTTTGCGCAACCAAAAATTACATCTTCAATTAAATCTAAATCTAAATTTGGATGTTTTTCAATCAATGATTTCATTACATTAGCAGCTAAATCATCTGGTCGAACAGTTGCTAAAGTTCCACCAAAATTTCCAATTGCAGAGCGAACTCCATCAACAATATACACTTCTTTTGACATTGAATAATTTTTAAAGTTCAAAGATAACAAACATTACTTTCAAAGACCAAAATGAAGAGATTTGTTATCGTAATTGAAAAGGTGAATTTTGCATTTCAAACTTTTTTGGCATAAAAAAAACCACTTTAAATAAATAAAGTGGTTTTAGAAATATTGTAAATAATCTTAATGTTTGGGCGCTTCTGGAGTTGCATTTCCTCCATCTGGAGCAACTTTACCTTTGATTGTCAAAACAATTGGCTCTCCAACATTGGTTGTTACCGTGATTGTTTTAGTGAATTCACCTACTCTTTTTGTGTCGTATTTTACAGCAATTTTTGAACTTTTCCCTGGTTGAACAGGAGCAGAGGGTTTCTCTGCAGTAGTGCAACCACAGCTAGTTTGAACATTACTAATGATAATTGGTGTTTTGCCTGTGTTCTTAAAATCAAAAGTGAAAGTTTCATCAGCACCAAAAGCGATGTTTGGTCTAACAATCTCTACCGTTTTGAAAGTGATAGGCAATTTTTGTTTAGCTGGTTTTGAAGTCTTTGCTTTTTTGTCAGCTGGTTTAGCATCTTGCGCCGCCGCCGAAAAACTCAAAGCTGCAAGCACCATCATTGTCAATATTGATTTCATAGTTTATTATTTTGATACAAGGTTACAATTTTCTAGTTATTCAAATACTTTAATTAACAAAAAATTAGGCATTATTTTATTTTAGCATTTGTGAAATATCAGTTAATAGTTTGATTTTAAAATTTTTAATCTGATTTCTTTTTAAAATATAATCATCATCCGCTACTTTACCCAAGAGTAGTTTTGTCATGGTTTTTAAACAAAAACACACGCCAAAACTAAATCTATCCATTCATTTTACGACGGATTAACATCCGTCGTTACAAATATTTCACTCCTACGGAGTTATCGGGGAAAGAAACGGATAATCATTTAAAATATTCATCCAGTACATCTTTGATAGAGGCAAATGTATTTTTGTGTTTCTTGGCGATTTTATCTTTGTCCACCCATTCTACTTTGGTGATTCCCTCTTCCAATTGTGGTTTTAATTTCTTAGAGCCTTCGTAAGATAATTCATACCAAAAAGTTTTTTTCAAAGTGGGAACTCCTTCATAATCGTAAGTGTGATAAGTGATTAAAATCAAATCATTGACCGTTGGATTTTTGATTCCACATTCTTCTTCAATTTCTCTTTTTGCGGCCATCAGGGTACTTTCGCTAGGCTCAACTTTCCCCTTGGGTAAATCCCAAATTTCATTTCGTTTGATAAACAAGTATTTATCTTTTCTTTTCACAATTCCTCCCGCTGCTTCTACGATCTCATGATTTTTGAAAAAGGAAATCATCTCTTCTTTGGGATTTTGACCTATTACATAAAGTTGTATTTCTTCAGGCAATTCTGTCATTAACTTGCTAATGTATTGATTACTATTTTCTCCAATCGAATGACTGATAAAAAATCCATTATAATTTGATATTTCGTCAACAGAAATGAAAATGATAGGCCTATTTTGAATAAAAACTTTGTACATTTGCAGCATGATTTTAAATAACGACAGAGCTCTAAAAGTAGCCGAATTTTTATTACAAATTAAAGCAATAAAATTGCAACCCACAAATCCATTCACTTGGGCTTCGGGTTGGAAATCTCCAATTTATTGTGATAATAGAAAAACACTTTCGTATCCCGCAATTAGAACTTTTATCCGACAAGCTTATTGTGAAGTGATTTTAGAAAAGTACGGCAAACCTGATTTCATTGCTGGAGTTGCAACTGGTGGAATTGCACAAGGTGCTTTGGTCGCCCAAGAACTTGGAATTCCTTTTGTTTATGTAAGAAGCACTCCGAAGGGGCATGGTTTAGGCAATCAAATTGAAGGAGATTTTGAAAAAGGACAAAAAGTAGTGGTTATTGAAGATTTAATTTCTACCGGAGGAAGCAGTTTACAAGCTGTTGACGCGCTTCGTGAGGCTGGCTGCGAGGTCAAAGGTTTGGTTGCTATTTTTACGTATGATTTTGATGTTGCCAAAGAAAATTTCAAAAAAGCTAAATGTCCTTTTCAAACATTGACTAATTACGATTTTTTGATAGAGCAAGCAATACGCAAAGAATATATCAATGAAAGTGACTTGGATTCTTTGCAAGCCTGGAGAGCAAACCCTTCCATTTGGAATCAATAAAATAGTCGTTTTTCACAAAACAAACTAAATATTCAGCGCATGAAAATTGAAAGTACAAAATCATTGGTAAATGCTCCCGCTCAGACTGTTTTTGATTTCTTGATAAATACTGAAAATTTATTTCACATCATGCCGCAAGATAAAATGAGCGATTGGACAGCGGATGAGAAAAGTTGTTCTTTCAAAGCACAAGGTGGTTTCTTAATTTCTCTGTATCAAATTGAATCCACCTCACCGTCCCAAATTGTTATGCAATCAGGTGAAAAATCTCCTTTCCCATTTACCTTGACTGTTCATTTAAAAGCAGTTGAAGACAAAACTGAAGGATACATTGCTTTTGATGGGGAGGTAAATGCTTTTATGAAAATGTTGGTCGATAAGCCCTTGACAAATTTGTTTAATTACATGTCTGTCAAGTTGCAGAAATATTACGATCCAGAAATTTAATCTCCTTTAAATCGTATGATTTAGGTATTGATTTTTGTTCTACAATAAGTCTTCCAAAAGCATCTGTACCAATAATTTTTCCTTCAAAAATTCCATTTTCATCTTCAAATAAACTTGATTTATTCAGCAGCCAGAGTAAATTCAAATACTCATTTTTCAATCCAATTAAATTATTGACTTGTAGTTGATTAAATCTTGTTTGCATGAATTCAATTAACTTCATTGCTGTATTTTCAACTGAAAATTCCATTTGATTCTCCAATTTCAAACTGGTTGCATTGAACCCGCCAAATTCAGTTTGATTTATATTGAGACCAATGCCAATGATGCTGCTCTTGATTGCAGTGTTTTCCAATTGATTTTCGATTAAAACACCAGCGATTTTTTTGTTTCCAATTAAGATGTCGTTTGGCCACTTTATTGAAGCTGAAATGCCAAAAAAACTTAAAAGATCAAACAAAGCCAAGCTGACGAAATGAGTAATTGCTTGGTGGCTGGAAACTGACAAATTATCATATTCCAAAAAACAGGTAAAGATTAGATTTTTATAGGGTTCAGCAGCCCAAACAGCGCCCCTTTGACCTCTTCCTTCAGTTTGTTCACCTGACATTATTACCGTTCCATGGGACAATTCACCTGCTTGAAGTAACTTGGCAGCATAATTGTTTGTAGAATCAAGCGTTTCCTTGAATATGATTTTTCGACCAATCATGTTTAAACTTTATCGCTTCATGAAGCGTTTAGATTGCGTAAAGTTAAAATATTAAATTAATTTTGTAAAGAACACAACTTATAGAATGTATAAATTAATAAACAGCATAGATTCAAAAGTACTTTGCGATTGCATCGTAGAAGGAATGCAAGAAAATAAAGCCAAAGACATTGTTGTTCTTGACTTAAGAGAAGTCAAAAATGCAGTAACTGATTTTTTTGTTATTTGTTCTGGTGAATCAACAACTCAAGTGGATGGTGTGAACAGTTCAGTAATGAGACACACAAGAAAAGAATTGCAAGAAAGACCTTGGCACCAAGAAGGCAAAGAGAATTCAGAGTGGATTTTGTTGGATTACGTGGACGTAGTTGCACATATTTTTCACAAAGATTCTAGAAGTTTCTATGATTTAGAAGACCTCTGGGCTGACGCGATTAGAACAGATATTCCCAATTTGGATTAACAACATTATTATAAAAATTTCATGTCAGAAAATCAAGAAAAAAAGAAAAGTCCTTTCAATATATATTGGATATATGCGCTGATTGGTATTGCAGCCATTGCTATTAGTGTGTTTACTAGCAGCTCCAATGTGGTTGAATTGAAACAAGATGTATTTTTTAGTTTGGCAGATTCAAGTTATGTGAGTGATGTCAAAATTGTAAATCGTGAAAGAGTTGATTTCAAAATCACTGAGGAGGGGCGCAAATTTATTACTGAAAGTAAAAAACCAAGTTTCCAAAAACTACAAAAAGTACTCAATCCTGAAAAGAAAACAAGACAAAGTAAAAATCCTAGTTTTCAGTTCAAAATTGCTGATCCCGGAAATTTTTTATCTCGATTAGATGAGACAAATAAATCTTTGCAATTATTAAAAAAACCAACAATTAATTCCGAGCCTGTAGTTGAGGAAAATTATTTGGGTGCAGTAATAAATTTCTTGCTTTTACCGGTAATTTTGATTGTTGTTTGGTTAGTGATCATGAGACGTATGTCTGGTGGCGCCGGTGGAGGTGGAGGTCAAATCTTCAACATCGGCAAATCTAGGGCCCAAGTTTACGAAAAGGGAAAATCGACCAACGTTACATTTGCTGATGTTGCGGGTTTACATGGAGCAAAGGAAGAAATTCAAGAGATTGTGGAGTTTTTGAAAAATTCTAAAAAATACACGGAATTAGGTGCTAAAATTCCGAAAGGAGCCTTATTGGTAGGACCTCCAGGAACTGGAAAAACTTTATTGGCTAAAGCTGTTGCCGGTGAAGCAAAAGTCCCTTTTTTCTCGCTTTCTGGATCTGATTTCGTTGAAATGTTTGTTGGCGTTGGAGCTTCTCGTGTTAGGGATTTATTCAAACAAGCCAAAGAAAAAGCACCAGCAATCATTTTTATTGATGAAATTGATGCAATAGGTCGAGCGAGAGGCAGAAACAACGGAATGGGCTCAAACGATGAGAGGGAAAACACCTTGAACCAGTTATTGACAGAAATGGATGGTTTTGGTACAAACTCTGGCGTGATCATTTTAGCTGCAACAAACAGGGCAGATGTGTTGGATAGCGCATTGATGCGTGCTGGTCGTTTTGATAGACAGATATACGTGGACATGCCAGATATCAACGAGCGAAAAGAAATTTTCAAAGTGCATTTGAAACCTTTAAAATTAGATGATTCTATTGATATTGATTTTTTAGCGAAACAAACGCCAGGTTTTTCTGGTGCTGATATCGCAAATTTGTGTAACGAATCTGCATTAATCGCTGCAAGAAAAGCCAAAACGCACGTTGAAAAACAAGATTTCTTGGATGCCGTGGATAGAATTGTTGGTGGTCTAGAAAAGAAAAATAAAATTATTACGAAAGCTGAAAAACGTGCAATCGCTTTTCACGAAGCTGGTCACGCAACAACTTCGTGGTTGTTAGAACACGCGCATCCATTGGTAAAAGTAACAATCGTTCCGCGCGGACAATCTTTGGGCGCTGCTTGGTATTTGCCCGAAGAGAGAAGTATTACGACTACGGAGCAAATTTCTGATGAAATGTGTTCAGCTTTGGGAGGAAGAGCGGCTGAAGAGTTGATTTTCGGTAAAATTTCGACTGGTGCTTTAAGTGATCTGGAAAAAGTGACGAAACAAGCATATGCCATGGTTTCAATTTACGGACTCAACAAAAAGATTGGTAATGTTTCATTTTACGATTCGCAAGGAAGAGACAGTTTCACAAAACCATATTCTGAGGAAACAGCAAGGATAATTGATGAGGAAGTAAGTTTATTGATTGAAGTACAATATCAACGTGCTTTGCAAATCTTGACTGAAAATAAAGATAAATTGACAATTTTAGCTGAAAAATTATTGGAATGCGAAGTTATTTTTAAAGAAGATTTGGAAGAGATTTTCGGAAAAAGAGCTTGGGAACCTTCAGAAATGAGTGGTGAAGAATTTGTTGCCGGTTTGGCTGAATCATCGGAAGCCAAGGAAACACGCGAAAATAATGAAGCGAAATCTGCGGCTGAGACTAAAGTGGAAGAGAAAGCTGAAGAGAAAGTGGAAGAGAAAGCTGAACATGTGGATTCTGAAAATTCAGAAGTTTCAGATTCAACTGATAATATAAATAAAACAGCTGAATAATTTTTTGATTCTTGAATTTATAAAATTATTCTAATAAATTTGAAGTATTCCCGTTTGGTTTTTGGCTAAACGGGATTCTTGTTTTAATAAAAATACGATGAATAACATACTTGTAAGAGCATTGTCGGGAGCTGTTTTTGTAGCGCTGGTGATTGGAAGTTTAGGCTATAATTTGTACACAACGGTTATTTGCATTGGACTTTTTACTGTCTTGGGTTTAATTGAATTTTACAGTCTTTTCAAAGAATCAAAAACCATTTCTGTTTCACCGATAATGGGAACTTTTGTTGGGTTTTCAATTTTCGCATTATTTGCTTTGTATTTTCTTCAGTTGCTTCCGCAGATTGCCTTGGTGCTTGCTTTTCCATTGCTATTTTTGAGCATGATTGCAGAACTTTGGCGCATGAAAGAAAATCCTTTGTTCAATTTAGGTGTGCTTTTTTTAGGATTCATTTATGTTGTTTTACCCTTCGTTTTGATGATTTTTATACAAGCGAAAACGATAGAATCATACACTGTGATTTTTATGTTTTTATTGATTTGGACCAACGATACTTTTGCTTATTTAACAGGAAGATGGCTTGGGAAAACAAAATTGATTGAAAGAATTTCACCTAACAAAACTTGGGAAGGAACCATTGGAGGTATTTTGATGACTTTTGTAATTACGCTGTTAATTGCTTATTTCAATGATCAAACTTATCTCTTTTGGGTTATTTCAGCTGCAATAATTGCACCGGGAGCAATTTTTGGAGATTTATTAGAATCACTTTTCAAAAGAAGTTTGAATATCAAAGACACAGGAAATATTATGCCAGGACATGGTGGAATATTGGATAGATTTGATGCAGTCTTGTTTACAGTGCCATTTTTCTTTTGTTGGTGGCTGTTTTATACCTATTTTTGAATCAAATTTTTGAAATGAAAATACACAGAGAAGGATATTTAATTATTGCAATTGGTCTTACAATTCTTGGGCTGATTCAAGTTGGAAACTATTTTTTATACACTTATTTAGAGTGGTTTTGGCTTTATCTGCTGCTAAGCGCAGGTGGTTTGGTAATGGCATACTTGATAATTCAATTTTTCAGAGTCCCAAACATCATTTGTAAATATGATATTAATGATGTGATTTGTCCTGCTGATGGCAAAATTGTTGTGATTGAGGAAGTGGAAGAAACAGAATATTTTCACGACAAAAGAATTCAAATTTCTATTTTCATGTCACCGATGAATGTGCACGCTAATTTTAATCCTATTTCAGGAATTATAAAATATATTAAATACCATAAAGGCTTGTTCTTAGTTGCTTGGCATCCTAAAAGCAGTACGGACAATGAAAGAAGTACTTTTGTGATTGAGCATCAAAATGGGCAAAGTGTTTTATTTCGTCAAATTGCAGGCGCCGTGGCAAGAAGAATTTGCTATTATGTGCAGCCAGAGCAGGAAGTAAAGACGGGTGAAGAGTTTGGTTTTATTAAATTTGGCTCAAGAATT
This sequence comes from Chryseobacterium gleum, assembly GCA_945897805.1. GTDB lineage: Bacteria > Bacteroidota > Bacteroidia > Flavobacteriales_D > Crocinitomicaceae > JAQVCM01. The sequence goes on from CAMDFX010000001.1 coordinate 366,064, forward strand.
GATGTTTTTTTACCTATTGGAAGTGAAATAAATGTTAAAATTGATGATATTGTGCAAGGAAGAATAACTAAACTTGCAGAATTAAAATAAATATTTGTAAATTTATCCTATAAAATTGATTGTTATGAAAAAAGCGTTTGTAGTATTATCATTGATGTTGTTTACAGGTTCATTAACTTCTACAGCTATTGCTGCTGTTAGTGGTAACAAAATGGAGGTTAAAAAAATCGACGATAAAAAGAAAAAGAAAAAATCGAAAAAAGGTAGCTGCTGTGCAGGAAAAACTTCTTGTGCTGCTGGTGAGAAAAAAACTTGTGCTCCGGGAGCCGAGAAAAAATAAGATTTTTTTCAAAGAAATAATCAAGACTGTCTAGTAATAGATGGTCTTTTTTTTTGTCATACATCTCGTTATTTAAAAAAATAAAAATGAAACACTGCGTAAAGTCTATAAGGCCTTTTATTGGAGGTAAAAATTTCGAAATTTCGCGACAATTTTACAGTGATTTGGGTTTTCTCGAATCGATTCTTAGTTTCAATTTAAGTTATTTTTCAATCGCTGAATTTGGTTTTTATCTTCAAGATGCCTTTGTCAAAGATTGGGTCGATAATACCATGATTTTTATGGAAGTAGACAATGTGGATAATCATTGGGCAGATTTGCTAAAATTGGATTTACCAGCCAAATATCCTGCGGTTAGATTGGTGCCAATACGCCAATTAGATTGGGGGAAAGAATTTTTTTTACATGATCCTTCAGGAATATTGTGGCATTTCGGTGAGTTTAGCAAATCTTAAATTAAAGTTAGAATGGCGAGTGGTCCGAATGTAATTTTCTACTGCTTAATCAATTTTCCGGTACTGTATTCTTTTACAGAAATATTTGAGGGCATTCCATAATACCAAATGTCACCAAATGATTTAATTTCTCCTCTCAATGGTATTCCATTTGCAGTGACCTTGATTTTTCCTACGCTTTCGCTTGAAACAAAAACAGAATCTTTGATTTTTAAATTCTGAACATCACAAAAACCATTGCTTCGAGCTGAAATTCGGGCAAAATCTGTTTTCCCAGAAAGGGTATAGTCCCCCCAGCCATGAGAAATATCTGTATTGATAGAAATTGATTTTAAAGTTAAATTCACAGAACCAGCACCATCTCGAATCAACATGGTAAAATAAGGTAGATTCAAGGTGTCAATGCTATTCATTGGTTCTGTGCCTTCAAATTGGATATTAAAGAGTGATGTAAAATGAATTTCGCAAGTAATAATTTGATCTAATTTTCGGAGAAAGTTGCACTTATTTTTATTCTCAAGATACAATACTTGATCGTCATCAATACTCCAATGAATAAAATTCACTAAGTTTTTACCTCCCTTGATAACTAATTTATCCGTGCTGTCCTGAATTAAAATATACTCAATGTGTTCTTTTAAAAACAATTTATCGAATGATGTTAACTCAATCGTCTTTTCCGTTGCTTTTCCAATGGATTTAAAACAATTGCGATTTTCTGCTTTTTTGCAACTTCCCAAAAGCAAAAATATCCAAAAGAAATAGAGGATGATTTTTTTCATATCTTTCTTTTTTAAAAGGTATAACCAATTCCATACTCAACATAATCAGCTTTCGCCCAATGTGTTTTCAATGTGAAGTTGAGTAAAAGTTTTTCTGTTAATTGATACCGCATTCCAAGTCTGTGGTATAATCTGCTGTCGGGAAAATATTCATCCCTCACATAAAGACCCATTCCAAGCACAAAATTTAGCCTGTCGAGTGGCAGAACATAACCACAATAAAGTCCCATTTGTGCAATGCCTTCTTTGGTTTTGTGAATTTGTGGTTTGTATGTTTTGATACTTGTTTTGTATATGAAATCCAATCCCAGTTCCATCCCACTTTTAGGGGTAAATATCTTTTTGCCAATCAATGAAAAAGCATAAATCGGGTATTTTTTACCACCCGTCGGGAAAACTTCTTTGGTGGATAAAATTCCAAGCGCCGAAAGTTTCCAATTTTGTTTTGGTGAATCATAAATTTCTGGAGAGATTTTATTTACTTGGCGAAAGGTGTGACCAATTCCCAAACTCAAGTAAGGCAAATTAACTCCCAGATTCGGAACTTTGGTGGATCCATTGCTGCAATGTGTCAAGTCAATTCCTGCTAAAATATGGTTTTTTTTATAGATTCCCAAATAAAATCTTGAACGCAAACCAAAACAAATCAGGGCATTGACATGAGTGCTCATCGCGACATTTTTTGGATTTAATTCTTGGTCAAATACTTTGGTGTTCCAACTGCCACCAGCTCCTAATCTGCCTGATAATTCAAATTTCTCGGACTTTTTAAATGGAAAATCAATGAAAGTGTAAACGCCGTAAACCTGACCTAAAATTTCGTTGTTTCCAACAGTGCTGCCAAATAAAGTCAATCCTACTTTGGGAAAATTGTATGCTCGGTGGTAATTCTTTGCACCATTCGTCGAAATATAATAAGAAATTTCTCCGCCAATCGCATGTTCACGAGCTAAATGTCCCATCACACCCCTGTGAGCCAATAAAAAACCAACTTTTGGATTGAATTCAATTCCCCATTCTCTTTGTTGCGAGAAACTGGAAAATGAAAACAAAGCGAAACCAAATAGCAGCCAAAATGTCATTCTCATAGGGCAAATGTATATATAATCTCAATTCTACATAACTTCGCGGAAAAGAAACGAATTTTGTTTTTTAAAAAATAGCGCATGGACGAAAGATTAAAGGCATTTGAAAGACTATTAAATATCATGGATGATCTGAGAGAAAAATGTCCATGGGATAAAAAACAAACTTTTGAAACGCTCCGACCTTTAACGATTGAAGAGACTTATGAGTTGGCTGATGCAATTTTGGACAAAGATTTAAATGGTATTAAAGGCGAATTAGGCGATTTGTTTTTGCACTTGGTTTTTTACAGCAAATTAGGTTCTGAAACGGGTGATTTTAATGTTTCCGATGTGTTGAATGCCATTTGTGAAAAATTGATTTTTCGCCATCCACATATTTATGGCGATGTGGTAGCAAATACGGAAGATGAGGTGAAGGCCAATTGGGAGAATTTGAAACTGAAAGAGGGAAAAAAATCAGTTTTAGAAGGTGTTCCAAAATCACTTCCAGCCTTGGTGAAAGCAGCAAGAATTCAAGAAAAGGTGAGGGGAGTGGGTTTCGATTGGGACAATAAAGACCAAGTTTGGGCTAAAGTCCAAGAAGAAATTGGTGAACTGAATGAAGCTGTGGAAGAAAAAAATCCGGAAGAAATTGAAAATGAATTTGGCGATGTGCTTTTTTCATTGATCAATTATGCCAGATTTATAGATATCAACCCTGAAAATGCCTTGGAAAGAACCAATAAAAAATTTATCAGTCGCTTTCAATGGATGGAAAATCAAATCACAGAAGATCAAAAAGTGATGTCAAATATGAATTTGGAGGAATTAGACGCCTATTGGAATAAAGCTAAATTGGCCTTAAAAAAGAATGATTGATGAAATAAATTTCAATTCATTGTCAAATAGTTCATTTTTCCGTACACTCAACCAAAAGGGTACTTTACTATTTATCTTTATTTTACTTCGAAAAGAAAGATAAATTATGTACTTTCGCATGGCTAAAAAATGCTCAAAATCATTAGAAATTATAATATGCAGACTAGAAAACTCTTCTTATTTCTCTCATTTTCACTTATTACTTTTCTTTCAATAGCTCAATCTGCAACGATTAGGGGGTATATTCGTGAAAAGAAAAATAGTGAACCAATTTTGTTTATTAAAGTCAAAGTGATAGATGCTTCCGGTACTTCATTTAGGGCTACCACTGACTTAAATGGTTTTTTTTCTATTCCTAAATTAAATATTGGAAAGTATAATTTGGTGATCGATAACGATGGATACAAAAAAGTAGAGAAGAAAGTGGAGGTTGTAAAATCTCCAGGAATTATAGATTTAGAATTTGAGCTTGAAGAAGATGCTGAAGAACTAGGTGAAGTGGAAGTGAGTGCTTCTCAAAAACAAAAAACAACCCAGGTAGGAAACTCTGAAATTCGTTTAAGTAAAAAAGAAGTTGAAAGAATTCCAAGTCAAGGTGGTGAAAGTGATGTTGTAGCCGCTTTAAGTGTGACGCCAGGTGTAACCACAACTGGTGACCAAGGCGGACAATTGTATGTGAGAGGTGGAACGCCCATCCAGAATAAAATTTTGTTAGACGGAATGACCATTTACACGCCGTTTCACTCCATTGGTTTTTTCTCTATTTTTGAAACAGAATTGATTAAAAACGTTGATATTTATACAGGTGGATTTGATTCAAAATATGGAGGAAGAATTTCTTCTGTGATGGATATTACCTATAGAGATGGAGATAGAAAAAGTTTCGGAGGAAAAGTTTCTGTAAGTCCATTTTTAGCGAAATTAGTTCTTGAAGGTCCTTTCACAAGATCTTCTGACGGAAAACCAAGCAAAGCATCTTACGTTTTTTCTGCAAAACATTCCTTGTTGGATTATACTTCTCAAAATTTATATCCGCGCGTGAATGAAGGCAACGGATTACCTTTTGCATTTACAGATTTATATGGAAAAGTTACTTTAAATGCTCCTGGTGGTTCTAAATTTAGTTTTTTCGGATTTAGTAACAATGACAAAGTAAAATATACCAATGTTGCAGATTTAGGTTGGTCACAGGCAGGCGGAGGAATGAACTTCGTTTTGGTTCCAATTGGTTCTCCTGTTTTCATCCGCGGACATTTGAATGCTTCGAACTATTCATTGAGTTTCTTAGAAAAAGGATTGCCTGAAAGAACAAGTTCAATCGGTGGTGCTGATTTAGGTTTCGATTTCACTTTCTTTCAAAAAAATGAAGGACAACTAGATATTGGAGTAAACATCAATGGTTTTCAAACAAAATATTTGACTTACAATGAAGCAGCAAGAAAAATTGAAGATCAAAATTTCACATTTGAAGTGGGAAGTTACATCAATTACCGTGTTATCAAAGGTCGTTGGGTGATTCAACCTGGTTTCAGAGCGCAAACTTATGCTTCAAGAGGTGTAATTTCTCCAGAGCCAAGAATTGGTTTAAAGTACAATATGACTGAGAAAATGAGATTGAAAATTTCAGGTGGTCGTTTTTCGCAAAACTTTACTTCGACTTCGTCTGATAAAGATGTTGTCAATTTATTCAATGGTTTACTTTCTTCGCCAACCAATCTTCAATCAACATTCGTGACTGAAAGTGGAAAAGAGAAAGAAGTTAGAAACGGTTTGCAATATGCATGGCATGCGATTGTTGGTTACGAATTGGATTTAAACAAAAATTTAACCGTTAACATTGAAGCATATTATAAGTATTTCAGTCAATTAAGTAACATCAACCAAAACAAGTTATACGATGATGTGGCAGAGTTCTCAGAAATTGATGATGTTTTCAAAAAAGACTTTATCATTGAATCAGGAAAATCTAATGGTGCTGATTTATTGGTGAAATATTCCAAAGATAGACTTTTCATCTGGACAGTTTATTCTTACGGAAAATCTACGCGTTGGGATGGTTTTCAAACGTATGCACCAGTATTTGATAGAAGACACAATGTAAACGTGGTTTCAAGTTATACTTTTGGAAAGAAAAAATCTCTAGAGGTAAATATCCGATGGAATTTTGGCTCTGGATTGCCTTTCACACCAACTGCTGGTTATTACCAAAATGAAACTTTCCAAAATGGAGTTACAACAGATATCAATACTTCTAATGCAAATAATGTGACGGTTTTATTGGGAGATTTCAACTCCAAAAGATTGCCAACTTACCACCGTTTAGATATCACAGTGAAGAAGAATTTTACATTCAAAAATAAAACGGTAATGGAAATTGTAGCAAGTGTTACCAATTTATACGACAGAAAGAATTTATTTTACGTAAATCGTGTCACAAATCAAAAAATATATCAATTCCCAGCTTTACCAAGTTTGGGGGTGAGTTATAAATTTTAATTAGAATAAAATCGAATTTAAAGTCTTCCGATTGGGGGACTTTTTTTATTTCATCCAAAATTCAAATGCCTTTTTCTGCTGAATTGTTGGGTTTTCAATTTTAGAAACATTGTATTCTAAATAGAAATTGCGATTCATTTCAGACAACGAAAGTTCAATCATTTCTCCTTTTCTGCTTACTGTGATAATTTTTAAATCTCCGTCAAAATAATTCAACCATTTGTCTAATTCGCCTCCGCAATTGTAGCCATTTATTGCTTCTATTTCATCTTCCAACATCATTCCGCTTAATTCTGCAGGACTTTCAGGATAAATAGCTTTCACAATAAAATTCAACCCTTGAGGAATCGATTTGAAACCTAATTTCCCCAAACTGTATTTTGGAGAAGGTTTGTGCTTTATTTCCAAACCTAAATATTCAAATGTTTCGGTTAACATTGATTCAAAAGGCACAGTTCCGCAAATAAAATTGGTGTAAATTTCATCCATTTTTGCTCCAGCAAATTTTTCGATTGTTTCTTTGTAATCAATTTCTGAAACACCTTTTCCTTGCAAATAGAAATCAGAATACAAAGCTTTCATTACATCATCTAGCTTGTATTTTTCATTCGAATTTTTGGCAATAAAAGCATCTGTTGCCAAGGCGATCAAACATCCCTCAGTATATATCGAAACCTTGCGATTGGGCGCTCCTAGAACGTAGCCGTCTAACCAAGTATCAAACGATGATTGCGCAACAGAATATTGGAATCTTCCAAAATTATCAAAGTGCTTTTGCAATTGATTGTTCAATTCCAAAGCATATTGTTCAAAGGTAAAAACGCCACTTTTGAATAAAAATAAATCGCCCATGTAAGTGGTTACACCTTCGCACAAATAACCCAATTTTGAATAGTTTTCTTGCGAAAAATCATAAGGAAACATTTCAATTGGGCGAATGGCTTTTACATTCCAAGTGTGGTACAATTCATGCGAACTAACACCCAACAATTCTTTATAAATTGCATCAAAAACATCGTAACTTGGTCCGAGTAAAATCACAGTAGAACGTTCGTGCTCAACACCATGATATGCTTTGTATGGAACGATTTGGAACAAGAAATGATATTCGTCTACAGGAAATCCGGCAAATTTTTCGATTTGTTTGTCTGTAAAAGCGATAAAATCTTTCTTAATTCTTTCCCAGTCAACTTTTATTTCACCTTGAAACCAAATGTTAAATTTGACTTTGTTGATGAAATATTCGCCGTGTTGTAGATTCGCTGAAGCAATCCATGGAGAATCAGCCAATTCGTCATAATTCGATGCGAAAAGTTTTTGTCCTTCTTGTTTCAAAGAAGTTGCAATGCTATATTGTGCAGGGATTGTTAAATCAATTTCACATGGTTCTGATTCTTTTCCATGAACCCAAAGGCAGCAATTTACTGGATTTACATACAATTGCTCCTTTGATAAATAAGTTGAACCAGCATTTAAATCTGGTGCATAAAATTGGTATTCGACGGTGATTCTTTTGGCATTTTCGGTTTCAATTTTCCAGGCGTCTTTGTTGATTTTGTCTGCAAAAAGTAATTTTCCGTTTTCGTTGAAAACTTTCAATCCTTTGACGTTTTTTGCAAAATTCCCCAATTCATATCTTCCTGGTCTCCAACTGGCTAATTGAATAGTTTCAGAAGTTTGATTTGAATCAAATTGAGTTGTAATCGCAATGTATTGTTGCGCTGGATTTTGAACTGAAAATGTATATTGAATCATTTTATTTGCTTTAAAAAAAGAAACCGAAAAACAAGCGCTGAATTTTCGGTTTCAAAATATGTGATTAATTATTTTAGTGGTGATGACCGCCTGGACCATGAACATGGCCGTGAGCCAATTCATCTGCTGTTGCTTCACGAAGATCTAAAATTTCACCTTTGAAATGTAAATCTGTACCAGCCAATGGATGATTGAAATCCATCTTAACGATTTCCGCTGTAATTTCTTTTACCTGTCCACGCATGTGATTACCTTCGTTGTCAGACATTGGCACCAATGCCCCCACTCTGATTTCGTTTTTGTTGATTTTTCCAGTTTCATCTTGAAATACAGAAATTGGAATGTCAACGATATTGTCTTCACTGTGATTGCCGTAAGCATTTTCAGAAACGATTGAAAATTCAAAAGAATCTCCAGCTTTCTTGCCAAAAAGGTTTTCTTCAAATTCCGGAATCAAGGCCCCAACTCCGTAGAGAAAAACCATTGGGTTGTCGGAGCTAGTTTCTTCAATTTTTTCGCCAGTTTTGTGGTTCGAAAGTTTGTAATTCAAAGAAACTACGCTGTTTACTTCTATTGTCATTTTCAAAGATTTAAAATAAGAAAGCAAAGTTAATTTTTAAATCTTAAAATTAACTGTATTTTGAGGTTCAAAATATCAACTAATCATTGGTGTTTATCAACCAGTACGTCCTAAAACACATGTTTTTCAACGCAGATTCGTGAATATTTCTTAAAATTCAACTTGTAAAAGTAACAAAATTCAAAAAGTTCATTCATACTACATGAATAGTATCAATTAAAGCTAGAATATTCATTTTAACATACATTGTGTATCGAATTTCAAACTATTTATTACATTCACACGTATAGTAAATAGAACAGTTGTGTATTCACTTTTTAAAATTAGAAATTATGAGACAATTGAAAATTACCAAGCAAGTAACCAACCGAGAAACAGCGTCGTTGGACAAATATCTTTTGGAAATTGGAAAAGAGGATTTAATTTCTGCTGAAGAAGAAGTTATTTTAGCGCAAAAAATCCGAAATGGAGACAGAAAAGCATTGGAGAGATTGACTAAAGCAAATTTGCGTTTCGTAGTATCTGTATCCAAACAATACCAAAATCAAGGGTTGACTTTACCAGATTTAATCAACGAGGGAAACTTGGGATTAATCAAAGCTGCTGAAAGGTTTGACGAAACGCGTGGTTTTAAATTTATTTCCTACGCTGTTTGGTGGATTCGTCAATCTATCTTGCAAGCATTGGCTGAACAAGCGAGGATTGTGCGTTTGCCATTGAATAAGATTGGAACAATTAATAAAATCAATAAAGCTTACTCGGAACTTGAACAAAAATTTGAACGTCCGCCGTCCGCTGAAGAGTTGGGCGAATTTTTAGAAGTTTCTACTGAAGAAGTTCGCCAATCGTTGTCTAGTTCGGGTCGTCACCTTTCGATGGATGCACCACTTTCTGAAAACGACGAATCGTCTTCAAGTATGTATGACATTTTGCCCAATACATACATGAATAGTCCTGAAAAAGAATTGGTTACTGAATCCTTGAGGAAAGACATTGAACGTTCACTTTCCACGCTCACCATCCGTGAAGGCGAAGTGGTTCGTTTGTACTATGGTTTAAACGGTGTCTATCCTTTAACTTTGGAAGAAATTGGAGAACAATTCGATTTAACAAGAGAAAGAGTGCGCCAAATCAAAGAAAAAGCAATCCGAAGATTGAAACATACATCGAGAAGTCGAATGTTGAAGTCGTACTTGGGGTAATTCAAGATATTAAGATTTTAAGACATTAGACCTAAGACATTAGATTTTAGATTTATGTACTTCCCTAAATAGAGTTGACCGTTTTGGTTTAAAATCTACTTTAACTTTTTAAATCCATGTAATCTTTGCAATCCGTGGCTTTTTATAGATTATTCGATTGTTAGATTATTTGATTGTTCGAATGTGCAACTAACGTTTATTCTAAAAATTAACGTCTGTCCAAAAATCTAATGATCTAAATATCTAATTGTCTAATCCAAAATAATCCATGAACCGCGAAGCAGCATCGAAGATAATCCGTGGCTAAAAAAGCTAGTTTCAATCCCGAGAATTAAATCGTCTAATAATACAATAATCCACTAATCCAAAAATCTAACTAGGATCCACATCAATCACAATCCTTACAGATTTTTGCGCGGGAACGGAAAAAAAAGCGTCGATGATTTCTTCTATTTTGGCTTTCACTTTGTTTTGAGATGCGTCGCGTTCGATTTTGAGCACGATTTGCTTTAAGAATAAATTATTGATTCGATTGATTGACGGATATTCTGGACCCAAAACTCTTTCTTTGAAAACGTCATACAAGGCTATTCCTAGCGCTTTTGAAGCTGAATCTAGCACATCTTTATCGCGGTGTTTTAACGTGATTTGAATCAATTTATAAAACGGCGGATAAAAGAAATTTCTCCTTTCAACGATTTCATTGGTGTAAAACGATAAATAATCGTGTTGCATTACTTTTTGGATAATCCAATGTTCTGGTTGACCAGTTTGGATGATCACCGTACCTCGTTTTGATTTTCGTCCTGCGCGTCCTGCCACTTGCGACATCAATTGATAACTGCGTTCAAATGCCCTGAAATCTGGTCGATTGAGCAACATGTCTGCATCTAAAACCCCAACCAAACTCACGTGGTCAAAATCTAAACCTTTGGTAACCATTTGTGTGCCAATTAAAATGTCGATTTTTCGATTTTCAAATTCAGAAATAATGACTTGATAAGCGTTTTTGCTCCGCGTTGTATCTAAATCTAAACGTGCCACATTTTTGCCAGGAAACATGATAGACAATTCATCTTCAATTTTTTCTGTTCCAAAACCCAACATTTTTAGGCGATTACTGCCGCAGTTTCCGCAAGTACCGATGGGTGCGCTAGCATAGCCGCAATAGTGACATTTGAGCGTATTGGTATGTTTGTGATACGTCAGGGAAACATCGCAATTTTTACACTTTGGCGACCAATTGCACAATTCACATGTCCAGATCGGTGTGTAACCGCGTCTGTTTTGAAACAAAATGATTTGTTCACCTTTTTCCAACACAGATTCAATATTTCGCATCAAAAAAGATGAAATATGTGAATGCATCGTTTTTTCTTTGCGTTCTTTTTTGATGTCAGCGCAAAAAATTTCTGGTAAAGCCAAACCACCGTGTCTTTCCATCAAAGTGACCAAGCCAAATTTGCCATCTTTGGCGTTGAAATAAGTCTCGATAGAAGGCGTTGCTGAACCTAAAAGCACTTTTGCATCAAAGGATTTCGCCAATACAATCGCCGCATCACGCGCATTGTATCGTGGAGAAGGATCATATTGTTTGAATGATGATTCGTGTTCTTCATCCACAATGACCAAGCCTAAATTTCTGAAAGGTAAAAAAACGGATGATCGAGCGCCTAAAACGATTCTGTATCTTTCAGGATGGTCGTGCAAAACATGATTCCAAATTTCAACGCGTTCATTTTGATTGAATTTTGAGTGGTAAACACCAATTTTATCTCCGAAATAAGCGGATAATCGGGTGATTAATTGTGTTGTCAAAGCGATTTCAGGAAGCAGAAATAAAACTTGCTTGCCGAGTTTTAATTGTTCTTCAATCAGTTCAACATAAATTTCTGTTTTACCAGAACCTGTAACGCCATGAAGTAAACAAACATCTTTTTCAAGCAGATTTTCTTTGACTTCATTCAGTGCAGTTTGTTGCACTTCTGATAATGCCTTTTTCGATTTCAGTTCATTGTCGTTTTGTCCAATCCTGTCAATTTGCAAGCGTTCGGACTTGATAATGCCATTTTTCTCCAAGGTTTGAAGTGCTGAAACGGAAACTTCTTTGGCTTCTAAATCTTTCTTTGCAACCGGATGGTTGTATGAATCTCTGAAATCTCCTAAACTCAAAATGGACATCAAAGCGTGCAATTGTTTTTCCTTTCCTTTCTGAATTTCCATGCGTTGAAACAATTCATTCAGAGTTTCTTCTGATTGATATTCAGCGGTAAAGAAATAGAAAATCGCTGTTTTTGGAACGTATTTATAGTTCAATTCTTCTAAAGAAATTACTACGCGCCAATCAATTAATTGTTTTATGATTGGCTGAATGGTTTTGATGCCAACAATTTCTGAAATCTCCTTTAAATCTAGTACCTCTTGCACTTCGAGTGCTTCGATGATTTGAAATTGTCTGTCGCTTAATCTATCTGTTTTGCCATCAAAATCTGGATGCAACGAAATTTTGGTTTCAGAAGCCAATTTAAAGTTGGCAGGAAGGGCCGCATTCATCACATCACCAATAGGCGAGAGGTAATAACTGGCAATCCATTTCCAAAAATGGTATTGATTTCCTGTGATGATTGGATTTTCGTCCAACAGATATTCAATGAATTTTGCCTGGTATTTTGTAGGAATTTCTTCGTGCACTTTAGAAACAATGCCAGTATATAATTTTCCCTTTCCAAAAGGAATTACTACACGCATTCCTGCTTGAATCAAGTCATTCATTTCAAAAGGAACGCGGTAAGTAAATTCATTTTTTACCGCAATGGGAATTATTATATCCGCAAAAAGCGTTTTTCTTTCAGACATGGGCTAAAGGTAATTAGACTGAAATGATGTTCAAAGTTTTTTTAAATAAAAAATCCACCGAAAATATTTTCCGGTGGATTTTTCAAGGATTCAATATTAAATCGAAAACTTTTGAATATTAATTGCAGAAATATTGTTCTGGCGTTCCAATGTTGTATTGTGGATTGTCAGTGCAAAACAATAATGAACCTGTCAATGAACCAATGCCCAGTTCTTTCATAGAATTTTTATCGATGGCAACTTTGTAGGTTGAGACACTAAATAAAAGCCAATCTTTTTTGCTGATGGTAGTCGTGCTTCTTGCAGAGAAGATTCCAACAACTCTGCGATTGTTGGTTGCTGTTAAGTTTGTGAAAGTTGGTTTTGTTTGTGCCAAAGAGGAGGATGGCGAGACTAATTTCATATATTTTTCTAAATCTTCTGAACCACCAGTTAAAACAACTTTGATTGAATCCAACATGCGTTTTGTAATATTTGGATCATTCGTTACGCCATCTCTAATCACAGTGTAGAAAGTTTTTCCATTGGCATTGACCAAATTGGTGCCAGTTGTCATACTCGCTGAGTTCAAATCTCCTACATTCCAATCCAGTGTTTTGTGAGTGAAATCACTTCCAATAAATTCTTTGATGGTGATTTGAATTTTGACATTTGCTACAAAAGCATCTCCTTTGGTAAATCCTACCTTTGTGGTGGCATATCCTTTGGTTGCGACATCGCTCGTGGCAAAAGTGAAATAACTTTGCGGTGAAGTGATAGACATTCCTGCAATCAACTTAGTGATTCCAGAAACAGAAAATTCTCCTTCGTTGATATTTACATCTAGTTTATATTGCGTGTTTGCATTTGCAAGCAATGGTTTCGCTGAAGTTGTTTTGAAATAATATAATTTTTGCTCTGGTGCATAAAAAACGCCTGGTTCTTTGTTTTCGATAATGGTATCTTTCAAAATCCAAGTTCTAACAACATTGCCATTTACCAATTCCTTAATTGTTGCGTCTACATTTTTAAAATAATTGGAATCAGGAATTTGAGCGGTAATTAAGGAATTGTCATTGCTAACAAATGCGCGGTTTATTTTAACGAAATGCACTGAATCAGCTTGATTCAATAATCCATAAACAACGGCGGTTTCTTGTGCATCTCCCGTTAAATCGATATCTTCTTTGCAAGAAGAAACGAGCATAGCAAAAGTGAACGCAATGAAAGAGAAGAGAATTCCTTGTTTTAATTTCATATTTCTAGTTTAACAGACTTCAAAGATACAAAATAGTTTCAGATTGAAATGGCACTTCAATCAAGATTTCACACCTTTAAATCAATTAACATTTGCAACGCTTAGTTTTTGACGCGATTAAAACGCATGGTTTTCAGCATCCATTTTGGCAAATGCTTTCTTGGGTCGCGGTTTTTAAGTTTGATGTACCAACCTAATTTTTTCAGAATTGGCACTTTGTGGGTTTCTACAAATTCAATCCACGTTCCGTCTGGATCTTCGATATAGCTAAATCTTCCGCCTGCTTCGCCCATGTCGAAAGTTTGTCCAGAATCAACAGTAAATGGAAAACCTGCCTTTTCGCAAATGGATTTTAATTCATCCATTCCTTGAATATCGAAGCAAAGGTGAATAAATCCCCAATCGCCCCAAAGTCTATTCTCAAACATGTTTCTGCAATCCGTTCTTTCAATTGCTTGAATCAATTCGATTTCTGTTGGCCCCAACAATTCTGCAAATGGTCCTTTTCTGGGTTGAGGATGGCGCAACAATACGCGGCGCACTTTCTTATCGCCTGAAGGCAAATTTTTGAATGCTTCTACAGATTCTGTTACATCATACACGATTTCAGAATATTGCAAAACATCTTGGTAAAGTTTCAATGAATTTTCGATATTACTGACGCAAACCATTGTGCCTGCAACACCGCCTGTTTTTCCAGCGAAATTGGTTTCCATAAACCAACCGGAACCTTCCACAATGTCAAAAATATTTCCGTTTGGATCTTCCACCAAAAAATGAGATTTTCCTTCTGGCGTTGGCAACAATTCGCTCAACATTTTAGCGCCTTCTTTTTTGAAGTAAGCGTAAGATGCTTGAATGTCTTTGGATTTTATTCTGCAAGCGTACAAGCCATAATCACCCAACTGAATGTCAAATTTCGCTTTTTCAGTATTTCTTGATTTGTATTGCCAGATTTCAAATCCGCCTCCGCCTTCCATGCTCAAAGCCAAGGTTGCCGTTCTGTTTTGAACCACGCCACCCGTATAAATCGTCATTAATGGTGCTTCGGCAGCATCTTCGAAGACTTTGATGTCAACCCCAAAAAATTTTCTATACCATTTCCAAATTTCTTGTACATCGGGAACACCAATTCCCATTTGTTGAATACCGCAGATTTCCATTTTGACTCTTTTTTTGACAAAAATAAAAATTTTATCGAATTGCCCTTTCGTTGAACAAAACGTAGCCGTAACTAAATTGGAAATAAAGCGGCGTTTTTTGTTTCGGGAAATAGTTTGCTGTGAATCGAATGGGTCCAAAAGGACTGTGATAAATGACAGAAGCAGCAGCTAAATAAGTTTGTCCTTTCAAAGGACGAGAGTAAGAAACAGTGGCATCATCATTTAGCATGATTTGTTTGAATGGTTGATAAATATAGCCATCAAAGCGAATATCGATGCTTTTTTTGATACTAAAAATGACATTCGTTCCCAATCCTGCATGTTGCGGCGCTCGGTATTCTTCCAAGAAAAAAGTGGCTGCATCAGCAGTTGGTGAAAAGGAAGTGGTGCTTAGAATTGAGGCTTTGTAATTGCTAAACAAGGATTGGCTATTCATGATTGCTTTTGCATGAATTCCTAAATGAAAGATGCGGTTGTTGATCAAAAATGATTGCACCTCTGCTTCTAAATTAATCCATTTGTGATTTTTGTTGATGTCATATTTTGTTGGGGAAGTAGAGCCTGAAATACTGCGTTCTTTTCCATGCACATACCTCGCTTTGAATGAAAAATAATGTCCACTTGATGCGAATTGCTTTCTATTCAGCGAGTTGTTTTCAATTTGCCAACTGGCCATTTGACCGTAAAACTGCGTGTAATCGGCGGTGTCAATACTTGTGAAACTTTGTGTTTGGTAATAATCATCCTTTAATTCAAATTTACGAATATCGAAAATACTTCTTGTGTTATTTGCCAGAGGATGTTTGATTTTTAAACCGTAATATAATTCGTTTTGAACAAGAAATGAAGGCTTGATATCTTCAAAAAAAGTAGATGAGCTTCTGTAATAATCCCAGCGATTTAGCACAAAATAAGGTGAAATAGAAATAGGATAATACATCGGTAATTGCAAATCAATGCTTGTTTTTACTGAGGCATAAAACTTTCCAAAATAAGATTCTCCCTTGATTTTAATTGCTACTTTGCTCAAGTTGTAGTAGGTCAAACCGATATAACCTGTATTGACAGACCGCGACGAAAAATGACCGCCTACTTCTAACTTGAAATCTTTCGTTTTTCGCACCAATAAGTCCAAGTTAAAGGTTGAATCTGGTTTTGAGGTAATAGTGGGATACAAATAATCGATTTGAGGAATGGCCGCGGTTCTGAAATATCTCTTGGTTAATAATTCTGGCGTAATAATTTGATTTTTAGTGTTTTTCAGAATAGATTTTCTAACAAAACTCACATCCATTTTATTCAAACTATACGTATTGACAGAGCTGATATTTAATGCTAAAATTTTCTTCTTGAAAGCAACTCTTTTGGCTGTCAATTCTTCTTTTGAAACCTTTCTATCTACATGATTTTCAATCGAATCCAAGTAGATGATTGTGGAAAGATAGCCGTCTTGAATGGCCTCTTTGATATTTTCGAAATCAAAAGTTCCCACATTTGTTTTTGGTCTAATCACAATTCCTTCTTCGCATGGTAAGTTAAAATTGGTGTATGAAACCAGCATGCTTCTCAGTTGGGCCAATAAATCATCTTCCGCTGGTGGTTTGGCGTTTCCTGCTACATTGCTGCCAATCATGTAATCAGGTGCAAAATCGGCGTACATGATATCGCTTGGGAAATTGTTGTATAAACCACCATCGAATAGCAATTGACCGTCAACACGAATCGGATTAACAAAAAACGGATAAGTCATCGATGCGCGAACTGCTTGATTTAATTTTCCGTGAGAGAAAACAACGCTTTTTTTGTTGTAAATATCGGCAGCTACACAACGAAAAGGTACGAAAAGGCTGTCAAAATTCTCTCCTCGAGAAGCGCCATTTGTTCCCAAAACGAACATCATTTCGAAATCCATTAAAGTTGGACGGATGAAATTTGTTGGCAAAGATTTCTTTAAAATACTGTCTTTTGAAAAAGCCAAATCTATCAAACTTGCATCTTCATCGTCTTTTTGAAAAAGAAATTCTTGGTTGCGCTCTAATTTTCCATTGGACATTAATTGAAATCTTTCACTCAAAACATAAGCCTCAATTTCAGCAGGGCTGTAACCAATTGCATACATCGAACCAACCAAGGCGCCAGCAGATGTTCCTGTAATGTAGTCAATCGGAATGCCTCTTTCTTCCAGTGCTTTGATGACGCCAATGTGCGCAAAACCAGTTGCACCGCCTCCGCTGAGCACCAAACCAACTTTTTGGGAAACCACTTGTGAAACCGTAAAAACGGTAAACAGCAAAAAGACAATGAATTTTAGGCGGCTGTTTGTTTTCAATTTGTGTACTTTTGTACAAAAATAAAGGATTTTTTTTCATCAAAAGCAATGTCACTAGCTATTTTTGAACAACTTGGATTTTTTTATCTTGCGAAAAGCGGATTTTTAACTGATTGCGAATAAAAAGCGGATTATTTTGGAGGAGAAATCGTTATTTTTTTTAGCGCTTTTGTTATGTTTTTAATGATAGATTTGAAAATAATTGGTTTGTAATTAATGAGAAGATTGTTTGAAATCGCACTAAATTCCTAGCCCTGATAGCAGCGGTATCTCCCGATTTTTTTAGCGGGAATTTAGCGAATAGCAGGAAATAGCTTCTAAAAAAGAATACAATTTATACAAATGGAATTAAAGTAATACAATTATAAAATGGAAAAGTTAACGATTACCATTAAGACAATTTTTGGGGTTGAAGATGTGTTGAAAGAAGAATTGAATGAATTGGGCTACAACGAAGTAACAGTTCTCAATCGTGCGGTGCAAATTCAAGGCGACTGGAAAGACGTGTATTATTTGAACTTACACCTTCGCTGCGCCATGTCAGTATTGGTGGAAGTAAAAAAATTCAAAATTCGCGATGAACAAGATTTATACAAACAATGTATGAAAATTGACTGGACCGAATTTTTCGACATCGACAAAACTTTTGCCGTGCGAGGCGCCATTCAATCTAATTTATTTTCGCACACACAATTTCCTTTTTTATTGGTGAAAGATGCCATTGTGGATACTTTTCGTGATAAATTAGGCGAAAGACCAGATGTAAATATCAAAACGCCACAAGTTGTTTTTGATTTGTATATCAAAGAAACGCAAGTGACTATTTCATTAAATACCAGTGGAACAGCCTTGTTTCAAAGAGGTTATAGAACTGAAATTGGTCAAGCGCCATTGAATGAAGTGGCTGCAGCGGCATTGATCAGAATGTCTGGCTGGGATAGAAAATCAACTTTCATGGATCCATTTTGCGGTTCCGGTACTTTGTTGATTGAAGCGGCTTTATTGGCCAGTGGAATTCCTTCAAATATTGACAGACAGCATTATGCATTCAAAAATTTCAAAGGATTTGATTCGCAACTTTGGGAAGAAATTCAATCCAAAGCAACGAGATTGTGCAAAGGTTTTGACTTTGAAATTATTGGTTCTGATATCGATTCTGACATGATGATGATGGCCAAACGCAACTTGCGAGGTTTGCCAATTGGCAGATTTGTGACTGTAAACACGGCATCCTTTGATGAAGTTAAAAAGCCAACTGACAATGGAACCTTGATTTGCAATCCGCCATATGGAGAAAGAATGGGTGAGGAAATCGAAGATATGTATCAAGGTTTGGGCGATTGGTTCAAAAATGAATTGAAAGGTTGGAATTGTTGGGTCATTTCTTCCAACGAAGAAGGTTTTAAATCAATTGGTTTGAAACCTAGTCGTAAAGTGAAAATGTACAACGGCGATTTGGAATGTAGTTTCCGAGAATACCGCATTTTTGATGGATTCAGAAAAGAATTTGTGAAGGGAATGAAGGAGGGAAATGGAGAAATTGAAGTAGGAAATTCGGAAGAATAGAAAGCGATAGATTTTTTGGAAAGACCAATTGATGTGAAAGTTGATTGGTCTTTTTTTTATAGGATTTTTTTTGTTTGGATTAAATCATATATTTGATATTGTAATATCATTATTATGAAGAAAATACTATTCCTTTTTTTGTTCTTTTTAACTTTAAATTTTGATCTCAGAGCTCAAAAAATGGAGTTTAATTTTACTGATTTTACAAGTTTAGAATACAATCTTAGTGATATTAGAAAGGTAACTTTCGACGGAGATATGTTTAATCTACATTTATTTGATGGTAATATTTATTCTTGGAATGTGTACACCATCGATTATTTGGATTTTATTACTGAAACCTCTGGAATTGAAAATAAACTAGATATTCCAAAATTGAATATTTTTCCAAATCCATGCCAAGATGAAATATGGCTAAGTTGCAAAAGTTTAGAAAATAAATCATACACTTTATTATTGATTGATTTAAATGGAAAGATTTTAATTGAAAAAAACATTGAATTAACTCAAAATAATGATTTTAAAGAAAGAATTGATTTTTCTTCCTTTCAATCCGGCAATTATAAGTGTGTATTAAAGAATGATATGTTTAATATATCTAGAACCATAACGAAGAAAACCAACTAAGATGAAAACAAAATATTTACTACTAATTTTTGTGACTATAGGATTGATAAATCAGTCATACTCACAGACAATTATGAATATTTACCAAAATAATGGTAATGTCACACAAATTCCCGTTTCTTCAATTGATAGTATAACTTATACTCCTATCGGAACGACTGGCAATTTAGCGACTGTAATTACTTCTCCAGTTACAAATATAAATTCACCGAATGCAGTTTCTGGTGGTGAGGTCACAGATGATGGAGGTTCTCCGGTTATTCAATATGGAGTTTGTTTGTCAAATAATCCAACTTCAGAGCCAACAATTGATGACTTTATAACTATCGATGGAAGCGGAAACGGTGTTTTTGTTTCAAATCTAAATAATTTAGTTCTAAATTTTACTTATTATGTCAGGGCCTATGCTATAAATAGTAACGGGGTTTCATATGGAAATACAATTAGCTTTTATTCAGTGTATGCGCAAAATATAATTGTCTCAAATCCAGGTAACGGTGTAGTTTTGGATGGTTATAATTATCCTACAATCGTACTTGGAAATGGACAAGAATGGATGGCTGAAAATTTGCGAACAACAGTTTATGCGAATGGAGATCCAATTCCTAATATTCAAAGTAATAGTCAGTGGGGTTCTATTGAAGCAGGTGCTTATTGCTACTATTTAAATGATGTTCAATACCAAAATATTTATGGAAATCTCTATAATTTTTATGCGGTAGCAGATAATAGAAATGTTTGTCCCACAGGTTGGCATGTACCGAACGATTTAGATTGGCAAACTTTAATCAATTATTTGGATGTGAATGCAGGCGGTGGTATGGACGCAAATACTGCTGGAGGAAAAATGAAAACAACGGGAACTCAATACTGGCAAAGTCCAAATGAAGGCGCAACAAATGAAAGTGGCTTTTCTGCCTTACCTTCAGGTTGGAGAATTTATGGTGCATTTGAACAAATGGGAACGTGGACTTATTTTTGGAGTTCAAGTTCATTTGCTGGCGTCCCAGGTGGTACTTTTGATCTAAACTCAACATCAAGTTGGGCTATGGGTGCAGACGGAGGTTCAGGTGATCCAAATCCGGGAAATGCGGTTAGATGTATAAAAGATTAATTGATGCAAATTTGTACCGATTTCTGATTTTTCCAATGCAGAGTTAGCAATTGATGCAAACGGTTTTGCGAAGGGAGTTTATAGCATCGTTTTTTCATCTGACAAGTAAATTTTGCAAACGCAGAAGTTGGTGAGAATTGAGTAAAAAAATGAAATCCCTTTGAATTAGATTTTCAAGGGGATTTCATTTTATATTTAGATTCTACGATATTACGTCGCATAAAACTACGCAAATAATTAATAGCACTCAATGAATCCAATATTCTAACAATCCAATGATCTACTAATCTAAATATCCTATTTCTGCGCCAATTCCAAAGAAATTTCCTCATAAACGCCATCCCACAACTTAATTCTTTGTTTCAAAGATTCAATTATTGCAGTTTCTGCTTCTTGCCATTTTGCTTCGTCATCTCCACACAAACTAGCTGTCATTTCCAATGCCAAATGCGAATGGTGATCACCGTCCACTTCAATATGACGTTCCAAATAGTACTTGAAAACAGAAACGCTTGCAGGAAATTTTTGGTGTATGTCGTTGACTATTGAATAGAACATTCCAGGTATCAAATCTTCTCTTCCAAAAGTGAAAATTGCTGCTTGTAAATATGCTTTGTCGGAGTCAATTATTTTGAAAGTAAATCCAACGAAATCTTTGATTGATTGCGCTAATTCCATTGCATTTAAAGCTTCATTGACAGATTTTCCTGCTTTCAGTAAATCGATAAATTGATTGATTTGAGAAAAATTTGCACCTGCTTGTTTCATCGCGTCAGAATACAATTCAAAATGACTTTTTCGAACGCCGTTTTCGTCTACATCAGATTCTTCGCCAACTACAATTTCATTTATGAGGTAACGTGTATCAGCAGAACCAACAGGAAACCAAGGAACTGAAACGCAAGTCAGGTTTCGTTGCAAAGATTTTAGAAGTGACATAAAATCCCAAACTGCAAAAATATGGTGTTGCATAAAAACCTTTAAATCGGCAGTTTCGTTGATCAAAGAATATACCTTGTGGTTAATAATTTCTTGACGTAAAGGCTCGATATTTGTTTGTATTTTTTCGATAAACTGATTCATGAATTAATGTTTTAATTTAAAATTTGCGCTTTCAAAATTAAACAGTTTTGGATAAAGATTTGTTTTAAAAATTAATTTTTTGAAAGGAATTTTCTTAAAAAAGGAGGGAAGATAAAATGATAATGAATATAAGAAGATTCTTTGTCTCAGATTAATCGGGAATTATTTTCACTTCGGTAAACTTCCTACAAGTATTCTTAGTCGCTGGGCAGGGCAAAGGCATTTAAGAATTCATTTTTAGCACATTTTTTTGTCATGATTTTTTAAAGTTAAATCTGTAAACTTTTTTTAGGACGGGTCATTTTTCAGAAATCGAATAATGGCAGATAGTGTTGTTAGCGCTGTAAGGGTGTAATTTCTGAACAAAGTGCAGAGCGCTGAGAATCAGTAATAACTACGAGTCAAGAGCCCTGAAAGGGTGACATTTTAGCGCAATATTTATCTCAAATAGAACCTTCAACATGCTAAACACTTAAATCTCCCTACCCTTCCATTGCGGCTCGTAAAACAAGGTCATCACCAAAATCATCAACATATAAATGGGGTAAATCATCGAAAAAACGGGAATTAATACTCCCAACCATGCCCGTTTTAAAATCAGCAAATAGGGGAAAATCAGCAAACCATCTAGCAGAATTTTCCAGTAAAAAAGAATAGATAATTGATTCCAAGTGGCGTCGGTTAAGAACATCAACCAAAATCCTAGGTGGTAAATTAAGCCGAAAATCGCTAAATAATTGGCAAAACGATCTCCTACTTTTTTGGATTTTCCAATCCATCTTAATCGTTGATTGATAATTGCTTCCCAAGTGTCTGGAATGGGTGTTTTTACTTGTAAATCAGTATGCAACGCCAATTCAATAGACTTTTTGTTGTTTTTGAAGTCAATCAATAAAAAAGAATCATCGCCGCTTGCCACATCTGCATGTTCTTCGAATGAATCAATTTCTTCAAAAATTGCTTTGTTGAAAAGCAAATTGGCACCATTGGCAGAAATGGGTTTTGTGTGGCCAGAAATTGAAGTATTCAAAGCGTTGAAATACTGAAAATCAAGTTCCAAAAAGAATTGTTTTAAATTTTTTCCTGGCATTGAAACGGGTAAAATCAATAAATCTGATACTGGTGTTTTTGCCAATTGCCGAAAGTAATTTGGATTGACCACAATGTCCGCATCCCAAGTCAATATGAATTCGCCGATTGCATCTGAAATTCCAGCTCTAATTGCTGTTTTTTTGCCTTCATCGCCTGGAGATAAATTTATTATAGTAGTTTTGAAAGGTACTTTTAATGCATCAAAACAAGGCTTGAAATCGTCTTCGGAATGGTCGTTTACAAAGATAATTTCTCTTGGGAAAACAAGCAATTTATTAAGCGATTGAATCAATTGGGGTAAATTTTCCGCTTCATTTCTAAACGGAATGACGACAGAAATTTCTTCGATTTTAAAAAACTTTCGCTTTTCCTGGTAATTTTTGTTCCATTGCCAACGAATCCAAAATCCAAAAAGACAGAAAATTGAAAAGGAACTAAAAATGATCATGTATAACCAAATCATCGCTTTTTTGAATTATTCGTTTTTAAAAATGGAATTCCTACCACTGCCGGCACTGCTTGATTGATGATCCAAAGTGCGACTGATGCAAATAAAATCAATGCTGGATTTGAGGTTAATGGCGCGAGAATCCAAAGTGCCATTGATTCACGGATAATTAATTTTCCGAACCAAAGCGATGGAATCAATGTTGCCCAAAAGAAAATTTGCCAAATCCAACCCAGCCAATTTATTTGTATTTCAATTCCAAAAGCATCTAATAAAAGCCAATATTGCAAGGCAAAAACAAAGTGTCTGAAACAGCTTAAAGTTAAAAGTTTCAATCTAAAAAAGCTATTTTTTTGCATCAAAGGTGCGATTCGCTTGAGGTATTTATTTTCTTTTATAAATTGAAATGGAATTTTTTCAAACGTAAAATAGAGTAAGGTCAAAAGCGAAAATCCGATAATTGACAGCAATAAAAATGAATCTTCTGACCAACTGAAATCTTTGTTTGGAATCCCTAACCAAATGATTCCTAATATTCCAAAAAAGATACTCGCCAAAAATTGTGCTGCATTTGAAAAAAGTGTGAGCAAAATAATGGAAGTTCTTTCTCTGCGCTGAAAATAAAACATGCGTCCCAAAAAATTGCCAATCATGTTGGGTGTCAACAAGCCTGTGATGATTCCTGCCAAAAATGATTTTATTTGAATTGCTTGATTGGTTTTGGTTTGTGCAAAGTCTAAAACTACTTTCCATTTCCAAAATTCTATTCCCCAATTGAGGAATACTAGGAGGAAAACAAGCGCGAGTTCTAAAGGATTTTGAATCGAAATTTCATCCCATTTTGACCAATCAATGCGCTTGATTTGATTAGAAAATAACCAAGTTAATGCAAAAAACAATAAGATTTTAAGCAAAAACGTAAAAATTCGTATATTTTTCTTAGTTTTGATCACTTGAATAATGAAATAATGGTTGAAGATAAAATAATTCTTGGAATTGACCCCGGAACTTCTGTAATGGGATATGGAATAATTCATATTCAAGGCAAAAAATTGGTCTTGTTGAATTTTGGAATTATTCAATTATCCAAGATTGTTGGTCATCCTGATAAGTTGAAACGCATTTTTGACCGATTAGATGGATTGATAGCCGAGTACAAACCTGATGAAATGGCTATTGAAGCACCGTTTTTTGGTAAAAATGTGCAATCAATGATGAAATTAGGTCGCGCTCAAGGAGTTGCCATAGCAGCTGCATTGAAAAATAACGTGCCCTTTGAAGAATATACACCACGAAGAATAAAGCAAGCCATCACAGGAAACGGAAATTCTTCCAAAGAACAAGTTGCCGCGATGCTTCAATCTTTGCTGAATTTTGAAGAGATGCCCAAATACCTCGATGCAACAGACGGACTTGCTGCAGCAGTTTGTCACCATTTCTCCAAAGGAATCGGAGAGCACAACAAAGCCGGTGGAAATTCCTGGGGATCTTTTTTGAAGAATAATCCGGAGAGGAAGATATAGATTTTTGAGACATTAGACAATAGACAATAGACCGAAGACATTAGACTAAAGATAATTTTACTTTGTACTTCCCTAAATAGAGTTGACCGTTTTGGTTTAAAATCTAATAATCTTAGTCTAATGATCTAATAGTCTAAAATTAGTCTAATAGTTGCAAAGCAACGGGTCTAATATCTATTGTCTAATAGCGCAGCGGGTCTCTACTGCATGTGATTCAATTTCCAATTTAAAGAATCTTGCACTTCCGTGTAGATTGATTGCATTTCATCTTGTCTGGAACCGTAATAACTTATAGATTCATCAAATCTTTTGAAATTGATATTGTATTTTTTTAAAATCGCATCGCCTGATTTGCGCATTACTTTCTCGTTGACATGCAGCAAAGGATATTTTGACGTGATGTGCGATTCTAAAACAGTTAATTCTTCCATAATTAAAACCATTGAATCCCGCGGAATTAAATTTTTTGGCTCCTCGAAACGCGTTACTTCTGTTTTACAAGAAGCAATTAAAATGAGCAATGAAATAAGTGTGATTATTTTCATTTATTGAATGTTAGTCTTTTTCCAAAAAGGTCTGTTCTTACTTTTTCTCCGTCGTACACCAAATTTCCATTGACAAAAGTTCCTGCAATCTTGTGAGAAAAATTCGTTCCTTCAAAAGGCGACCAACCACAGTGATAAAGTATGTTTGATTTTGAAACTGTTACATTTTCATTTGGATCAACAATTACCAAATCAGCGTAATATCCTTCTCTGATGAAACCACGTTCTTCTAATTGAAAGCAAATTGCCGGGGCATGGGCCATTTTTTCTACTACTTTTTCCACGGAAATTACGCCACCTTTGGCTTTTTCAAGCATGGCTAATAATGCATGTTGAACCAATGGCCCGCCAGAAGGTGCGTTGAAATAGGTACCATTTTTTTCTTCCATTGTATGCGGTGCATGATCTGTTGCAATGATGTCAATTTTATCATTCAATAAACCTTTCCAAATGGCCAGGCGATCTTCTTCTGTTTTCACCGCAGGATTCCATTTGATAAAAGCGCCTTTGGTTTGGTAATCTTGGTCGTTGAACCACAAATGGTGCACGCATGCTTCTGAAGTGATTCTTTTTTGCTCCAAAGGAATCGAATTGTCGAATAAATCTACCTCAATACCTGTTGAAATGTGCAATATATGCAGGCGTGTGTTGTGTTTTTTTGCCAAATTAGCCGCAAATGAAGAGGAAATGTAGCATGCTTCCGCTGAACGAATCAAAGGGTGCATTTCCATCGATACATTTTCGCCGTATTTTTCTCTGTAAATTTCAGTATTCCTTCTTATTGTAGCTTCATCTTCACAATGCGTAGCAATCAATAATGGAACTTGAGAAAACAATTTTTCTAAGGTTTCTGAGCGATCAACTAACATATTGCCAGTAGAAGAACCCATGAAAATTTTTACACCACAAACATTTTTGCCGTCAGTTCTCAAAACTTCCTCCAAATTATCGTTTGAAGCGCCCATGAAAAATGAATAATTGGCGGGAGAATTTTTGCTTGCTATGTCGTATTTATCTTGCAATAATTGCTGCGTCAATGCATTGGGAACGGTGTTGGGCATTTCCATAAAAGAAGTGATTCCGCCAGCAACGGCAGCGCGCGATTCAGATTGGATATTTCCTTTGTGTGTCAATCCTGGCTCACGAAAATGCACCTGATCATCGATGCAACCGGGCAACAACCATTTTCCTTCTAAATCAATTACTTCCATGTTTTCTGAAGCAGAAATGCTTGAATCTATTCTTGCAATTCTATCATTTTCAATCAAAACATCAGCGAAAAATGATTTCCCTTCATTGAAAACCTTGGCACCTTTCAGTAATTTTGATCTCATAAATTATTGATTTATATTTATTTGAATTTCTACAATTTCATTCTCAACATTGACCAAACACCGAAAAATGCCTCTTTGAAAATGCCAGAACTCATTTTGGATTCTCCATATAGTCTGTCAATAAAAGTGATTGGAACTTCAATGATCTTAAATCCATGTTTTTTGGCCGCATATTTCATGCAAATTTGAAATGCGTAACCTTTGAAATAAATATTGTCGAGTTGCACTTTTTCTAATACACTTCTGTGGTAACAAATAAATCCAGCGGTAGTATCTTTTATTCCAATCCACAAAATCATGCGTACATATAGTGACGCAAAGTAGGACATGAGAATGCGGTCAAAAGGCCAATTAGAAATTTTTCCGCCTTTGCAATATCTTGAACCGATACTCAATTGTCCTTTTCCATCATCAATGGCACTCAAAAGCCTGGACAAATCGTCAGGATTGTGTGAAAAATCGCAATCCATCTCAAAAATATATTCATAATCATTTTTCAATGACCATTTAAAACCGTGAATATATGCCGTACCTAAACCTTGCTTTCCAGCGCGTTTTTCAATGTGTAATCTTTCATTATGGGTTTCTTGAAGTCGCTCAACAATGGAGGCAGTTCCATCTGGTGAACCATCATCGACAATCAAAACATGAAATTGCTCAGGATAGTCCATCACTTGATGAATCATCTTTTCGACATTTTCACTTTCATTGTAAGTGGGAATAATTACAACACTTTTTGGCACTTTTCTGGTTTTGGGTACTAAATTAAGTATTAAAATCAATATCAAATAGATGCTTGACAGAGATAAAGCTTACATAACAAACAATAACGTTATAATTAACAAAATAGTTTGCTGAACGGGGTGAATTATTTATTCTGTGGCGTTTATTTTTTCAATTTCTTTCATCGCATCTAGGATTAAATCAAATTCATATCCTTTGGATGCCAAATAACGTTGCGTTCTTGTTTGAATTTGCCAATTTTCTTCTTTGGCTTTTTTCTCTTTCATTTTGCGCTCAGCCAATCTTTTCAAAGTATTCCAATATTCATCGGGGTCAATTTCTTGAAGCCCTTTTTTGATGGAATAATCTGAAATTCGCTTTTGTTTTAAATGCTGTTTGATTTTATTTCGTCCCCAATGTTTGATTCTGAATTTCCCAGACACAAATGCCCGTGCAAAACGCTCTTCATCAATGAATCTGTTGGAGATTAAATCTGCAATTATCTGACTGCGTTCTGTTTCGTTGAATTTCCAAGTGAATAATTTTTGGTCAACTTCATATTGACAACGTTCTTGATAGGCGCACCAAGCTTCCATTTTGGTTTTCGCTTCTAAAAACGATGGAATATATGGAATATTTGGTGTTGGTGATTTCATTTATTTAAAAGAGGCTAAATAAAGTAAAATGATAGCGGTAATTGAAGCAGTTAAACCAATGATTTTTAATTTATTGAAATTTTCCTTGAATCCAATAAATCCAATGATCGACGCCAGCAATACGACTGAAACATTGCAAATAGCCAAAACGGTTGAATCATTCCAACCTGTTGTTGAGTAGGCGAGTAGCAATAAATAAATGGAAAAATAATTAGGAATTCCCAAACAAATGCCTGCCAGAATGTTTTTGAAAGCGAAAGTGCGTTTTTTGCGAATGAAATCAAAAATCAAAACGACTGAACCGAAAATTCCTGCTATGCCAAATGAAACTGCGCTAAATAAGGAAGAAGGGATGAATTTTTGGTGGTAATTTTGAACGTAATTCAGCAAAAAATCTAAAATACCACTTCCAAAAAACAAGACAATTAACAGCCATAAAACTGTTTTTTCTTTGTCTTTATTTGCTTTTTTATCCGGCCACGACATTGCTAATACGCCTAAAATTGCGGAAATAATCCCCAGGATTTTAAAAAGCGAAAGTGTTTCGTTGTAGGCAAAAATCATGAAACACATGGTCATCGCCATGCTCATTTTAACAGAAACTGAAGTTATCGCCATGCCGTTTTTTTGAGAACTTATTCCAATGACTAAAAACAACGTAATCAGCAGGAATCCAGTCAAAATAGCGAAAGGAATCCAGGAAGGATTTTCAATTGCTTCTGCCTTAAAATCTTTGCCATAAAGCAAAAAGCCACAAATTAAGGCGGTGAAATAATTGAAAACGATCGCTTGAAAAGTATCAATTCCATATTTTGGAAAAAGTCTGAACAAGATAAAAATAAATGCAGTGGATAAAATCCCGATTATCAATGGAATCATTAACGAAAATATTGGTAAATTTTGTCAGTTGAAAAAGGGAAAGAATGCGTTGGAATTGCTGCTATTCTTGGTGCTTTTATGCCTTCTTTGAAAATAGATTCCCCGACAATTACGCGGGCTTCATCCCAGACATTATCCACCAAAAAATGCTGAATTGTACGACTTCCTCCTTCAACAAAAACGGAAATAATATTTCGCTCAAACAAGGCTTTTAAAATGTTTTCAGTGTCGAGATTTGTCAATTTTACAAATTCAACGTTGCCCACAGTTTCACTTTTGATGCGATTTAAAACCAACGTTTTTCCATTGTCGCTGAAAATTTTAGATTCTTTTGGCATACGCAATTGGCTGTCAATAATCACGCGCAAAGGATTTTGACCCGTAACTTCGCGAACAGTCAAACTTGGATTGTCAAATTCAACAGTTTTCCACCCAACTAAAATGGCTTGTTCTTCGCTGCGCCATTGATGCACCAGCGATTGTGTTTCAGGAGCAGAAATCCAATTGATTTTTCTCGTTGTTTCATTTCTTACTGAATCAACAAATCCATCAGCTGTTTGCGCCCATTTTAAAATAATATACGGTCGACCTTTCTGATGGAACTTAAAAAATCTTTTATTGAGTTTCAAACATTCAGCTTCTAATACGCCGACAGTAATTTCAATATTTGCTTTGCTGATTTTCTTGATTCCTTTTCCTGCTACCTCCTCAAATGGATCTTTGCATCCAATTACTATACGTTTGAAATTAGAACGCACCAATAAGTCAGCGCATGGCGGCGTTTTCCCCATGTGGGCACATGGTTCTAAACTAACATAAATGGTTGATTTTGAAAGCAGTGATTTGTCATTAACCGAATTTATAGCATTTACTTCAGCGTGTGCTTCGCCGTATTTTTGATGATAACCCTCACCAATTATTTTTCCATCACAAACAATTACTGCGCCCACCATCGGATTCGGTGCAACTTCCACACCTCCCAACAGCGCCAAATCAATACATCGCCGCATAAAGATTTCGTCCATGTTGCGAATATAGGGAAATTAATGAAGTACTATTTTTTCTAAAATATTTTTTGATTTATTTTTAAAGGTTTTAATGTTGAAAATTAAAAGATTTTCTCAAAATGATACTGTAACAAAATCATTAATTTAACGCTATTAAAAAATTGGGTATGACTTTTGAATAAATCGACTCAACACATTGAACAAAAAACGAATCATGATAAAAAATTACTTTTCATTTGTATTGTTTGCCTTGACAATGACGCCACTTTTCGCCCAGGTGGAAGATGAGTCTTGTTTGCCACCTGCTAAAAAAGTTTTGAAACTAATCGAAACAGCTAAAAATACCGCTGATGCTAAAACTGCTGTTGTCAATTTTAATGAAGCTATTGCAGCGGCTCCAGATAACGCCATGGCTTATTACGAGTATGGAATGTTTGCGTATAAACAAGGAATGAAGTTTTACGATCAAAATCCGAATCCTGCAGTTGGCGATAAAAGTATGGTAAAAGCAGATGAAATGTTCAAACAAGCGTTGAATTATTGCTCAGATTATCATGCCAATTGTTCGTATTATATTGGTGTAATTCAATATTCGAAAGGAAATAAAACGGAGGCGATTGACTATTTTAAAAAGTTTGCTGCTTTCAAAAGTGACAACCAAGAAAGATATCCGGAGGATTTTTCGAAGAAATTGGCAGATGTGCAAAGTGTGTTGAAAGAATTAGAAGGTGAACAAGAATTACTGTCAAAAGCAGTTCCATTTAATCCGATTTTGGTTGCCAATGTCAGTTCGCCAATTTGGGATGAATATTTCCCAATGATTTCGCCAGACAACGAATTGATGTTTTATACCCGTAAAATTGACAGAAAAAACATTGGCGATGTACTTTCAAATGTTGTGGAAGAATTCACCTATTCCTCCAGAACCAAAAGCGATGGGCCTAACTTTGATGGTGGAAAACCTTTTGAAAATCCTTTCAACGATGGGACTTATCCAAGTTATGGCGCGGCAACAATGTCTGTAGACAACAAAGAAATGATTCTCTGTGCTTGTAAAGACGAAATGGTTGATGCGCAAAAATATCGAAATTGCGATTTATATATCACCAGATTTGAAAGAAGCGGGGAAGGAGGAAATGATTTCAAATGGTCGCCGTTGGAAAATATGGGTCCAGGGATTAATTCGCAAAGAGGATGGGATGCGCAACCAACGCTTTCTGCAGATGGAAATATCTTGTA
Source organism: Chryseobacterium gleum (assembly GCA_945897805.1). Classification (GTDB taxonomy): domain Bacteria; phylum Bacteroidota; class Bacteroidia; order Flavobacteriales_D; family Crocinitomicaceae; genus JAQVCM01. Next base: position 397,041 of record CAMDFX010000001.1, read on the forward strand.
TTACACCACTTTGAGAAGTGGAGCAGATGCAACACAAGACAATGATATTTGGGTTGCAGAGCGCGATTCGAAAGGAAAATGGGGCGCAGGAAGACCGTTTGCGGAAATTAACACACCGGGAAAAGACAAAAGTCCCTTTTTGCACCAAGACAGTGAAACTTTGTATTTCGTTTCATCATCCTCCACCGAAACCAGAAAAGGTGTTGGCGGTTTAGATATTTTCTTCATCAGAAAAGAAAATGGAAAATGGTCGAAACCAAAGAACATCGGTTATCCAATAAATACTGCTGAAGATGAAATCGGAATTTTTGTTTCAACAGATGGAAATTTGGCTTATTATTCTTCTCGCTTCGGAGGAAATTGGAATATTTACGCATTTGAATTGTACAAAGAAGCACGTCCGCAAGCCGTTGCAATTGTGAAAGGTAATTTGAAAGATGAAAATGGCGAACCAGTAAAAAATGCAACCATCGAAATTGCCTACGGAAATTCAGATAAAGTTGAAACAGTGAAAGTAAACGGTGACGATGGAAAATACGCTGCTGTCGTAAAATTAAATGTAGCGCAAGACGTGATGGTTACAGTAAAAAAAGAAGGTCATGCGTTTGATTCTAAATTGATTACAAAGGAAGAAATCAAAAAATCTACCACAATCAAAGGCAATGATTTGGCTGTGAGAGAATTGAAAGAAGGCGCAGCATATACAATTAACGACATTTTATTCACAACAAATTCTTTTGCACTTACGCAAAAATCAGAGTTTATTTTGAAGCAATTTGCCCGATTCTTAAAAGAAAATCCAAAAATCACCATCATGGTGCAAGGACATACGGACGACATCGGCGATGACACGCAAAACATGAATTTATCGAAAGAACGCGCCAATGAAGTGAAGAAGTTCCTAGAAAAACAAGGAATTGAAGGCACAAGAATGACCTCCCAAGGATTTGGCGAAACAAAACCAAAAGTGCCGAACAAAGATGAATCAAGCAGGGCGATTAATCGTAGAACTGATTTTATGATTATGAAACTTTGAGATGGGATTTGGATGGTTTGTGAGGATTAGATAATTGATTATGAGTTTGTTTGGATGTTTGAAATCTTGTCGTGAGTATTTTTGGGAGGCAAGAATTGATTGAGAAACTAGCATATGGTTAGTAATTGTAAATGTGCTTACAACTGTGGGCTTATTTTTTACTTCGGGATTTTCCAATGAAATAAATAAATATTTATAATACAATTAGTTATGTGTATTTTTAGTAATCATTTGATTTTGTAAACAAATAAGATTTAAGTCCAAAACGGCACATAAGAGGCAAACTTTTTTGAAGTATTTTCGGGGTCTGATGCTTTTTATATTTGGGTCAGCATAAAGTTTCCTTTCTTGGTCTGAGACCGTTTTTGAATTGTATGGTTGTTTTGGGAGGATTTAATGGGGACTTAAAGAATGATTAATTCTTAACTAAATTATTAATTTTTAGAAAATTGGGTACAAAAAAGACAAGTTTTGGTTTCTAAAAGTAACAATTCAATTAAATCTGAAGCCAGATAATATTTTTTCTTTTTAATTCACTTGGATATTACTTTTATTCTTCTAAATTTGTAACCATTGTGTAAGGTTAAATAATTTGCTTATGAATGAATATATGTCGCTTGCGGAAACTTCTGAATACATTGGTAAAAGTAAAGAAACTTTAAGACGTTGGGATAAAGAAGGGAAATTGACTGCTGTTCGGGAGCCACAGTTCAAATATAGCAAAAAGCGTCAAACGAAGCACTAAACCCCGCCTGACGCAAAACCGCTGTTGGCAGTAGTGCTTATTTTTTTTATCAGAAGACTATCACTTTCCCAACATCAGTTTTAGTCAGCCCGTTTGTTGAAATGTCCGTTAATGATAGTGATTTAAAGTTTCTTGAAATATAGTTTACACTTATTAAGTCAACTGCCTTTTGCAACATTTTTCCGTTTGCTCCTGTCACTTGTCCAATGATTTCTACATTGTTTTTCTTTGCTAATTTCACGAATTTACTCATCATCATTTTCATCAACCATTTCATAATTCCTGGCAAATTTACACCTGCTTTGTGCATATTTGAAGTATCAACAAACTTTACAGAAACTACTTTTTTAGGTTGCAAAGCAATGGATTTTTTCAGAATGTCATCACCAAGCACATCAAAAACATAGTCAACTTCTTTTACTTTCAATACTTGCGAAAAGTCTTGTGTTTTGTAGTCGATAAATTGGTCAAGTCCTGCTTTGTCCAAAACAGCTTTGTCCGATTGACTGCCTGTGCCAATTACAAAAAGTCCCAATTGTTTGGCTATTTGCAATGCCTGAAAACCTACACCACCGCCAACTCCGTGAATGAGGATTTTTTCTCCCTTCTTCGCATTGAGTTGTGTCAAACTATCATAGGCTGTAAGCAAAGGTAACGCAATTGTTCCTGCTTCTTTAACGTCTATGATGGTTGGGATTTTTGCACAATAGTTTGCTGGAATTGTAATTTCTTCTGCCCAAGTTCCAATGTCACTAAACAATCTGTAAAAAAAGACATTTTCACCCACAGAGAAATCTTTTACATTTTGTCCAACTTCTAATACAACACCAGCACCATCTATTCCACCAATTTGCGGATTTTTGTACTTTAATGAAGGAAAACCTTTCATTAAATCCATATCAACAGGATTAATTCGGCTACTCAACATTTTTATTTTCAATTCGCCCGATTGCGCTTTTGAGCTTTCTATATTTTGAACTTTCATTGTTGAAAATTCTTTGCCTGCTTTTTGACGAATAATGGCTTTCATTAGATTTTCAATTTTTGTGCTTGTTCAACGTTTAAAACTTGCTTTAAATCGGTTCTCCATTTTGCTACGGCATTTTGGATTACTTCTTTTTTTCTGCCTTGCTTGTAAGCGTCTTCGTGTCCGTTGGCTCTGTCAAGGTTGATTTGAAATACTTTTGCTTTTTGCTCATCAGTAAGCGAAAGTTTCTTTGCCATTTTTTCGGTAATGTGTTTTACCTTTTCTTCTTTTGAAAGACGAGAATGTGCAAACGCCTTTACGCCAATTGCTGAAACAATTATCAGCAATGTTCCAATTAGGATTTTCTTTGTGACCATATTCTAAAATTTATTTGTTAACAATGGTGCAAATTTATTACCTTTGTCCAAATAAATAATGTAGTCTGTAAATATCGTAATAGTCTAAAATAATAGACCAATGGAAAATAAAAGAAAAACGAAAGAATTTAATCCGAATAATTGTCCTGTTACCCATTGTCTGAATAAGATTGGGGGAAAATGGAAACCTGTCATTATTCATTTAATACGAAAAGATTGCAACCGATTCTCAATGTTGCAAAAGGCTATTCCTGATATTAGTAAGCAAATGTTGGTCAACCAACTTCGTGAAATGGAAGAAGATAAAATTCTTGAACGTATCATTTATGCAGAAATTCCGCCAAGAGTGGAATACAAAATTTCAAAATACGGTCAAACTTTGTTGCCGATAATTGATAGTATGTCCGATTGGGGTTTGAAAGATTTGAAAAAGTCGTCAAAGTAATCTCTGTCAGTTTTGACGGTCGCTCGTAGCATTACTGCCAACGGTTTGCAGCTACAAGAAGTTGGCGATTTTTACCACAAATGTTCATACGAAGAACGAATGTTGATGCCACCACAAAACTGTCATACGAAGCACTGAACCGCCAATTTCTTGTAGGTGCTGTTATAGGCTGGCGTACTTGTCTGTCGTGGGTTACAACCATTTTTATTTCGTCTGTTACTGTCATTTGTCGAGTGCTTTTTTGTCTGGCTTGTGTGTCGGGTGTTTTATTTTTTTTTGAAGCGTTGGAAATTTTTTAAAAACAATTTTTCTTTTGGGTTGGCTTTGCAAGCTCTATTAAAAACTTTGGTCGTGTGTTGGCTTGTGCGGTTTTTAATTGTGCTTGCAAATTGCGTTAGGATTTTTCTTCTAATTTTTTTCTATAAACATCATCTAAAGTTTGACCTTTTTTGTCTTTCCACATAATCCATCCGTTATTGCTACTACCTATACAAAAGTCCGCTGCTGAACTTGGACTTGAAAAAGTTTTATCATAGTCCAAAATTATTTTTCCGTCTTTTTCAATTCCAAATTCCTTAATTTCATTTTCTCTTTTTTCTTTCCAACCAAATGAAGGAACTGTGTCTTTTGAAAGCACACTTCCTCTGAGTACAGTAAAACCATTTTCGTTATAAAACCCTTTAGCATCGCAACCTCTGTAACTTGCGAAAAATATGTGTTTGTCTTTTTGCTCAATGATTTCAAATATGTCGCAACCATTAAAGGATGTAAGTAGCTTTACATCTTCAAAAAATTCTTCAATACTGTCCTTTTGGTGTTCAGGAAGATTTGGTGCTTTTGGTGTTTGTTTGTTTTCGTCAAGAATAAATCGTTTTGCTTTTGATGCAATATTTACTGCTAAATGTTCTAAATATTGAACATCTGCCTTTGTCATTGCACCGTCCTTTGAAATAAAAACCAGTGCTTTTTGCCAGAACTTCTTTTTATAATCGTGGTCTTTTATTCTCTCTCTAAAATTTTCTGTTTCGCCTAGATATGCTTTAGGTTGCTGATTTTCGTCCTCACCTAGTAGAATGTAAAATGCAGGATTTTGAAGTTCTTCACGCTGATTAATAATAGAAAGATTTGCTCTAGGAATTAAAAGCATTTTACAAATTTTGTTACTTATAAATACGTATTGAGCACCTTGAGGATTTCCTTCTATCAGATATGTAGTAATTGTTTTGCCCATTTTAGTTAGTTATAAAAAGTTTATCTGCACTTTCTAAATGCGTAATAAATGCGTTAATAGTAAAAGGCTCAATTCTCTGATTTTCTTCTGACTTTACAAATCTTATTTGTCTTGAACTGTCAGTAAAAATAGTTGGTGCAATAAAAAAACACATTGCATCATCATAATTGCTTTTAAAAGCTTCTAAGTGTCTAGTTATAGGCCATACTTCCATTATTGTTTGAGTTCTTCCTTCTGACATTGTAACTTCAACTAAAATTCCATTATTTTCCTCTATGCATTCAATATCTCCTTTTCCACCACCTGCGGTTGATGTTGGGATGCCTTCATCATCGCAAGGGTAATTAGGAATTACAATTACTTTCGGTAGTTTAGATTTTATAGCAAGTGATGTTAGAAATTCCAAACGTGTTGGATTAGTAAGGTATTTAAGTACACCGTCTTTTGATGTTTTCTTAGTTGCAAGAATTTCTAATTCTGTTTTGATTGCTTCCCAATTATAAATACTTAACCATTTTTCTAAGAGAGCATTGTTAACTTCAACGGGTAGTGTTGTCGTGGTTTCTGTAATTAAGTTTACATCAACTTCTGCCATATAATTGAAATATTCTCTTTCGGTTGCAAACTTTGGGTATGTTGAATAATTGGCTAATACATAATTTACTTTGTCAATCTCATTTTGATTTATGTCAATAAATCTTCCTCCACCTCGTAATGAAATCAACCCAGTAAGCCTCATTTTTCTAATAAATTCATCGGGGTATTCAACCATAATAGATTTCGGCTCAAACTTTTTAAATTCACCATCCATTATTTCATCTACACATATTTCAATTATAACTTCCCAGCTAGGTGAATATCTGAATTCTTCTCTTATTTGTTTAATTCTTTGATATAATGCTTCAGAGTTATTGTCTTTCCAAAAAATCACTAAAGGTAATTCTAACATAGAAATTCCTGCACCATTATATTCTGGGTCGGCATCTAATTTTTTAATGACTTCTAAAAGTAAAATTAAAGGCACATTTTCATTTAATACACGAACGAATGGATTGTTCCTTTGTGATTTTGCCATTGCGTGTAAAAATACTTGTTGCTCAATTTCAGGATTGCTTTCTGAATATAATATCTGATTATCTTGAACTTCTATACTAACTGAGTTAGCAAGTCTCAAGCCTAAAGTAGAGAATTCAATTGACTCATTTATGTTATAAAAAACAAAACCAAGTTCTTTTGGAAAGTCAAAAACGGTAGCAAATCTTGATGGCCATCCCTTTTCAAAACCTGCTTCTTTATGGTTTTGTGGATTATTTTGAATTAAATAATTTACTTCATCGTCATTCAATAATTGATCACCAATTTGAGAATTTTCGGAAATTTTTGAGCCACCCCATTTATTAATTATAGTTTCTGTGTTTTTCATTGGGCGATATAATCCATAACTAATTACTTCACCCATAATCTGAATAGTTAATTCGTTTGTTAGGACTTGGTTATTATAGCCACTTAGGATATTCAAAAGACCCTTCATTCTTGCTGGGTTTCTCATTGTTGTTGTAAACAACAACGGCTTATATTCTGATGCTCTACTACTCATAATTTGTAATTAAAACTTCTTTAAATGTTTTTATTGAATTATCGTGATAACTTATGTAATTACTCTTGATTGGAAGAACGTTATATTTTTTTGACCAATCATTGAATGTTTTGTTTTCTTTTTCTTTGTAATGAGTGACATTTGAAACAGCAAATCTTACTCCCGATTTATTAAGTTTATCAAGATTTGTTATTAAATCAATTTCGTTCTTTTCATTCCATAGTTTATTGTATTCACTAAACGTAATTAAATAGGGTGGGTCGAAGTATAAAAAGTCTTTTTTTGTTGGTTTTACTTTTTCTAGAAAATCTAAATAATCAAGATTGTTGATTTCAATATTTGCTTTTTTTACATTTCCAAAATAACTGTTTAGAGCATCAACAACATTACGATTAAAATCTACATTACCTACGGGTAAGTTATAATTACCAGAACGATTAAATCTAATCATTCGGTTAAAACCATAAATCAAAAGAACATAAAATTTATATAAATTATCTTTTTCCGAATTATTATAATCTGATTTTAAATTGTTGAAATTATCCTTGTTGAATTTTGCATAGTAGGTTTTCTTATGCTTTAATTTTAATTCAGCAGGAACAATATCTTCTTTAAATGAACGTGATAAATTGTATTCTAAAATTATCCGTTCAACTTCTTTGAAAAACGTATCAGGTTTTTTTGAATGCTTCATTAAAAACTTGTGTAACTGACACACGTTTTTATCAATGTCATTTAGCAAATGTTTTTTCGCCTCTACATTAAGAAATACCGAACCTCCACCAGTAAATGGTTCAATAAATCTATCTACATCTTTCGGAAAATATGGTAGGATTTCGTTTAAAAGTTTGTATTTATCGCCAACATAAAATAAAGGCGAACGATTAAGTTTATTTGCCATTTACTTTAGTTATAAATAATAATTCTTTGTGGTCGTCAAATTCTGTTTTGCCGGTATTAAAAAAACGATGAGAACATTCAAAGACTTTAGTTTTACCCTTTTTATTCAATATTTCTTCAATCGTTTCAAGTTTTATTTTGTTCTCTGAAGAATTGCTTTTAGAGTTGTAAGTGTTATTATAAGAAACTGCAATGTATTTTACATCTAGGTTTTCTATTAAGTCACGAAAAGCTACCTTAGCATTTACTGTACAATAGACACTCATATTTTCTGGCTCGGGCTTCAACGCTACACCAAAAAGTGCTGGTTTATTCCATTGAATTAGATTATCATATACGTGATAAAATCTACTGTACTGACGAGAGTTGTATGGCGGATCTATATATGCAATATCAGCTTGTATTTTTCTTGCAAGCATATTCGCATTTTCTTGATGTATTTCAACATTCTGAATTTCGATAGGCTTAATCAGTCTAAGAGTTAATACTTTGTATTTAATTGGTTTTTTAATATAAGCATCAAAATGACCAACGGTATTAGCAATTTTGTCAATATTGTAAATTAGTGTTGCTAATAATATTGAGTATTCTTTTTCGGTTAACTGCTCTTTCCGTCTTTCAATATCCTCTCTCAAATAACCTATTTTTTTTGCGTTTAAATGGTCAAAAAACTTGTCTCCAAAATTTTCGGAAAAATAATTTTCGTCTAATGTACTTGGGTCTATAGAATTGTATTCGTCAATAATTTCTTCAATTTTATCTTTATCCCAATAATTGTCTTTAAAAAATGCTTTATAAATAATATTGTTAGCGTGTAAAATATCGTTAATAATTATTTTAGGAAAATGACTAGAAGCTGCTTTTGCAACACTTGCTGTTCCAGCAAAAATATCAATCAACGAATTGGCATTCTTTGTTTCTTTTAGTAGAGTTTCTATAATCCAGTTAGTTAATTTTGCTTTACTACCGATGTAACGTCTACTTTCAAGATTTATATAGTTTTCATTTTTTAATTCGGGAAATAATGTAATGGATTTCCCATAAAGAACTTTTTCTTCTGCAACTTGAAGTGCCTCAAGTCCAAAGTCTTCATATTTTATTTCAGAAACTACTTTGTCACTTAACCAATGAACAAGTACTTTATGTTTGTCACAATTATAAAGTTGTGCTAGTTGTAATAATTGGGGTTTCGTAGGCATTCGTTTGTCATTTTCAATTCTGCTTAAAATTGACAAACCAATCTTGGTTTTAGATTGGACATCCTGCAATTGCATTTCGAGATTTTCTCTTTTTTCTTTAAGAAATGTGCCTATTGAATTCATATTTTTAAATTTGACAATGTTTGGCAAAAGTAGAAATAATATTCAATATACACAATAGTGCGATGGATAAAAATGGCTCTTTTGGTTTTGCCGAAGGGTCGGCTTTGTGTGTCGGGGCAAAACCAAATGTGCCACTTGTGCGGCTGGCTAAAATTGTTTTTAAAAAATGTGCGGTGGGAAAAAAAATAAAACACGAAGCGTTGGGCTGTCGTGTCGGAAAAAAGTCCGCTGTTAAATTTATATGTCGTCCTGATTTTTCGATAATTTTCTGTCAGTTTAATGGTTGTTGTGTCGTCTGTTACGCTTGCCTATAACAATTCGCTTTACGCAATTACGTCTATTTCCCCTTTACCTTCTCGTTCTAAATCGATCATTATCAACATAAAAAACGTTTGTAACCGACTATATTCACTTATTCAAAATCTCGTTTCCTTCATCATCTACATCTTCAAGCATGCCATTCTAAAATCACCTTTTCTCTCACTTTCTCCACCACAAATAAAACCCAAATCCATTCCTTCGGCAAATACTTAGTCAATAGTAACTATTATTTCCTGATTAAACTACTAATTTATTTATTATCAATTTACTAACTAAATAACTAATTCATTTTATCTGCTTCTAAATCCTTATCGGCGCTACAAAATCTTTCGATACTTTCCACTGAATTAGCTTCTGAAAAAGTCAAAGCGCAAATTTGCGTGCGCAATCAAATTATTGCTTCGTGTGCTTCATTTTAAAAAATTGCTTGTGGTACTGCTATCCTGGTTTGAAAGTGCGGTTTAGTACTCAGTTTAGAAAAAGCTTGGCATTTGGTGGTGGAATATCATTGACCAATGCATTTTTGTCCAATCAAAAAACCGGTATAAAGCGCAAAAGCTGCTGAGAAGGAGGGAAGTGGATTGCACGTGAGATTTAGGATGCAGAGGAGCAAAAATGGATTACATTGCAAAGAAAACAAAGACTTGCTTTCAATTCCAAAATTATAGAACTATTTAGAATTACTTTATAGTTGCTTAAAGCAATAAAACGCGTTTTTAAAGGAAACCAGTGTCTTCTTTTAGAAAATCTTCCCCGGATTTAAAATCATTTTTGGATCAAAAACCAATTTGATATTTCGCATCAAATCCAATTGAACTTCATTGAAAGCCAATGGCATGTATTGTTTTTGAACCAGTCCAATTCCGTGTTCTCCAGAAATGGTGCCGCCCATCGCAATCACTTCTTTGAAAAGTTCTGAGATTGCGACTGAAAGTTGATTGTCCCAAAAATCATCTGATAAATCTCCTTTGATTATATTGACGTGCAAATTTCCATCGCCCGCATGGCCGTAGCAAACAGATTTAAAGCCGTATTTATTTCCAATTCTTTTTACTGCGGACAATAAATTAGGAAGCTCAAATCTTGGCACAACCGTATCTTCTTCCTTGTAAATAGAATGAGATTTTACCGCTTCGCCAACTTTTCTGCGCAATTTCCAGAGTTGTTCTTTTTGTGATTGACTGTCGGCAAACAAAACTTCATCGGTTTCAAAATTTTCTAAAACCGTTAAAATTTTCTCACAATCAAGCATCAATTGATCTGCATCAAAACCATCGACTTCAATCAATAAATGCGCTTGATGATTGTCTTTCACTTCGATGACGGTATCTGGTTCGTAAGGAAGTGTCCACAACAAAGCGTCTCTTTCCATAAATTCTATTCCGCTTGGCGTAATTCCTGCTTGAAAAATAGCAGCGACAGCTTCACAGGCTTTTTGCGCGTCAAAAAATGGAACGAGCATCAATAAATCTGCCGTTGGATGCGGAATCAAACGCATCACAATTTTGGTTATAATCGCCAACGTTCCTTCACTTCCAACCATGAGTTGCGTCAAATTATATCCTGTAGCGTTTTTCAAAACATTTGCACCAGTCCAAATAATTTCCCCATTTGGCAGCACGACTTGCAGATTTAACACATAATCTTTGGTCACGCCATATTTGACTGCTTTTGGTCCGCCAGAATTTTCAGAAACATTTCCGCCAATAAAACAACTTCCTTTGCTTGCTGGATCCGGCGGATAAAATAAACTTTTTTCTTTGACTGCATTTTGTAGAACTTGCGTAATAACCCCAGGTTCAGTAGTTACTTGATTATTTTTCTCATCAATTTCGATGATTTTATTGAATTTTTCCATCGAAAGGGCAATTCCTTTTTCAATCGGCAAAGAACCGCCACTAAGACCAGTTCGCGCGCCAGAAGGAGTGACGACAATTGAATGATCGAAACAATATTTCATGATGACTGAAACTTCTTCCACTGTTGCAGGTTTGAGCACCAAATCAGGCAAGAATTGTAAATCCTCCGTTTCATCATGTCCATATTCTAATCTGATTTCAGTGTCAGTAAAACACCTGTTTCCAAGTAATTCTTTGAAAAATGAAATGTCAGAAGTGTCAATTGTTTTGTACATCGAATGGTAATTTGATTTCAAAAGTACATTTTTGACGGAATAAAAATTGATTTTATTAGCTGAATTTATGCACAATTTTGGGTGAAACTAACTTCGATAAACTCGGTGTGAAAGTGCGCTGAGACTATTTTTTCGTCGAGAAAATTTAAATTTAGTAAATTATAGTTTTGAAATTCATATCCTGAAGTAACAAATCTTAAATCAAAGGTTTTAAAGTAAAATGGATTTTGAAGAAGATAGCCGTCCTAGTGATTGGACGGTTTTTGAAGCGCAATGAAAAGTGTAAACGAAAGAGATAGCGATAGCTCATCGACAGAAGTCACTTTTTAGAAATTTTAAAAATGCTGTAGTTTACGGAAGCAAGTTCAATCACGGAGACTTGATTTTCTTTTGTTACTTTACTTTCATCAAGGAAAGAAAAGTAAAAATCTGGGATGCGAAGACCATTTTAATATTTAAAGTAAATTTATAGTCAGCACCGGTGAGTTTAGCGAAGTAAAATAAATCCCACGATTTTGTCAAGCAACCTTAAAACATTATTTTTACAATAATTAATTTCATTATTCCATTGAATTATGCAAATCAAAGAAGTAACATCCTTTTTGGAAAACATCGCACCACTATCAAGTCAAGCAAGTTATGACAACTGCGGATTGATTGTCGGAGATTCGGCGCAAGAAATAACGGGAATTTTGGTTTGTTTGGATTGCACCGAAGAGATTTTAGAGGAAGCAATTGAATTAGGTGCCAACTTAATTATTGCGCATCATCCGATTGTTTTCAAAGGTTTAAAAAAGTTTAACGGCAAAAATTATGTTGAAAGAACGGTGATCAAAGCCATTAAAAACGACTTGGCAATTTATGCAATTCATACCAATTTAGACCATTCCATTCAGGGTGTAAATGCGGAAATTGCCCGCAGATTAGAAATTGATAATCCTCGAATTTTGCTCCCAAACGAAGGCGTTTTGAGTAAACTGGCTGTTTTTTGTCCTAAAGATTACGTTTCTGTAATTGAAAAAGCACTTTTTGATGCGGGCGCAGGAAAGATTGGCCATTATGCTGAATGTGATTTCGTGCAGGAGGGAATTGGTGCTTTTAAGCCAACGGAAGGCGCCAATCCTTTTGAGGGAAAAATTGGTATGCGTTCATTGAGCGAAGAATCTAAAATTGAAGTCTTGGTTTCAAATCATATTTTGACAAAAGTGATTTTTGCCATGAGAGAGGTGCATCCTTATGAGGAAGTGGCGTATGATTTAATTCCTTTGAGCAATGTGAATCAAACGGAGGGCAGCGGAATGATTGGTGAATTGAAAAATCCGATGGATGCAATGACTTTTTTGGCGAAATTGAAACAAACATTTCATTGCGGATGCATTCGCCATACCGACCTTTTAGACAGGAAAATTAGACGCGTTGCCTTTTGTGGAGGATCAGGAAGTTTTCTCCTGCCACAAGCGATTCAACAAAAAGCCGATATTTTTATTACAGGTGATTATAAATATCACGATTTTTTTGACCCTGAAAATCAATTAATTATCGCGGATATTGGACATTATGAAAGCGAACAATTCACAACAAATTTAATTGTCGATGTTTTGACCAAAAATTTTGCTAAATTTGCGGTTCATAATACAAGGATCAATACAAATCCTATTAATTATTTTTAGCACATGGCTGGAGCAGCGACTAAAAAAGAAGTATCAGTGGCGGAGAGATTAGACGCCCTTTTTGAATTACAGAAAATTGATTCTGAAATTGATAGAATCCGAACAATCAGAGGTGAATTGCCTTTGGAAGTGCAAGATTTGGAAGACGAATTGATTGGATTGGAGACTCGTTTAAAGAAATTACAAGACGAAATCAAAGATTTAGATCAAGAGGCTGCAGATCGTAAAAATGCAATGAAGGATTCAGAAGCAGCGATTTTAAAATATAAAGAGCAACAAAATAACGTTAGAAATAACCGTGAATTTGAGTCTTTAGACAAAGAAATTGAGTTTCAAACATTGGAAATCAAATTGCATGAAAAACGTATCAAAGAATCAAAATTTGGTATGTCAGGCAAGAAAGAAGTGATGGAAGAGGCAAAAACTCGTTTGGATTTACGCAGAGGTGATTTAGCGGCTAAAAAAGCAGAGCTAGACGAAATTGTGAGCGAAACGCAAAAAGAGGAAGATGCATTGTCAACAAAATCTGACAAAGCAAAAACTTTGATTGATGAGCGTTTGGTTATTGCATACAACCGTTTGAGAGAAAATGCAAAAAATGGTTTGGCAGTAGTTCCTGTTGACCGTGATTCTTGCGGTGGATGTTTCAATAAAATCCCGCCACAACGTCAATTAGACATTCAAACAAAAAGAAAAGTGATCGTTTGCGAACACTGTGGAAGAATTTTAGTTCCTACACAAGAAGCTTAATCTTTTTGTTCAAAATAATTTAAAGTCACTTTCGGGTGACTTTTTTTATGCTGAATAATTTTTAAATTTAATACCAGTCACCAATTCATTTTAGTCCAATCAAAAACCATTATAATGCCGATATAGTTTGAAAATAGTCCAGTTCATTGGACTATATTGAAAACATAATCGGTATAGTTTGAAATTTCAGAAACAAAAAACCAATTTATGAAACCAACTTTAGTCATCGGAGCAAACAATCGACCAGAAAAATACGCTTACAAAGCAGTCAAAAGTTTACTGAATCATGGTCATTCGGTGGTTGCTTTTGGTAGAATGAAATCTCAAATTGATGAGGTTGTAATTGAAAATGAATGGAATCCAAATTGGAAAGTGGACACAGTTACATTGTATCTCAATCCGCAAAATCAGGTAGAATATTACCAAAAAATCATTGATTTGAAACCAAAACGCGTCATTTTTAATCCCGGAACGGAAAACGAAGTTTTTCAAGAAATGCTTGAATCTAAAGGTATTTCAACTGAAATTGCTTGCACCTTGGTGTTATTGTCAATCAACGAATATTGAAGATTATATTTAACAAAAAACTAGCTAAATAAATCTATTTTTTTAGTCGTTAAACCGCCGATGAATGCTTAATTTTGCATCCACGAAGAAAATAATTTTTTATATGGAAAAATTTTCAAAAGCGCTTTTTTCTATGCGCATGATGGCTTTAGCAATGCTGGTCTTTTTATTGGCCATCGGAGCAGCCACAATGATCGAATCAATCTACGATATTCAGACTGCCAAAATAATGATTTACAACGCTTTTTGGTTTGAATGTTTGTTGATTTATTTGACAATTAATTTGATTGCAAATATTGTCAGATACCGCATGTTTCGCAGAGAGAAAATTGCGACTTTGACTTTTCACTTGTCTTTTATCATCATCATTATTGGAGCGGGAATTACCCGTTTTTTTAGTTTTGAAGGCATGATGATTATCACCGAAGGAGAATCTTCAAATATCATTTTAGCTGCCGATCCGCATTTGTGGTTTAGAATTGATGACAACAATAAAATGCAGGCTTCTCATTCCGAGAAAATGTTCATGAGCGAGCAAACAAACAATTATTTCAGTTTAGAGAAAGAAATTCCAAGTCGAAAGTCAACAGTTACAATTGAATATGTTGATTTCAAAAAGAAACAAGTTGATTCATTGTTGATCAGCGACTCGATTAAATCTGGCGTTTTAGATATTGTAACTGGCGGAATGAATTCGACTTTTGTTGGTCCACAAGGATTTGTAATGGTCGGCGATGTAGCACTTTCTTATGACAAAAAAGATGCGATGCCAGGAATATCAATTACCAGAAAGAACAATCAATTGATGATTGAAACAAAAGTTCCTGTGCGTTATTTGCCGATGTCGCAAATGAAAGTTTTTCGTCAATCTGGTCTGACACCTCCAGATTCTTTGTACACAGAAATTCCAACAGATTCGATGGTTCCATTTTTATCAACGACACTTTACCAAGTAAATGGCGAGCAATTTGTTTTCAAAAGAGAAATTCCGCACGCGAAAATGGTGAAAATGAGTTCTGGAAAGAAAAAAGTGGGTGTCGATATTTTGACAGTGAAAATTACCGATGGAAATAAATCAAAAGTGGTTGAGTTAGAAGGCGGTTTTGGTCAATTACCGACAAAACACATGTTCACTTTCAACGGTTTGACTTACCAAATGCAATATGGTTCGACCATGTTTGAATTGCCTTTTTTCATTTTGTGCAGAAAATTCACGCTTGATCAATATCCAGGTTCTGATGTTGCTTCTTCTTTTTCAAGTGATGTAACGATTCAGGATGAAAAAAATCAGTACACGAGAGATCAGCGCATTTTCATGAATAATGTAATGGATTACAACGGATTTAGATTTTTCCAATCTGCCTACGATTTAGATGATCCAAAAACGCCACAAAACGAGGAAGGAACGCGTTTGAGTGTCAATCAAGATTGGTTGGGAACGAACGTAACTTACTTGGGATATTTATTGATGGCGATTGGAATGGTACTTTCGATTTTTGCACGCAATGGAAGATTCAAAGAATTGCAAGAAAAAATCAAAAAGTCGAGATTGAGAAGAGAATCAGCTTTGATGATTTTATTGTTGGTTTCAATGTCATTTTTCAACAATGGATTTGCACAAGAAGCGCACAACCATGAAGACCATGCAGGACACAATCATGCCAATGAAAAGAAAATTGTTCCGCAAAAGCCAATTTTTAGAATCGCGTCAGATGAACATTCTAAAGAATTAGCTTCACTATTGGTGCAAGATTTTAAAGGGAGAATCATTCCTTTTCAAACGATGTGTAATGAATTATTGTCGAAAGTTCACGGTTCAAAATCGTATAACGGCAAAAATTCAGTACAGACAGTAATGAGTATGCACATGTATCCTGATCATTGGCTTTCAGAAAAAATAATTTCGGTACCAAGTGCAGTGAGAGAGGAATTGAAATTGTCTTCTTATGCCAGTTTTAAGGACATGATTGATGCAAATGGTGAAATTAAATTCATTGATAAATACAATGCAGCGCATAGAAAATTGGAGTCGAAAAGAAATGAATTTGAAAAGAAAATCATCAAATTGGTAGAAAAACATCAAGTTTTAAATTCGATTTTCAGCTGGCAGTACATGAAATTGATTCCCTTGAAAAACGATGCAAACAATAATTGGTATGTGCCGTTGAGCATGGATTTGATGCAAAAAGATTCCCTTTCGTCTTCTTTTGCTTTGCAATATTTATCAGCCTTGGACGAAGGATGCAAAACAAATTCTTACGGCACTGCGATTGACAAATTGAACGCTTTGAAGAAATTTCAACGTTTAGTAGGAGGTAAGTTTACACCTTCAGAAACGCATGTGAAATGGGAAATTCGTTACAACAATATGAATATTTTCAAAAATGCCATGAACAGTTACATTTTAATTGGATTGGTTTTGTTGATTATCTTTTTCATTCGAATTTTCATAAAACCTACACCAAAATCAGAGAAAAAATTCAAAAGAATTTCGATACCATTTGTAGTATTGATTTCAATCATTTTTCTCTACCACGGAGCAGGATTAGGAATGCGTTGGTATATTTCTGGTCATGCGCCTTGGAGTAACGGTTATGAAGCAGTAATTTTCATTGCATGGGTAACGATGATTGCAGGATTTATCTTTTCGAAAAAGAATCCAGTAGTTTTAGCGGGAACAGCAATTTTAGCCTTTTTCATGATTTTCGTGAGCGAAATGAGCTTGTTAGATCCGGAAATCACGCCACTTCAACCTGTTCTGAAATCCTATTGGTTGATGATTCATGTCGCCATCATTACTGGAAGTTACGGATTCCTCGGTTTAGGTGCTATTTTAGGATTCTTCAATCAGTTTTTATATGTTTTCAGAAATAAAATCAATGGCAAAAGAATTTCAGCGCACATTGGCGAAATCACTTATATTTCGGAGCTAACAATTACCATCGGCTTGTTTATGTTGACCATAGGAACATTTTTAGGTGGAATTTGGGCAAATGAATCTTGGGGAAGATATTGGGGCTGGGATCCAAAAGAAACTTGGGCTTTAGTCTCAGTTTTGGTGTACGCCGTTATTTTACACTTGAGATATATTCCGCAACTTTCAAATAAATTCATTTTCAATTTGGTGAGTTTTTGGGGCTATACCTCCATTTTATTTACATTTTTCGGGGTAAATTTCTATTTGACAGGTTTACATTCTTACGCGAGTGATGAAGGTTTAGCAGAAGTTCCGAAATGGATTTTTTGGACCATTTTTGGATTCTATGTCTTTACTGAATTTGCAGCATTTCGCTACCAGATTTATAAATCTCAAACTGGAAAATTACCCATCCAACATTTCATCAAAAAGTTAATCATTTCGTTGGCTATTTTGTGGATTGTTTGTGTTTTACAATTAATTTTCATCAAACAAAGTTTTGATTTAAATGTAATTTACACGTACTTTGAACTCACAGGCTGCTTTGCTTTGATCATTGGAACGATGGCCGTTTTGAATGCGATAAGAAAAAAAACAACCGTTGAATTATAGAAAGATGAATATATACAGTTTTGAAATTTTTGATATTTCTGGAAAATCTTTTGATTGGGAAACTGTCAAAGGAAAGAAAATTATGGTGGTGAATGTTGCATCTAAATGCGGTTTAACTCCTCAATATGTTGAATTGGAGGAATTGTATCAAAAATACCAAAACCAAGGATTCACAATTTTAGGTTTTCCAGCCAATAATTTTGGTGCACAAGAACCTGGAACAAACAATGAAATTGCTGCTTTTTGCGAAGCTAATTATGGCGTAAGTTTTCAGATGATGTCTAAAATTTCCGTTCTTGGTGCTGATCAACATCCATTGTATAAATGGTTAACGGATGAAACAAGCGAATCTGTTTCGTGGAACTTTCAGAAATTTTTGGTCGATGAAAATGGAGATGTTGTGGAAAGTATTCCGCCAACCGTTTTACCAAATGACGAAGCGATTTTGAATTGGATTGAGACCAAACGTTAAATTAAATTTCAGACCATGAAGGTAGATATTCTCGCTTTTGGCGCCCATCCGGATGATGTTGAATTGTCAGCTGCTGCAACGTTATTGAAGCATATTCAGCAAGGGAAAAAAGTTGCTTTGGTTGACTTGACAGAAGGAGAGCTTGGTTCGAGAGGAACAATCGAAACACGATACGAGGAAGCAAAAGCAGCATCAAAAATATTGGGTATTGAAGACCGAGTAAATCTAAAAATGGCAGATGGTTTTTTTGAGCATTCGCAGGAGAATCTAATGAAAATTGTCGAACAAATCAGGTATTTTAAACCTGAAATTGTTTTAGCAAATGCTGTTGAAGATCGTCATCCAGACCATGGAAAAGCAAGTAAATTGGTTTCAGACGCTTGTTTTCTAACTGGTTTAGTAAAAATCAAAACTAATTTGAATGGGGAAGATCAATTACCGCACAGACCAAAAATGGTTTTCCATTACATTCAAGATCGCTACATAAAACCTGATTTTGTAGTTGATGTAACAGGATTCGAAGAACAAAAATTCGAATCCATTCGCGCTTACAAAACACAATTTTTTGATCCAAATTCAACAGAACCACAAACACCGATTTCAGGAAAAGACTTTTTTGAGTTTTTGAGAGGAAGAATGTCAGAATTTGGCCGTTCGATTGGCGTGCAATACGCTGAAGGATTCACAGTTGAGAGAATTGCTGGTGTTGATAGTTTTTTTGATTTGAAATAAGATTTGTTCTATTTTTTATCGTTCAAAAAAGCAAAGAATTAATGAATTTTTCAATTGAACTTGTTAGGGATTAAGTAATTTCATTTTCTTCCAAAGTGGAAGAATATAACAATGTTTATTTTTGCTTAACTTTACACAAATTAATTACATGAAATTAACGGCTCACTTTTTTTTGTTAAATGATCATTTTTCGCCGGAATATGCAGAGGCAAATCACGGTGGGAAAGAAAGTGAAAACAACCCTTTATATGAATGGGAAGATGAAATGGAAGTTTCTCAGGGATTAAAAGAAATTCAAGTTTTGAGAAATGGAACTTTCAATTTGGCTGGTGAAATGCCTGATGGAAAACCGTTTGATTGTCCTGTTGAAAAAATGTTTTTAGTAGTACTTAAAATGGAAAATGGTCAAATAGGTCATTTTGGTGTTTCTGAAAGTATCTTAGATTCTCATACGTTAGAAGGCGATGAAAAGCATCAAGTTTTGAAAGTTTTCATCAAAGATTATGAGCCGCTTGCCAATCCGATGGCTGGTGTTTTTATCGCTTCGAAAGAATTTCCTAAAGCTTTAATTTTTTGATGCTAAAAATTAGAAATATTCATTTTTCTAGACATAAGTCAATTTTGTCTGGAATAAATCTAGATCTAAAACCGGGTCAAATTTTAGGTTTGGTCGGGCCAAGCGGCGCTGGGAAATCGACATTGTTGAGAATAATCGCTGGTTTGCTAGATGCTGATTTAGGAACTGTAAAGTTGGGAAAAGAACAAATTGCAGGACCGAAAAATTTATTGATTCCCGGTCATCCAGAAATTCAATTGGTAAATCAAGATTTTGAATTGGATTTATTTCATACCGTTCGCGAAAATATTGTTTTAAAAGCCAATTATTTACCAAAGATTGAATGCAATGAATTGGTGGATGAATTGCTGGATATTTTTGAATTGAATCATTTGTCAGAACAAATTACAAAAACTTTGTCAGGTGGCGAGCAACAACGTTTGGCATTGGCGCGAGCGCTTGCAATGGAACCAAAAGTGATTTTGTTGGATGAACCTTTTGCACATGTTGATGCACACTTGAAATCTAGAATTTCGAACTATTTAATGGCGCTGAAAAAAATTCGTAAAACGATTTTTATTTTGGTGACGCACGACGGACAAGAAGTTTTGAATTTAGCTGATAAAATCGCTTTTTTCTCTGATGGAAAAATTCAAAGAATCGATTTTCCAGAGGCATTTTATTTCGAGCCAAAAGATGCTTATGAAGGATTATTTTTTGGTGATTTAAATCAAATAAAAAGGCAGAAAAAACAGATACTTTTTCGACCAACAGAATTTTCTTTGGATTTAGACTCGGAAGGTGAAGAGATTGAATTAAAGTTTATTAGAAAATCTTTTTGCGGTCCATATTATCAGAATTTCTTTAAAGTTGGCAAAAAAGAAGCGATCGTTTTGTTTTACAAAGAACCATTAGAACATGTCCAAAAAATTAAAATCGCCAAAAGGATTTCGTAAGCTGAGCTGGAGACAAGGAATCCAAGTTTTAAAGGAAACTTTTTCTGGATTTATCTTCGGAAAAGGTTTATTTCATGGCGCAGCGCTTTCGTATTATACCATTTTTGCGATGGTGCCAATTATCTATTTGAGCATCATGACTTTCGGAAGCGTTATTGGTCAAAAAACGATGGTTGAGATTATCACCAATATTTTAAAGGAACAAGTTGGAATTCAAGATGTTTCTGGGATAATTACATTTCTTGAAACGGTAAATTTTGAAAAAGGCAGTTTCATTCTTCAGATTACAGGAATAGTGACTTTATTGCTTTCAAGCACCGCTATTTTAAATTCCTTGCGAAGCAGCATCAATTCATTTTTTGAAATTGAGAGAAAATTTGAATCCAAGAGAAAACAATTTATATCCGGTTTGTTAGCAAAATTATTGTCCATTGGCCTATTGGGATTGATCGGAGCCATTGTGGTCATTACTTATTTTTCTCAAATTATTTTGTTCTCATTCACACAAAAACTCTTTGGAAATTTATTCGGTTTTGAAGCTTTTTTGATTGTCCTTTTGAAATTTAGTATTGCGATTTTCTCCAATATGTTGATTTTTGTCTTCGTGTTTAAATACCTTCACGATGGCGTCGTGCAATGGGGAAAAGCTTGGATGGGGAGTTTTTTTACAGCGATTTTACTCTATATCGGTCAAGTGTTTATTCAATATTATTTGACTCATTTTTTCTTCGCCAAAGACGGCGGAATTGCGGGTGTATTTTTAGTCATTTTGGCTTATGTATATTATTCCTCGCAAATGATTTTTATCGGCGCCAAATTTACTTCCGTTTACGCCAATATTTCTGGAAATCCAATCCAAGTGAAGTAATATTTCAGTAATAAAATGCGATTAATAAGGAAATATAATTCGAAATGATTGTTTATTGAAAAATAATGATTAATTTTCCGTCATAAATATGTTTATATATTAATCATGAAGATCGGACAAAATATCAAATTACTGCGCAAAAGGTTGGGTAAATCGCAAGAAGAAGTAGCAACTGTTTTTAGTTTGACTAGGTCAAGTTACAGTGGTTATGAAAATGGGGTTGCAGATCCTGGAATCGATACTTTGATTCAAGTGAGTGATTATTTCAAAATCCCTTTGGATACGCTGATGCGTAAAGATTTTAATGATTTTACCGATACCGAATGGGAGTCGATCGATAAGGGTTTGTATGCCGATATTCAAGGGAAAAATATTCGTATTTTGACTCAAATGGTAAACAGTGACGACGAAGATTTAATCGAAATGATTCCACTACAAGCGCGCGCTGGTTATGCAGCTGGCTACGCAGATCCTGAATATTTGAAGATTTTACCCACTTTTTCATTGCCTTTTTTGTCTAAAAATAGAAAGTATCGTTCTTTTCCAATTGCTGGAGACAGCATGCCTCCTGTGGTTGAAGGTTCTTTTGTCGTTGCAGAATTTATTCAAAATTGGATGACAATCAAGAATGGAACTCCTTGTATTGTTGTAACGCAAGATGAAGGAATCGTTTTCAAAATCGTTTACAATAATTTGATGGAATCTCAATCGCTTCAATTGTGTTCAACCAATCCAATGTATCAGCCTTATAATGTGCATGCGAATGATGTATTTGAAATCTGGAAATTTGTAAATTATATTTCTCCAGAATTGCCAGATGTAAGAATGGATGATTCTCAACTTGGAAAATCAATAGGCGAATTACAAAAAGAAATACACGAGCTAAAAAACATACTATTGAAAGAAAAATAATTATTGATTATCAGTAGGTTATTTCACTCTTAATTTTTATCTAAAAAAATCACTGTAAGCAATAAAGTTTCAACTTTGCATTAATTGGAACAATCGAATCACTTTTAACTGCAAAAGCCATTGATGGGTTAGATCCTTACCGACGTAAATCAAATTTCAATAAAGATATAATTGCTGTTGGCATCGGAAATACATTGGCTGGTTTATTTGGAGGTTTACGTATGATCAGTGAAATTGCTAGAAGTTCAGCAAATATGAGCAATGGCGCAGTGACGCTTTGGGCGAATTTCTTCCATGGGATTTTCTTATTGCTAGCAGTTTTTCTGGGTGTTTCTTTTATCGAAATGATACCAAACGCAGCCCTGGCAGCCATGTTGATTTTTGTCGGTTTTAAATTGGCTCATTCAAAAGAATTTATTCAAATGTGGAACCTTGGCAAAACATAATTTGTCATTTTTGTGAGCACTATTATCATGACTTTGGCAACTGATTTATTGATAGGTATGGGATTTGGAATTTTATTGAAATTTATTTTTACTTTGATTTATGGAGCAAGTTTTAAAAGTTTATTCAAGACAAATGTCGAAATTATTATTGCAGAAGATAATTATGAAATTACCATTTTTGAAAGTCTTGTTTTTTCCAATTTATTGGGGTTTAAAAAACATTTAAATGCAATCCCAAATGGAAAATATGTACTAATTGATGTGAGTAAAACGAAAATGGTAGATCATACTTCAATTATTGCTTTGAATGGTTTTGTGTCAGATTATAAAGACAATGGTGGACAAATTGAAGTGATTGGTTTTGAAAATCACAAACAATTGGGACACGCTCCAACCTCGGCTAGGGTAATTAAAGTAGCTTAATTTATTATCAATTTGCGTTTTGAAAGTAAATTTTAATTTTACATCATAAATCGGAAAAACAACAAGTGGTTAATGTTGTTTTTCCGAGCGCAATAAATTTAAAAAGTATGAAGAAATATATAAAATTGACAAACTTGGTTGTTATAATGGTTTTTATCTGTGCATTTAAAAGTGAAGCGCAGTCTTTAGATAAAAAATACAAAGAAGGATTAAAAATCTATTTAAGTGATGACAGCACCAAATATATCAAAGCTACTGGTTTGGCTCAAATTTGGATGCGTTACAATGATAATAATCCTGGTTCTACCATCTATGGAACGCCAAAAAAAGAAACATTTGATGTTGGATTGCGACGTGTGCGTTTTCAAATTATGTCTCAAGTTTCTAAGAAAGTCTTTTTCTACACTCAAATTGGAATCAATAGTTTAAATAGTTTATCTGCCCGAAAAACTGGGATGTTTTTTCATGATGTGACGGGCGAATACAATGTGCATAAAAACTACCTCACTTTGGGCGCCGGCTTGAGCGGTTGGAATGGAACTTCTAGATTTTCTTCCTCTGGGGTTTCTTCCATTTTAGGCATGGATTTACCTGTTGTTCAAGAAACTACAAACGATGTTACGGATCAATTTGTTCGTAAATTAGGCGTTTATGCCAAAGGGAAAATCGCTGGTTTTGACTATCGTTTTTCAGTTTCAAATCCATTTCCGGTGCAAAACTCTCTTTCAGCCGTGGCAGCTTTAACAGGAACCAATGTCGCTTTTTTTTCAACCAAAGCGCCCAAATTGCAATACCAAGGTTACGCCATGTGGCAATTTTTTGATAAGGAAAGTAACCAATTGCCCTACATGACAGGTTCATATTTGGGCAAGAAAAAAGTATTGAATATTGGTGCAGGTTTTGCTTTTCAAAAAGATGCCATGTGGTACCGAAATAGCAATCAAGATACTGTTTCCACTCCTTTGCAACAGTTTGGAATTGATGTTTTTTATGATAGTTATTTAAGCAAAACGAAGCAAAATGCAATTACCGCCTACGTTTCATTTTTGAATTATAATTTCGGGCCGAATTACATAAGAAATGCTGGTGCTATGAATACTGCAAACGGAGTAAATGGCTTTGCAAGTTTTAACGGCGCTGGAAATGCTTTTCCCCTGATTGGAACTGGTCAAGTGCTTTACGGACAAGTTGGATATTTATTCAGAAAAGATTTATTGAAAAGTTATGGAACATTACAACCTTATTTTTCAGGTTTATACGCCAATTATGAGAAGTTAAAAGATCCTGTAATGGTCTATGATTTAGGTGTTAATTGGATTATGGGTGGTAGCAATTCCAAAATTTCATTGGATTATCAGAGTAGGCCAATTTTCAATACTGACGCCAGTGGAAATATTTCTGAAACACAATCTGCGAGAAGAGGTCAGGTAGTTTTACAATATCAATTGGCATTTTAAAGAAAGTTGAATTTTGTATTTTTTAGAGCTCTTGGTTTTTTGCAGTTTCAAATTTTTCGATCGATTTGAAATGAATCAAATTCCCAGGGCTTTATTTAGTATTTTAGCTTCGAAACATTTAGATCAACCAATTCATCAACCCCAGGTAAACTGCCTGTTTCTGAATATTGCCAATGTATAATTCTTTTGTCCTCGATACAAGCTGGTTTTCGAGAATAAGCGGCTATCCAAAATTGGTAATCTTGAAAGTCATCTTGAAATTTTGTTTCGTAGAAATGCAAAGAAGTATAAATAATTGGTCTCATTCCAGTTTTTATCTCGACTTCATTCAACCAAATTTTCATTTTCGCAATCAAATCATTGTCAGAAAATCCTTCTGTTTCAACATCTAAAACAGGAGCAAGGTCAATGTCTCTTTTTTTCCAAGTGTTTAAAAAATGCGCAGCTTGCGGTCTTGGTGGATTTGTTGGGATAAAAAAATGATAAGCACCATTCGGAATCCCTAAATTATTCAACGCTTTTCTGTTTTGTTCCCATTTTGTATCTAAATGCGTATTTCCTTCGGTCGCTTTGCAATATACAAATTGAATAATGCTATCAAAACCTGATTTAACCATCAATTTTTCCCAATCAATATCGCCTTGGTGATGCGAAATATCCAGTCCGATAGATTCAAATCCTTTAGGAACTGACTTTTGAAATGAATCAACAGTCATTGCTTTTTTTTCTAAAAAAGAGAAATATAGGAAGATTGCGAAGGTTAATAATAAGACAATCAAAGAAATCCATTTCCATTTATTTGAACTACCTTTCGCTTTTTTCCTTTTTATAGGTGTGCGAACAGTTTTTCTTTTTACCGCTTTGATTGGATTTCTTTTTGCCATCAGTTGAATAAAAAAAGCGCCATCTTTTTCAAAATAGCGCTTTCAAATAATGAATTATTTCTTAAAATTCGGTGCAACAATTAGATCTTTGGTTCCATGATTCCAACTGTAAAATCCTTCACCAGTTTTTATCCCTTTTTTGCCAGCTGTTACCATATTAACTAACAGTGGACAAGGAGCATATTTTGGATTTCCGAAACCATTATGAAGTACTTCCAAAATAGCCAAGCAAACATCTAAACCAATAAAATCGGCCAATTGCAATGGACCCATTGGATGCGCCATTCCCAATTTCATAACCGTGTCAATTTCCTCCACACCGGCAACTCCCTCATACAAAGTATAAATCGCTTCATTGATCATCGGCATCAAAATTCTGTTGGCAACAAAACCTGGGTAATCATTAACTTCTACTGGAATTTTATTTAGTTTTCTGGAAGTTTCCATGATCAAATTTGTTACTTCATCGGTAGTTGAATAACCACGAATTATTTCAACCAATTTCATCACCGGAACTGGATTCATGAAATGCATTCCAATTACTTTTTCTGGTCTGTTGGTCACAGAAGCAATTTTTGTAATTGAAATAGAAGAAGTGTTGGAAGCTAAAATGACAGATTCAGGAGTTACATCACTCAATTCTCTGAAAATTTTCAACTTTAAATCAATATTTTCAGTTGCCGCTTCAACGACTAATTCCACGTTTTTAACTCCTTCAGCTATGGAGGTAAAAGTGGTAATATTACTTAATGTTTCTGCCTTTTGAGCTTCAGAAATTGCCTCTTTTGCAACTTGGCGGTCTAAATTTTTTGTAATTGTTGCCATTCCTTTATCTAAAGAAGTTTGTGCGACATCAATCAAAGAAACTTTATATCCAAATTGAGCAAATGTATGTGCAATACCATTTCCCATCGTTCCAGCACCAATTACAGCTACGTTTTTCATTGTTATTTTTTTAATAATCGTAAAGATAGTTATTTTAAAATTTTAGCGTTTTTTTCAACCATAATTTTAGAAGTAGGTTTCAATTGCAGATGCACTCGAAACCCTTTATGATGCCAATATTATTATTTTTGGATAAAAACGATTCTGATATTTTCAGCATTAAAAAGATTAATTTTTCAATATTTTTCTAATCGTTTGACTTCCATCAACACTTGTTATTTGCATTAAATATAAACCTTTTACCTCTTTCGTTAGGTCAAGCTGGATATTTTTATCGAAGTTTTTCTGTGCAATAATGCGACCTTTTGTGTCCAAAATATCAACTTTGTAATCCCCAGGTTTTTTGACTGAAATCGTAAATAATCCATTGTTTGGATTAGGAAAAATTTCGATTAATTCTTCTTTGGAAAGCTCCTCGTTTGAGGCCAGAAACGCATTGTCATAAACGATTGAACCCACTCGGTTTATAATCCAATTATTTGGATCTACACTCGAAACATTCAACATAGAACTCATATTTTGTATCACAAAGTTTTCATCATTGGATTGAATATCAAAACGAATGGTCGTATCTGGTAAAAATGTTCGTGAGAATCTAATTTCCAACGGATTTGTGAATGTTGGAGTTACATTTGGTCTTGAGGTTGAATGCGTTATTTTCAACTGCAAATCACCACCAATGTTGTTCCAAACGACAGAATAAGTAGGGAAACCTTCACCAAAATACCACTCTTCAAAATTAGCGGTATAGTCCACGCCTGTAGCATTTTCTAAGGCAGTTTTTACATCTAAGCCAATGGCAACACTGTCTGAAAATTCATTCAAATAACTCTTTAGGCCTTGAAAAAATAGGGCGTCATTATTCGCTAAGAATCTCATTGTATGAACAATTGCAGCTCCTTTATCGTAAACCAAACGGCTAGAAAAAATTGCTCCTTCATTCAGACTATCGAGCACCCAAACGCTTCCTCCAGGTTGTTGCATGATGTTATCGTGGCGAGTAGCCATGTCTGTACTTTCTTCAGAAGGATACAAATTTTCTAACATGATATATTCAGCATAAGAAGCAAATCCTTCATTCACCCAAATATCCGCCCACGAAGCGCAAGTAACTTTATCACCAAACCATTGATGCGCTAGTTCGTGAGATGTCAATGTTTTTTCGAAAAACCCTTGTGTTGTCATCGTTTGATGCTCCATTCCACCACCCAAAGGCGCCATGCAATGACCATATTTTTCATCTGCATAGGGATAAAGTCCGAAAACCTCAGAAAAGAGTTCCATGAAGTCTACAGTTTCGTCAATTTCAGCTTGAAAATTGGGCAAAGTTTGAGGATTATTGTAAATGAAATTTTGAATTAAAATTGGATTTGTTGCGCCAATTGGATTTGCATATACGTTGTATTCTACATATTCCGCAATCGCTACCGAAACCAAATAGTAATCAATTGGATGGCGGTGTTTCCATTCATACCTTGATTTACCGTTTCCTAGATCGACAATGTTTTCCAAAACGCCATTTGAACCAGCTTTGCAGCTGGAAGGAACAGTAATTTTGATTGAAACGCTGTCCGCTTTATCTCGCAAAGATTGTTTGCAAGGCCACCATTCATAAGCTGAAAAAGGTTCACTCAATGACCATGTCACTTGATTTCCCCATGAAGGTGAATTGTCATTTGTCATTCCAGCGCCACCAAGTGGATTCGTCGCTGCAGTAGGCGGAGTTCCTTGGTAATCGGTCGAAATTATAAAACTATCGCCAGCCAAAATATTCACAGGAACTTTAATGGCAGAACCTTGTCGCAAATAGGGAGTTGACAGTCCGTTCAAACGAATTTCGGTGATTGTGAAAGTATTAAAAAGTTCAAACCAAACTGTATCTAAAGCTTCATTTGCAGTACCGTAAATTTCGCCTGTTCCAGCGATATCAGTGGATAAATTACTCATTTCAACATCCAAAGTATAATAATGAACATTGTATCTTTCCGTCTGAGCAATTTGTGCAACGGTTAAACTAGCGCTTTTTGAAAGGTTAATTTTAGATTTGAGATTAGAACAACTGTGCTCATTTTTTTGAGAAATTGCATTCAATGAGATAATTACAAAAATGGAGAGAATAATTTGTTTTTTCATTTTAGTTTGTTTGATTTCAAAAATAATCAATTGCCTTTTAAAAGCAATCATTTTGTCTTAATTGTAGAATTTTATATCGATTATTTAATTTGTTTAATTAGCTAAAACTTCAAAAATTAAGCAAAAAAAATCCCTTCACAATTTAATGTGAAAGGAATTTTTTAGTTAAATACAATATTAACCTGAGTTCGATTATTAATGACCTTTTGCGGCCAAGTATCTTTCTGCATCTAAAGCTGCCATGCAACCTGTTCCTGCTGCAGTGATTGCTTGTCTATATTTTTTATCTGCGGCATCTCCAGCTACAAAAACACCTTCTACATTGGTCAAAGAAGTTCCAGGTTGCTCATATTTGATGTATCCTGTTTCATCCAAGTGGATGTAATCCGCAAAAATGTCTGTATTCGGTTTGTGACCAATAGCGACAAAAAATCCTGTACATGGAATGGTTTTTTCCTCACCAGTCTTACTGTTTTTAACCAATGCGCCAGTCACACCATTTCCATCGCCTAAAACTTCAACAGTATCTGTGTTAAATAGAATTTCAATATTTGGGGTGTTTTTTACTCTTTCCGCCATGATTTTTGAAGCCCTGAATTCTTCCTTGCGCACCAACATGGTAACTTTCGTACAAAGTTTCGACAAATAGTGGGCTTCCTCGCAAGCTGAATCTCCTGCGCCAACAATCACTGTTTCTTGTCCGCGGTAGAAAAATCCATCACAAACCGCACAGGCAGAAACGCCACCGCCTAATTCTAAATATTTTTGTTCAGAAGGTAATCCCAAATATTTTGCAGTTGCACCGGTTGAAATAATCACTGTTTCTGCATGAATTTCTTTTCCATCGTCAGCCCAACATTTATGGATTTCTCCAGAAAAATCAACTTTTGTAATAAATCCAAATCTTACGTCAGTTTCAAATCTTTTGGCTTGAGATTCTAATTCAACCATCATTTCCGGACCTGAAATTCCATTTGGATATCCTGGGAAATTTTCTACCTCGTTTGTTGTTGTCAATTGTCCTCCTGGTTGCATGCCTTGATACATTACAGGATGCATATCAGCTCTAGCAGCATAGATTGCAGCTGTATAGCCTGCTGGACCAGAACCGATTATAAGGCACTTTACGTTCTCGATATTACTCATTTTGTATTTGTTTGTCAACAAAAATAAGGTTTTTTTGACGATTTTGAATCGATTTTGATCAATCTAAATTTTATGTAGGAATGTAATAATTGAAGAAATTAGTATTTCGAGAAATGTCTAGCAAAAAATAAAAAATCTTATTTCTTCTTTAGGTTTGATATTCCATAAAAGAAGCGTAATTTTGTACCCCAATTTTGACACAGACAATGATAGATATTGAACTTTATGAAGCCAAGAAATTATATCCATTCCAAGAAAAGACAGTCAAAAATATATTGTCAGAATTAGAGGAAAATGGTGCTAATTTTAATCTATTGTTTCAATTACCAACTGGTGGTGGAAAAACGGTAATTTTCTCAGAAATTGCCAAAAGCTATATTGCGAAATGGGGTAAAAAAGTGCTGATTCTTACCCACAGAATCGAATTGTCTGTGCAAACATCCAAGCAACTTAGCGCCATAGGTGTTGAAAACAAGGTTATTAACAGCGATGTTAAAAAACTAGAAGATAGTGAAGATTTTGATTGCTACATTGCGATGGTGGAAACACTTAACAATCGTTTACACGAAAATGAAAATTTTATTGAAGGTGTCGGTTTGGTGATTGTTGATGAAGCTCATTACAATAGTTTTCGTAAAATATTTCAATATTATCAATCAGCGAATATTTTAGGTGTTACCGCAACGCCCTTGAGCTCCAATAAAGCTTTGCCGTTAAACGATAATTACAATAAATTATTGGTTGGTGAATGTATCTCATCTTTAATTGAAAGTGGTTATTTGTCCGATGCAGAAACGTTTACTTATGATGTGAATTTACATGGATTAAAAATTGGTTCAAATGGAGATTTCACTG
Source organism: Chryseobacterium gleum (assembly GCA_945897805.1). Classification (GTDB taxonomy): domain Bacteria; phylum Bacteroidota; class Bacteroidia; order Flavobacteriales_D; family Crocinitomicaceae; genus JAQVCM01. The sequence continues at coordinate 427,417 of CAMDFX010000001.1, forward strand.
TTAGCAGTTCGGAAATGGTTTATGGAAACTTTTTCATGCAAGAAAAATTACTTTTTGCATACGAAGAAGTAGCGGTTGGAAACAAAACTTTGATTTTTAATTCAGGAATTGAAACTTCCATCAGAGTGGAAGAAACTTTTAAAAAGCGAGGCTATAAAATACGTCACTTGGATTCAACTTTTAGTGATAAAGACAGAAAGGATGTGCTGGAATGGTTCAAAGTTACACCAGATGCGATTTTGAGTTCAGTAGGAATTCTAACTACTGGTTTTGATGAACCTACAGTGGAAACAATTATTCTAAATCGCGCAACTCGATCTTTGACTTTGTATCACCAAATGATTGGAAGAGGTTCTAGAAAATTGCCAAATAAAAGTCAATTTAAGTTGATTGATTTGGGTAATAACGTGCGAAGATTTGGTTTTTGGCAAGATTTTATCAATTGGCAAGATGCTTTCCGTTTTCCAGATAGGTTCTTAGAATCAAGACTTTCAGAAGGTGATGATTTAGAATTTGAAGTGGTTTATGAGTTTAATAGAATGGCACGCGAACGCATGGATGTTGAATTGTTAGATAGTTTCAATATGAAAGACGTTTATTATGCCTATTTAGACAAAAGTGTGAAAGGTAAATTGGCAGTTGATGATTCATTAGAAAATCATTTTCAGGTAATCGTTAAGGCTGCTGCAGATTTTTATGATGGTTTAGAGCTTCTCGAAATGTTGACGGAACACATTGAATATCGTTTGAAGCAATATACCAAATGCATCGCCAAAAGTACACCAAATTATTTCAAATATTTGATGGAAACTTACATTAGACAATTACGCCAAAAGCTCAGAGAAAATTTGGAAGACGACTAAAATTTTGCTTCTAAAATCAAATTAAATCAATAGGTTTTTGTAATTGTCACTGTATCAAACGGAATCGTTGTTATTGATTCAATTCCTTGATTTATTGTGTTTACTACATTGTAATAATAGGAATATGTTGTGTTTGCATCATTGACACAATAAAATGTTGTATCCACAAGTCCAACGAGTGTATGTGTTTCTTGAGGGCAACATTCACTGCAACCTACTTTTCCATCTTGTTTATTGAATGTCAAACCATCACCTATTGTAGCTGGTGCAACATTTGTAAATACCAATTTCACCCATGATTTAGCAGTAGTTGAATAGCTTCTTTCCAAGGCACTTTCAGTTGAAAAATCCGAGAAACTAATGTCTTGATCAATAGAAAAATAGTTTGTTTTGTCAACCGTCAAAACGTATTTTTCTACTTTTTCTCTCGCAAATGTAAAGCTGTAATTTCCATCTGTTCCGAGTACTGCTGAACCAAGGACTTTTGGCGTACTTCCACCGATTGGAATTTGCGTTAAGGTAACTGTTGCTCCAGTTAAGCCGCCACTGAAAGTAGCATCGGAAATCGTTCCTTTTAAAGTGAAATCAATATTGTCTTTTTTACATGAAAAAAACATGGAAATCAATAAAGTCAAAAGTGCAATTCTTCTCATTGGGCTAATTTTTAAACAAAGTAACGAAATAATTCGGATGAAAGTAAGTGTTTTCGATGATGCATTTCTAAAATAATTGGAAGAGAATTCCAAATTAAAGAAACGTCGGCTAAAGAAATCAGTATACTTTACCTCGGAGTTGGTCTAAATATTCCTTTCTCATTCAGAAATAAAATACATGCTTCATTGTTATGATTGCAGCCTAAAATTTTCGATTCTTCAGGAAATTCTGGGTAAGTGACTCTTCCGCCCAAAGCGATTCTGCCGTCAGTCAATTGAATTGCACAATGAAATTCTGAACTTGTTGGTTTTGCTGTCATTGCCAAAGGAGTCAAATCTGCATCTGGCGAATCTTTGGCGTTCATTTCATCTGACATTACAATTTTCAAGGAATCATCTAAAATAACCCAATTTCCTTTGCTGATGATGAATAGACGATCGTAAACTTGAAAATGTGTTCCGTACAAAATTGTATTCCCATTTTTTAATAATAATTGACCGTTTGATTTAATATTGTCAATTTTTGTCTCACCAATTAAATTTCCTTTCTTGTCAAATTTCCAAATTTGTGTCCAGCAAGTTCCCATTTTGCTATTTCGATAACCTGCTGAGAAAAGCACATGGTTGTTTTTGTCAAGACTAATTTTTAGGTTTTCAAAGGTTTTGTCAATTTTGGGAAATTTTGTCCATCTTTCATTCCCAAGTGAATCAAAAGCATAGACAAATGGGGTGATTGAATCATCAACGACCTTAATTCCAGTTACAAAAAAGTTTTTATTTTTATCCAAAATTGCATTCATACACATTTCAGTGTATTTTGATTCATGAATGCTAAAAGGTGTTGAAGAATGGGTTTCGTTGGGTGTTTTAATGAAATTTAAGTTGAAAATTTTAGTTCCTGCTTTTCTAACAGATTGAATGATAAAAGTATGTGTTTTTGAGTAAGGTAGAACATCACCATAAACCACTGAATTTTCATTTGTAATTGATTCAAAAGTTGCTTTTGTATCTTTCCCAATGGTTTGCGCATACATTTTCGAAATTCCACCAACAGTATTATTCATCCCGTAAAGTCTATTTGTAGCAGCATTGATTGGAATTATTTTCTTTGCATTATTGACCTCGTTTTTGAAATGTATTTTTCGAACTAATTGCCCTTTATTATTCATTTCCAACAAGAAAGGCGAAGTTTTAGCTAGGTTTTCGTCTTTCGCTTCACCAAGTAAAATCAATTTTTTACCTGCTGTTTCCTGCATGTCCTTGATTTGTTTGTGAATCATTCCAGGAACTGTGTCTTTCAAAAGGACAAAACCTAATTGACTGAAAGATATATTACTAGTAAGTAAAATGAGAAGAAAAATACAAAAATGTTTCATGGCAATAACTTATAGGGTAAAAGTAGTTTAATCATTTGAAATGATTATTTTTTTTTAGAATCCTTTTTACAAAAAAAAACGCAGCACTAAAAGTAGCTGCGTTTGATTATATCGAGATTGAATTATTCTAAACCTGCTAATTTCTCTTCCAAAATAGCTATTTTTTGTCGTGCATCAGCCTCTTTTTTACGTTCATTATCCAAAACTTGCTCAGGAGCGCCAGCAACGAATTTTTCATTTTGCAATTTTTTCATTACTGAATTTAAAAATCCTTGCGTGTATATCAATTCTTCTTCTAATTTTTCGCGTTCGGCTTCTAAATTAATATTGTCACCAAATGGGATGAAATATTCGTTTGAATTTACCAAAAATGAATAGGCATTGTTGATTTTATCAGACACATATTCCAACTGACTCAAATTTCCCATTTTGATAATCACAGCATCAAAGCTTGCATCCGATTCTTGGTTTTTCTTCACAAACAAATCCATTTTGATTTTGGTCGCGATGTTATTTTGCTTGCGAATATTTCGAATATTGGTGATTATTTCTTCCGCTTTCGAGAATTCTTTCAACACTTTTTCATCTCTCTTTTCTATCGCTGGCCAAGTTGCAATGATGATGTCTTCACCTGCTTTGCGCCCGCGAATCAAATGCCAAATTTCTTCAGCAATAAATGGTGTAAATGGTTGAATGATTCTTAAAATTTTCTCAAAAAATCCTTTTGTTGCTTCCAGCGTAAGCGCATCAATTGGTTGCTCATAACCAGGTTTTATCATCTCTAAATACCAAGAGCAGAAATCGTCCCAAACCAATTTGTAGGTGCACATCAGCGCTTCAGAAATTCTGAATTTGTCAAAAGAATCATTGATTTCAGCCAATTGATGATTAAATTTCGTGTCAAACCACTCAATCGCTTTGATAGAGGCTTTTGGCTGTTCAATGTCGCGCACTTCCCAATTGCTCACTAAACGAAATGCATTCCAAATTTTATTGGTAAAGTTTCTTCCTTGCTCACATTGACTTGTATCGAAAGGCAAATCGTTTCCTGCTGGAGAAGAAATTAATATTCCCATTCTCACGCCATCAGCACCAAATTTTTCAACCAATTCAATTGGATCTGGAGAATTTCCAAGTGATTTAGACATTTTTCGGCCTAATTTATCACGAACAATTCCTGTATAATAAACATTTTTGAAAGGAATATCGCCCAAATATTCATATCCAGCGATAATCATTCTCGCCACCCAGAAAAACATAATTTCTGGTGCTGTTACCAAATCATTGGTTGGATAATAGTATTTTATTTCTTCATTTCCAGGACGAGTCAAACCATTGAAAACCGATATTGGCCACAACCAGCTTGAAAACCAAGTATCTAAAACATCTTCATCTTGTTTCAATTCTGAAGCAGAAATTGTTCTTCCTGTTTTTTCTGAAGCAATAGCAATCGCTTCTTCAATTGTTTTGGCAACCACATAATCATTTGGTCCAGTGCCAAAATACCATGCAGGAATTTGATGTCCCCACCAAAGTTGGCGAGAAATACACCAATCTTTCACGTTTTCCATCCAATGGCGATAGGTGTTTTTGAACTTTTCAGGATGAAAATTGATATTTCCGTTCATTACATTATCTAAAGCAGGTTGCGCCAATTCTTTCATGCTCACAAACCATTGCAAAGATAATTTAGGCTCAATCACCGCATCTGTTCTTTCAGAAAAACCAATTTTATTGATGTGGTCTTCAGTTTTTACTAAATAACCTTTGTCGTATAATTCCTTTTCAATTGCTTTTCGAACGTCAAAACGATCTTGGCCAGCGTAATGCAAACCTAATTCGTTCAATGTTCCATTGTCGTTGAAAATATCTAATGTTTCTAAATTGTGTTTTTTACCAAGTTCGTAATCATTTGTATCATGCGCCGGTGTAACTTTCAAACAGCCCGTTCCAAACTCCATGTCCACATATTCATCTTGGATAATTGGAATTACACGATTTGAAATAGGAACGATGGCTTGCTTTCCATGCAAATGTTTGAATCGATCATCATTTGGATTGATACAAATCGCAGTATCGCCCAAAATAGTTTCGGGACGAGTAGTGGCAATTGTTAACCATTCATCTTCGCTTCCTGCAATTTTATATCGAACGTAAAATAATTTCGAATTAACTTCCTTGTGAATTACTTCTTCATCAGACAATGCAGTCAAAGCTTCAGGGTCCCAATTGACCATGCGCACACTTCGATATATTTTACCTTTTTTATACAAGTCAATAAAAACATCTAAAACTGATTGAGAATATTCTGGATCCATAGTGAAGCTCGTTCTTTCCCAATCGCAAGAGCAACCCAATTTTTTCAATTGTTCCAAAATAATTCCGCCGTGTTTGTCCTTCCATTCAAAAGCGTGCTTCAAGAATTCGTCGCGCGTAAGATCAGATTTTTTGATTCCTTCTTTGCGCAATTTTTGAACAACTTTGGCTTCTGTTGCAATAGACGCGTGATCCGTTCCTGGAATCCAGCAGGCATTTTTGCCAAGCATTCTTGCACGACGAACCAACACATCTTGAATCGTATTGTTGAGCATGTGTCCCATGTGCAGAATTCCTGTTACGTTTGGCGGAGGAATGACGACGGTATAAGCTTCTCGACCATCTGGTTCAGAATGAAAATAACCTTTTTCCATCCAGTAAGCATACCACTTTTCCTCTGCCTTTACAGGCTCATACATTTTTGGGATTTCCATGATTTTTGTAAATTTTTGAGTGTAAAGATAAGGAGAATTTTGTGAAACTTGGTGAGTCAATTGTCATTAGTAATGAACCTAAAAGCAACCATGAATTAATTGAAGTTCTTTTTATTATAGCTGCTTTATTTTTGAATCAATCTTCTTGAATAATTTTAGTACTTAATTTTTTTATTTCCGATGATATTTGCATTAAATTATGACAAAGTTCAATTTGTTGGCTGTTAACTTCTGTTGAAATTTTTAGATTGATGTTGAAATCTAATTCATTCAAAACTTCAGTAAAAATAGTATAACTTTCTTTCATTGAGTTTATTGACTTTCTTATTTCTCTTATTTCTTTGTCGCTAAATTGCGTATTTTCTTGCTTCATCAAATAGGATAATGAAGCGATGTTTGAAGAAAATAAATTGTTTAATAGAATGAATTTATTTACATCATTTACATTTTGTTGCTTTCTCTTTGGTTCGTTTAACATGCGTTGAAAAGCGGAACCTAAATTTGAGGTGCTTACATACATTTCCTTCCTTGCGAGTCTATAATCAAGTTGAGATTTTAAATTATCTGTTTTGTAATTAATTACGCTTATTAAATAATGCATATTTTTCAAAATCATCTCATACATCATCTTATTTATTTGGTAAGATTCCCAATTTGGAAGAATAAAATAACTCGCCAAAGAAGCAATTCCTGCGCCGATAAATGTGTCTAAAATTCTTTCTTTAAATAGTAAAATTTCATTATTTTGACCGATAAAATCAAACATTAAAAGAATGAATGGAGTCATGAAAAAGACACTTACAACGTATTTTATTCGGGCAAAACTATAGGTCAAAATCATAAAAAAAAGCAATAACCAAAATTTGAAATTGAGGTCTTTTACGAAATATAATATTATAATCCCCAGCAATCCACCAGCAACAGTGCCCACTATCCTTTCGTAATTTCGCTTTTTTGTTTGGCTAAAAGCAGGCTTTAAAATCACCAAAATGGTTAACAAAATCCAATAACTAAATTGTCCAGTGTAGAAATTTCTCGCAAAAATGAACGCAATCAAGCAGACAATTGCCACTCTAAAGGAATGCCTGAAAACAGAAGATTTAAATGTCAAATTTTCACGAAATATTTGCCAATTGAGATGTTGATGTGTCGCTAAACTGTGAATTTCATTTTTTCTGGCGTCTGAGATATTTGTTTTTGCCTGGTGATAAGTATACATTTTTTCAACACGTTGCGTCATGTTTCTTAAGTTAACCAATATCTTTTTCAGTCTCACCGTTTGAATTCTTTTTTTGTCCAACGCATCGATTTGAGATTTTATTCCAACAAGTAAATCAGAGGTAAGTGAGATTTTTTTTGGTGCATCGTGGTTGTGAATACAGAGGCCAATATATTTCAATTCTTCGCTCAAATTGAGAATCGTTTTTTGCAAATTAATTAGAATTTTCGTTGAATTGTATTCAGCATGCAAAACTTCATAATTCTGATGACTTTCCATCGCATGTTCATATAAATCAACGACATCGATGAAAGACATAATCAATAAATTTCCTTGTGGACAAGAATCTTTGAGCAGTTTTCTAGTTTTAAAAAGAATTTCTCGCACGTTTTCTTGTGCTTGATTTACTGAAATTTGTTGGTCAATTAATGCCTTTTGATTGGTATCAAAGTCAATTCTTGAATCATAGAAATCACTTTTGATTTTAATATATTTGGCAATTTCGAAGATACATTCTCCAAGTATTTGTTCAGCAGGTCGATAAGGTAAAACTTGCGTAAGTGTCATGCTGAAAAGGAAGTACCAAATTCCTCCAGATACCAAAAGTAAAGCATAAACAAGCGTTTCAATTGCATTTAAATGTTGGTCAATTCCCACAACCATTACCAAAAGTGCTGCTATTCCTAGCGAGGAGGCTCTAGCACCATAAACAGTGAGCATGGAGAAAATGAAGCAAAATATTGGGATTTCAAAAGCGAGTAGAATTCCAAATTTGTTTGTGAAACCGATAATTAATGCCATAACAAAAATGAAGACATTCGCTGCAATCATGGCGTTTCTTTTGTGAGAAATCGCTCCAGGATTATCGGTGATACTCACAAATAATGCGCCTAGCGAAATGGTTATTCCAACTTGAAGTTGGTCAAATTGAAAGCAAATGATTGATGGTAAAATAACGCCCAAAGTGATTTTGAGACCGTCGTAAAAGTATTGACTTAAAAGAAATTGTTTGAATTTTGAGACAGATTTTGAAATCGGCAATTGCATGTGCAAAGATAAGTATGATGTTCTGAATTCGCAGGAAGGTCGGGCTATTTTTAAGGTTTGTTAACGATATTCTTAGAATAATTTAATCTTTTTTATTTAGAATGATTCTTTGTAAGGAATAAAATTATATCTTTGTGGCGTCAAAAAAAAATAAATGCAACAACAAGTTTTACCGATTTCACAAGATATTTATAGTCAATCAGTGACTTGCAATAATTGCAGTTGCGGTAAGAAAAAAGATTGTTGCAAGAAATACAAAAGAAAAGGTATTCATTGTAAAAAATGCCCAAAATTGTAATCAATCAAAAATGACTTATATTTGGAAGGAAATTTACTTTCAATGCGGTACTTGTTTTTCATTTTGCTTCTTTCATCTTTAAATAGTTCGGCGCAAACTGACAGTAAATCTTTTATTGGTGCAACTTTTCAGTATAATTCCTTGGATTTTTTTCTAAATGCAAATTACAGCCGCCAGATAAAAAAAGTAGAATTTGGCACCGGTCTGGGCTTTGGAATCAATCGCACTATTTTTCAACAAAGATTATTTCCACATTTAGCAATTTCAGGAAGTTATTATTTTTTGAATAACGAGAAATTGCAACTTGGTCCGACGCTATTATTACAAAGTTGTGTATTGAAAGTTAACAGTCAAAAGGCACATTATTATTATTACAATCAAATTTTTGCAGGTTATACTTTAGCGTTTGGAAAACGGCTAAAAGTTTATCAATCTACATTTTACGGAGTTTATTTAGAAACTTATTACAGTACAATTTTAAAAAAATATAATACGTTTAATAGTTTGAATATTGCAGCTCAAATTGGTTTGAAGTATGAATTATAAATTTTTGTTTTTAGCGATTTTCTTATTTGCATGTAAAAAGAAAGAAGATTTTTCTGATGTAAAAATCATAGGACATGCCGCAAGTGGACTAGAGGTTCAGAGTGCTATATTTCATGATAATTCCAAAGAAGCGGTGCAATTGGGTTTAGAAACAGAAGGTTGTGATGGCGTTGAATTGGATGTTCAACTGTCATTATCTAATCATTTATGGTTTTTTCATGACCAAACGCTTGATAAAGAAACCAATAAAAAAGGTTGTATTCCATCCTTAGATGATGCGATTTTATCAGAGGTCGAATACAAAACTTTGAAGAAAGAAAAGCTTTTATCGCTCCAAAATTTGCCTGTCAATTATTTTCAAAAAAAGGTATTGATGTTAGATGTACGACATTATGAAGTATGCAAAAATGAATTTGTGAATCCCTTAATTTTTTTCAGTGAGATAGCGAATTTTTCAGCTTTTTATGCCGGGCAAATTGATGTAAAAATACTTTTGAGCAATCCTGATTGGTTGGAAAAATTTCAAGAGTTGCCTTTTGAAATTTACTATTCAGGAGGCGATTTTATAGATGTTGAACAGAATTTAGAATTATATGATTTTGATGGGATTGTGATTAAAAATAAATATATTTCCAAGCAACAAGTGCAGGATACAAAAGCAAAAGGAAAAAAAGTGATTATCTTTGAGGTTAGAGCGCCGAAAGAAATCAAAAATGCCTTTAAAAAGCATCCTGATTTTTTGGTGACAGATGATTTGAGAGCAACAATTATAGCAAAATATTGATGGCAAAAAAGAAATTTACCAATGTAGTTTATTCCACAAATCCTAATTTTCAATTTGAAATTGAAGAAGAAGAATCGGTTGATACACTGGCGAAAAATCAGCAAAAATTATATGTTTCGATTGACAAGAAGCAACGTGCTGGAAAAGAAGTAACTTTGATTGAGGGATTTATAGGATCGGAAGACGATTTGAAAGAATTGGGTAAAATGCTCAAAAGCAAATGTGGCGTTGGAGGTTCGGTGAAAGATGGAGAAATTATCATTCAAGGAAATTTCAGAGATAAAGTAATGGAATTATTGGTAAAAGACGGTTATCAAGTCAAGCGAAAAGGAGGTTAATATATCCTGATTCCGAAATTTTAACCACGGGAAAAACCACTAACCCATTCATTCTTTTTTGGAATCAGGAAATACTATTAACAAAACAAATTAATACCAAAATCTATAATTCAAAAGTAAAGATTTTTCATGTCTACTGATAAAAAAAAATCTTAACAGTTGCTTTAATTGATTGATTAGTTTATTTTTCCACTTGATTAGTAAAATCAAAAATTGATCAATAATTCTATTTTTGATTTTCTAAATCTTTCCATTTCGACTTAAATCTTTATATTTGTATATGATTTTTTTAAAGTCCAATACCCCAAGATGGGTGATCAGCTTTTTAGATTTATTTATTAGTCTCTTTTCTCTGGCATTTGCTTATTTGATTCGATTCGATTTGAAAGCTAATGAAACCTTAATTGCAGCTGAATGGGAAATTTTGTATAAATCTTTGCCAGTCTATATAATATTAAAATGGACTGTTTTCAATCTTTTTCAGATACACAAAGGTTTGGTGAGACATACCTCAACCCAAGATTTGAAGCGTATTTTTTATGCAATTTCAACTTCCAGTATTTTATTTTTAATCTGTGGATTGATTCGTTGGAAATATTTAGATGGTTATTTCTTGTTTCCAAGTTCAGTGTTGGTAATGGAGTTTTTGGTTAGTTTTTTCTTGATGATTTCCATGCGATTTTCTGTGAAAGTGATTTACCTTGAGTCAATTAAAAGTAAAGAGAACAAGCAGAGAGTATTGATTTATGGCGCTGGAGTTTCGGGATTAATAACCAAAAGAACGATAGAAAAAGACAATCATGTTAGTTATGAAATTATTGGATTTATTGATGATAATCCAAAATTGAAAGGCACAAGATTAGAAGGTGTTAAAATTTTTCATACTTCTCAAACTCATAAATTGATTAAGTCAGAAGGAGTTACAGAGTTAATTATTGCAATCCAAAATCCAAATGAAATTTACAGAAAAGAAATAGTAGAAATTTGTTTGGAAGAGAAAGTTAAGGTGCAGCAGGTGCCGAGTGCTAAAAGTTGGATTAATGGCGAATTCTCGACTAAACAAATTAATAAAATCAAGATTGAAGATTTATTGGGTCGCAAACCAATTTTGCTAAATGCTGATAAAATTGCGGCTGAATTAAAAGATAAAGTAATTTTAGTTACTGGCGCAGCAGGATCAATAGGAAGTGGAATAGTGCGTCAAATTGGTGATTATGAGCCTAAATTAATTATACTTTTAGATCAAGCTGAATCACCGATGTACGATTTTCAGAATGAATTGATATTTCAATTTCCTCATTTACATTTTGAAGTTGTGATAGGAGATATTCGAAACAAAGAACGAATGAATCATTTGTTTGAAACGCACAAACCCGCATTTGTTTATCACGCAGCAGCATACAAACATGTTCCTTTAATGGAGGATAATCCTACGGAGGCAGTGAGCACAAATATTGGAGGGACAAAAATATTGGTTGACTTAGCGATAGAATATGAGGTCGAAAAATTTGTAATGATTTCAACTGATAAAGCTGTAAATCCGACAAATGTTATGGGAGCATCCAAGCGCATTGCGGAAATGTATGCACAGTCAAAAAATGGCGGATTTACCAAGTTTATAACCACTAGATTTGGTAATGTTTTGGGCTCTAATGGTTCAGTGATTCCTTTATTTACAAAACAAATTGAGCAAGGAGGTCCAATTACCTTGACAGATGCCAATGTTACTCGTTTTTTTATGACAATTCCTGAAGCTTGTCAATTGGTTTTGGAAGCTGGTAATATGGGAAATGGTGGAGAGATTTTTGTTTTCGACATGGGTAAATCAGTAAAAATTATTGATTTAGCTAAAAAAATGATTCAGTTGAGTGGATTGGAAGAAGGAAAAGATATTGAGATAAGAGTCACTGGTTTAAGGCCTGGTGAAAAATTATATGAAGAATTATTAGCTTCCGAAGAAAATACAATCTCAACTTATCATCCTCAGATTTTGATAGCAAAAATTCGTCCTTTGAATGATGAAATATTGTTAGAAATTGAAGATTTGATTCAATTATTTCAGCATCAAAATAATGAGTTAATTGTAACGAAAATGAAATCTTTGGTTCCAGAATATATCAGCAACAATTCAGAATTCTCAAAACTTGATAAATGAAAATTGAACCAGCGAAAATTCAAGTTCGATTCAGTGATTGCGACATGATGGGACATGTAAACAATGCCGTTTATTTGAGCTATTTTGAAATGGCGCGCATTCACTATTTTGGTATGCTTTTGTCAAAGGACCGTGATTGGAAAAAAAACGGTGTTTTGTTGAGAAAAAACGAAGTTGAATATTTGAGCCCAGTTTTACTGCATGATTTGCCTGAAATTTCAGTTTTTTTGGAACATATTAGATCTAAAAGTTTTACTGTAACCTACGAATTGAAAGTAAATGGTGAGTTGCGAACTATTGGGAAATCTGTTTTGGTTTGTTACAATTCGATTGAAAATAAGTCGATTGAAATAACAGATGAATTGCGTTCAGCTTTAGAAAATATTAGAAAATAACATTAAAATCAAGTTATGAATATTCGTGAATTTTTGATGATAATACTTTTAGGATTTGTTGCAACTTTTGTGTTTTCTCAAGGAGATATTTCTGTAGGAAATAAAAAGCCAAAATGCTTCGAAAGAGCAGAATCTCAAAAAAATAAGAAGTTTGTAGATTGGGAATGCGGCAAAATTGCGGGAATTGTAGATTGTAATGAAAAGTTGGAATACGATGAAGGCAGTAATACCATTTTTTCTGGTTCTTCTGGCTCTCCTTTTACAGGTAGATGTGAAACTTGCCACCAAAATGGAATTTTAGAAAGAAGAATTACTTTCATGAATGGAAAGGAAGATGGTGCCGATACAACTTATTATCAGACTGGTTGTGTGATGGTTGTGAGAAATCATATTTTGGGAAAAGAAAATGGAAAATGGTTGTTTTTTTATGATAGCACTAATTATGTTGCGTGGGAAATGAATTATTTGATCGGACAAAAACATGGAAGACAATTGTTTTTTAGTCCAAAAGGTGACACAACTTTGGAGGAAAATTATAATAATGGTCTGCTAAACGGTGTAAAAAAGACTTATTTCAGAAATGCGAAATTAGAAAAAGAAGTTCATTATAAGAAAGGAATTATTGACGGAACTTTTCTCGTTTACAACAAAGAAGGTAAATTAATTCAAAGCAGCAATTACAAAGAAGGTAAGAAAAATGGTGTTTTTACCTATTATTACGATGACGGAACTTTGTTAAGAACTGAAAATTGGATTTCTGATGTTAAGAATGGGGAATTTAAAACACTTTATTATCAAGGAGCGATTCAAAAAGTGGAGAATTACAAGAAAGGTTTGAAAGAAGGTTGGTTTGAGGATAGAGACTCGCAACAAGTTGTTAGACGTCGGGCGTTGTACAAAAAAGATGTCATGATAGAAGAGCATCTTTTTGATGATGAAGGCAAAGAAATTAGCACTTTTGGAGGAGCAGCAAAAAAGGGAGCGGAAGACGATGCGATGCCGGCTGACCCAAAGAAGAAAAAAACGAAAAAAGAGAAAAAGTAATTTTACAGATTTCTCATTACATTCAAAAGCGTTTGACTTTTGTTTTCGGTTTCTTCCCACTCCATTTCAGGAATAGATTGTGCCGTGAAACCTCCACCAATATACAAGTAAGCGTTTTTTTCTTGAATTTGGGCACATCTTAAATTTACGAATAAGCGCGCGGAATCTTCTGAAATCAATCCAATTATTCCAGTATATATTTCCCGATGGTGATTTTCTAATGTTTGGATTAAAGAGATTGCCTCAGCTCTTGGTAAACCGCTGACGGCAGGAGTTGGGTGCAGTTTTAATGCGATTTCAAGAGGTGAAATACCAGAAATTTGAGCACAGATGTCAGTTCTTAAATGTTCCACTGGTCCAGCTTCAAAATCATACGGTCCAATAATTTCAAGGCTGTCAACTTGCATTTTTTTGAGCTCATCAGCTATGAAATCAGTGACTAATTCTTGCTCAAAAATTTCTTTTTCAGTCCATTCTATATGCGCATTTACTTTTTTTGTTCCAGCCAAAGACATGGTAAAGAGATAATCATCGTGCACTTCTAGCAATACTTCAGGACTAGCGCCAATCCAAGTTCCAATCAATTTGCTTGAAACTAAATAAACCAAAGCATTTGGATATTTTTTACACAGTTCTTTGAACAGTGCTACTGTTTTGCTAGAGTCAAAAACCGCCGATTTAATTCTTGTAAAAACGGCTTTTCCCAATTGAAGTTGCTGAATACAATTTAAAAATGATGTTGCTTGATTAAGGTATTCATTTTTGGTAAAAACATAAGGTTTTTCAGCATCGAAATGGCATTCGAAATCATTTGTGGAATCGTTTTCTTTAAAAATATAGCAGTTTTCTTTCAGGAAATCAGTAAAAATAAAACCGTCTTCGATAATTTCGAAATCTGACTTTTCTAGCTTTCCTTCATTGCTAATGATTTCGCCTCCAGGATATCTGTAAAGTAAATAATCTTTTGAGTTAGGATTTTCCATTTTACTTTTGAACGACCATTACGGTTAATCTTCCGGTACAAATTAATTTTTCAGTTTCAACACTAAAAATATCAACTTGCCAAACGTGGGTTCTTTTTCCAGCGTGCACAATTTTCCCAACTGCTCTTACAAGTCCAGATTTTATGCCACCGATATGATTTGCGTTTATTTCCAATCCAACAGGAAATTCGTTTTGCAGATCGCAAAGCAGGGCAGAACCAATAGAGCCAATACTTTCAATCAAAACAGCACTTGCGCCACCGTGCAGTAAACCCATGGGCTGATGCGTTCTATGATCAACAGGCATTGTTGCAACGACATAATCTTCACCAACTTCAACACATTGAATGTCTAGCAATTCCATCATCGTATTGCGATTCAATGAGTTGATTATTGTCAAATCGGTTGTATTCCATTTCATGGTGTAAAATTAAGGAAATGTTTGCGAGAAATGGTAAAGTGTTGAAATGATTTTGGTTGAATTGCAGTTGCGTTTGGGAGTTAAATGATTCTAACGGATAAAAACCCTTAGCAATTAGAAGAATCTTCCATGAAAATCATATTTGCCGGAGTAAGATTATTTACAACCAGAAATTCCGAATGTCCAATCCAAGCAAAATTGGTTTTAGAGGTAGAAAATAAGTTCAAGAAATTGTTTGAATTGCTAGTGAAATCAGCATGCTAAATGATTCTAACCGATAGAAACCCTTACATAATTTGACCCAATAGGTATGATGTTTTGTTTCATTTTATCTACTTAAATATTCAAATTTGAATCACTTTCAATAATTAGTTTTCTTTTTAATTAGAATTGAACTTCTGATATTATAGATTGATTTTTTGAAATTTTAAGTCCCCTCAAGAATACATCCCCCCATTCAAATTCAAAGTCTGCCCAGTAACAAATCCTGCTTCATCCGAAATCAAAAATTCTATTGTTTTGGCAAGTATTTCGGGATTTCCAAAAGTATTCATCGGAACTTGTTTCAATAGTTCATTTTGTACTTCAACTGGCACGTCGTCGATCATGCCGGTGTTGAAATAGCCGAGTGCGATGGCGTTAACGGAAATTTGAAATTTCGCCAATTCTTTGGATAAGGTTTTCGTCAATCCAATCAAACCTGCTTTGGATGCGGCGTAGGCGGAAGTGCCTGCAAATCCAGTTTGTGCAACGACTGACGTAATATTGATGATGCGTCCAAAAGAATTGGAACGCATGCTTGGAATTACGGCTTGTGAAAGGAAAAACGGTGCATTCAAATTGATGGCCATCGTTTGATTCCATTCTTCGGCGGTCGTTTTCCAAGAAATGTTGCTCTTAGAAATTCCAGCGTTGTTGATTAACACATCAATGCGACCAAAGCGCTCCATTGTTTTGTCAACCAAGGATTTCAGTGATTCTGTGTTGGTCAAATCGCAGGCAACTGTAAGTACATTCGGATTCGAATTTTTGATGGAATTATGGTTGTATTGTAAAACCAAAAAATGCCCTTGATTTTCCAAGTATTTGGCAATATGTTTTCCCAATGCGCCAGAAGCGCCAGTCAATACAATTACTTTTTTTTCCATAGTTGATACATTCGTTTTGCAAATTTGAACCAGGCCGGAGCGTAATTCCATGTGTAAATGTAATAATGCTGGTCGATTCCGCCCAAATTTTGGTTAAATCTTCTTACGCCAGCGACTTCCGAACCGCCAAAATCAAATGGTTTTGCTTCGTTCAATGTTCGTTCAATCGCTTGTTGCATGCACCAATACATTCCGCCATTGTCGCGGGCAAAAGCCGTGGCAGCGCCTTTTAAATAAATCGTTTTTTCAAAAGTATCCATGAAAACCATGCCGCCTTGCAAGATGTTTTCTTTGTAAATTCCCAAGCAAAATAAGCGATTGGTATTTTCTAAACCTTGCATCAAATTGGCTAATTTTTCCAAGTTGCTAGGTGTAAATTCACTAATTTTTTCAGAAAGTTCTGCGCGAATAATTTCTAAAATCTCTTTCCAATCTTGCGTTTGGCGGATTTCGAACTCATTTTTCTTCGCTTTCTGAATCATACGTTTTGCCTGACTTCCGATCTTTATTTCGTTTTCAATCGCCTGAAAAACGCGTTTTTTGTAAGGTGATTCTTCAATAATTTGAGTAGTTTGGATATGACCCACTTGAAATTGCTTTTGCAAATATTTCAAAGCTTCTTTGTGAAAATCTTCGTTTTGACCAAGGAAATCCAAATTTCGCACAAAAATCGGTGGCGTTATTGCTAAAATTCCCAATTTAGAAGTCAAAGGAAGCGCAATTCCATTCAGATAAAAATCATCAACCAACACACACCAGTCTTCCGCACAAGCATCTAAATACCAACTAAATGAAAATACATCTCCTTGATTTTGCGCCACTAGCGAATCCCATTTTATGCGATCTATGTCTTTTTGAGATATAAGTATCATGAAATCAATTGAAAATGGGTGAATTTACAGCGCGAATTGAATTTCGCTATATAACAATCTAGTAATTCTAAGGAATAAAGCGTGCAACTTTTAGGATGACCTATAAATACCAAGTTGTTTTGCTTCTTCTTCAAGGCAATTTCTGTAATTTTTGACATTTTGGTCGCATAAAAACCGTCAGTACTAGCATGATTCCTGGTAAAATTGGTCAACACTTGTTTTTTTCGCCCTGGTTGTGACATAAAAATTCCGTCGCCAATCATTTTATGAGCCGTGGGATTCAATCGTCCTAAAATATATAATCTCCAGTAGAATAGTGGAGAATAGCGATATGAGCCGATGGGGAATTCAGTAAAAAATCCTTTTTCATTTTCTAAACAAACGTCGTTTTGGAAGCGATATCGGTCTTTGGTTGGTGTATTTCTGAAATCAAACGAATATTCGCCTGCTTCAAAATGTCCACCGGGGAAAACACTTGAATCGTACTTAATGTCCAGCTCTAGAAACAATTTTTCCAATTGATCAAAAGGTTGAATACACCAGCCTCCAGCGCGAAAAGTGTGTGTTTTTCGTCCGATGATTGCATCTAATTTGGCTTTGTAAGTTCGAATGATGTTTTCTTTTTTAATAGAATCAAAATCAGCTAATTTGTATGCATTTTTCGTTACAATTTGCCATTTTTCACCATCAAAATGCGATTTTTCCCAATGTGGATGAACGTGTAATTGAACATCGCAACCAGCTACAATCATTTCTTGAATTTGGTCGATGACTAAATCGTAATCCATTTTCAGAATTTTGAATTCATTTAATTGTCTCTCCAGAGCAATTATGTAGCCAATATCGACAAAAAAAGTCATTAGAGCTTTTTGTTTTCTGGACATTTCCAATAATCGATTGGTTGGTTCGATCAAGCATTTTTGGACAGTTCCCGTTGTGGATCCAAAAAATAATTCGTAATCAAACGTCAGAAATACATTCATAAAGCGAAGATAGGTTTTTTTGAGTGTTTTAGACCTTATGATTTTAAGATATTATGATTTTAAGACTGTCATCAATTGCAGTTAATCTTTTTTACAAACAATTGTTTTTAACAAATTAGGATGTCTTTGTAAATCAAATATGGGTAGCGATGGACGTATTTCGTCTTGTAAATAAAGTGATTAGTGCTTTTTGGTGTGCGTCCCGTCAACTGGCGGACAAAGACAAAAAAGAATTGATAAAGTCATTAATAACCTGAGTTCGATTATTAAAACAAGTTGTTAAATTAAGCAAGAAGTACGCAAGTTCACCAATAAAAAGCGATCTACTTCCCTTTTTTGCACCGAAATATCTCGATATTCCGATTTAAAAAATGTCGTATCTCACTATTTATAGGTGTTTTGACAAAGTTTGAATAATCGAACTCAGGTTAATAATGAGAAAGTGATTGAAGTTTAGTAAGACATAAAATAGATATTTTAAAGTAAATTTGCACAAAAGCAAATCAAAAATCGCAACTTCAACAAATGGAAATAGAACGCAAATTTTTAGTGAACGATTCACTTTGGGCGCAATTGAATAAACCAATTCCAAATCGAATTCAACAGGCCTATTTATCGGATGAATCCAATTGCACGGTGCGTGTTCGAATAAAAGGTACAAAAGGATTTTTGACAATCAAAGGTAAAAGTGTCGGCATTTCTCGTTCTGAATTTGAGTATGAAATTCCATTGGCAGAAGCTGAGAAAATGATAGCTGAATTTTGTTCGAAAGTACTTTCTAAGGACCGATATGAAATCCAATTTGGAAAACATGTATGGGAAGTGGATGTTTTTCACGGAAAATTGGCGCCACTTATTATTGCTGAAATTGAATTGAGTAGAGAAGATGAATCGTTTCAATTGCCTGAATGGGTGGGGAAGGAAGTTTCAGATGATATTGAATATTACAATTCTCGATTGATTTTGAGGTTGTAAAAAAAAAAAACGGTCAACTCTAAAACCTAGAATTGACCGTTTCCAATGAAAATCACTTATTTTATTCCTTAATTAATTTGAATTTAGAAATTTGACTGTTTTGTTCTATTTGCAATAAATACATTCCATTTGAGAAATTATTTAGATCTAACATCAATTTTTGTCCCTTAAATTCAGGATTGGCGAATAGAATTTTTCCTTGTAAATCAATTACTTGAATATTTGCATTGCTCAATGTCATTGACAAGTTAATGTTTACCAATCCTGAAGTTGGATTTGGATAAATATTTGCGAAAATCTGTGTCTCCTCAATTCCAGCACAATCTTGTAAATTAACAACAATTTCATCCGTGCTAACACATCCGGCTGCATTGCTAACAGTCACTGAATATGTTCCAGAAGTTGTTACGCTCAAAGTGGCAGATGTTAGGTTGTTATTCCAAAGATAAGAAGTATGTGAACCAGCATTCAAGGTAATTGGTGCTTCGTAATCACATTTCGTAATGTCTGCGCCTAAATCTACTACTGGCAGGTTATTAACCACGATTGAAACATCAGCAGAATTTACACAACCGTTTGCATCCGTTCCAGTTACAGAGTAAGTTCCACTTGTATTTGGGGAAATTGCTGTTCCGTTTGTAACATTGTTGTCCCAAGCGTAAGTCACTGCACCTTGACCGTTGAAAGTGATTGATTGACCAACACAGATTGTTGAATCTGAAGCAACTGCAGAAACTGTTGGCAAGTTATTTACCACAATTGACACATCATCCGTATTTGTACAACCATTTGCATCTGTTCCAGTTACAGAGTAAGTTCCATTTGAATTTGGTGAAATCGCTATTCCATCAGTTACATTGTTGTCCCAAGCATAAGTCGCTGCACCTTGACCGCTGAAAGTGATTGATTGACCAGCACAGATTGTTGAATCAGAAGCAACTGCCGAAATTGTTGGCAAGTTATTTACAACAATTGAAACATCGTCAGAATTTGTACAACCATTTGCATCAGTTCCAGTTACAGAATAAGTTCCATTTTCATTTGGAGAAATCGCTGTTCCGTCAGTTACATTGTTGTCCCAATTGTAAGTTGCTGCACCTTGACCGCTGAAAGTCACCGATTGACCAACACAGATTGTTGAATCAGAAGCAACTGCCGAAACTGTTGGCAAGTTATTTACCACGATTGAAATTGTATTAGAAGAATCAACACAAGAATAAATTGAATTTTGCACATACAAATTATAATTGCCTTGTTCTGTGATGTCTAGCGTATTGTTTGATTGATTTGGAATGATTGCATTGTTTTTGATCCAATCAAAAGTTGTTCCGGTTGTTGGTTGAAAAGAAAGTACAGTCGTTTCACCTGCACAAATTGTATCATTTGACGCGACCAATTCAGCGCCTGAAAGTTGTGCACAAGTGTTGATTTGATAAATCGATAAAGTTGAACTCACTTCATTTGCTAATATAACAATTTCATTTCCGTTTGGAGAAGCTTCTGCAGAAATACGAATGATTCCTTCAGCACCTAAATCAGGACCACTTCCTGCAGTTGTTCTATTGTTATAATAGCCAACATAAATTGGATTTGCTGGATCATTCACATTAAATGTTAATACTCCTCCGACTCTTTCCAAGGAAACAAATAAATAACTAGAACCATCGATAAAAGCTGTTGCTACACCTTCTGGTTCAGGCCCTTTATCATCACTTCTGTTTTTCAGCGTTGCCGCTCCAGTAGAATTGGAAGCATTAAAAAACGCAGCAGTTACAGGGTGTGTAGAAGTAATCTGTTCAATCAAATCTTTTGAATCAAATACCAATTGTCCTGAAGAAGCATTCCAAATGCTAAATGAACGTCCGCCCATCGTGTGAATAACATCTAAATCACCGTCATTATCAGTATCTCCAGAATATCTCAAGCCACTCAATCTACCAATGAATTTATTGTTTTTAAGTATGTTTTGATCGGGAAAAGCTGCTGAATCCAAGGTCAAAGTGGAAATTCTAGCAGCGTCTACTACGGAACCAAATTCTCTTGAATCACCTTCATTAGCAGAAAAAACATATCCTTGTCCGTTGATGGTTGAGTAAGCAATCGCATCAGGCATGTAAGCGCCTTTTACTGGGGCAGAACCTATCAATACTGATCCACTTTGATCTGAAGCGTCCATTCCGTTTCCTGAAGAATAATCGCTGTATCCCAATGCATAAATTGTGTCAATTGTTGCTGTTGCAAGGTCAATCACAGCCATTGCATTGTTTTCTTGAATTGCAACAAAAGCTTTGGTATTGTCTGTTGAAATTGTGATGTATTCTGGTTCAAGATCTTGAGCAACACTAGCACTTGTTGAGAAAATTCTGATTCCTTGAGCTATTAAACTTGCTGCTTGAGCATTGTAATCGCTAAACCCAATATTCGTTACATTTAAATCTGTCAATGAAGCAATTCCTCCTGTTAAATCGACAACGGAAATAGAACCTTCTGGATCTGCTGAATACGTTGAGTTTGGTTCGCCTTCATTTGCAGTTAAAATTTTCGTATAATCTTTATTGAAAGTAATCATGTCCGGCATTGCACCTACCGTTACTTGGTTTATAAAGTTTCCATCAGCATCAAGAAAAACAATTAAACCATTTGTTTGCGGATTAATATTTTCAATTGCCAAGGCAACAATTCCGTCGTGCACCGCTACTGAATTGATATTTCCGTAAGGAATTACTGAAATACTATTTAATAATACTGGTGTTGCAGGATTTGAAAAATCTACGATGTCTAATTTTCTGCCAATACTGTTGGCGATGTACAATCTAAAGTTTGATGAGTCATAAGCCACAATTTCAGCTGAATTTGTTCCAGCAGTTCCATTAGAGAAACTAGAAAGAAGACTCATATTCAATTCATTGGTAGGTGTTGGCGTTGTGTAATCATTGTCTTTAATATAAATGATTTGGTAATTATTCGTTATAGGGATAGAAATATTAAGTCCTGAGACAATTTTAACGATGATTTTTTCTGCTCTTTCTGCCTCGCTATCGTCAATGATATTAACAGGAAAGTTGAAAATACCATTTGAAGATGCTGGAATTGTTAAAGTATCCGTTGCATAAGAAAAATCGCTGTCAATGGCAGCGTCAGAATAAGTTGAAAGTCCAAGTACCACTTTACAAACAGCGTTGTTAGCGTTTGAAATAGTTATCGGAACTTGAATTTGTCCTGCATTTTCGTTTGTAATTTGAAAATTAGAAGCAGAAGCGATAGCTATGTTTGCTGGCGCTTCAATCACGTTTACTAAATCAAATCTAGCTGTTCCAGTTGTGCTGTATGAACTTGTTGAACGAGCCGCAACATATTGTCCAGCTGCAGGATCAAAAGCTGAAACAATTCTAAAAGCTACGTTTGGATTATTATTCAATGCTGTAATGGCTGAAAAATTGTAAATTCTGTTATACCATGTATCACCAGTTCCAGTTGCTTGAGGGACAAAAGTAAATGTAGTTGCTGTAGTCCACACAACAGTTCCACTTGTTGAAAGTCCTGAATTGTCAGCTGTATATTGAAGTGTCCAAGTGTTTGAAGCGCTATTACTCAGGCGTTGCCAAAAGTCCAAAACTAAATTGTTTTTTCCCAATGCATCTACATTAATTTGAATTCCTGCAGTTTCACTGAAAGTACTTTGTGCTGGATATCCCGTAGTTTGCATACCTGAATTATCGGTAATATTCAAGTCATTTGAATTTCCCGAAACAAAAGTTTGAGAAATTCCGCCAATGCTGGTAATACTCGAATTTCCTGCAGTAGGAGTTAAAATCCCAGTAGCAGTATTTGCATCATTTGGGTTTGAATTAAAGTCATATCTAGCGACTACTGATTGGCTGAACACACTAAAAAACAAGTTCATCATTAAGGATGATAGTAATATTTTTTTCATAATAATTAATTTCTACAAAGTTCAATGTTAGAGGTTAAAATGAGACAATCTCTATCTTAATTTTGTAACACTATATCAATAATTTACTATAAATAAGATGAATTTATTGTGAAGAAATTAAAGAATAAAAGACGAATGTTTCTTGCGTATTTAATTATTCAGAAATCACTATTTTTGTAAAAAAAAGAAAAGATGACTTCATTGACAATTTTGCGACTCACAGGTATTTTAGAAGGTTTTTCATGGTTGGCTTTATTGACTACAATGACATTAAAATACGGATTTGAAATCACCGAGCCAAATGTTTTAGCGGGAAAAATTCACGGATTTTTGTTTATTGGTTATGTTTTTATGGTTTTCATTGTTGCCATGGATAAAAAGTGGGGAATTAAAACCACAATTTGGTGTTTGATTGCTTCGTTTTTACCTTTTGGAACTTTCGTTGCAGATTATAAAATTTTGAAAAAAGCATAGTGTTTAATTTATACTAATTCGCTTAAATCCTTGCAATCGCAGTCAATTTTTCTACCTTTGAGGTATGGATAATCGCAAACATGTCGAAGTGTGTTTCACACCCGGAGAATACGCTTATTATAAAGATGAATTTGAAATCGTCGTTGTTATTGATGTTCTGAGAGCAACTTCAGCTATTTGTGCTGCTTTTGATAATGGAATCAAAGCAATCATTCCAGTTCCCACGGTTGAAGAAGCATGGGAATATAAACAAAAAGGATTTTTAGCAGGAGCAGAGCGGAAAGGTCAAATTGTGGAAGGTTTTGATTTTGGGAACTCACCATTTAGTTACATGAAAGAAGAATTTCGAGGCCAGGAAGTGGTATTGACTACAACCAACGGTACAAAATCCTTAGATGTCGCTAAAGATGCTGAAATTGTGGTTGTTGGTTCTTTTTTGAATTTGCAAGCTTTGTGTGAATGGCTAGAAAAGCAGGATAAAAATGTATTGTGTCTTTGTTCTGGATGGCAAGATAAATTCAATTTAGAAGATACGATTTGTGCAGGAGCTATTTCAGACTATTTGTTGAACACGGGAAAATTTACTTCTGATGAAGATTCGTCGATTGCAGCAAAATATTTGTATCTTTCGGCCAAGGATAATTACTTTGGTTTCTTAAAATCAAGCTCTCACCGCAGAAGATTGAAAAATCTGAATTTAAATGAGGATATCAAGTATTGTCTGACACCGAATCAATCAAAAGTAATACCGATATTGAAAGATGGAAAATTGGTTCAAATACAAGATTAAATTTATAGGTTTATTTTTGATTGTTTTCGTCCTTTTTGGGATGATAAAACCAGAGACAAATTCTAGCATAGCTGTTTGGGGTTTTACTGGGCATAAAAGAATTAATCGCGTGGCAATTTTCACCTTGCCGCCTGAAATGTTTGCCTTTTATAAGGAACATATTGAATATTTAACAGAACATGCTGTTGATCCTGATAAGCGAAGATATGCTGTAAAAGGCGAAGCGGAATGTCATTTTATCGATATTGATCATTATGCAGTTGGTGGCGCAAATCCTTTTGAGGTGGTGCCTAGAAATTGGTATAAAGCAGTCGAGAAATTTTCAGAAGATACTTTGCATGCTTATGGCATTGTTCCGTGGCACATTCAAATCATGAAATTGAGATTGCAAAAAGCATTTGAAGCGAAAAATGTAGATATGATATTAAAATATTCCGCTGATATAGGCCACTACATTGCAGATTCGCATGTTCCTTTGCACACAACTGAAAACTACAACGGTCAGATGACAGGTCAAAAAGGAATTCATGGATTGTGGGAAAGCCGTTTGTTTGAAATCAATATGGAAGATTACGATTATTTCGTTGGAAAGGGTCAATATATACCCAAGCCACTTGATTTTACTTGGGATGCGGTTCAAATGTCCAATAATGCCTTGGATTCAGTGTTGCGTTTTGAAAAGGAGTTGACAGCTTCATTTCCTTCAGATAAAAAATATTCATACGAGCAACGAGGAAATGTAACTGTGCAAACATATTCCTATGAGTTTTCTCAGGCTTATCACAAAATGCTTGATGGAATGGTAGAGCGAAGAATGAAAAAAGCAATTATTGCTGTAGGCTCATTTTGGTATACAGCATGGGTAGATGCTGGCCAGCCAGATTTATCAAAAATGCAAAATGTACCTCCATCGCCAGCATTATTAAAAGAATTAGCTGAATTGGATGAACTTTATTCAAAAGGAATTCAGCAAGGTAGAGATTGCGATCATTGATTAAAGACCTTTGGACTTTTAAATAAAAAGATTATTAATCCTGAGGAAATTCCTGTTACGTTTGCAAAAAAATCGTGGATATCAAATCCGCGGTATGGAATAAAGTAATGCAAGGATTCACAGAAAGCGGCAAACAATATTCCCACCGCATAATATTTTAAAAAGTCGATTTTCGATTGTTGCGCTTTGTTTGTAATCCAAAAATATCCCATAAAAGGCAAAAACATCGTTGCATGCACATAGTGGTCTTTTCTGATTCCAAAAATGTATTCGTCCATTCCTAAGTCAGTTAAAGGAATAACGAGCAGTGTTACAATACTTAATAAATAAATCATATACAAAAAACTGATGATTCTTCTATTTCTTTTCATGCCTATTCTTTTCTCATTTTTTGAAGCGCAAACAATTCATCTCTCAATCTCGCTGCTTCTATAAAATCCAAATCTTTAGCTGCTTTTTCCATTGATTTTTTAGTGAAAGCGATTGTTTTTTCTAGTTGTTCTTGCGTCAAATATGCCACTCCAGGATCGGCAGCCATCATTAATTTTGAATCTGGATCTTCTTTCGGATGGCGATTTTCATAATCACCGTCAGCCACAACAGTCGATTCCATTATTCCCGCCTTAGATTTATTTAAGGCAGTAGGGACCTGACCGTGTTCTTCGTTGTAGGTAATTTGCATCGCTCGTCGTCGGGCAGTTTCACTGATTGTTTTTTCCATTGACATGGTGATTTTGTCAGCATACATGATTACCAAACCATTTACATTTCTTGCCGCGCGTCCGACAGTTTGCACCAATGAACGCTCATCCCGCAAGAAACCTTCTTTATCAGCATCTAAAATCGCAACGAGTGAAACTTCTGGTAAATCCAATCCTTCACGCAAAAGATTTACGCCAATAAGCACATCGAAATCACCCAAACGCAATTGGCGCAAAATTTCAACACGTTCAATCGTATCAACTTCACTGTGAATATAGCGGCAAGGAATTCCAATTTTATCTAAGTATTTTTGCAATTCTTCCGCCATTCTTTTGGTCAGAGTTGTCACTAAAGTTCTTTCATCTCTCGCAATGCGCAATTGAATTTCTTCTATCAAATCATCAATTTGATTCAAGCTTGGGCGGACTTCAATATTGGGATCTAAAAGTCCAGTTGGTCGAATGAGTTGTTCAACAATAACCCCTTCAGATTTTTCCAATTCGAAAACAGCAGGTGTTGCGGATACATAAATAGTTTGATTAGTGACAGATTCAAATTCTTCAAATTTCAATGGTCGATTGTCCATCGCAGCTTGAAGGCGAAAACCGTAATCTACCAAATTTATTTTTCGCGCTCTATCTCCACCATACATCGCACGAATTTGAGGCAAAGTAACGTGACTTTCATCAACAACCATCAAGAAGTCTTTCGGGAAATAATCAATCAAACAGAAAGGTCTTGTTCCAGGTTCACGTTGGTCGAAATAGCGAGAATAGTTTTCTATTCCTGAGCAATATCCCAATTCTCGCATCATTTCTAAATCATAGGAAACACGTTCTTCCAAACGTTTTGCTTCAAACAATTTGCCTTCACGTTTAAAATTTTCGACTTGTAAAACCATGTCTTCACCGATTTGATCAATGGCTTTTCTGGTAGTTTCAGGACTAGAAACGAAAATATTGGCAGGATAAATATTGATTTCTTCGTACGAATCAAGTTTATGCATAGAAATTGGATCTACCGCAAAAATGCCTTCGATGTCATCTCCCCAAAATTCAAATCTCACGGCATAATCTGCATAAGCCAAATAAATATCTATAGTGTCACCTTTAACCCTGAAAGTTCCTCGCTTAAAATCATCGACTGCACGTGAATAGAGGTTTTCAACTAATCGAAGCAGAAATTTATTTCGAGAAATCTTTTGACCTTTACGCATGTGTAAAATGCTTTTTTCAAATTCGTTTGGATTTCCAATACCATAAATACAAGAAACAGAAGAAACTACGATTACATCTTTTCGACCTGAAAGTAAAGAAGAGGTGGCAGAAAGTCTCAGTTTTTCGAGTTCTTCGTTGATGGCTAAATCTTTTTCGATGAAAGTATCTGTTACTGGTAAATAAGCTTCAGGTTGATAGTAATCGTAGTAAGAAACAAAATATTCAACCGCATTTTCAGGAAAAAACTGTTTGAATTCACCGTATAATTGTGCTGCGAGTGTTTTATTGTGTGATAAAATTAAAGTTGGTCTATTGATTTGTTCAATTACATTGGCAACGGTAAAGGTTTTTCCACTTCCTGTTACGCCCAAAAGTGTTTGATTTTCAACGCCGTCAGAAATACCTTTTACTAATTGTTTGATAGCTTCTGGCTGATCTCCAGTCGGTGAAAAATCTGAAACTAATTGAAAATCCATACTTGAAAAATTAAACAAAAATAAGGAATTTTGTTGTGATTTAAGAGAATTTTAGAATAGAAAAAGCATGAATGGAAAGATTGACCAATTCGGTCAAAAGGAGTATCTTTGCAACTTAAAACAACAAATTTTGGCAACTTTCAAAGATTTAGGAATTTCAGAACAATTTATCAAGGCTTTAACGGAATTAAAAATCACCGAACCAAGTGAAATTCAAAAGAAAGCAATTCCTTTTTTGCTGAATAATAATTCTGATTTCATTGGTCAAGCGCAAACGGGAACTGGAAAAACAGCTGCCTTTGGTTTGCCGATTTTGGAGAAAGTTGACCCGAATGACAATAACATTCAAGCATTAATTTTAGCTCCAACGAGGGAATTGTGTCAACAAATTGCCAAGCAACTTTTCAAATTCACGAAATATTCTGAAAAGATTTTTGTTGAGGCGATTTACGGAGGTGAAAAAATTGAAATTCAGATGCGAAATTTGGCAAAACCAACGCAGATTGTTGTTGCCACGCCAGGAAGATTAATTGATTTATTGGAAAGAAAAGCCATTGATTTGAGTTTTGTTAAAACCTTGGTTTTGGATGAAGCAGATGAAATGCTGAGTATGGGATTCAAGCAAGAATTAGATTCGATATTGAAAATGATTAGTTTACAATGCTTCACTTGGTTGTTTTCCGCTACTTTGCCTGAGGAATTAAAATTATTGGTTGAAAAATATTTGTCAGAAGACGCACATAAAATTCAGGTAAATAAAAATGATGTTGTCAATAAATTGATTGAGCATCAATATTTTGTGTCAGCGCCAAATTTAAAATTTGAGTTTTTATTGCAATTTTTGAAAACGCAACCCAAGATGAATGGGATTATTTTTTGTAGAACAAAGGTTCAAGTTCAAACATTGACAAAGCAGTTGCTTGCTAAAAATATTGCTGCTGATGCATTGCATGGAGATTTGGAGCAACGAGAAAGAGACAAAGTGATGCGTGCTTTTAAGAATCACAAAGTTCAGATTTTGGTCGCTACTGACATTTCAGCGAGAGGAATAGATGTAGATAATTTGGCTTATGTGGTACATTATTTATTGCCTGATCAAATTGAATATTATACACATCGAAGCGGAAGAACTGCTAGGGCAGGGAAGCGAGGAATTTCGATTTGTTTTGTATCTCCTGACGAAGTAAGAAAAGTCAAAGTGATTGAGCGCACATTGAATTTAAATTTTCATAAAATTTGACAAAAAAAAAGCAGTCTGAAATTCAAACTGCTTCTGAATTATTTATTTAAAATTATTTTTCTGATGGAGCTGCTTCAACTGGCTTTTGCTCTAATTTTTTGAAGTCTACTTTTTGCATTTTTTTATCGTATCTGGCATCTCTATTAGCTTCCATTTCTTCGAACTTTTTCAATTGTTCAGGATTTAAAATTGCTTTAATCATGTCTGTTCTTGCATCATTATTTCCTTTAAGTGAAGCTTTTTTAGTTTCTTCTGACATGTTTTTGTCACTGCGAATTGCCTCATTCTTTTGGTCTATCGCAAGATTGATGTCATAAGCTTGTGATTTTTGTTCTGGGCTAAGCAAAAGTTTTTCCGACATTTTTTCAGTTTGAGCAGTTGCTCTTTCCTCGGGAGTTTTTTTATCACCATTTTGATCTTGAGCAATAGAAACGTTGGCAAACAAAGTCAATGTAAATGCCGCAAATGTTATTTTTAAACTTCTCATATTTTTAAATTTTAGTATTTATTCAATTTTGAAAAGCCAAAAACCGTGCCTTTCTTGAAATAAAGGTAATTGATTTTTTTAATTTACAATGTATTGAACTATTTTGTTCTCTGTAACATTGGCACAAAGCTAAAATCTCCAAAATTTTCAGTTTTATATTCCGTTTCTGAAATTTTTGTAATTCGTTGCATTTCTTGCACATTTCCAGCTCCCAAAGGAATAACTAAAATTCCACCGACTTTTAATTGTTCTTTCAAAGTTTCAGGAATAAATGGCGCCCCGCAAGTGACTAAAATTTTCTCAAATGGTGCGTTAAATGGTCGACCTTTGTAGCCGTCACCGTAAAATAATTCAGGATGAAAATTTAATTTTTTGATAATTGAATTTGATTTTATAAAAAGTTCCCTTTGTCTTTCAATGCTGTACACTTTAGCACCAAGTTGACAAAGAATACACGTTTGAAATCCAGAACCGGTCCCAATTTCTAACACTTTTTCACCTCTTGTTAGGTTAAGTAATTGAGTTTGAAAAGCGACGGTGTATGGGTGAGAAATTGTTTGCCCTGCACCTATTTGAAAAGCTTGGTTAGAATATGCTTGTTGTTCAAAAGCAAGATCTAAAAAAAAATGACGAGGCACTTCGTTGAAAGCATCTAATATATTTTCATCAGAAATACCTTTTTGGCGCAATTCATCAATCAGTTGTTTTCTCAACCCTTTGTGTTTGTAAGTGTCTTGCATTGTACAAAGTTAGTGTCTTTCGTTGTTTGATTGATTAATATTTTCAAACATGGCTTTGTGGATATTCTTTATGCTATTTTTTTAACAAAAAAAGCACCGTCAAAAACAAGTACTTTTAAGAAGATGTTATTTATAAACTATTTAATTTCAATGGCATCTATCACTTTTTGGTTTGTTAGTGCGATGTCTAAAACTTCCTTCATCGCAGAAACATAATGAAAAGTCAAACCTTCTAAATAGCTTGCTTTGATTTCTTCTATGTCTTTTCTATTTTTTTCGCACAAGATTATTTCTTTGATTGAGGCTCTTTTAGCAGCCAAAACCTTTTCTTTAATTCCACCGACTGGTAAAACATCACCTCTTAAGGTTATTTCGCCTGTCATTGCGAGATTTTTACGTATTTTTTTCTGACTGAAAAGTGAAGCCAAAGAGCTCAGCATCGTAATTCCAGCGCTTGGCCCATCTTTTGGTGTGGCGCCTTCAGGAACGTGAATATGAACATTGTAATTATCAAAAACAGATTGATCTAAATTTAACCAATGGCTGTGAGATTTCAAAAATTCAAGCGCGATGATGGCAGATTCTTTCATTACATCACCCAAATTTCCAGTTAAGGTTAATTTTCCTTTTCCTTTAGTGATGGAAGATTCAATAAAAAGAATATCTCCGCCAACGCTTGTCCAAGCTAAACCAGTGACAACACCTGCCACATCGTTGTTTAGGTATTTTGTTCTTGCTCTTCCAGGACCTAAAATGTCGTTTAGATTTTCAATTTCAATTTTTGGATTATTGACTTCTTCCATTGCGATTAATCTGGCAGTATTTCTAACCATTTTGGCAATCACCTTATCGAGACCACGAACGCCGGATTCATTGGTGTATTCTTCCACCACTTTTTCTAACGTTTTTTTGTCAATGGAAAACTGTTTTTTAGTAATTCCGTGCGCTTCAAGTTGTTTTGGAATCAAATGATTTTTAGCAATTTCGATTTTCTCTTCAATGGTATAACCATTGACTTCAATAATTTCCATTCTATCTCTCAAAGGACCTTGAATAGAAGAAAGTGAATTCGCTGTTGCAATAAACATCACCTTGGAAAGGTCGAATTCAGTTTCAATATAGTTGTCATAGAATTCTTTATTTTGCTCAGGATCCATCACTTCTAAAAGTGCTGAAGAAGGATCTCCGTGATTGCTTTTTCCAAGTTTATCTATTTCATCCAATACAAAAACAGGATTTGCAGATTCAGCCTTTTTTAGATTTTGGATAATTCTTCCCGGCATCGCGCCAATGTATGTTTTTCTATGTCCTCTGATTTCAGACTCATCGTGAACACCGCCGAGAGACATTCGAACATATTTACGGCCAAGTGCATCAGCGATAGATTTTCCAAGGGACGTTTTTCCCACTCCAGGAGGACCATAAAAGCAGAGTATAGGAGATTTCATGTCCCCTTTTAATTTCAATACAGCCAAATATTCTAGGATTCTCTTTTTTACATCTTCCAAACCAAAGTGATCTCTTTCAAGAATTTTTTCAGCTCTTTTCAGGTCTAATTTATCTAAAGTGAATTCATCCCAAGGCAAATCAAGCAGCATATCTAGGTAATTCAGTTGAACAGTATATTCAGCACCTTGTGGATTCATTCGTTGTAGTTTGTGCAGTTCTTTGTCAAAGATTTTAGAAACTTTCGTATTCCATTTTTTCTTTTTAGAACGTTTCAACATATCTTGAACTTCATTTTCTTGCGGATTGTCGCCTAACTCTTCTTGAATGGTTCTAATTTGTTGATTTAGAAAATATTCTCTTTGCTGTTTGTCCATGTCTTTGCGGACTTTAGTTTGAATTTGATTTCTCATTTCCAATACTTGAGATTCGAGCGTAAGATGTTCAAGAACCATATAAGTTCTTTTTTTCATGTCTAATTCCTCCAGCATTTCTTGTTTTTTAGAAACATCGGCATTCATGTTAGAAGAGATAAAATTAACCAAGAAAGTAGGGCTATCAATATTTCCAATGGCAAATCCGGCTTCAGTCGGAATATTAGGGCTATCTCTGATTATTTGCATGGCTTGTTCACGGATAGATTTGAACATTACTTCCATTTCAGAAGATTTTTCATCAAATTTTTTCTCCGTCAAGTATTTAACTTTTGCACGCATGTAGGGTTCAGTTTGCAGTGGCGTTGTTAATTTAAATCTTCTCTTACCTTGTATAATTATTGTAGTGCTTCCGTCAGGCATTTTCAGCAAACGAACTATTTGAGCTACCGTACCTACAATGTGTAAATCTTTAAATTCAGGTGATTCTTCATCTTGATCGATTTGAGACACGACGCCAATAATTTTATCACCTTTATTGGCATCTTGAATCAATTTTATAGATTTATCTCTCCCTACAGTGATAGGAATAACTACTCCTGGAAAAAGTACATTATTCCTTAAGGGTAGGATTGGTAATTCAAGCGGATACTCTGCATTATTCATGATAGCTTCTTCCTCTGGAGTGATTAAAGGAATAAATTCTGCATCATCAATTTCACCTGTAAATTCAAAAAATTCGTTGTCTGTATATTCGTTCATTTTAGTGTTTTCTTTTGTGTCAATATGTCAGTAAACTATTTAATTAATGAATTGAACATTTAATTTAGCTACTATTTTTTTGTTGAATCAGTAAAATTCAATGATTGTGCCATTGATAAAAATACGACTTATTGTCACGTTAATTAGCTACCTTCAATTAACTCTTCTGTTTGCAACGGTTTGATAAACCTTATCCATCTTTTATACATGTAAGGTGAAAGGTTAGATTGGTCTTTTTGTCTTGATATAACAACTGTATCATTTTCAGTCTGATACCATTTAAATTCAAACACTTCTAGTTTGAAATCTTTTGTTTGGATACCAAGGTTTATTTTGTCGATGCCCGTAATGACTCTAAAATCAAATTTTAATTCTTGCAATTTCAATTTATTTATTTCGAATTTGTGGCAATTTTCGCCTAATAAACTGCAGAGTATGTTGTAGTTTTTTTTGAGGATTTTGATATTGTTTGATATTGTGCTTTTAGCATTTTTCCGAATTTCAGAGTGATATTTGTTTTTACAATTTATATCACAGAAAACTTTGTCAGAACGACCGAATAATTTTTTGTCGCATACGCAGCAAAGTCTGTCGGATTTTTTGAATTTAAGATTTTTCATTTTGGTTTGTTAAAAAGGTATTTGATACTGAAATTAGTCAATTAAAAAGGATATATCAAAATTTTTTTTGAAAAAAAGAGGTTTTTATCGGTTAGAATCTTTTAGCACCCTGATTTGATTGGGAAAATTAGATTTTTCTCTAATGTGGAGATTAAAACAAATTTATTTTCAATTTTCTAAAGGTTACTAGCGGTTAGAATCATTTATAGCACCGAAAACATTGACTTTTTAATAAGGCGCTACTCATTTTTACGTAACTTCTACCCAAAAGTGTTTCTTCTTTTAAAAAAATAACTAACTAAAATCGTCATATTAAATCCGAAAGTGCAGTTTTCCCTTAGAGGTTTTTATCGGTTAGAATCATTTAAAGTACCGTAAACATTACAAAATTAGATTTCAAAAGATATAAAGCCACACCCTCAAAAACACATTACTCATTCTAACCCCTTTTCTCAAACAAAATGCACTTTAACAAGAAAATTCCGTAATTTTGCACCACAATTTCTACAAAACATGGATTTCAAATTAAACAGCATAGAGGAGGCAATCGCGGAAATAAAAGCAGGAAAGGTTATTATTGTTGTCGATGACGAAGATAGAGAAAATGAAGGCGATTTCATTGCTGCCGCGGAAATGGTAACGCCCGAAATGATCAATTTTATGGCTACGCACGGAAGAGGTTTAATTTGTACTCCGCTTTCTGAAAAACGTTGTGAAGAGTTAGAATTAAACCTGATGGTAACAAATAATACTGTTTTACATGAAACTCAATTTACTGTCTCTGTTGATTTAATTGGAAATGGTTGCACAACAGGAATTTCTGTACATGATAGAGCAAAAACAATCAAAGCATTAGTTTCACCAGATACAAAACCAAGCGACTTAGGTCGACCAGGACATATTTTTCCTTTGCGTGCCAAAAAAGGTGGCGTCTTAAGAAGAACTGGTCATACAGAAGCTTCCATAGATTTAGCTAGATTGGCTGGTTTTCAGGCTGCAGGCATTTTGGTGGAAATCCTAAATGAAGATGGTTCCATGGCGCGACTTCCGCAATTGATAGTGGTAGCGAAAAAGTTTGATTTGAAAATTATTTCGATCGAACAATTGATTCAATACAGATTGAAGCACGATTCATTGATAGACAAAATTGTAGATGTCAAAATGCCAACTAAATCTGGCAATTTTCAGTTACATGCATACAAGGAAAAAACAACTGGTCAAGAACATTTAGCTTTAGTGAAAGGAACTTGGGATGAAAATGAAGCAGTTTTAGTGCGTGTTCACAGTTCTTGTCTAACAGGAGATATTTTCGGTTCTTGCAGATGTGATTGTGGTCCACAGCTTGAAAAAGCAATGGAAATGATCGAAGCAGCAGGGAAAGGTGTAATTGTTTACATGAATCAAGAGGGTAGAGGTATCGGTTTAATCAATAAATTGAAAGCCTACAAATTGCAAGAGGAAGGAATGGATACCATCGAAGCCAACATTGAATTAGGTTTCAAAAGCGACGAAAGAGATTACGGAATTGGCGCTCAAATTTTGAGAGATTTAGGTGTTTCAAAAATGAAATTGATGTCCAATAATCCAACGAAAAGAACAGGATTGGTTGGTTATGGTTTAGAAATAGTTGAAAATATAGCGATTGAAATTGAAAGCAATATTCACAATGAATCATACTTGAAAACCAAACGTGATAAAATGGGACATTCAATTAAAATGACAGGAAAATAGTATGTTGCGCGCTGAAAATTTGACAAAAAACTACGGAGATTTAAAAGTCTTGAAAGGTGTTGGTCTTGAGATAAAACAAGGCGAGGTAGTTTCTATTGTTGGCTCTTCAGGTGCAGGAAAAACTACTTTATTGCAACTTCTGGGTACACTTGAAAAACCAGATGCTGGAAGTTTATCAATTAATGGTGTGAATCCATTTCATTTGTCACCAAAGAAATTAGCTGAGTTTCGAAATACGGCCATCGGATTTATCTTTCAATTTCATCAACTTTTACCTGAATTTTCAGCAATTGAAAACGCTATTCTTCCGGCTTTAATTAAAGGGAATTCTGTTTCGGAGGCAAAAAAAAGAGCCGCCGAATTATTTGAGCTGCTGGGAATTTCTCATCGAATTAATCACAAACCAAATGAACTTTCAGGTGGTGAACAACAACGCGTTGCAGTTGCCAGATCTTTGATAAACAGTCCGAAAGTGATTTTTGCTGACGAACCATCTGGAAATTTAGATTCACAAAATTCAGCTGATTTACATCAATTGTTTTTTGATTTAAGAGACAGATTTAATCAAACGTTCGTGATTGTTACACACAATGATTCTTTGGCAAATATGGCCGACAGAAAGCTTGTGATGCAAGATGGAATAATTCTTTAATCTAATTTTATGATTCCTTTTGATGAATTAAAAGAATTTTTGGATTCAAAAGTATTACAATACAACAATCCCGCTTTTATTGAAGTGGATCCAATCCAAATCCCACATCGTTTTTCAAAGAAAGAAGACATTGAAATCATGGGTTTACTCATGGCAACCATTGCATGGGGAAATCGAAAATCAATCATCACAAACGGAGAGAAATTAATCAAAATCATGGGAAACAATCCGCATGAATTTATTTTGAATTATACAACTCCAAAAACGTTGATTCCTTTTGTGCATCGAACATTCAACGCAACTGATTTAGATTTTTTCTTTCGTTCGTTGAAAGACATTTACCAAAAATCTACGTTAGAATCTTTGTTTTCAAGTCACAATGAAATCGTTGGCGTGAAAGGCAGAATCGTAAATTTCAGAAACGAATTTTTTACCGTCGAACACGAAAAACGCAGTGAAAAACATGTCTCAAATCCCTTGAAAGGCGCTTCGGCTAAAAGATTGAACATGATGTTGCGCTGGTTTGTCAGAAAAGACAAATGTGGCGTAGATTTCGGAATTTGGAATTCAATCCCCACTTCTGAATTGTATTTGCCGTTGGATGTGCACACTGGAAACATTGCGCGAAAATTAGATATGATGCAACGCACGCAGAACGATTGGACAGCCTTGGAAGAAGTGCAATCCATTTTGTGTAAACTCGATCCAAACGACCCTGTAAAATACGATTTTGCATTGTTCGGTTTGGGGGCTTTTGAAGGGTTTTGAATTCTTCCACAAAAAAAAAGGTGCCTTCACCAAGCACCTTTCCTAATCACTATCAATTTTTCACCTATTCACATTATTCTTAGTCAGCGAACCTGGTTTTCCGCAGTTGATTAACTCAACGTAAAACACCAAAGATTCATATGGTTGAATGTCATACGAATTGGTGTTTGGATTAAACATTCCAGATTCACCGTAAGCCATTTGAAATGGCAAATACAATCTATATTTTCCGCCTTTTTTCATCATTGGCATACCTTCTTGCCAGCCCGGAACAACGCCAGAAAGTGAAAAAGCATTCAACGGTTGTTTATATTTTTCGACCATTTCGAAAGAACTTTGCAAAGTATCACCCAACGAATTCATCAAAATATAATGCGCTAGTACGTCATCGCCTGAAGCTGGACTCGGTCCGTTTCCATTGTGAATTGTTTGCAAAATGATGCCACTTGTCGTTGTTTTGATATTGGATAATTTCTTTGCTTTTTCCATTAAAACATTTCCGTTCATTTTATTCAAATCTTCGAAGAAATTTTGGATCATCGATTTTTGCTCTTCCACATTGATCAATGTGTCGATTTTCAATAAGCCGTGTCTGAATCCGATGGCGGCTTTTTTGATGTCAATTTTACTCAAAGCACCCTTCTTTTTCCAACTCGCTTGAAAAACAATTCCAGATAATTTACCCAAACAACTTGATCCTTCTTTGACATAATTTGTATCAAACTTTTGACCTTGCGGACCGTAAAGTTTTCTCATGGTTTGATTACAGCCTTCATCAAATGCGGAAGTATCAGAAAATCCTTGTTCAAATCCTTTGACCATTTCGTTGATGTCATATTTATCAAAATACGGATCTCCAGATTGAGAAATTGAATGCGCATGATCTGCACCTAATGCATAAGACAATTTATCTTTGAAAGTTGTCAAATCGACTTTTTCAGCTTCTTCACTTGAAGATTTTTCTCCGCAAGCAACAAAAAGTACCAACAAGGGTAGGAAAAGAATAACTTTTTTCATTTTAAATCTGATTAATGTATAGCAATCAATTCAACATCGAAAATCAAAGCCATGAATGGTTTAATTGGTCCACCTGGATGAGGTTGCGCGCCATAAGCCAAATCTTGAGGAATATACAAGCGGTATTTTGAACCTTCAGGCATTAATTGCAACGCTTCAGTCCAACCTTTTATTACCTGATGTACACCAAATGTCGCTGGAGTGCCTCTTTGGATGGAAGAATCAAAAACACTTCCATCGATCAAAGTTCCATGATAATGAACTTCAACAGAATCTTCTGCAGATGGTTTTGCACCTTTACCTTCCTCAATTACTTCATATTGCAAACCTGAAGGCGTTGAATGAATTCCTGGTTTTGTTTTATTTTTAGCTAAAAAAGCTTCACCCGCTTCTTTGTGCTCTGCAAATTTAGATTCACTCACTTTTTGCAAATATCGTTGGATAATTTCATTGGCTTCATCCTGTCCGTATTTCGGCGTTTTACCTGCAAACGCATCGGTAATTCCCTCAACCAGCGCTTCTGGATTGATTTTTTCTAAATCTTGTTGCATCAAACTTCCTGCAACACTCATTCCTACACAGTAACTTACTGCATTGATTTCTTCTGTCATTTTTTAAGCTTTGGTGCAAAGATAATTGTTTTAATTCTATTTGTTAAATGATTGACAAATACAAAACGATCGTTTAAGTTAAATTAAGAAATTTAATATTCTTCAAACTTTTTTTTCTATTTTTGCGCTCTATAATAAAGAAGCATCATGGCAAATACATCTGATATCAAAAACGGTTTATGCATTAAATTTAACGATAAACTGTGTCAAATTATCGAGTTTCAACACGTAAAACCTGGAAAAGGTCCTGCTTTCGTTCGTACGAAAATGAGACAAATTGAAACTGGGAAAGTGATAGACAATACTTTTTCAGCAGGTCATAAAATTGAGACTGTTAGAATTGAAAATCGGGAGTATCAATATTTGTATCAAGAAGGAACTGATTATGTTTTCATGAATAATGAAAATTTTGAACAAGTAAACATTTCTGCGAAGATGATTGAAAAACCAGGTTTTTTGGTTGAGGGCATGACTTGCAGTATTATTTTTCATGCTGAAGAAGAAACTCCTTTGGTTGTTGAATTACCAATTTCAATTATTTCTGAAGTAACTTATACTGAACCAGGTGTTAAAGGTGATACAGCAACAAATACAATGAAGCCAGCAACTATTGCAACAGGCGCTGAGATTCGTGTTCCTTTGTTTATTAATATTGGAGAAATTATCAAAATAGATACACGAACTGGTTTATACCAAGAACGAGTAAAAAACTAAATTACAATATTTTATAAGATTTAATCCCGCAATAATGTGGGATTTTTTTGTTTTATGGAATTTGCTTTTAAAGAAACTAAAACTTTCAAGCAATCAAATTTTCCATTTGATTTAACATTGATATAAAAATAAAATCAAAGAATAAGCAAAAAAAAAGTCCTACACTTCTGTAGGACTTTTCAATATTTAATTGTTGAACATTTTGAGCGAAGTTGCTAAAGTTTGTTTCAATTCCGTTCGGTCAACGATATAATCTAAAAATCCGTGTTCAAGCAAAAATTCTGATGTTTGAAATCCTTCTGGCAAATCTCTGCCAATTGTTTCTTTCACAACTCTTGGACCAGCGAA
This sequence comes from Chryseobacterium gleum, assembly GCA_945897805.1. GTDB lineage: Bacteria > Bacteroidota > Bacteroidia > Flavobacteriales_D > Crocinitomicaceae > JAQVCM01. The sequence continues at coordinate 466,364 of CAMDFX010000001.1, forward strand.
AGCAATCAAAGCTTTTGGTTCAGCGATATTTAAATCTCCCAACATAGCGAAAGAAGCTGTAACACCTCCAGTGGTTGGATCTGTTAAAAAAGAAATATAAGGTAGTTTGTTTTCAGCCAATTGACCTAATTTTCCACTTACTTTGGCCATTTGCATCAAAGAAAAACCTGCTTCCATCATGCGCGCACCTCCAGATTTAGAGATAATCATAAATGGACATTTCAATTCTATTGCTTTGTCGATTGCACGTGCAATTTTTTCACCTACAACAGAACCCAAAGAACCACCAATGAATGCGAAATCCATGGCTGCAATAACAAAATCCATGCCTTCTAATTTTCCATGTGCAGTTCTAACTGCATCTTTCAAACCAGAACTTTTTTGTGTTGCTTTGACTCTGTCAATATATTTTTTAGTATCCTCAAATTTCAAAGGGTCACCAGATGAAAGATTTGTATCTAATTCAGTAAATTTTCCTTCATCAAAAAGAATTTCGAAATATTCCTTTGAGCCTATGCGCTCGTGGTGTGAACATCTATCACAAACATAAAAGTTTTTAACAAACTCTGATTCTGTGAAAACAGTTTTACAATTAGAACATTTGTGCCAAAGTCCTTCAGGCGTTTCTTTTTTCTCTTTGGTCGAGGTAGTAATTCCTTCTTTGTCTCTTTTAAACCAACCCATTATTTTTGTTTTATGCTGAATTAATATTAAAGCGTATTTACATTGTTAAGATCATGGAAAGCTTGCTCAAGTCTTTTGACAAATGTCAATTCACCATCTCTCATCCATTTTCTTGGGTCGTAGTATTTTTTATTTGGTTGATCATCTCCCGATGGATTTCCAATTTGGGTTTTTAAATAATCAATATTTTTAGTCACATAATCACGAACACCTTCAGTAAAAGCAAATTGTAAATCGGTATCAATGTTCATTTTTATCACCCCATAACCAATTGCTTCTCTGATTTCATCTACAGTAGATCCTGAACCTCCATGAAATACAAAATCAACTGGATTGGCAGCTGTGTTAAATTTATTTTGAACGTACTCTTGCGAATTTCTTAAAATTTTAGGAGTCAACTTCACATTTCCAGGTTTGTAAACACCATGGACGTTTCCGAAAGCAGCCGCAATAGTAAATTTATCGCTTACTTTCATCAACTCTTCGTATGCATAAGCAACTTCTTCAGGTTGCGTGTATAATTTTGAACTATCAACGTCAGTATTGTCAACGCCATCTTCTTCACCACCGGTAATTCCTAATTCGATTTCTAAGGTCATACCAATTTTGCTCATTCGCGCTAAATAAGCTTTACAGATTTCAATATTTTCTTCTATGGGTTCTTCCGACAAATCAATCATATGCGAGCTGTATAAAGGTTTTCCAGTTTCTTTGAAAAATTCTTCACTTGCATCCAATAAACCATCAATCCATGGCAAAAGATTCTTCGCGCAGTGATCTGTATGCAAAATTACGGTTGCGCCATACGCTTCAGCTAATGTGTGCACATGTTTTGCACCTGCAATACCTCCAAGTATAGCCGCTTTTTCATTTTCATTTGAGAGCGATTTTCCTGCATTGTATAAACATCCACCATTTGAAAATTGAATAATAACAGGGGCATTTAATTTTGCAGCTGTTTCCATCACGCCATTCACGGTTGATGATCCAGTGACATTTACTGCTGGAAGCGCAAAACCTTTTTCCTTAGCATATCTAAAGATTTCTTGAATTTCATCTCCTGAGGCAACGCCTGCTTTAATATTGTGAGCCATTATTTTTTCAGTTTTTAAATTGATTGCGCAAAGTTAAAAAAAATAAGAATGAAATGTTGAAATATTTTTAACGGGATAAATAGCATTTGCTTTGATTTCCCCTTATATCGTAATGAATTTTTAAAAATACACGAATATTTCGATAAAGCTCAACGAGTCCACCAAGCATTAAAAAGAAACAAAATATTGTAGTCAAAAGACAACGAAATCCAACGATTAATAACTGCCATTCCATCTTCTTAAGAACCATTCTGCTGACAATGTCAGGCAAACGAGCAGTAAGAGCCAGAAATAATCTAACAAATCATTGAAAGCACTTTCTTCGTAGGAAATTTCCACAATATCTTCTCTTTTTTCCAAATCGGCCAATAATTTTTCATAGTTGGCAAGTTGGTAAAATTGACCGTTCGTATTTTTAGAAATTTGGTTCAATAATCCATGATTAGCAACTGTTTCTAAGGATTCTATTTCAATGTCTTCAACTACAAAAGTTCCATTTTTTGCATGTTTTTTTCCATTGTGATTTGTAGATGCTATCCAAGAATATTTGCCTGGTTTTAAAGTTCCAAGAGGTAGAACGTAGAAATTTCCAGAAACGCCAAATTCAAAATTTGATTTATTGTTTCGTTCATCTTTTAGGGTAAAGGAGATCTTTGGTTTTGTAATTAATTCCAACGATTCATTGTAGAATTCAGCTTTAATTTTTACATCTTCACCTTTTGAAAATCTCCTAGGCAACGTTATTCTCAAAGAAGATGCGTTTTGTTTGATTACAAGAAATTGAGTGATTTTTTGAATTAATTCTTCGAACATCGCGGTTGATTTGGTGCGACTGTATTCATTGATTTTCCATTTCCAAATTCCTTCGCCCAGAAAAACACCATATTTTACATTTGCTTTTTCTCCGAAGTAAAGAATAGGATCTTTTTTATAGAAATCACCCAATCTTTGCGCAAGTAAAACTTTATTTTGAGGATTTAATTTTATTTCGCCGTATTTTACTTTTACAGGAGGATAAAATCTCAAAGTGTTTTGCAGTTCTGTCGTCAATTCAAACAATTCAAAACCAGCATTGACTCCAGGTTGCACATCGTCTGTTTGATTTGAATTACCGATGGACATTCCAATATCAAGCTTTGCAATCGTATTTCCATTTGTATTTGGACCAGCAAAAAATAAAATGGGTTTTCCAGCTTTTCGAATAGCATCCAAAACTGCTTGATTAAAATTGATTCCTGGTTCATGCCAAATAACCAAATCTACTTTGTCTAATTTTTTGTCCCAGTCTCCAATTAGTTTTGACTCAACTTGCACATTTTCATCTTTTTCGAGCACATATTTCAACGCAGAAACATCTGGATGCGGCGCACCGGCGATCAATACTATTTTGTTTCTTCCATCCAAAACTTCAATGTAAAAAGATCTACGGTTGTTTTTGACAGTATATTCTCCAGCGATTGGCGCAACTTCAACAACATAATTTTGGAATCCTATTTCTGTTGCTTCCAATTCGAAAGTAACGTGCTTAAAATCAAATTGTCCATTTTCATAATTTACAGTGGAACTCGCAATCATTTTACTGTTGTGAAAAATGGAAACTTTGCTATTTCTTTTTCCAACTTTTAACGCTTCGATATCAATTTCTACTGGAAATTTATTTTTCAAAAACGCGATTTCATTGGTTGTAACATTGCGAATCAATTGGTCTTTGTGAGGAATTGTATCCCCAACACCCAATGTAAAAATAGGAGTGAGGGCAATTTTTTCAGCTGAATAAATTGGATTTGGTCCCTCATTGAAATTTCCGTCTGAAATAAATACAATTCCACCAATATTGCGGTTGTAATATTGCGAATATATTTGCTCGAAACCATCTGACAAATTTGAATGTTGATCTTTCAAGTTAAATGATCCAATTTGTCTGAAATCATCTCCAATGGCGTATGAAACAAGTTCAAATTTTTCGCTAAACTTATCTTTCAACTGCTCATTGAATGCATTAATCCTTTGCGCAACTTTCGCGCTGTCTTTGTAGTTTTTTAATGAATGAGAATTGTCCACTAAAGTGATCAAAATTGGCTTTTCTTTTCTGTAAGTGAAGGATTCGAATAGAATTCCAAGAAGTAAAATGCCAATAAAGAACAAGCTCAAAAATCTGAGGGCGAAAAGTGATTTTTTGGTCCAACCAGGAATGTCATTTAACCAGGATTCTTTTCTGTAAAATAAATAGGTAAGAAAAAATGCAATTGCACCAATTGGGATTAGCCAAAAAAGAGATATGTCGGAAATGAATTTCATAGATGACACGAAATTAAGAATAAAATAGAAATTGGGTTTATAAAGTTAATATTTGACTAGAAGAAAGTTAATTATTGTTTCCTACTGGAATTGGGGGCATAAGTGTTTCTAACGGATAAAAACACTTACTAATTTTGAAAAATTTTCAAAATAGGGGATTTGCAAAGGATCATTTTAAAAATCAAAATTGCTTTAATTTTGGTTTCTTAAATTTGAAAAGTAATTGCAATTTTTACATTAGCTTGGTAACCTAAATTCTATTCAGATCCTTTCTCTCACCATCTTTTGATTTTATGATTCAATTTATGGTTTTTCTTCTTTTTTAGTTCAAATACTTTGTTATTTTACTAATTTCGCAACGTTGTTAGAATTCGAAAAAAAAGTAAACATTATAAAATGAAAAAAGAAGTTTTTATCATTTCCGCTGTGAGAACGCCAATTGGTTCTTTTATGGGCGGATTATCAACAGTTTCGGCTACTCAATTAGGTGCCATTGCAATTAAAGGTGCATTGGTGAAATCTGGTTTGAAAGCGGAGCAAATTGATGAAGTTTTTATGGGAAATGTGCTTCAAGCTGGCGTTGGTCAGGCTCCTGCTCGTCAAGCGGCATTAGGTGCAGGTTTGACAAATGAAGTTCCTTGTACAACTGTAAATAAAGTTTGCGCATCAGGAATGAAAGCTATTATGTTGGGCGCTCAAACTATTTTAGCTGGTGACAATGAAATAGTTGTTGCTGGGGGAATGGAAAACATGTCTCAAACTCCTCATTATATTGAGGGTCGAAATGGCGTTAAATTTGGAAATATTACCATGCTAGATGGTATTACAAAAGATGGTTTGTTGGACGTTTACAGCAAGGTTCCCATGGGAAATTGCGCAGAATTGTGTGCCAAAGAATATGAATTTTCTAGAGAAGATCAAGATAATTTCGCAATAACGTCTTACAAACGCGCTGCAGCTGCTTGGGAAGCTGGTCGTTTTGATGAAGAAGTGGTTCCAGTATCTGTTCCGCAAAGGAAAGGCGATCCTATAGTTATCTCGAAAGACGAGGAATATACGAATGTATTCTTGGATAAAATTCCAAGTTTAAGACCTGCTTTTGACAAAGACGGAACGATTACTGCAGCAAATGCATCAACTTTAAATGATGGAGCTTCTGCATTGATTTTAGCTTCGGCGGAAGCTGTTGCAAAATACGGTTTGAAACCAATTGCAAAAATTGTAAGCTATGCAGATGCTGCTCAAGCGCCAGAATGGTTTACAACAGCGCCTTCTAAAGCAGTTCCGATTGCACTCAAAAAAGCTGGTTTGGAAACTTCTGATGTTGATTTCTGGGAACTTAACCAAGCTTTTTCAGTGGTTGGTTTGGCTAATATGAAAATCTTAGGATTAAATCCTGAAAAAGTAGATGTTAACGGCGGTGCCGTAGCGTTAGGTCACCCACTTGGAAATTCTGGGTCAAGAGTGATTGTTACTTTAATAAATGTCTTGAAACAAAATAATGCTAAAATTGGCGCAGCCGCAATTTGTAATGGTGGTGGTGGTGCTTCTGCATTAATTATCGAAAATATCTAGTACTTTAATAAGCATTTTTGTAATGGGATTTCAAATTTTGAAGTCCCATTTTTTTGCCTTTAAAATACAATAGTTTATTTTTACAATATATACTTTTATGTTTTTACAATATTTATTATTGTATTTTTATAAAATATATTTTTTTCATCTGAAAATAAATTATAACTGTGTTTTTTAATAAAGAAATAAGTTAAATGGTACTCAAATCAGACATAGAAAAAGCATTGAAAATGCAGCTTCAGATTCTTAAAATGGAGTCTAAATTATGTGTAAGAGAGGATTTAGCAACTGTTAAAAGAGGTGAATCTCACATCTTAGTTGTGAGTGGAATCAGAAGGTCTGGTAAAAGTTCATTATTAAAACTTTTAATGAATGAGACAAAGGGAAAATTCCTTTTTCTCAATTTTGAAGATTCAAGAATATTTCAATTTCAACTTTCAGATTTTAATAAATTAGAAGAAATAGTTGGCGATAATGTCGACACTTATTTCTTTGATGAGATACAAAATGTTGAAAATTGGGAAATCTATATCCGCCAGTTACATGATAGAGGAAAGAAGATATTTATCACAGGTTCGAATGCCTCTCTTTTAAGTAAAGAACTCGGAACAAGATTGACAGGTCGTTACCTGAACAAAGAATTATTTCCATTTTCGTACACCGAATTTTTGAGTTATCGAAAGCTAGCAGATAATCTTGCTTCTTTTGAAAAATACATCCAATTTGGCGGATTTCCTGAATTTTTGAATTCTAAAAATCCCGAGATATTACAAAATTTAGTAAAAGACATCGTTTTTAGAGACGTTGCAATTCGATATGGTATCAAGAATTCTAAAACTTTGATGGAGATAACTTTGTATTTACTCTCAAATATAGGCAAGGAAACAACTTTCAATAGTCTGAAGAAAACGTTTGAAGTTGGTTCAGCAAACTCTATTTCTGATTATTTAAAATGGTTGGAAGATTGCTATTTACTTTTTTTCCTGAATAAGTTTAGTTGGTCAGCAAAAAGTATAGCAATAAATCCAAGAAAAGTTTATGGTATCGATACCGCTTTAGTTCAGTCTAATTCATTGAGTTTTACAAAAGACAAAGGCAGGTTATTTGAAAATGCGGTTTTTTTATTTTTGAGACGCAAAAACTTGGAACTATTTTACTTCAGGGAAAACAAAGAATGTGATTTTGTGGTTTTTGAAAAGGGAAAATGTAAAATGTTGGTGCAAGTTTGTGAAGAAATTCACTCAGACAATCAAGACCGAGAAGTGAATGGATTACTGGAAGCAATGAATTATTTTGGTCTTTCAACCGGATACATCGTTACTAAAAGTCAAGATGATTATTTAGAATTTGACGACAAGAAAGTTGTTTTTTTACCCATAAATCAATGGATGAAAATTCAATTTTAGTGCTTTTCTCCTCGATATTTGATAAATATATGCGCCCAAATTGATCTTCCTAATCTTACCATCAGCGGAAAAAACACACCAAACGCAGCGATCATTAATCCGTAGGTGTACCAAATGTTCAATGATTCAGATGCAATCGCTGTAAATAAAAATGGTGTTTCAATGAGCACTACAATTGGATAACTTGCCCACAAAGCACCAATCCAAAAACCGGGTTCAATTTCGTATTTCTGACCACAATTGGAGCAATTTTTATGCATATCAAGCGGATTATTGTAAACAAATAATCCTCTTTTTTTGAACATATATTCTTGCCTACAACTTGGACATTTCAAAGTGAATATTGAGCGATAGAAGCCGATTTCTTTGTGTTTTTTCAAAATTGATTGTCTTCCTTTAGAACACTTTCATACAATGTTTCATACATAGGTAGAATTTTTTCTAAAGTAAAATCCTTTGCTCTGTTTAATGCATTTATCCTGAAATTTTGCAAACTTTCATCGGTAGAAAGAATTTTCAATGCGTTTGCAGCCATTTCTTCTACATCGCCAACATTGGACAGATACCCTGAAAAACCTTCGAAATTAACTTCTGGAATTCCTCCTGTGTTGGATGAAATAACTGGAACTCCTTCGGCCATTGCTTCCAATGCGGCAAGTCCAAAGCTTTCTGTTTCAGAGGGTAAAATGAATAAATCACTAATCTCTAAAACATGACTTGTGTCTCTTACTTTTCCTAGAAAAATAATTCGATCACATATTTTCAATTCTCGCGCCAAAAACTCTACCATGGCTCTTTCGGGTCCATCTCCAGCCAAAAGTAACTTGCAAGGGATTTTCTCATTTACTTTGGCGAAAACCTTTACAACATCGTCAATCCTTTTAACCCTTCTAAAATTGGAGATATGCGTCAAAATTCGTTCGTCGTCAGTGGCATACCGTCTTCGTTTTTCTAAATCAATTACTGGTAAATTTTCTTGCGAAGTGATAAAGTTAGGAATGACATGAATTTCTCTTTTTGTGCCGAAATGCTTGTAAGTATCGTCTTTCAAACTTTGTGAAACTGCAGTCACGGCATTAGATTGATTTAAACAAAATGTAATCACCGGTTCGAAGGATGGATCTTTTCCTACCAAAGTAATATCTGTTCCGTGTAAAGTAGTGATAAATGGAATTTCAATTCCTTGAGATTTCAAAATTTGTTGCGCCATGAATGCTGCCGATGCATGCGGAATGGCATAATGAACATGCAACAAATCCAATTTTTCATATTTCACAACATCGACCATTTTGGATGCTAAAACGGTTTCATAGGGTTGAAATTCAAATAATGGATAATCTGTAAGCGAAACTTCGTGATAATAAATATTTTCACGAAAACTACCGAGTCTCACCGGTTGAGAATACGTGATAAAATGGATTTCATGACCTTTCAAAGCCAGTGCTTTGCCGAGTTCTGTGGCTACAACACCACTTCCGCCATAAGTTGGATATAATACGATACCGATTTTCATTTGTAGTTTTTTTCTGAAGAAATTTGAATTTATTGAGCTATTATTTTTTCATTGCTTGATATATCACCCTTTGGATTTCCGTTCTGATGTTCATGTCTCTGATTTTCCAGTTTTCTGCACTGGGGTATACACGATTTGAGAGAAATACATAATTTATTCCATACGCAGGATCCGCCCAAGTGAAAGTGCCTGTAAATCCTGAATGGCCATAACTTTCTTGTGAAACCAATTCACATGTTGAACCTCCTTTGGCGCTTGTTGTTGGTCTGTCAAAACCAGCTCCCCGGCGATTTCCAGAAAACTGTGCCTTGGTGTATGCTGTAATAACACTTGGGTCAATCAATTGTTTTCCCATGTAATTTCCTTTGTTCAAAAATAATTGCATGATTGCAGCTAAATCTGCTGAATTAGCAAAAACGCCTGCATGACCGCCAACTCCGCCCAACATGGCTGCTCCAGGGTCGTGCACATGTCCTCGAATAATTTGTCCACGGAAATCTTTGTCATTTTCAGTTGGCACAATTCTCTCAAAGGCGAAATAACTCAAAGGAGTATATCGAATATTTTGCAATCCCATTGGGTCGTAAAGTTCTGAATACAAGTATTTATCTAAAGTCTGACTTGTTTGTTTTTCAATTATTTTCTTAACGAAATAGTATCCTAAATCAGAATATTCGTATTTTTTTGCTGAATTCAATCCGCTGTTTAAGATGCGTTTATAAAGTGTGTCTGGATATGAATTAGAAATCCAAATATCTTTGGCAACTTGCAATACAAATCCTTCTTTTTCCTCAGTTGAATAAATCGCAGGATTTAATTTTCCATTCGCTATTGTTTTTTTGTAAAATGGAATCCAAGGTGTTAATCCTGCTTGATGCGCCATCATGTCTTTGATTAAAATTTTTCCAAATGCGCCTTTTCCTGTCACATCTGGAATGTAATCTTCCAGCTTTTTACTTAAGGTAAATTTCCCTTGCGTTTCTAATTTCATCAATGCGGCTGTAGAACCAGCAATTTTTGAAACGGAGGCAATGTCATAAATGTCTCTGTTGGTGACAGAATCATTTCCTTCGTATGTTTTGGTGCCGAAACTTTTTTGATAAATGATTTTTCCTTCAACAGCAAGCAAAATTTGACAACCGGGAAATGCACCTTTGGCAACACCATTCAATGCAATTTGATCAATTTCCTCCAGTTTACCAGCATCAATTCCCAGTTCTTCTGGCTGAGAATATTTCAATCGATTTACTGATTTTACTGTCAAACCTTTTCCTTTTTTGAGAAAATCAGAAATTTGAAAATGAATTTTTCCAGTGGCGCCAATTGCTCCGAATAAAAATTGAGAGGTTCGATCTTGCGCCAAGGGATGATTTTCATAAGCCAAAACAACAGCATCTTGCTTTTCAATAATAGGACTATTGGCAAATGCAAATGGATTTCCAAATAGTATCAATATACTTTTAGATTTTGCAGGTAATTGCTCCAACCAATCTTGCCATTTCTCCGGCATTCCATATCCTCTAACACTTCGAACAGAAGAAGAATGGATGGAAGTTACAATGACATCATATTGATTCAATTTTGACCCCAAAGTTTTAATCGCATCGTCGGCATTTTCAAACTGAAATTGGTCTTGTGGATTAAAATTTTGAGCCATTAGCTGATAAGTGATTGTATTTGAACCCAAACATACCAAGGCAATCTTTTGGTCAGTATTAGTCAAAGGTAAAATTGCATCTTCATTTTTAACCACTGTCAATGATTTTTCATACACTTGCTTTTTAATCCAATTCACTTCACCGGCAGTATATTTTGGTGCTGATTTAGCTCTAAAAATAGCGCGATGTTTCGCTTTCAAAACTTTCAAACATCTTTCATTGATTTCTTTTTGTGCTATTTTGCCGGATTTAACTTTGTTGATAATAGCATCGATTGATTCAGAAACACTTTCTGGATACAAAAGAATGTCGCAACCAGCTTCAAATGCTTTGACAACAACTTCTGTTTTTCCATATTTATCCGCAACTGCTTTCATGTTCAAAGCATCGCTAATTACCAAACCTTTGAAACCCAAAGAATCTTGCAAATAACCTTGAATTATTTTTTTTGAAAGCGAGCTTGGCGTTCCTGAATTGTCTAATGATGGAACATTTAAATGACCAATCATAACGGAGGAAGTGCCCGCTTTGATTCCAGACTGGAAAGGAGGGAAGTCCGTTGAGAAAAATTGCGTTTTGGTATGAGAAACGGTTGGCAATTCAAAATGAGAATCTTTGTCAGTATCGCCGTGACCGGGGAAATGTTTAATACTGGTCATCACGCCTTCATTTTCCATTCCTTTTACGAACGCAGCAACATGTTCAGCAACATTTTTTGGATCTTCGCCAAAAGAACGAAAACCAATCACAGGATTATTTGGATTACTATTTACATCAGCATCAGGCGCAAAATTGATGTGAATTCCAAAATCTTTGCACTCTTGAGCCATTGATTCAGCAATTTTTTCTGTCAATGCAACATCGTTTGCTGCGCCAATCGTATATGCAAATGGAAATCTTTCTTCTTTTTCCAGCCTCATTGCAACGCCCCATTCTGCATCCATTCCAATTAGCAAGGGCACTTTGGAAGCGTTTTGCATTCTTGAAATCGATTTTTTTAAATTTGATTTATCGCCTTGAAAGTAAATTAATCCACCAATTTTATTTTCACGTATGATTTTTTCAATTTCAGCTTGGTGCGTTTCATCTTTTTCAGACCAAGTGGCGACCATGAAAAATTGGCCTACTTTTTCTTCTAAAGTCATACTGTTGAGCACTTTTTCAGCCCATAAATCTCCAGTGTCAATAAAGGCAGATTTTGATTTTGTTTTGATTTTGGAAAAACTTCCTGATTTCGGCTTCAAACTCACTAGTAAACCTAAGCAAATAAAGACAAAAGTTAATTTTGAAAGTTGATTTTTGAACATTGAATTGATGTATTTAAACTTTACAAATTTAGTGAAATAATTCAAGGTGAAATCTCGATATAAAGCAAGAAAAAGAAATTAATTATTTTCATTCACAAATCAGAATAATCAAGCATTTTAATGAAATTTAAAAATATTAAACATTGTATTCTCATTGAGAATAAAAGAATAATTCAAATGTTTATATTTGTGGGCGATGATTTTAAAAAACGATTTAATTTTAAGAGCAGCCAAGGGAGAATTTATTGAAAGATATCCAGTTTGGCTGATGCGACAAGCAGGTAGGATTTTACCGGAATACCGAGCCGTTCGCAATTCATTGAGTGGATTTAAGGAATTAGTAGAAACACCTCAATTTGCAGCTGAAGTAACCATTCAACCTGTGGACATTTTAGGCGTGGATGCTGCCATTATTTTTTCTGATATTTTAGTTGTTCCTGAGGCCATGGGACTTGAGTATCAAATGATAGAAAAAAGAGGTCCGTGGTTTGAAAAAACCATCAAATCTGCAGCTGATTTAATATATGCCGAAATTGATTTCGATATCGAAGACCGTTTGGGATATGTTTTGGAGGCAATCAAATTGACCAACAAAGAATTGGATGGTAGAGTTCCACTAATTGGTTTTGCTGGTGCACCATGGACAATTTTTTGTTATATGGTGGAAGGTTCTGGTTCAAAAACTTTTTCAGAAGCAAGAAAGATGTTGTACACGAATCCAAAATTGGCACACGACTTGCTAAGTAGAATTACGAAAGTAACAATTCAATATTTGAAAGCTCAGATTCAAGCAGGTGCGCACATGGTTCAAGTTTTTGATTCTTGGGCAGGAGTTCTTGGTACAGCGCAATATGCTGAATTTAGCTTGCACTATTTAAATGAAATTGCAAATGCAATCAATGAAGCGCCGCTTACCATTTTTTCAAAAGGAGCGATTACTTCCGTTGGAGTTATTGCAAAATTAAATTGCAATACTGTTGGCTTAGATTGGAATATGGATATTCAAACAATTAGAGCTGAAATTGGTGAATCAAGAACGCTGCAAGGAAATTTAGATCCTTGTGCTTTGTATGCTTCTCATAAAGAAGTTGGTGAATTAACAAATAAAATGTTAAATTCGTTTCAAAGTAAACGACATATTGTTAATTTAGGTCACGGAGTTTATCCGGATATTGACCCAGAAAAAGTAAAAACGTTTATAAATACAGTGAAGGAATATAAAATAACACATTAAAATTCAATAATATAGGTTTTTTTTATTTCAAAATTTAAAAATTAATAGTTATGCACATGAAATCGAATACCAAATCAATTGCTACGGTTCTCGCTCTTATTCCAATGAGCATGTTCTCATTTATCTTTGCACAAGGAGAAAATTTAGTAGAAAATGGTAGTTTTGAATCAACTACAGGTAAAACCAAAAAGTTGGGCGGAATTGAAGCTGCAACGGGATGGGTTTCTCCAACTGGCGTGAGAGCAGATTTGTTTACACCTGCCGCTAAACTTCCAGATATTAGTACTCCCGCAAATATTTACGGTTCGGAAGAACCTAAAGATGGCGATAATTATGCAGGAATTGTGGCGTACTCGTACAACGACAAAATGCCAAGATCTTATGTTTCAACAAAGTTGACATCTCCTTTAAAAAAAGGACTGACTTATTGTATTCAAGCAAATGTTTCTTTGGCTGAATTGTCAAAATATTCTTGCAATCAATTAGGTGTTCATGTTTCTAAAAAACAATTTGCGACGGAAGAAAAGTCTAGTATTATTGATAAAACACACATTTTGATTAAAGACAATAAGGTGTTGAATGCAATGTATGGCTGGGACAGAGTTTGTGGATCATTTGTTGCTGAAGGGGGTGAAAAATACATTACGATTGGAAATTTCACTAATAACGATAAAGTACTAACTGAAAAAAATAAAAAACCAGATAATATTAAAGGAACTATTTTAATTGCTTCTTATTATTATATCGACGATGTTTCAGTTACTTTGGTAGAATCAGGTTCTTCTTGCGATTGTGGAACAGCAGATGTCGAAGAAGTTGTTTCAAATACTGTATATCAAAAATCAGTTGTTTTAAACGAAAAAATGACTTCAATCCAAAAAATCGAAGTTCAAGCTAATTATTTTGGATTTGGAAAAAATATTCTACAACCAGCAGGAATGGCTTCCTTGGATTTAATTGCAACTGAGTTAAAAGCAAATCCGACATATAAATTAGAGATTTCTGGATATTCTGATGAAAATGAAATCTCTAAAGGTTTAGAAAAACCAATTTATGCTGATATGGATACAAAACGTATTTCCAGTGTTGCACAATACCTGAAAGACAAAGGAATTGCTGAAACAAGAATTGTTCAGGCACCAAAAGCAAATTCAGAACAAAATCCTGATATCAATGAAGGTGATGAAGAAGATTTGAAAATGGCTAAAAATAGACGAGTTACTTTTAAAGTAATTAAGTAATAAAAACATAAAATTACAAGAAAGGCTTCAATTTATGGAGCCTTTCTTGTAACAATTCAATTTATTTTTTGGACAAAAAAAAAGTCACTTTGCAGTGACTTGAATAAATATTCTGTTTATTTAATCTTCTTTTTTAGCAACTGCTTTTTTTGCTGCTGGTTTTTTTACTGTCTCTTTTTTCACAGTTTCTTTTTTCTCTTTGGCTGGTTTTTCAGTTTTCGCAACAACTACAACTGGAGTATCTTTTTTCTTTGGTCTTGTTTTACCATATGATCCCATTACTCTTTTGCCTTTTGCTGTTTTTTTATCTCCTTTTCCCATCCTATATAATTTTCCTAATTAATATTATTTTAATTTGTCAAAATTAACAATCTATTTTGGATTTCCAATAGCTTATCTTTCAAGTTGTGAAATTTTTACAAATTAGGACAAAATAAATAATGGTAAATTTATGTTGTAAATAATACCACGGTAACTATATTTGTAGCATGGAAATCGGTAAAGAAATCAATTCAAGATTCAAAACTCCACAGCATAAAGCCATTATTAATATAAGATTTACATCTAATTGGATGTCAAATTTGCAAAATGGTTTCATGTCTAAATTTGATCTTACAATGCCTCAATTCAATATTTTGAGAATTTTAAGAGGTGCAAATCAGGCAATTAATGTCAATACAGTGAAAGAAAGAATGATTGAAAAATCACCCAATACAACAAGATTAATGGATAAATTAATCGAAAAAGAGTTAATAAAAAGAATTCGATGCGAAAAAGACAGGAGAGTTGTTTATGTTGAGATTTCCTCAAAGGGCAGAGAAATTTTAACTGAAATTGATCATTCAATGGACAATAATTCATTTTTCACAGAAAAACTTAATGACCAAGAAGCTGAAACTTTGAGTAATTTATTAGATAAACTGAGAGATTGATATTCCAACAATAAAATTACTCAAACGTAAAAAAAACATGACAAAAAAACAAATTATTTGGATGATAATCCTAGGTTTAGTGTTGTTTTCTAACATCCTAGAATCCATGATTTTGATGCCGCTTTCTTCTACAATTAAATCAGCTTTACATATGAACGAAAAGCAATGGGGAATTGCAATTTCTGCCTACCTTTTCAGTGCTTTTATTTCTGGAATTATCAGTATTTTCATCATCGACCGATTTGATCGAAGAAAATTTCTTTTGGCTTTATACGCTTTATTTATTGTAGGCACTTTTTTGTGCGGAATTGCCGAATCTTTCGAATTCCTCGTTTTTGCCCGAATCTTTGCTGGTTTTTTTGGTGGCGTAATTTCAGCTGTTGTACTTGCAATTGTAGGTGATTTAATCGAACCGCAGCACCGAGGCAAAGCAACAGGAATTGTCATGGCTGGATTTTCATCGGCCGCAGCTCTTGGTATTCCTTTGGGACTTTTTATTGGTCTAAATTGGACTTGGCAAACGCCTTTTTTCTTTATCGTAGGAATTTCAATTATCACCTGGTTTTTCATTGCCGCGCAATTGCCTGAAATGAAAGATCACCTTAAAAGAGAAAATTTAAACTATAAATCTTGGCATATTATCGGACGTGTGGCCAAAAATGGAAATCAAATTAAGGCCTTATTTTTTACTTGTACAATATTATTTGGTCAATTTGCAATTATTCCATATCTAGCTGATTACATTGAGCATAATGTTGGTTTTGAGAAAACTGAATTGGTTTGGATGTATTTTTTTGGTGGTTCTTTGACATTTTTCACCAATCCTTTTATTGGCGTTTTATCAGATAAATATGGACAATTGAAAACATTCCTAATTATCATGTTGATTTCTTGCTTGCCTATTTTAGCAATCACTTCCATGGGCGAAAATCCTATGCCTTTGGTTTTGATCGCAACGTCTTCTTTTTTCGTCTTCGCTGGAGGAAGAAATATTCCAGGTACAGCGTTGGTTTTGTCAACGGCAGCGCCATTTGAGCGTGGTGGATTTATGAGTATTCGCTCAGCTGTGCAACAATTTGCCAGTGGAATTGCTGTGTTATTGGGTGGTTATGTATTACAGCAAAACAAAGCAGGCGTATATTTCAATTTTGAATGGATTGGTTATTTAGCCGTAGCAACAAGCATTGCATCGTATTTTATTTTGAGAACAATTAAAGAAAAATATTAATTATGAAATTATTAATCATTTTTAGCAGTTTTTACTTCTGCATCAATGCGATCGGTCAAAATACATCACCAAGTGCGCCATCTGCGCCAAAAATTGGCATTTTAACTGGTGTCATTCAAGATTCTGTTACAAAAAAACCAATTGATTACGCTTCTGTTAGATTATTATCAGTCATTGATTCATCTGCAGTTGGTCAGATTTACAGTGACGAAAAAGGAGCTTTTAAATTGGAATTAATTCCCACAGGAAAATATTTTGTGAAAATCACTTTTTTTGGATATTCAAACGAAATCATCAAAGACCTCGTTTTTAGTAACGAAATTCCAGGGAGAGATTTGGGAATTATTAAAATGAATCCGGAAAAGTCTACCAATTTAGAGCAAATAGATGTCGTTGCAAGGCAAGAATTGATTACCTCTGGATTGGATAAAAAAGTGTACAATGTGGGTGAAGATTTATCCGTTAAAGGTGGAACTGTCAACGATATTCTTAACAATATTCCTTCGATTGAAGTCGATAATGACGGCAAAGTTTCCTTACGCGGTGACGGAAATGTAACGATTTTGATTGATGGCCGACCAAGTTCTCTCACTGGTGGAAATGGTAAAAGTATGCTAGATGCGCTGCCTGTTGGTTCGATAGAACGCATTGAGATTGTCAACAATCCCTCTGCAAAGTACGATCCTGATGGAACTTCAGGAATTATTAATATCGTGCTAAAAAAGAATAAATTAAGAGGTATTAATGGAAATGTTTTTGTTAGTGGAAGCACTGGAACATCTTTCAATGGAACGGCTTCATTGAGTGTCAGAAATGCCAAAATGAATGTTTTTGGTACCTATGCATATCGCTATTATTCAGGTGATAGAAATCGATTTGGTTACTTTTTAAATACAGTTGGCGATTCGGTTTACAAATTGAATCAAGACCGTTTAGGCACAGATTTAAGCAATACAAATACTGCTAGATTTGGCGCTGATTTTTACTTGAAACCGAGACATACTTTAGGATTTACCGTTACCGCGAATTTTGATAAAAGAGAACGAACTGGAACGGTGGTCAATACGCAAACGCTGAATGTTCAAACGCCTATAAGGACTTGGGAACGTGCATCTTCTGATCCAATTAGTTCGCAAAATGCAGATATAAATTTAAACTATAAATTTGATTTCAAAGAAGATAAAGGTTTTTTTACAGCTGATGTAACACAGTCAACAGGTAAAAATAATGCCAATGGATATTACGATGAATCTTATTTATCGGAAAATGGATTGCCAATTGATTACCTAGATTTATTGCAGCAATTAGAGAGCAATGACAAAAATAGGGTCACCACAATTCAATCGGATTTTACCAGACTTTTAGGAAAAGGAATGAAAATTGAAACAGGATTGAAAACCATTGTCCGACAATCAACTATTAAAACTTATTCAGAAACTTTCAACTATTCAAGTAATATTTATGAAGCGGATACTTTGTCAAATTTCAGTTATCAATATGATGAACAAGTAGTTTCTGGTTACGGAAATTTTTCGCAGCAATTTAAAAAGTTCAGATATCAAGGCGGATTAAGAATTGAAGAAGCCATGCAAGCCCCCAATTTAATTTCTCAAAATCAATCGTTTAAAAATACTTATTTCAATGTTTTTCCTTCAGGATTTGTGAAATATACTGTTTCAAAAGCCGTTGAAATAAGTTTGGGTTATAGCAAAAGAATCAATCGTCCTACGGGAGAAAATTTAAATCCATTTTCAAATTATTCAGATCCTTATAACTTGATGAAAGGAAATCCAGCTTTGAGACCAGAGTACATTAATTCCTTTGATTTTGGAACGACATACAACTTGAAAAAAGTTAATTTTTCGGGAAATTTATATTACCGTCAAACATCGAATGTTATTCAAAGAGTGAAATTATTTTATGATGATGGAACTTCTGTTGCAACTTTTGCGAATATTGATCAGAGTCAAAATTTGGGCGCTGAATTGACATTTACATATAAGCCGACAACTTGGATGCGAAATATTTTTTCTTTGAATGGAAATAAAATCCAATACACCGATAATACTGCAGGAATTGATTGGAATAATTCAGGTTTTAACTGGAGTGTGAAATATGCAGGGACTTTTGATCTTTGGAAAAAAACAGCTTCTATTCAGGTCAATGCACGCTACAATTCACCGATTTTCACTGCGCAAGGAAAAGCGGAGCCGCGCGCTTCTGTCGATTTATCAGGTGAGAAAAACTTGAAAGGAGGAAAATGGGCAGTTGGATTTAGATTGGCTGATGTTTTCAATACACAAGAATTTAGATTTGAAGTGCAACAAAATGACAATTTTCAATTTGGTAGATTCAAACAAAATACACGAAGATTTTATTTAAATCTAAGTTATAAATTCGGAAAATATGAAGTTTCTAAGAAAAGTAAAATCACACCTGAAAATGGAGGTGGAGGAGACTTTTAAATAAACATTCAGCGCATTGTTTTCTCTTTTTTTGCATTTTAGCATCTTGATGAACGCCCAGATTGCACAATGATTGATCAAAACTCTTTTTGGTTTTTTGTTTCTGACTATTTAATTGAAGGAAATATACCACTAAGTTGATTTTTGTTTCCATGACTTTTTTCAGGAAGGTAAACAATTAGAATACTATCAAACGCGCAATTGAGTTTAAGGCTATATTCATTGATTGAAATGAGTGAGTTTTGGATTGATTATTTATTTCAATTTCTTTATTCCATAAATTGTAAATTTGTAGCTCAAGAAAACACCATTATAATGACATTTTTAACTAGAAATAAAATTCATTCCGAAGCCTTAAAGCAAGCTTTGTTGATTCTTTTTGCTCTTGTAAACTTTTCAATTTTTGCTCAAAAAGAAAAATTTATGCATGAAGATTCCCTTCGAGGAAGCAATACAGCATTAAGAGCTTGGTGGGATTTAAAAAACTACGATTTATCCGTTTCTATTGATCCTTCTAAGAAACACATTTTTGGTGTAAATAAAATCACTTATGTAGTTTTAAAAGAGTCAAAAACTATGCAGATTGATTTGCAATCACCAATGAAAATCAAGAAAGTAACGCAAAATGGACATTCACTTAAATTCAACGAAAAAGGCAATGCGCATTTGATTGAATTGAAAATGAAACAGGTTTTGAATGACACAAATAGCATCGAAATTCAGTTTGAAGGTCAACCTTTAATTAGCAAAAATCCGCCTTGGTCGGGAGGTTTTACTTGGGAAAAAGATGAAAATGGCAAAGATTTTATCGCTACAAGTTGTCAAGGAATTGGCGCGAGTATTTGGTGGCCTTGCAAAGATCATCCGGCTGATGAACCAGACAATATGCAGATTCATGTTTCCATTCCTACAGCATTAAATTTGACGGCTGTTGCCAATGGCAGGTTGGAAAATGTGGTAAAAGATGCCAAGTGGACTACTTTTCATTGGAAGGTCAAAAATCCGATTAATAATTATGGCGTCAATGTCAATATTGGCGATTATGTGGAATTTTCAGAAGTTTTTGAAGGCGAAAAAGGTCCTTTGGATTGCCAATATTATGTATTGAAAAATCACTTGGAAGAAGCAAAAATTCAGTTTAAACAAGTGCCGATGATGCTCAAAGCTTTTGAATATTGGTTTGGTCCCTATCCGTTTTACGAAGACAGCTACAAGTTGGTCGAAGTACCTTATTTAGGCATGGAACACCAAAGTTCAGTTACCTACGGAAATGGTTTCAAAAATGGTTATTTGGGCAAAGATTTGAGTAAAACTGGCTGGGGACTAAAATTCGATTTCATCATTATTCATGAATCTGGTCACGAATGGTTTGCCAATAGCATTACCAATCAAGATGTTGCAGATATGTGGATTCATGAAAGTTTTACATCTTATGCTGAAAATTTATACGTGGAATATTATTTCGGCAAAGAAGCTGGCGCTGAATATGTGATTGGAAAACAAGCAAAAATTAAAAATGACAAGCCAATCATTGGAAATTACAATGTAAATAATGAAGGTTCAGGCGACATGTATTACAAAGGGGAAAATATGTTACACACTTTGCGTCAATGGGTTAGAAACGACGATAGATGGCGAATGATTTTAAGAAAAATGAATGACACATTTTATCACCAAACCGTTACTTCAGTTCAAATAGAAGCTTTTTTCGCCAAAGAAACAGGATTTGATTTGAAACCATTTTTTGATCAATATTTACGCAACACAACGGTTCCAATTTTTCAATATCAAATCGAAAAAGACAATTTTAAATTCCGCTGGGACAATTGTGTGCAAGGATTTAACTTGCCATTGAAAGTGAAAATAAACGAATCAGAATATTGGATTGAACCTAGCACAGAATGGAGATCCGTCAGCTTACAAAAAAATATAGAATCCGTTTCTGTAGATCAGAATTTGTATATCGAAATCAAGTAGGGAAAAGACCCGCTTCGCTATTAGACGTAAGACATTAGACCCGCTTCGCTGTTAGACTGAATTTCTCCTTTTGCTGCGCAACCTTAGATTATCTAAAAAGCGCAAGAAAATTGAAAAGTCTTCTGTCTAATTTCGTAAAATCTAAAATCTCAACTTGCTACAATTTCATTTTTGCACGAGTAGATTCAGAGGGTTTTGCAGTTCATCTATTAGTTGAAGTAGAAGTAAAGTTTCACCTTAAATCAGTGAATTTAAAATTATGGTTTTTAGTTGTTTGAAATTTACTTTAAAATTCAGATCTTAAAAGTGAAACCTTTTTAAGTATCTTGCGTTATAGAGAGAACGGATCAATATTATTAACATCTACAGGTTAATTAATGAATTAGGGCTTTCTTTTGAAGGCCCTTTTTTTTGTCAAATAATCATAAAATGAAGATTGAATTAAAATTTCAAAAAAAAAAGTTTTTGTGCTTACAACCAAAAGAACTTTCGATTATTTTTAGTTTTTAAGGTTGTAATTACTTTTTTCTCCGATTTCTACTTCTAAATTCGCGCACTAAAAAAAAACGTAATTTCGCAGCATGAAACAAAATTTGCGCGTTGCAATTATTGGAGGTGGAGCTGCTGGATTTTTCAGTGCTTTGTCGGCTAAAAATCATTTTCCGGATGTTGAAGTCACTATTTACGAAAAATCAGCAAAGTTGCTGGCGAAAGTCAAAGTTTCTGGCGGGGGAAGATGTAACGTAACGAATGCCTGTTTTGAGAATCGTGCTTTGTCGAAGTTTTATCCGCGGGGCGAGAATCAATTGAGGAAAGCGTTTGAATTATTCAATGCCCAATCAACTGTAGATTGGTTTGCAGCCAGAAATGTGCCCTTGGTGACCTTGCCAGACAATTGTATTTTTCCAAAATCTGATGATTCACAAACAATTATCGATTGCTTTGAAAATGAAGCGCGAAAATTGGGTGTTCAAATCAAAATTCAATCGCCTCTTGCAGAAATTACGCCATTGGAAGATGGAACTTTTTCAATGAAATCAGGAGAAAAAACGATTTTTGCAGATAAAATTATCATTGCTACTGGCGGCACACCCAAACGAAGTGGGTTGGACTGGTTGGAGAAATTGGGTTGCAAAATTATCGATCCTTTGCCGTCGCTTTTTACTTTCAATATGCCCAACGAACCAATCAAAAGTTTGATGGGAATTGTGGTTGAAAATACTGTAGTGAAAGTTGAATCAACAAAACTTTCTGCACAAGGACCATTGTTGATAACCCATTGGGGAATGAGCGGGCCGGCGATTTTGAAATTATCAGCTTGGGGCGCAAGGATTTTGGCGGAAAAGAATTACAATTTTGCCATTTTGGTGAATTGGTTAGGAGAAGTGAAAGAAGATCAATTGCGCAAAGATTTAGATCAAAATATTGATTTACATGGCGCTAAAATGATTGGAAATTTGAATCCTTTTCTATTTCCAAATCGTTTGTGGAATTATTTATTAGAAAAATCTGGCATCAATCCTGAATTGCGCTGGAAAGAAATCGGCAAGAAAAACGCCAATAAATTGACCAATACTTTGCTGAACGACCGCTACGAAGTTTCAGGAAAAACGACTTTCAAAGAAGAATTTGTGACAGCTGGCGGAGTAGCATTGGATCAAATTGATTTCAAAACGATGGAACACCGCGAAGTGAAAGGTTTACATTTTGCGGGTGAAATTTTGGATATTGACGGCATAACTGGCGGTTTCAATTTTCAATCAGCCTGGACAACAGGTTGGATTGCAGGAAAATCGATTGGAAACAAAACTGAAAATGATGCTTTGTAATTGCGGAAAAAGTGAATCTTTCGAAAATTGTTGTGAACCGTTATTACTCGGAAAAACAATGGCAACAAGTGCCGAACAATTGATGCGCTCCAGATATTCAGCATACGCACATCAGAAAATAGACTATTTGATTGAAACAACTCATCCTTCAACACGCAAATTATACCGTAGAAAAGACATCGAAAAATGGGCAAAAGAAAGCAAATGGCTGAAATTAGAAATCCTTTTTTCGAGTGAAAATTTCGTCGAATTCAAAGCATATTACCAAGACAAAGTGAGGAAAATTCATGAACATCATGAAAAATCGAATTTTATATTTGAGGGAGCGAAGTGGTTTTTTGAGTGATTTTTTCAGGCAAAAGGTTCATGTCAATAGGATATGGGGAATTGGCATTGGTGCTGTAAATGAAATAATTATAATGCAATTAGGTATAGCAAAAAAAATCTCCATCAAGAAAATTAATTTGTTGTAAAGACGCCGTTAGGTGTCAAATATTGGTAGCAAATATGTTGTTGATTGAAACATTTTTGGGGTGCGTCCGTCAGCTGACGGACCATGACAAAAATAAAAGTTGATTTTTACGCAATAATTTTTACAAATTCCGAAAAAATTCCGAGAGCAAAATAGCCCCAGCCGTCGAAACATTTAATGATTCTGCCTCGCCAAATCGAGGAATTGAAATGGGGAAATTGATTGATTTTTGAAGATTTTCTGAAATTCCTTTGCCTTCGTTTCCGAGCAGCAAAATCCCATGCGGTTTCATTGGTTTTGAATAGATATTTTCACCTTCCAGTGCAGCTCCGTAAATAGGTACATCAAGTAATTTGAAAGTTTTGGCTAAATCGACATATTCAATCTCAATTCTGAATATTGCACCCATCGTTGCTTGCACGACTTTTGGATTGAAACAATCGACCGTTTCTTTAGAACAAAGAATTTTTTTGACGCCAAACCAATCCGCCAAACGCATAATTGTCCCCATATTTCCAGGATCTTGAACGCCATCTAATGCGATGTAAAATGGTAATTTGTCATTTGAAGTAGGCCATTTTCCAAAAACTGCCAAAGATTTATTCGGTGTTTGGAGGCTAGAAATTTGTTTCAATTCCTTTTCTGAAATCAAATTCATTTTTTCTTTTTCAATGAGATTTTCACCAATTACTGAATTGCTAGTATAATATAAATCAACTAGATATTCACTTTTACATTGTAATGATTCTAAGACCATTTTTTCTCCTTCAACCACAAAAAGATTCAATTCATCTCTGAATTTCTTTTGTTGCAATGATTTGATTAACTTAATATTGGATTTAGAAATCATTTAAAGCTTCGTTTTTACTATTTTTGTTACTCAATTAACGAATTTGAAATTGCTCAAACTTACATATTATATTGCTTTTTGCCTAGTTTTTGTTTTAGTTTCATGTCATCAGACAAAACATGTCCCTGATGGGAAGTATTTATTGAAAAAAAATAAATTGGTTGTAAAAGGAGATAATCTCGACTTTGAAACAATGAACGAAATCATTCGTCAACAGCCAAATAGAAAGACTTTAGGATTGAAAATGAAACTTTGGTCATATAACAGATCGACGTTTTTCTATATCATCAAAACGGATTCTTTAAGCATCGCAAATAAAAGAGAAAGGGCTAATTTGAGATTGAGGAGAATCAATGAAAAACGGATTGACAAAATTGGTGAAATCAATAAGAAAAGAATTGAAAAAGCCAGAGCTAAGGGTCAATCTGATTACACACAAAAAATTCCTGTTTTGAAAGATACCATTTCTCCACGCAAGTTTTTTAGAGAATGGTTCAAGTACAAAGTAGGCGAGAAGCCGGTGATTTTTGATTCCACTTTGCAAGGAAAATCAGTCCAACAATTGCAAATTTATTTAAAGAAAAAAGGCTACTATTTCGGAAATGTTAAATCTGAAAATCAAATTTTTAAGAATAAAATTGTTTGTGGTTATCTTGTGGAAACGGGTAAACCATACATCATTGATACAGTTATCTACGGAGGAAAAAATTCTTCTGTACTAGCTGACTATAGGAAATTCATGAAAAAGCCAGAATTTGAAAGTTTGGTTGGACAAAATTTAGATTCTGATTTAATCGAAGCCTACAAGTCAAAAATCGCACGATATATGCGAGATGCTGGCTACTATGGTTTTAGTCCATCTCATGTCAATATGTGGGCTGATTCAACAACAACCGATTCGATATCCGATTTTAAAGTGAAGTTGAGATTGGAATTTGTCAATCGAATTATCAAGGATAGAGATGAAACCACGGAGGTTGCGCATCAATCAACCTACATAAGAAGGGTTTATTTTCACATGGCTGACAAGATTTACTACAATGGAAATTTTGAAGATTCCGCAAAAGCCAGGGGGATTTTACCCATGGAAAACAATTTTTTAAATACGCTTGATTCAATGAGATATCAAGAAATTTATATGACCAAAAAAGAAAAGTTGGACAAACATTTTAGTCCTGACACCGCAGTTTTACAACCTTTGAGAATGGCAACTTTTAAATTTAATGGAGAGTTGGCTGTAAAACCTGAAATGTTGGAATTGCAAAGTTACTTAGAGGAAACCAATTTGTATAAAGAATATTACCTTGAAAGAACGTATTCAAGATTATCACAATTGTCTGTTTTTCAAACAATAAAACCAGTGGTTGAAGAAATTAAAGGTACGAACTTAATTGATGTTCATTATTATTTAGTTCCTGCTGCAAAGCAAAGTTATAGTTTCCAACCTCGATTTGTCAATTCAAATGGTTTCCTAGGTGTTGCCGCTTCAATCAATTACAACAACAAAAACTTATTTAAAGGAACTGAAAAATTAACCTTGAGTTTGAGTGGTGGTTTTGAATCTCAACCTCCAATTTTTGACCAAACGCTCGACGGTGAAAAAATTAAAAATGCAGCTCGAAGTTTTAACACTTTTGAAATCGGTCCAACTGTGAAATTCGATTTACCGGGTTTATTTCCTATCAAAATAACTAAACTTTCGAAAAGAAAAATGCCGCGGACTATACTTTCTACTGCCTACAATTACCAAAAAAGATTGGATTTTGATCGCGGTGTTTTTCAGTTCAATTATACTTATAAGTTTGTGCTGAATAAAACCCAATTGTTGCAATTTGGATTTCCGTTTGCATCCGTTGTGAAATTTGTTGCTATCAATAAAAATGAAGCTTTTGAACAAAAATTGAATCAGAACAATGACTTGTTTTTAAGGAATGCATATAGCGATCAATTTATTTGGCAGGATTTTAAAGTGACTTTTGAGTACAACAATAAAATAGAGAAAAAAGGTAAAACGACTGTTTTTTACAATGCCACTTTTGATCACGCTGGATTACTGACCAGTTGGATTAGCAATAAAAACGATACCGCAACTTTACAAAAACAAATTTTCGGTGTTCCATATTCGCAATTTGCAAGATTAGACAACGAGGTAATCGTCGGTTATCCAATAAATAAGGATAAGTCATTTAATTTTAGATTTGTTGCAGGTGCAGGAATTCCTTATGGAAATACGAAAACGTCGATGCCTTATGACTACAGTTTTTTTGCTGGTGGAGCGAATGACAATCGAGGATGGAGGGCGCGTTCTTTAGGCCCTGGAGCTTACAAATATTATCTAGATACCAATAGAACCGCTACCCAAATTGGTGATATTCGCTTGGGCGGTTCTGCGGAATATCGTTTCTCAATGAGTAAATTATTCAAAGGCGCAGTATTTTTAGATGCAGCGAATGTTTGGACAACTCAAAATGATGTAAAACGACCTGGAGGACAGTTTTCAAATAATTGGTACAAGGAAATTGCTTATTCTGCTGGTGTTGGTTTGCGTATTGATTTTAGCTTTTTTATCGTGCGTTTGGATTTAGGTTTACCCATCAATAATCCCGCTATGCCCGCTGGTTCTAGATGGATATTTCAATCCAGAAAAGCATATTATGATGAAGGTCTATACGTTCTTGGACCAGATTATAAAAGCATTATGCCAAAACCATTTATTCCAAGTTTGAACTTTGGAATTGGTTATCCTTTCTAAGATTTTTATTGGTTTTATTAAACTATTGACTCACCTTTGGTTATCACAACAAAATAGAAGAACCTGAATTAATTCGTTTCTATTGACTTAAATAATTTTATCTTTGTAAAAACAAATTTTTTAATGGCACTTGATATTTTTATCACCACCTTTTTAGTTTTATTGAATGGATTTTTTGTTGCAGCTGAGTTTGCAATCGTTAAAGTCAGGGCTTCTCAAATTGAAATTAGAGCACAATTAGGAAGCAGGCCAGCTAAGCTTTCTGCACATATTGTCAATCATTTAGATGGATATTTGGCTGCTACACAATTGGGGATTACACTTGCAAGCTTAGGTTTAGGTTGGGTTGGTGAACCTGTCGTTTCCAAAATCATTATTGGAATTATGGACATGACCGGAATGGACATTGTGAAAAATGCACACCTTGCACATCAAATCGCTTTGCCAATCGCATTTGCTATTATTTCTGTTCTACACATTGTTTTTGGTGAATTAGCACCCAAATCTATCGCCATTCAAAAAGCGGAATCTACTACTTTATTTGTGGCTTATCCTTTGAATTTCTTTTACTGGATTTTCCGACCATTTATCTGGGTTTTGAACGGTTTTGCTACTGTTGTGTTGAGAATGGTAGGTATTAAAACGGTGCATGGTTCAGAAATTCACAGTTCTGACGAATTGAAATATTTGATTCAACAAAGTAGTGAAAGTGGATCAATCGAAACCAACGATTACGACATTATCAAAAATGCCTTTGATTTTTCAGAAAGGACAGCCAAACAAATCATGATTCCAAGAAATTTGGTTGCCTCTTTGAATGTCAACAACTTTAATGATAGTGAATTAGAACGAATGTTGAGTGAAGGTTATTCAAGAATTCCTTGCTACGAAGGAACGATCGACAACACTACCGGAATCATTTACATCAAAGATATTCTTAAAAAGCTGAGAAAAAACGAGGAAATAATCATCAAAGATTTGATGCGACCAGTAATTATTATTCCTGAAAATAAAAAAATCGGAATTCTCTTGAAAGAATTTCAGCAAAAACACATTCACATGGCTGTGATCGTAAATGAATTTGGTGGAGTGGAAGGTTTGGTGACCATGGAAGATATCATTGAAGAATTGGTTGGAGAAATTCAAGATGAAGACGATAATGAAGTGCCAATTGTTGTAAAAACCAACGAATTTACATATAAAGTGATGGCTACTGCCGCAATCAACGATGTTAACAATATGTTGCCATCGCCTTTCAAAGAAGACAAACGTTTCGATACTTTGGCAGGAATTATCATTCAAAGATTTGGGAAAATTCCAAATGTACTAGAGAAAATCACCATCGACGATTACGAAATCACGGTGCTTGAAAGAACTGGAAATAAATTGAACATTGTTGAAGTTAAATATCTAGCGGAAGTTGATGACGAGAAGGAATTGAATTAATTGTTTTTTTCTTTTTTAAGTGAATTATAAATGATGAAAAAGTAAAAAGCAGGCGATTAATAAACCTCCTTCATTTCCCACCAAATTATCCTTTTATCATCGCCAGTGGAAACAAAATTCATTTCATCTTTTTTCCATAAATCGTTTACCGCGTGCGAATGTCCCCCTTGTTTTCGTTCTATTCTTTTCAATACATCGGCAGAAAATGCATCCCAAATTTTGATGGTTTTATCCCGGCTAGCGGTCACGAAAACGCGTCCTTTTTGCAGGAAAATGATTTTGTAAATCCCAAAATTATGCGCAGGAATTTCGTACAAGCACTTTTCTTCCTTCCAATTCCAAATACGCAGATGTCCGTCTTTGCCTCCGCTAATTAGCAATTGTGGTTTAAGCGGGAAAAGGTGAACACAATTGACGCCATCTTTGTGTGCATGAAAAGATTGAATTTCATTGTAATTGCTCGTTTCAAATATTCGGATGTTTTCATCCTGACAAGCCAAGTAAATGATTTTTCCATCATTGCTTACATGAATGTCTCGGATTTTACCAACTTGCAGCGGCATGAAAATCAGTAGATTCCAATTGAGTGTATTCCAAATTGCCAAATTTCCATCAGCATCTGTTGTATAAAGGTGATTTTTGTGCACATTTTCTACAATTGAAAAAATGGCACTTTTATGTTGAATGAAATGTTTCAATTCACGTTTTTCCTCCAAATTTACGATGTGCAAAGAACCTGAAGAGGTGCCAAAAACTAAGATTTTATCTGCTTGAATTAATTTCAAGCTGTAAATACTTTTGTCCGCTTTGATTGAAAAAGCATCCTGCGTGCCCAAAGTCAAATTCCAACGAGCCACAAAATTATCCCCCGAACCAGAATAAATTGATTCGTCCACACCATCAATGGCATAAATAGCACCAGAATGGCCTTTTAGTTCGAGATTTTTGGCAATCATTTCTTTGTCGATTTAAAAAAAGATTATTAGAAGTAAAAATAGCCACGGATTGCAAGAATTACACGGAAAAATAGATTTAAAATTCGCTATGCTCATAGATTAATTATCACTGATGGTACTTATATGAGCAGAATTATCATTCTATTATTTCCCTTTCCTCCCCCTAGTCCCTGCGCTATCGCTAGGTCTTTAAAAGCTATCACTTTTTCTCCTCCAAAGGGGGAAAGCGCAACCATCAATAAAATTAAGTCGCTAAGATTTTAGAGTCTAAAGTCTAATATCTAAAGACTAATATCTCCAGTCTAATGTCTTCAGTCTTAAAATCTCCCCATTACATATCTTCTTCCTCCGAATCGCTATCCACTTGCTTTAAGCGCTCGGCGTAGTCGGCTGGTAGGAAATCGAAGAATGTGTCGCCACGCAAACCTAGGCGCAAGCATTCTAATGGAATCATTTCAT
Source organism: Chryseobacterium gleum (assembly GCA_945897805.1). GTDB lineage: Bacteria > Bacteroidota > Bacteroidia > Flavobacteriales_D > Crocinitomicaceae > JAQVCM01. The sequence goes on from CAMDFX010000001.1 coordinate 495,740, forward strand.
TTGGACCGATATTTCCTAAGTTTACGTTGGCACCGAACAATTTGATGAACCAAACTTGCTGATTTTTTTGCGGTGCTTCCCACAAAATATCTTCTGGTTTTACTTTTGCGATAATTTTGTTAATCAACATGGTATGGGCGGTTCCGTTTGGTCTGAAAACACCAACGTTTCCTGCTTCACGGCCTTCAGCGATAACTTTCCAAGAACCAGCTTTCAATTCTGTTGTCATCATTTTGATCCAACGGTTTGGACTGATTAAGATGCCAGAATCTTTTGAACCAACTTCAGATAAAACGGTTCTGTATTTTGCCATTTTACTTATCAACTCGCATTTTTCGTCGTGGTTGATGATGATCGAACCGTCAGAAATTTCTGCCAAGTCCAATTTATATTTGTCCAATACGCGCAGGTAATCGTCAAACTTTCCACGGGCAAAAAATGCTTCAAACAACGTTCCTCCAAAATAAGGACGAATGCCATTTTCTGAATAAAGTTTAATTTTTTCTTCCAGATTTTGCGCTACATAAGAAGTACCAAATCCGAATTTTACGACGTCGGTTAAATGTCCATTTGCTTCGATAAAATCCTCAACTTCTCTCAAGCTGAGTCCTTTATCCATCATCATGGTGATTCCTTTGTTTCTGGGTTTTGCAGGTCTTTCTGGAATGTACGGTAATTCGAAATTCATATTTGTTTGTTAATTTGAGAACAAATCTACTATTTTTTGCTCGTTTTTTAAATTGGGGTAAAGTGAAAAAATTTCTTTCGATTTTTCTTCATCTTCGGCTATGCAATTAATTAGGAGATTGATGGCTTCTTGATTTCGATTTAAAATCCAGTATAAATTTACTTTGATAAGGTCTGTAATTAAAGACAAATTTTCCGGAATTTCCATGTTTTCAATGAAAAGTTTTGCATCCAAAATTCTTTCCAGATCAATCAGAAATTCAATGTAATCGCAAATGATTTCTTCGTTGTTTGGATCCAATTCCATCGCCAACATGTAGGCATTTTCAGCGCTGATCCATTCTTCAATTTTTTCAAAAGCGCCAGCCAAAACGTGGTAAAAACTGCCATTTGTGGGGTCTAAATTGATTGCTTTTTGAATCAAAATAATGCCTTCGTTGGTTTTTCCTTCCAAGTCACTAACAATTCCCAAGCCTAGCCATGCTTCTGGCAATTCTGGAAAAAATTCGATGCTTCGGTGATAATAATGGCGCGCCAATTTGTAATGTCCAAGTTGCTCGTGACATTCGCCGACGTAGCACAAAGCCAATCCGTCTTCGCCGTCAAGTTCCATGCATTTTTCAAAATGATCAATTGACAATTGAAATTTATCTTGCGACAAAAAGGCATTTCCTAAATTGAAATAAGCGGGAGAAAACTCTTCGTTGATCGCAACGCAATATTCGTAAGCCCAAACTGCTTGATCCCAGTTTTCTATCTTTGAATATGCGTTTCCTAAATTGTACCAAGCTGTGAAAGAATACGGATTTTCGTCAATGAAATTGGAATAACACTGAATCGCTTTGTCGTATTCGTTGATTTGATCATAGCAAAATGCAATTTCGTAAATCGCTGCTTCGTTGTTGGGATTGTATTTGATTGCTTCGCTCAATACTTCAATCGCTTGGTTGTATTCGCTTAGATTTTCAAATTCCATAGCCAAGTCCAAGAAAATTTCGTCTTTGTCTTCAGGCTCAGAAATTTTCAAAGCTTCTTGAAAAAACTTAATCGCTGTTTTTGAATCGCGCAACTGACTGAAAATTGATGCTTTAGTCAACAGAAATTCGCAAGTTGGAAGTTCGATTTTTTCCACTTGAGCCAATAGAGTCAAAGCTTCTTTCAACTGTCCAGCGGCAGAAATTGCTTGTGCCTTGCGTAACTTGAAAAGCATGTTAAATGGAAAATGTTGCATGCCTCTTTCAGCACATAAATTTGCTTTGTGGTATTGACTGTTAATCAAATAGTGATCAATTATTGCTTCCAATCTGTCACTATCAATAAATCCAACCGACTCTCCTTTCAAAGATTGCTCGAATCGTTCCAGGTCTTCGTTGAAATTACCCTCATAATACTCGTCTTCTTCGTCGTTAAACATAATTTCAACTTTGAATATAAATTTAGGAATAAATTTCGGGCGAAAAAATAAATCGTGGATTTCTTTTGGGTTTTGTTGACAAATTTTGGCATTTGGGTGAATTATTAATTATGAATTCAGAATGTAGAATTCAGAATTGGCTTAATTATTTTAGATCAATTCATTGGTAAATCAATGATTTATTTTAATTCAAAGTTTTTAATAAATATGGATTTTTCAGCGCTTTCTGAACTAATAAATCAACTTTTTTTTGAAATTTTTTTCTAATGAAAATTTTAGATCGTAGTAATTATCTCCGTAATCAAGAACATCAATTGGTTGAAAATCAACTATTAAATCCACATCACTTCCGCTATTAAATTTATCATTTAACACAGAATCAAATGCATACAAAGACTTAATATTGTGTGCTTTGCATAATTCAGTGATCGTTTTTATATGATTTTCTACAAAGTTCATTTACCGATATGTTATGAAAAAATAGATTCATGTGTATCGGTAGAATTTTTGAAAATCGGATTTATTTGTCAAATTGGAAATCATGTTAAATTTCTACTCGAATAATTTTTTAGTTTTGCGGTTAATATGAAAGAAAAAGGGACAATTCACAGTTTGACTTGGTTGCGGGCATTGGCGGCTTTGCTGGTCTGTTTGTTTCATTTCAGGGCGTATATTTGGCACGATGAAAACCCAAATATATTTGTTAAATCAATGAATTACGGATATTTAGGTGTAATCATGTTTTTTGTGATTTCGGGATTTGTCATTCCTTATTCGATGTATGTCAAAAATTATCAATTTAAATATTTTTTTCGATTTTTGCTGAAAAGAACCATTCGAATAGAGCCTCCTTACATCATTTTTATTTTTCTTTTGATGCTTGTCAATTATTACACGATGGTCTATTTATGGGGCATGCCGTATCCTACAACGATCAAGCAGTTTTTTCTAAATATTACTTATTTGGCTCCTTTTTTCAAAGTGGAATGGATCAATATTATCTTTTGGACCTTGGCAGTTGAATTTCAGTTTTACATTCTTACAGGTTTGATTTACAATGCTTTTTTAAATAAAACGCTTTACAAATTCATTGCTTTTGCCACATTGCTTGCTTTGGGATTTTTGGTTCCTAGCAGCTATCAAACGGTATTGAATTATTACATTTATTTCATTATTGGTTTCCAGACTTTTATGTATTACACCAAGCAAATTAAAAGCCTAGAATTTTTACTAACAATGCTCTTTTCTGTGGCCTTTATTGTCATTTTCAAGGAATGGGAAGCATTGCCTTTGATTGCAATTACGGTGCTCGCCATTTTGTATTTTAATTATGAACACAAAATCGCCACTTTTTTAGGAAACATTTCTTTTTCACTGTATTTATCGCATGGCTTGGTGGGCGGAAATATCGTAATTTTTACCAAAGCCGAGATGTCTAAAACGGTATTGTTGATTTATATTTTGTTTAACGCAATTGCGTTTGCCGCTGTATATTATTATGTTGTTGAGCGGACTTTTTTGAGGCTTTCTAAGGGGGTGAAGTATTCGAAAAAGGAGTGAAGTGACCATACCGAAGTGCACACCCCACTTTTAACTTTTAACTTTTCCTCCTTCCCATGCGTTAAAAAATCGCCAATTTTAAAACAAATAAAAGAACACGTACCCTATTGCCCATTGTCTAATTCCCATTACCTATTTCCCCCGCCGCACTAAGCCTGTCGCGTCGCACTGAGCCTGTCACGTCGCACTAAGCCTGTCGCGTCGCACTAAGCCTGTCGCGTCGCACTGAGCTTGTCGCGTCGCACTGAGCCTGTCGAAGTGCCTTTCGTAAACAAATCTGCCGTATACTTCTCATACAATTCAAACAAAAATACCATTCTATTCGCCTCACTTGTAAATGCTTGTGGTCTGTATGCCAAATCTACTGCCTTGTCTAGCTCATTGTGCGCTTTTACCAATATTGGTGGCATTGTTAACGGATCATACAAATCAGCAAGTGAACTGTTAGGAAATTGTAGCCGCGCCTCCAATACTTTTTGTGCCGCCGTTTCTATCGCTTTTTCCTGCTTTGCGCTTGGGTTTTCTGGCCATGGATAATTGTTGTAAACAATGTCTTTTGAATATCTAAAACGACTCTCTAATCGGCCGCAAACAGTTTTTACCCAAGCCATGTGCATGGTTGACATTAATACTCCAAAGTGGAATAAGTTACCATTTGGGATTGTTTGAACAGTAACTGCCGGTATTAATTCTTTGTTCGCATATACAATGGGAATATATTTTCTGTTTTCACTAGTTGTAATTGGTATAGCAATATAGTTATCAGGATTATTTAAATCCCTAAACTGTGAAGCTCTATCTGCTAATCTCTTAGTGCCTTTATCATTTGCATTTAATCTTGCTTCTTTTACTTGCTTTATTCTATCTAATACAAATGGCAATGATTTTAATTCGTTCGGCTCAATATCAATTAGCCATAAACACCATCTTTTTTTGTTGTAAATTAGTTCAATAGCACCTAAAAGAATTTTAAACCATTTTTCCGAATTTGGTTCTTTAGCAATAAATGCAGATTTTTCCTCTTCAGTGAAAATTAAAAAACCACTGTCTAAAGCAATATTTCCAAAACTCATTTTAGGAACATTGCAAAGGGGATTTGTCCGTTTTGTAATTAAAATATCTTTCGCATCAACTAAGTATGGATTGATAATCCTTTGTATGAGCAAATAGTTTCGCAGTCTTCCGATTCAGGTCGAAATCCTTTTTCCCAATGGGTAAGAAAGTCTTTCTCTTCAACTTTATCTTTTCCAATTTTCCTGACAAATTCACTAGTCGCATCTTTTGCTATTTTTGATAAGCAGTCACAATTGGTTTCACATTTATATTTTCAAAGGTCATAGAGTTTTTTTTGTTCCTTACGATATCTTTCTCGAACGTGTAGTACCAGTTTCAATAAAAAGATCTATTGACTACAAAGCTATTCATTTAGTTTAAGTAATGAACCGAATTTTAAATTCATTACCCTAAAAATCAAATATTTACAAACTTTCTTCTTAGTTGATAAAGTTGCAAATAAATTGTTAAGCTTTGGTACGAGTGAGTTTCTCGTGGAATTAAACGCGCAAATTTTAACTACAATTCAGCTGAATAAAATTTGCTGCTTTCGAAATTAGTGCCACAAAAAAAAGCGATTCATGAATGAACCACTTTTCTTAGTTTTCTTGTGATCTAGAAATACATAAATCTATGTATTTAGTAGCGTTTTATTTAGGAACTTTCTTATCAACATCAGAAACACTTATGATTTTATCAAGTTCTCTCACTGCTTTGTCTGAAAGAACCGAGTTTACATCATAATTGGAATATCTTGCATGGTGGCATTCTTTGATAAGAAAGTTATATTGATCATGAAATTGATTTAAAAACTTACCTACAAGAATACTTCTGGATTGATGTATACTTTCAGCCTTAATAAAACTATGAGCTTGTCCTATGTTATTGAATTTTAATCCTTCAGAATATTCTAGCGGAAATAATAGGTGGTCAATAAAATGAATTGCTGAATAAAAAGCAGTTGTTATAACCCAATCATTGCATTTTATATCATTTTGTAAATACAATTTATCACAAACAATTTTATTGTGTTTTCCATGACTTCTTCGCATTTAGTACAACTTTGAGTTAGAAATTAAATCATAAGCCCAAGAGTATCCATCCTCATTAATTAATTCAATATTTAGCGATTTTGAATCATTTAAAAATCCAATTTGAATATTTGTTCCTAAATCAAAAAAGCTTAACTCTATTTTCGAGGATAAAGAATATGCTTTATCCAAAAAGGTTTCATTTAAGTAGGTATCTTCTTTGACAGCAAATAAAACGGAAGTGCCTTTTATTGAGTTATTAATGAATAACTTATTAAGAATATATTTTTCAGTAAACAAGTCTTTAACAATTTCGTCAATCGCTTCGGTTGCTTTTTTTATATTTTCGTGGTATTTTGATTTAACTGAAGAAATCAGCTCTTTCTTACCCGCTTCTTTACCTTTTTGAAATGAGTCCACAATAAAATCAAATGAATAGTAGCCCTCTTTAGGATTGAATACTACCTCATCAGGACGAGTTGCTGCCCAATCTTTAATAATTTCAATTATTTCAGACATATAAATGTTGGATTGGTGATATTTTCAATTTGGAACATATTTATTTTCATAAAGTTAATCATTTACTTCATGCGATTAATCAATTTTCAATTTATTCACACGAAAAAATAAGCATTTATAAATCATTTTGTTAGTTGATGAAGTCGTAAATGATTCGTTACGCATTATCACGAGTGACTTCCAAGCAATATTAAACGTGCAAATTTTAACTACAATTTAGCTGAATAAAATTTGCTGCTTTCAAAAATAAATGCCGTAAAAAAAGCGATTCAAGAATGAACCGCTTTTCTTAATTATTTAAAACTCTTATTTTAATTCTTTCTTGTATTGTTGGCAATTGAAGAAAGTGCTCTAAATTGCTCTGCAAGAAATCTTGACACAACGATAATTAAAAAGCCATAAATAGGCATTAAAATAACAGCAAGAAAACCAGTTTCCAAAAAAGGAAGTCCTATTAACCTACCAAAGTAATAGCCTTCATCTCCTACAATAACTGTCGTTAGCAAAGCAACTGAAAACCCAACAATACCTATCCAAGTTCCAATCCATTCACCCAAGGTTTGAATAAAATGCGAAAAAACTGGTGTTGCAACAAATTCGTCTCCTTCCAAGGATGTAGCTATTACTTTTGATTTTCTATCCCACCACAATTGAAAACTAAGCCAACCTGCAAAAGCTAATATTATCCAAACAAGCAGGAATGCAATTACAAATTTTGTAGGTGCTTCAAAAATATTATTATCAATGGTTTGATATAAAATAAAAATAGGCAGTAATAAATTTAGTATTGCCAACAAAACGTATAACCAACTGAATGGTTTACGATAAAGATGCCCTTTGTCAATAAAAGACAAGTAAGGTTTGATGAATGTGAAAAATTTGTTATCCATAATTATTATTTTATGTTTCCTACTCTTATGGCTTTTCGGTGTCGCCCCGTTTTTCGAGTGGTCTCTGGTCTCCACTGTTTTTTAATAATATTTTTATTAGTAATAATTGTTGTCAATATCTGTCAAATGCAACTGGCTTTTGCTTGTATAATTTAGTTACGTTTATTATGGATAATATACGTAACGATTATTTAAACGCAAGCACTTATGCTCCTAATTCATTTGGTATCAATATCTTTTTAACACTTCAAAAGCCAAGCACAAAAAGAAAATCTTACCCCTTATGCGCATCATAAAATTGATTAAAATAAATGAATTTACGAACCAAATCTAATAAATTTTTCCAATTAACCAATCAAAATTCAAATTATTTAGATTAGAAATGATACCATTCACCAATTTATTTTAGTCCAATCAAAAACCAGTATAATGCCGATATAGTTTGACCACGGAGTCGCACCGCAGGTAATATAGTCCAGTTCATTGGACTATATTGAAAACATAATCGGTATAAAACAATAATCATCCAGGTTGTGAATTGGTAAAGTTGCAAATAAATTGTGAAGCTCTGTCACGAGTAACTTTCGCATGGAATTGAGCGCGCAAATTTTCACTATAAATTTAGATGAATAAAAATTGATCTTTTCAAAATAAACGCCACAAAAAAAAGCGATTCAAAAATGAATCGCTTTCCCTAATATTCCAGTAATCTAATTATCCAATTATCCAATCACTTATTCCCACTTCTCTTGCGATCAGTTTCTTTCAATAAGATTTTACGAATTCTTAAGTTTAATGGCGTTACTTCCACGTATTCATCACCTTGGATGTATTCCAAGCATTCTTCCAAACTGAAGATTTTCGGTGGAGCCAAACGTACTTTTTCATCCGCTCCTGAAGAACGCATGTTAGACATTTTTTTCGTTTTGGTAACGTTAACAATCATGTCACCAGCGCGAGAATTTTCTCCGATCACTTGTCCTTCGTAAATATTTTCGTTTGGTGCAATGAAGAATTTACCTCTTTCTTGCAAGTTATTTAAAGAGAAAGGAATTGACGTTCCTTGTTCCATTGAAATCAACGATCCATTCTGACGTCCGGCAATGTCCCCTTTGTAAGGTTGGTATTCCAAGAAACGGTGCGTCATGATTGCTTCACCAGCAGTTTGAGTCAACATGTGGTTTCTCAAGCCGATAATTCCACGTGATGGAATTTGGAAAGTGATAGTCATACGTTCGCCTTTAGGAACCATGTTGGTCATTTCACCTTTTCTGCGTGTTACGGCATCAACTGCTGTTCCACTGTGAAATTCTGGTAAATCAATCGTCAATTCTTCCACTGGCTCGCATTTCACGCCGTCAATTTCTTTCAAAATTACTTGAGGTTGTCCCACTTGTAATTCGTATCCTTCACGGCGCATTGTTTCGATCAAAACTGACAAGTGCAAAACACCACGACCGAAAACGATCCATTTGTCTGCTTTGTCAGTATCAGCCAAACGCATTGCCAAGTTTTTCTCTAATTCTTTGTTCAAACGATCTTGAATATGTCGCGAAGTAACCATTTTTCCTTCTTTTCCGAAGAAAGGAGAATCATTGATACTGAACAACATGCTCATCGTTGGTTCGTCAATCGCAATACTAGCCAAAGGCTCTGGATTTTCGAAATCACAAATTGAATCACCAATTTCAAAACCTTCAATTCCTGTGATTGCACAGATATCTCCGGGTTGAACTTCAGATACTTTTCTTCTTTCGATTCCTTCAAAAACGAAAACGTCTTTGATTCTATGTTTCTCTTGAGAACCGTCAGCTTTCGAAATAATGATTGGTTGATTTTCTTTGATTGTGCCTCTTGTCAAACGACCAATCGCGATGCGACCTACGTATGAAGAGTAATCCAATGAAGTGATCAACATTTGCGTGTTTCCTTCTTCAATTATTTTTGGCGGGAAATAGGTTAATATTTGATCCAACAAAGCTGTAATGTCTGTAGTTGGTTTTCTCCAGTCAGATGACATCCAGCCGTTTTTAGCCGATCCGTAGATTGTTTCGAAGTCTAATTGTTCGTCGTTTGCGTCCAATTCGAACATCAAATCGAAAACTTTTTCGTGCACTTCGTCAGGCGTACAATTGTCTTTGTCTACTTTATTGATAACCAACAAAGGTTTCAAACCAAGTGCCAATGCTTTTCCTAAAACGAAACGTGTTTGCGGCATGGGTCCTTCGAAAGCATCCACGAGGATACAAACGCCATCGGCCATGTTCAAAACACGCTCCACTTCACCACCGAAATCGGCGTGACCAGGAGTGTCAATGATGTTAATTTTAGTACCTTTATAAAGTACAGAAACGTTTTTAGAAACGATTGTGATTCCTCTTTCACGCTCTAAATCGTTGTTGTCCATGATCAAGTCGCCAGTAAGACGTTCTCTTTCATTTTCCATACTTCCTGCTTCAATCATTTTGTCAACCAACGTTGTTTTTCCGTGGTCAACGTGTGCAATAATTGCGATATTTCTAATTTCCATAAAAAAAATCAATGGGGGGAATAAATTCCCTTTTATATTTTCTTGTTAATCCTATTCAAAAAAGTATTCGTTGTGGCTTTTTTTTGGAAGGGTAGGATACGACCAACCCCTCCAAAACCACGAATATTTTAATATCTGCGTTTTCCGCCACCTTCGGAACCTGATGCTGAACCATATCCACCACCAGATTTTCCTTTGTAGCTGCTACCAGAAGAACGAGGTCTGTCACCGCTTCTTTCACGGTCACCACCGCGACTGAAACCACCACGATCACCGCTACTTCTTTCACGGTCACCACCGCCACCGAATCCGCCGCTTCTTCCTGAGAATCCGCCACGATCGCCACCGCTTCTACCTGCGAAACCACCACCACCAGATCTTGGTTCAGCTTTTTTCTTGGTAATTTCGATGCTAATAGTGTTGCCTTCGTAGTTGGCACCATTCACCTTGTTGATGATGTTTTCAGCGTGCTGATCATCTGCTTCAAAGAAACTGAATGAAGGAAGGACGTCGATTTTTCCGATGTTTGAAGATGTTAAACCTGCTTCATCACAGATTACACGCAACAAACCACCAGGATTTAAACCATCTCTTTTTCCGATGCTCACGAAGAAACGAGTTTTACCTACCTCATCTCGTGAAGGTCTTTCTCTTCTTTCTCCACGGTCAGAACCAAAACGGTCGCCACCTCTTTCACCTCTTCTTTCCCCACGATCACTTCTTTCGCCGCGGTCGCTTCTTTCACTTCTTTCCCCTCTTTTTTCAGAAGCAGCGTTTAAATCGCCTGCTCTTTCGTAATATTCGATGAAACGATTGAATTCAACAGAAATGAATTTTTTGATGACTTCTTCTTTAGAAAGGTCAGCAAAGTCAGACATAATTTGAGGAATAAATTTCTCAATGTCTTTTTCCATTACTTCCGTTTCTTTGATTTTAGAAATCAAACTTGTAAGTTGAACAGCACAAATTTCTTCTGAACTTGGAATCACACCAACACCGAAATCTGTTCTGATTTGTTTTTCAATCGCACGAATTTTAAAGTTCTCACGTGTATTGATTAACACCAAAGATTGTCCTTTTTTACCAGCACGAGCAGTTCTACCGCTACGGTGCGTGTAATTTTCTATATCATCCGGTAGCTGATAATTGATGACATGCGAGATATCATCTACGTCAATTCCTCGCGCGGCAACATCTGTTGCTACTAATAGTTGTAACGTACGGTCACGGAATCTTTTCATTACATTGTCTCTTTGCGCTTGAGATAAATCTCCGTGCAAAGGCTCTGCATTGTATCCCTCTTTACCTAATTTTTCAGCTACTGACTGTGTCTCATGACGCGTTCTGCAGAAAACCAATCCGAAGATGTCTGGGTTGACATCAATCAAACGTTTCAAGGCAGCATAGCGGTCTTTTTCTTTAACTGAATAATAGATATGCTCAATATTTTCATTACTTTGATTTTTGTGACCGATTGAAACTTCCAATGGGTCTGTCATGTAATTTTTAGAGATTTGAGCCACCTCTTTCGGCATTGTAGCTGAAAATAACCAAACATTTTTTGTCTCTGGCGTTTTCTGAAGAATCATGTCGATGTCTTCTTTGAACCCCATGTTTAGCATTTCGTCCGCCTCGTCCAGCACCACATAACCAACTTCGCTCAAGTTAGCCGCTTTTCTGTTGATCAAGTCAACTAAACGACCAGGGGTTGCCACAATAATTGTAGCTCCTTTCAATTGCGTAATTTGTCTGCGGATATCTGCACCACCGTACACTGCTACTATCGACGTTTGTTTGTCGTATTTCGCGTAATTTTCCAGGTCTTTGGTAATCTGCAAACACAACTCTCTGGTTGGGCAGATAACTAATCCTTGTGGAAGGAAAGTCCCTGGTTTCACATTGTTCACTAATGGCAAGCCGAACGCTGCCGTTTTTCCCGTTCCTGTTTGCGCTAGTCCAACAAAATCGCTTTCACTTTGTAATAAGTGCGGAATTGCTTTTTCTTGGATAGGAGTAGGTGCATCAAACCCCAAATCGTTTATCGACTTCAGCACCTCATCCCTTAGCCCTAATTCACTAAAGGTCATAAAATATATTAATAATTGGGTGCAAAGGTACGCTATTAAAGTTACTGTTCGACAAATTGGCGAAAATTAACGCATTGGTAATCTTGGATATTTAGATTTTTGGATATTTAGATTTTTAGAAAGCGCGCTTTTCAATTGATGCGAAAAAGGAGAAAATTTTCGATTTACTTGAAGTAATGCAATCCAATAAATCCATTCGCAAAGCGAAATTAAATCCAATATTCCTTGTAATCTGTGAAATCCGTGGCTAGTTTTGGATATTTAGATTTTTGGATATTTAGATTTTTAGAAAGTGCGCTTTTCAATTGATGCGAGAAAGGAGAAATTTTTCGATTTACTTGAAGTAATGCAATCCAATAAATCCATTCGCAAAGCGAAATTAAATCTAATATTCCGTGTAATCCAGAAATCGAAAAATCTAATACTTCTTCGCTTTCAATTGTTCTTCAATCCTCTTGGTAATCAAATTAAAAAGCAATTTGATCTCTTTTTCTTCTAATTTCCTTCCAAAACGAATGGTTTTTCCCAAATAATCGAATTCCAATCTTTCGCCTCCTCGAATCCAAAAGGAACTTTCCCAAACTGCTTGAATGGAATTTTCTTTGGGTTGCTGGATTCTTATTTTTTTAATATTTTCAATGAAGTAGGGGGTCGCTTTACCGTAATTTTTGATGGTGTTTTTTAAGGTGAAAGCCGTTTCGTCGATTTTCAATTTTTCTTTTCCAAACATGATCCAAAGAAAAGCGCGACCAACTCTGATGGCATAGTAGCCCCAAAAAACCAAGAATACAAAAACGATGATTTTTTCTTGTTCTGTCAATTTCAAAGTCAATGACCAAAACATGGTTGCACCAATTGTTAACCACATGAAAAACCAAGCGCCCATCAAGGCTTTTTGCCAACCGATATTTTCAGGATAAATGACAATTGTTGTTTTCTTCTTGTCATCTACAAAACTGATGCGTTCTCCAATCCATTTCATGGGAACAAATGTACAAATTCATTGAGTAATTGATCAGATTTAATGACTTGTTTTTTCGAAAATGATTAGATTTCTTGTATACGCAAAAACTTGGTCATTGTCTTACTTCAACAAAGTAATATTCCCTTTGATTAAGTTTTTTTGCCCATCGATGCAAGTTACATCTAGATAATAATCAAACACATCTGGATCGCAAAACTTGCCTTTGAAAGAGCCGTCCCAACCATTGGCAGGATTGGTAGATTCAAAGACCATTTCTCCCCAGCGATCAAAAATCCTGAATATCATCTTATCGATCAAAATTCCTCTCACGTACAAAATGTCATTGTCGCCATCTTTGTTTGGTGAAAAAGCATTTGGAATATAAACGAATGGATCACCGCAAACAAATTCTAATACTTTGACCAAAACAGTATCTGATTTCAAACAGATGCCATCCGTCACTGAATAATTGAACAAAGTTGTGGACGTCATATTTGCCGTCGTTTGAGCAATAGATGGATTTGTAACTCCAGTGATTGGTGTCCAAGTGATGCTGTAACCAGTGGAGGGCGTTCCTGTTAATGTAACCGTTGTTCCTTCCACCACAATGTATTCAGAGGCTGCGGCAACAATAGGAATATTGCCTAAATTACTTACGCTAATTAAAATTGAATCTTCTATCAAACAACCGTTTGAAGCGCTCGCCGTAACGTATAAATATTGTGTTGTTGGTGGATTGACAAGAACGGCTGTTTCATTCGGTTGACTGGAGATTATCGAACTTGGACTCCACAAATAAGTAAAGTTAATCGACGGATTTTGATTCGTAACTGTAATTTGTGTTTGATCGCCTGCACAAAGTGTCGAATCTCCTGAAAGGAGCAGCAACGAACTTGTAAACGAGACGATCACGCTGTCGTAAATTGAACAATCTGCATTTGATGCTTGAAAATAGTAAATTGTTGAACCTTGCGGCGTAATCGTTAATGTTGAGTCATTTAGAGTGGTATTCAATTGATCCGTAAATTGATTGTTTGAAGACCATAAAAATGAATTTGCTGTGCCAAAACTATTTCCTATCAATGATATTTCAATGGGCACACAAAGTTGAATCGCGTCAGGCACATCAACGAGTAAAGAATCATAAACGGTGATGATTACCAAGGCAGTGTCCGTGATTTGGCAAATGCTGTCGGTGACATACAAGTAAACGTCATAAACTCCTGGATTGATGTAAGTAATTGTTGGATTTACAGTGGTTGAATCAACATTTCCGTCTCCATAATCCCACAAAAAAGAATCAGTGGTGGTAGAAGTGTTTTCAAAGGTGATTTCCAATGCAGCACAACCACTTGTTTGATCTACAGTAAATTGAGCGTCTGGAGTGATTTCGAAATCAAATTTGAAAATGATATTGTTACAATTTGTACTCAAATTATTGTTTGACCAAGCATTGGTTGTAGTTGGAAAATCACTTACACCGCCGCAACCGCCGCAAACAGATTGATAGACAATTCCATTTTTATCGAATCTTGATGTGCCCCCGTCTACATGTTCTCGCGCTTGATTGCCTCCAAGATACGTACCATATAATAAGGTGCTGAACGTGCGGTTGATAACCATCAAATAAAAATCAAAACCATTTGGTGCTGCAGCTTGAAAAGCATCTGCGGTTACAGCCATTCCTGTGAGTGGTGTGTTGAGTAATAAATTCGCTCCCCAGCCTGAAACGTAAATATTTCCGCAATAATCAACCAAAAAAGCGGAAGGTGAAATGTTGATATCTGCATTTCCATTTCCAAAAACAGTAGAATTTAAAAGGGTGGTTAAGTTTGGCGAAAGCTTGACAATAAACTGTCCGCTTCCAGGATTTGAAAAAGCTGCATTCAAAACAGGAAATGTCCCACCGCGCGATTGACCTAAGACAAATATATTGTCACTTCGATCTATTTCCACAAAAAATGCTTGGTCGTAATTGGTTGTTCCGAGATATGATATACGCTGAAGAATTGATCCTGTGGGATTTAATTTCCCAACAAAACCGTCAGAAATCCCTCCATTGTAAGCATTCTGCCAACCGCCTGCTGTTGCTGGTAAATTGGAAGAGCAAGTTCCTCCTGAAAAAACCATATTGTAGCTTGAATCAATTTTGATAGAATAACAAGCATCATTTTTGCTTCCTCCTATATAAGTGGAAAACATCAAATTTGAGAGCGTACTATTCAATTTAAAAATAATACCATCTTGCATTCCTGCATTGTTTGCTTGCACAGCATTGGTAATTGGGAAATTCGTTGATCTTGTGCAAGATGCAACCAGTACATTATTGCTTGAATCCAGCATGATTTCACCCCTAAATTGATCGCCGTAATTTGTTGTCAAGGAATCATAGGCATTTGCTGGATAATTTCCTCCGAAGATATTGTAATTTACGCCGTCATTTAAACTTCCGCCCATGTAGGTTGAAGCCATTAAATTTTGACCATTTGCACTGAATTTTGCTACATAAATATCCGTACCTGTCGTACCAAAATTGGCGCCATTTGAACTGATAAATAAACTCGTTCCGCCGCCATGCGATACTTGATAACCTCCTTGAATCGGGAAATCAGTGCTGGAAGTGACTCCATAAATGTACAAGTTGTTTTGTTTGTCGCAAATCAAACTGTTGGATGTTTCTGTTCCTTGCGTGTCATCGCCACCACCCAAAAATGTCGTCCAAATCATCGTTGTTCCATCTTGAGAGTATTTGGAAACAAATGCATCAGTTGTGACAGAATTTACAACGTTTGGAACCGTAAAATTTGAGTTTACGTCATAAGCATTGGGGTCAGGAGTAGGATAAACATTTCCATAAATCGTGCCTGCAGAATATGCTGTTGCATCATAACCATAAGTGGCTGTCATTCCGAAATTATCTGTAACAGAACCAGCATAAGTGGCAAAAACGAGAATTGGGTCAATCACCAAGGGAATTTTTGGATCGTAATTTCCTAATTTGAATTGCACTTTATTATCTATGATTTCAAAATCGCAATTTACATTTTTGATTTTTCCATTGATGATTTGATAAGCGTAGGGTTTGTTTTCTCTAATGTTTCCTAACTTGGAAGTCACAATTAAATTTCCCTCTTTGTCGATACTGATTTTTTGTTGACCGGCATAATCTAATTGAATCAACGCCGGATTTGCCAGTGGCGCCACATGAAATTCATATTTCAATTGTTCATTTTCTTCAATCAATTTAAGATCAATGCCGTTGTATAAATTTAGCAAAGTTGCTTCGTTGAATCCGTGCACATCGCTTGCCCATTTAGACCGATCATTTCCAATGAAATAATTGTAATATTCGGCAGTTGGTTTTCCTTTCGAAATTGCAGTGATTTCATTCGCTCCAGCAAAATTCAAGTGAACAACATCTTGCTTGAAAGTATTTGAATTTTCAGTGTAAAGCGGATTTCCATGCGCTTTTTGATATTGGCTGTAATCCTGCAAATGAAAAAGTAATTTTCCTTGCTGCACCCATAAATTTCCACCTTGAAAATGGGTTTTGAATAAAATACTTTTGTCCCATTGACCTTTGTTTTCAATAAAGGCATGGTGTATAGAATGCTGATGTTCGATTTCTTGGGCAGAAATACCTATGAAAACACAGCTAAAAATAGTCAAAATGAATAGTTTCATATTTTAAAGATAGTAATAAAAAACAAAAAGTTGCATGAATTGATTTAAAATTTGTCGAACTGATTTTTGTACTTTTGTCGAACTTTAAATTTAGAATCATGCTAGGATTAAAACTTTCAACAGACCCAAGGTGGGTGAACATTGTAGAATCAAATATCGAAGAAATTTTGTCGGATCATTTATGGTGTGAACAAAAAGCGGCGACGAATGCGATAACAATGATTGCGCACAATTCGGAGTTGGAAGAATTGGTTACCGAATTATTGATTATTGCTAGGGAAGAAATGGATCATTTTCAGCAAGTACATGATTTAATCAAAAAGAAAGGTCTTACTTTGGCTAGAGAACGCAAGGATAATTATGTCAATGAGTTGTTTAAATTCATGAAAAAAGATGGTAGTAGAATGCAATCCTTGACAGATAGATTGCTTTTTTCAGCGATGATTGAAGCCAGAAGCTGCGAGCGGTTTAAGGTACTTTCTGAAAATATCAAGGATCCAGAATTGGCTAATTTTTACAGAGAATTGATGATCAGCGAAGCCGGACATTACACTACTTTCTTAGGTTTTGCAAGAAAATATGGCGTAGGAATTGATGTCAACAAAAGATGGAAAGAATGGATTGATTATGAAGATTCTATTATCGTAAATTATGGAAAAGGTGAAACTGTTCATGGGTAAAAAATAAACCCATGCAGCTGAATTTCTGAAGACTTCAGAAACACGTTTAGGGTCACTGATTGACGTTTGTAATCCACTGTTTGAAAATCAAAACAATAAAATTGTTGTGGCCCGCCATTGTCAACCGAAGGCTTCCCTTAGGGTCAAATTTGTTAAGCTTCAAAATATACTGCATGGGCTTCGTTCGAAAACGAATAAGGTCACTGTTTCTTCGTAAAAAAGTACCTCTGAAACAAAAGTAACGAACTTTCACCTAGTTTTGACAGATTTTGCTTTCAAAATTTAAAGATTTCTTCATTGTAGGAAATACAAACTACATTTAATATTTGTAATTTTACCGCCAATTGTTTAACAGTAAATGTAACTTTATAACTCAAAGGAAAATGAATCCTTTTTTTCGATTATTGCTGCTTTTTACGCTTTCTTTCATTTTTATAAATGTTACTTTTTCTCAACAGAAATTTACTTTAAGTGGTACTATCACTGAAGCGAAATCAGGAGAATCTGTTGTTGGCGCTAAAATTTCTATTGCAACGTTGAATTTAGGGGCAACTTCCAATGAATATGGTTTTTATTCCTTAACGGTTCCAAAAGGAATTTATGAAGTGCAATTCAAAGCTTATGGACTGAAAACAAATACCAAACAAATTGATTTGAACTCCAATCAAATGTTCAATTTCGAAATGTCTGATGAAACAGAAGTTCTAGAAGAAGTGGAGGTAAATGCCAAACGAGGTGAAAATGTAACGAGCACCAAAGTTGGTCAAATGGAATTGGAAATGGAGAAGATTAAAACACTGCCAGCTTTCATGGGTGAAGTGGATATTATCAAAACAATTCAATTATTGCCAGGGGTTTCTTCCGTTTCTGAAGGTGGTCAAGGATTCTACGTGCGCGGCGGCGGACCGGATCAAAATTTGGTGCTACTCGATGAAGCGCAAGTTTACAATGCGTCTCATTTATTTGGTTTTTTTTCTGTATTTAATTCCGATGCTGTCAAAAGTGTCAATATGATCAAAGGCGGAATGCCCGCTAACTTTGGCGGAAGAATTTCTTCTGTCTTGGAAGTCAAAATGAACGAAGGAAATACCAAACAATTTAAAGTAAAAGGTGGTTTGGGCTTAATTTCTTCAAGATTGACTTTCGAAGGACCAATTGTAAAAGATAAAGGTTCTTTTATTGTTTCAGCGCGAAGAACTTACATCGATGTACTTATGAAATCATTCATTCCCAAATCATCGCCATTTGCTGGCTCAGGATATTATTTTTACGATTTTAATTTGAAGGTAAAGTACCGTTTAGGGAAAAGAGATAAACTTTTTTTAAGTGGATATTATGGCAAAGATCAATTCATTTTTGGCAATAAAAAAGATGATTTTTCAGTCAGAATGCCCTGGGGAAATGCGATTGCTGCCATTCGTTGGAACCATATCTTTAGCAGTAAACTTTTTATGAATTTGACCGGAACTTTTACAGATTATTTATTCAGTTTCAATTCACAACAAGATAATTTTAAATTTTCTTTGAAATCTGGCATCAGAGATGTTGGTGGAAAAGTTGATTTTTCCTATTTTCCAAGTACCCGCCACAAACTGAAGTGGGGCGCAGAATATTTGTATCATACATTCACACCTACAAGTGTTTCCGCTTCTCAAGACGATACACAGTTTGACACTGGTGAAGCACAAAAATTATACAGTCATGAATCAGCATTTTATTTTTTAGACGAATTTGATTTGAATGAAAAAATCAGATTTAATGCAGGAATGCGTTATAGCATGTACCAATTTGTTGGACCATTTAAAAGATTTATAAAAAGTCCAATCAATGGAAATGATTCCGTGGTGCAATACAACAGAGGTGATTTAATCAAATTTTACCAAGGTTTTGAACCAAGAATTTCTGGACGTTTGTTATTGAGCAAAAATAGTTCAATCAAGGCGGGTTATGCTTACAATTATCAATATGTTCACCTGACTTCTTTGAGTGCTGTTTCTTTGCCGACAGATATTTGGTTTCCAACAACAGACATCGCAAAACCTCAAAAAGGTTGGCAGGCTTCTTTGGGTTATTTTCAAAATTTCAAGGAAAATAAGTACGAAGCTTCGGTTGAAATATATTACAAAGGCATGAAAAATTTGGTTGAATACAAACAAGGTGCTTTGCCGTCGGATAATGTGAATGACAATACTGATAATTTACTTGTTTTTGGGAGAGGTTGGAGTTATGGTGCTGAGTTTTTTATCAAAAAAGCCACTGGTAAATTGACAGGTTGGATCGGCTATACTTGGGCAAAAACTGAACGTTTATTTCCAGATTTGCAAAAAGAAGTTTTTCCAGCAAAATACGACCGAAGACACGATTTGACTGTCGTTGCAGGATATAAACTCAATGATCGTTGGACATTTGGCGCAAGTTTCATTTACGCTTCTGGAAATACATTGACTTTACCAAACAGCTGGTATGTGCAAGACCAAAGTATTTTGTTTAATTATGGATTGAGAAATTCAACCAGAATGGCGCCCTATCACCGCTTGGATATTTCTGCAACTTTGTATGATCGGCCAACGAAGAAGAGAACAAATCCGCAAACGGGAGAAACAATGGAAGTGAAAAAGAAATTTAGAAGCAATTGGAATTTTTCGATTTACAACGTTTACAACCGCGCAAATCCATATTTCTTGTACATCGACAATGAAGGCGGATTGTTGACCAACGACTTTAAAATTTCTGTCAAACAAGTTACTTTATTTCCAATCATCCCAAGCGCAACTTGGAATTTTGAATTTTAGTTATGAAGAGGTATTTAATATTATTGCTTTCTGTTTTCTTGATATTACTTTCTTGCGAGAAAGAAGTGAAAATTGATATTCCCGGTCACCAAGAACAATTGGTCATCGATGGTTTCATTGAAACTGGTCAGCCGCCATTTATTTTGTTGTCAAAATCGAAAGATATTTACGCAACAACAGATTTGAATGCTTTTTTAAATGGATTTGTTTCTGGCGCTGTAATCACAGTCAGTGATGGAACTACTACAGTAGTGCTAGAAGAAATTTGTTCAGATAATTTACCTGCTGGAACTGAGGAATTGGCGGCACAATTTTTTGGAATTCCGGTAAATGAATTGGCGAATTATCATTTGTGCGCATATACCTCTTTCAACACCGCGATTTTTGGTCAAGTAGGTAAAACGTATGATTTAACTGTAGTTTACGATGGAAAAACATACACTTCCTCAACTTCCATTTTACAGCCAACACCCTTGAATAGCGTGTATTGGAAACCAGAATCAGGATTTACAGATTACGGTTTTGCACGTGCTTGGCTGTCAGATCCTCTGCCTTTAAGAGATGCTTACAAATGGGAAGCAAAATGCATCAATAAAAATCCCGACGGAACATTCAGAGATGCTAATTTTGCCGAAACATATAATCCCGTGACCGACGATGAATTTTTCAATGGATTGACTTTTGAGTTTTTCTATGAAAATCCACAATCTTTTGACAATGATTCAATTCCAAATGAATACAAAGGTTTTTATAAATTGGGAGATACGGTTGTTATCAAATTTTCAAAAATGGATTATCCCGTTTTTCAATTCATGGAAAGAAAGTATTTACAAATGCAGACTGGGGGCAATCCTTTTGCTTCTCCAACCAATATCCAAACCAATATTAATGGCGGTGCGCTGGGTGTATGGGCTGGTTTTTCTCCATTTTATGATACTTTAATTTGTGTTCCTTGAAATTGATTTGAAAATACAATCGATTGTGCCAAAAAATTAAGGGAATAAACTTACTTTTGTAACTCAAATGGCAGAAGTTAGAAAGCAAAAATTTATTGATATCAGGAATTTGATTCAAAGCAAAAATCCAAGGTTACTGAAATGGTTGCCCGGTTTTGTTGTGAAATATCTTGAACGTATTTTTCGCCAAGATGAAATCAATCAGTTTTTGATTGACCACCCAACGCAAAAAAAC
Organism: Chryseobacterium gleum; assembly: GCA_945897805.1. GTDB lineage: Bacteria > Bacteroidota > Bacteroidia > Flavobacteriales_D > Crocinitomicaceae > JAQVCM01. The sequence continues at coordinate 516,822 of CAMDFX010000001.1, forward strand.
GAAGATTTTTGTAAAGCGGTAATTGATTCTTTTAAAATCGAGATTGAAATTCAAGGAATTGAAAATATTCCCAAAACTGGCGGGGTAACTTTAGCAATCAATCATCCTTTGGGAGGAATGGATGCCATGGCTTTGGTAGCAGCGTTGCGTAATCATAGAACAGATTTGAAGTTTATCGTCAACGATTTACTTTTGAATTTAGAAGGAATGCGTGGCATGTTTGTTGGGGTCAATAAACACGGAAAAAACGCGGACAGCACGCATTCAAAAATAGATGATTTATTCAGTTCTGAGCATGCAGTTTGTATTTTTCCAGCAGGTTTAGTTAGTCGAAAGAAAAAAGGATTGGTGAGAGATTTAGCCTGGAAAAAAACTTTTGTAACGCTTTCAGAAAAACACAATAATCCCATCGTTCCGATTTACATCGATGGAAAGTTGTCAAATTTTTTCTATCGATTATCTAATTTGAGAACCTTTTTAGGAATCAAAGTGAACTTGGAAATGTTGTATTTAGCAAATGAACTTTTCAAGCAAAAAAACGTGAAAATGAAATTGATTGTTGGCAAACCTATTTATCCTGAGCAAATGAAATCTTTCAAGAATCAAAAAGAATGTGCAGCTTGGATAAGAGAATCGGTTTATGAAATGTCCAAATAATCTTTTCATTCAATTAAAACAAAAAAAATGAATACTTTACCAGTAATCGATTCCATAGATAAATCAGTCCTTAAAAGTGAATTAAACGAAGCGCGATTTATTCGTAAAACCCGCAAAGGCGACAACGAAATTTATATTGTCAATGTGCACAATGCGCCAAATACAATTCAAGAAATTGGACGATTGCGAGAAGTGACGTTTCGTGCATCAGGCGGTGGTACAGGTTTACCTGTTGATTTAGACGAATTTGATACTGACGATATTTGCTATGAACAACTCATCGTTTGGTCACCAGAAGATGAGGAAATCATTGGAGGATATAGATATATTTTGTGCGAGAAATCAATTGTTCCAGATTCTGATGAAATCAAACTTTCTACAAGTCATTATTTTGAATTTTCTGAGAAATTTGTAAAAGATTATTTGCCATACACGATTGAATTGGGGCGAAGTTTTGTGCAACCAAATTTCCAACCTTCAGTAAATCCTCGTAAAGGACTTTTTGCCTTGGATAATATTTGGGATGGCTTGGGCGCATTGGTTGTTTTTAATCCAACAATTAAATACTTTTTTGGTAAAGTGACAATGTATCCCAACTATGACCGCCAATCAAGGGATTTCTTGCTGCATTTCATGCATATGTACTTTCCCGACAATGAAAATTTGATGAAACCCTTTGAACCATTGAACCAAAACTATGACAAAGATTTTGTAAACAGTCAATTGAAAGGTTTAGATTTTAAAGATGGTTTCAAGGTTCTAAATTCATTTGTTCGAGGACATGGGGAAAATATTCCACCATTGGTCAATATTTACATGAATCTTTCCCCAACGATGAAAACTTTTGGAACTGCCGTAAATAGTGATTTTGGCGCTGTTGAGGAAACGGGTATTCTTGTAACAATTGCAGATATTTTTGAAGAGAAGACTGAAAGACACATTGCTCCGCTGCTTTAGGGTTTGGGAAATAGGCACATTAGGGATTTGGAAATAGGCATATTAGGGATTGGGGAATAGGTATTAGGCAATAGGCAATAGGGATTGGGCGATTTTCAATTTAAAAGCAGTAATTTTGCAGCGCAAACACACACACAAATTTACAACATACATTTCAAAATTTTTCAAATGCGCATTTTACTGAGTTACCTTAAAAATTACAAAAAATACATTTTCCTTGCACTTATTTTAGCTACTGTAAATCAAGTCTTCTCCTTGATGGACAGTGTTGTTATTCGTCATATTGTGGATGATTATGGAAGCAAAGTATCGTCATACAAAAACAATTATTCTGGTTTTATTTGGGGAGTAATGTATTGGGTCGGAATTGCTATTGGCGTTGCGATGATTTCTAGAATTGCCAAAAATTTTCAAGATTATTTCACCAATGTAGTCACGCAACGTGTTGGCGCTGATATTTATAAAAAAGGAATCACACATTCTTTGGCTTTGCCTTACCAAGTTTTTGAAGACCAACGAAGCGGAGAAACTTTGGGAAAACTGCAAAAAACAAGACAAGATTCTGAACGGTTAATTGCAGCTTTTATAGGTATAATCTTTACCAGTTTGGTTTCCATCATTTTCGTTTCAATTTATTCATTCAGAATTTATTGGCTGATTGCACCCGTTTATTTGCTGACAATTCCAATCATTGGCGGAATCAGTTTTATTTTAGGAAAAAAAATCAAAGTCATACAGAAAGTAATTGTGGGCGAAACAACGGCTTTGGCTGGTTCTACAACTGAATCTTTGCGCAACATTGAATTGGTGAAAAGTTTGGGTTTGGCAGACCAAGAAATTGAACGTTTGAATACCACGACCAACAAAATCCTGAAACTTGAATTGAAGAAAGTGAAATTTATTCGCTCTCTGAGTTTTGTGCAAGGAACGATTATCAACTTGTTGCGAAATTCGTTGATTATCTTGTTGATGTATTTAGTCTTCGACGATAGAATCACTTTAGGTCAATATTTTACGTTGTTTTTCTTCTCATTTGCGATTTTTAATCCTTTGCAAGAACTTGGTAATATCATCCAACTTTACCGTGAAGGAGAAGTATCTTTGCAAAATTTTGAAGACTTGCTGAAAACAGAAGTTGAGCCACAATCGGCGACACCAACTTTCATGGGCGAAATTCAAAAAGTGTCATTTAAGAATGTATATTTTAAGCACAAAAGTGCCACGCAAGCTTCTTTGATTGATATCAATTTTGAAACTTCAACTGGAAATACAATTGCATTTGTTGGACCAAGCGGCAGTGGAAAAACTACTTTGGTGAAATTGCTGGTCGGATTGTATCAACCCAACGAAGGAGAAGTAATTTATAATGATGTTGCGCACCATCAAATCGACAAAAATGAATTGCGTCATCAATTGGGATTTGTAACCCAAGAATCTCAACTTTTTTCAGCAACAATCAAAGAAAACTTATTATTTGTGAAGCCTGAAGCAACTGACGAAGAAATCATGGTTGCCTTAGAAAAATCAGCTTGTCTAGGTTTGGTTGCAAGGGCTCAAAATGGACTTGACACTGTAATTGGCGAAGGCGGAATTAAAATATCGGGAGGAGAAAAACAACGTTTGTCTATCGCTAGAGCATTGATTAGAAATCCACGTTTATTGGTTTTCGACGAAGCCACAAGCGCCTTAGATTCATTGACAGAAATGGAAATTTCGCATACAATCAGAGAAGTTTCAGATTCAAAAAATCACTTGACAATTTTAATTGCACACCGTTTATCAACCATCATGTATGCAGATACAATTTACGTGTTGGAAAAAGGAAAAATCATCGAATCAGGAAAACACGACGAATTGGTCGAGCTCAAAGGATTGTATTACGCCATGTGGAGACAGCAAGTGGGGGAGAGTTAAATTGTCAGAGAGAGAAACAGAATGAAAATGATGAAATTAATTAATTTATTTCTTGATTCTCGATTATATTATCTGTCTGATATTCACCAACTGTATTTCCCGTCTTTATAAAAAATCCGTTCTTCTTGCATAAGCCAATTTAGTGCGCGAATGATTTGATCTTGCTTGATTTGCAAATATTCATCTTTGATTTCCTCTAAGGAATGTGGTTTATGTAGTTTTTCCAACAGCAATTCACCAATTTCCTCCATGGTGTAATCTTCTCTTTGCAACGTTCTGCAATAATCACATTTTCCGCAAGGTTTTGAATCTTGGCCAAAATATTGAATGATGTATTGTGAACGGCAGACCGGCATTGTCAGCAGTTCGCGCATTTTAAACCACCGTTTTTCTGCTAAATTTTTGCGGTTGTGATAGACAGATTCAACCAATCTAAAGTTTTGGTCGGGAACTCTTTCTGTTAAGAAAGTTACCAATGGTAAATCTGTTTTCCAACTGATATCTACAATACCATTTTGTTCCAAGAATTTCAATTGATTTTCTAATTCTGCAGGAGAAATATTCAAACGCTTGCAAAACTCCGCTTCGTGAAGCTCAAAATATTGGTCAAAAATTCCAGGATAACTTCTCGAAATCAAAGTGATTAAATTGGCTGCATTTTCGTATTTGATTTGAAAACTATATAGAACAGTGTTTCCAACAGAAAATTTGATTTTTGTGGGATGAAAAATACTTTCAGTAAATTGAAGATCACCATTCATTTCCAAAATTTTCAAGGATTGATAGGTTTCAAGTAAATCTAATTTGAAGTTATCAGTCAATGTTTTTAGATTTATCGGATAAGTTTCTCCTTTGCCTGATCCAATGGCTAATTTCAAAAAATTACAAAGTGAACTGTAAGTGTTTTTAACGGTTTCAATTGGCGGAAATTGTTTGTCAATTTGCGATGTTGTCAATTCTAAATCCCTCGTTTCGTAAAAAACAAAAGTGCGAGATTCTAAACCATCTCTTCCTGCGCGACCCGCTTCTTGAAAATACGCTTCTACGTTATTAGGAAATTCATAATGAACTACATATCGAACATTTGGTTTGTCGATGCCCATACCAAAAGCATTCGTGGCAACCATAATTGGCAAATCTCCTTTCAACCAAGCGCTCATCATTTCAGAACGACTTTTGGCATCCATTCCGCCATGGTAAATTCCAACTCTGTTGCCTTCGCTTATCAACCAATTGGCTACTTCCTTTACACTTTTTCTTTTCTGACAATAGATAATGCCGCTGTGTCCCTCAAATTGCTTGACTAATTTGAGAATAGAATTTACCTTATTGCTTACAGGATAAATCTCGTAACTCAAATTGGGCCTTAAAAATGCTCCTTCAAAAATTTCAGGATTTTTTAGCTTTAATTGCGCAATAATGTCTTCTTTTACTTCAGGCGTAGCGGTTGCAGTTAAAGCAACAATTGGAACATTTGGATGGTAATTTCTAAGTTCACTGATCTGCCGGTAAGGTGGCCTAAAGTCATGCCCCCATTCTGAAATACAATGCGCTTCATCAACCACGATTAAACCAACATTCATTCTTTTGAATCTTTCGATAAAAATTGCGGTTTGCAATCTTTCAGGAGAAGTGTATAGAAAATCCAATCCGCCAAAACGCGCATTATCGAGCGTAATATCAATTTCACGGTAAGACATTCCGGTGGTTAACGCTTTTGCTCTGATGCCTCTTTTTTGAAGTTGATCGACTTGGTCTTGCATCAAGGCAATGAGCGGCGAAACAACGATTGTAATTCCTTCTCGCGCAATTCCAGGCACTTGAAAGCAAATAGATTTTCCTCCACCAGTGGGTAAAAGCGCCAAAGTATCTTTTCCGTATATTACTGCATCGACAATGTCTTCTTGCATAGGACGGAAAAGATCAAATCCCCAGTATTTTTTTAAAATATTTCTACTTTGTTCCAACGTTGTGCAGATTATAAGCGTTCGTCAAAATTAACAAAATAAATAGTGAGAATATCGCTAAAAAATTGAATTCCCTAAATAATTGAATTATATTCGCACATCGAAAAAAAGTATATGTTACAAGAAAAAATAAACATCAGGGTGACACCAACTCAACATTCCAAAATCAGTCAAGTAGATTGGGAAAATTTACCTTTTGGTAAAGTGTTTTCTGACCACATGTTAATGATGGAATACAAAGATGGAGCGTGGCAAGAAGCAGAAATAATGGAGTTTGGAAGTTTCTTATTTCATCCTGCAACGTCGGCAATTCATTATGGACAATCGATTTTTGAGGGTATGAAAGCAAATAAATCTGCCAAAGGTGAAGTTTTAATTTTTCGTCCAGAAATGAACGCCCGTCGTTTTCATGAGTCTTGTGAGCGCATGTGTATGCCAATTATTCCCGAAGATTTATTTGTAGAATGTGTGCGTAAATTGGCAGAAGTTGATAGCGATTGGATTCCTAATAAACCTGGATATTCACTATATATTCGTCCTTTCATGTTTGCAACGGATGAATTTGTAGGAATTAGACCTTCTGAAACTTATAAATTTATCATTTTCACTTGTCCTGTAGGTGCGTATTATTCAGAACCTGTAAATGTAAAAATTGAAGAATATTATACAAGAGCTGTTGAAGGAGGCGTAGGCCGTGCAAAAGCAGCAGGAAATTATGGCGCTTCTTTGTATCCTGCAAAACAAGGTCAAATGAAAGGTTTCCACCAATTATTGTGGACAGATGCCAAAACGCACGAATATATTGAGGAATCAGGGACAATGAATATCATGCTGGTAATCAATGGAAAATTAATTACGCCTTCTGAAGACACTGATACAATTTTAAGAGGAATTACTAAACGCAGCGTCATCGAACTTGCACAATCTTGGGGAGTGGAAGTGGAAGAACGCAAAGTGACTGTAAAGGAATTGGTTGGAGCTATAAAAGACGGAAGTTTGACAGAAGCTTTCGGTGCTGGAACGGCTGCAACTATCGCACATATTGCTAAAATTGGTTACAGAGATGAAGTTTTAGAATTGCCGCCAATTGAAGGAAGAACTATTTCAAACAAAGTAAGCGATTTCATGGAGGCAATCAAATCTGGTGAAGTAGAAGATACTTTCGGCTGGATTTTGAAAGCTTAATTTGAATTAATATTTATTGAAAGCTTCCAATTAATTTTGGGAGCTTTTTTTATGGAATCTTGATGAAAAATACATCTTCTTAGAAATTGAAAGAGTATGAAAAAATGGCTATTCGTTGTTTTGCTTTTCTTCGTAATAAAAGTAAACGCACAAAACACTTTTGTTTTTGAGTTAAATTGCAAAGACAAAAACACACAGGAAAATATTCCAAATGTCAACGCGCTTTTTCAAGTGGCAGATTCTGCGTATAAAGCAAAATCGAATTTTTCAGGAAAAATCTTTGTCAAATTACATTCAATTACAAAGTTTTCCATTTCGCTAGATCATGGGTATTACGATTCTGAATCAATCGATATTTTTCCGCCAAAATCAATTTCAGTTAATGATACAATCAGAAAGACTGTTTACCTCACCAAAACAAAAGTTAAAGTGCTCAACGAAGTAGTTGTTTTGGCGCCAGGTGCGGTTCAAGTGCTTTTTCAATCTGAAAAATTAAGTGTTTCTGATTTTGAAATTTTGCCCAACGGAGAATTGCTCCTTTTAGCTTATCCGAAAAGATTAGACAAAGGAAGTGAATTGCTGATTTATGACGGAAAACAAGTGCTGCAGAGTTTTAAATTGAAAGAAAATCCAAAAGAATTGATTCATGATTTTCGCGGTAATGTGCACGTTGTTTGCGAAAATGGAATTTATGGAATTCACAGAGAGAAGCAAAATATTGGTATTTCAACCATCGATAAAGCATACTACATGAAATACATTTTTCCAGTGGTCGATACTGTGCAATCAAAATTGTTCTTTTCCAATTTCAACCCAAATTATCCAGCGTTCGACTATTTGGCTTTTGATCAATTGGATTCCACTTATTCAAAAATAATGGAAATCAAAGATGAATTGATGATGGAATTGTACCGCGCTGAATACAAATGGGTAGATGTGCGAACCAAACTTTGGGCTTTCAACAAAGAAATTGAAACGGGAATAGACAAAGAAATTTGGGTTGGTGCGAATTATTTTACAAACACGCTTTATTACAAACAATTATACGCGCCGATGTTTCGCAAAAATGATTCGATTTATGTCTTTGATTATTACAAAGATTTGCTTTTTTCATTCGATTCCCGGGGAAATAAATTAGACAGTATTCCGATTTTTCATCACTATCAACCCAAACAAACTGGCTGGAAACGGAATTTGCTTCAAGACGAAATTACAGGAGAAGTTTACGCGTTTTTTGAAAAAGCAGGAATTTGTTCAGTTCAGAAAATCAATTTGCGAACAGGAGTTTTGGGAGATAAAATTCAATTTGAGCAAAAATACGTGGATAAAGTTGCCATCAATGGTGGAAAAGCATATTATATTTATAGACCCTTTGAATCTGCACAAAAAAAGTTTTTGTACGTGACGCAATTGCCTTGACGGATTGAATTTTTTAGCAAAAATAAAGTATTCCGTCGAGAATACTTTATTCATTTGAAAGCACTTATTATTTCAATTTTACTGTAATCGAAACTGGCAAATGATCTGAATAACCAGCCAAATATTTCTTTCCGCCATAAGTTCTGAACGGTTGAATATTTCCTTTGTATTCTTCCATCAAATATTTTGGAGAATAAATTTTTCCTGAATTTGGAATTACTTTGAAACACTTTTTGCTAAAATTTCCTGGCGAAACTAAAATGTGGTCCAAAATATCCCAAGCGTTGTTGTAAAAATAAGTTCCACCAAATTCGCCTGATGTTTTGATAATTTGTGGCTGCAATTTTTCTGCAATCAACATTGGTGCTTTGTTGGTAGGATAATCGTTTAAATCACCCATAAAAATAATTTTCGATTTGGGATTTACCTTCAAAACCGAATCAATGAAAATTCGCGCATTTTTAGCAGCTTCTAAGCGATTTGGTTCACTTTTGTCTTCGCCGCCACGTCTGCTTGGCCAGTGATTTACCATCATAAAAACAGTGTCTTTTTTGCATGTAAATTTAGACCATAAAATGTCTCTTGAACTTGGCTTTTCCATTCCTGGCAAAGTAAATCTAATGGATCCAGATTTTTGAAATTTCAAATGAATACTGTCATAAATCAAACCAACGTCAATTCCTCTTTCATCAGGACTTTCGTAATGAACAACGCCATGGGTTTTTGACATCGTTGGAGAAAATCGAATCACATCTCTCAAAACAGCTGCGTTTTCAATTTCAACCATTCCAACGGCCAACACATTTCCCATTTCACCCAAAACTTGATTGATATGAGTGATTTTTTCCATGTAACGCTTTCCATTCCAGTTGTTTTCTGCAATTGGAAGAAATTCTTCATCGTCTTTCTTTGGATCGTTGATGGTATCGAAAAGGTTTTCAACGTTGTAAAAACCAATCTTGTATTCTTGTGCTTTGGAATTTAAAGCCAACAAGATAAATAATGAAACTAATGTTTTTTGCATGAAACAAAAGTAAGTAAACAATTTCTGAATGTAATTTTTCTTCTTTAAATAATTGTTAAGGTTGAAAAAGAATGAGTTAATAAGGAGAAATAATCATATTCAAAATAGGGTAAAACAATTTGATTAAGCTTATTTCATATCTTTGTACTTGAAAATTTTAAAACAAGATAAATTGGCACAAAAAATTAAATTTGGAACTGACGGATGGAGAGCAATCATCGCAGATGAATTCACCGTTGAAAATGTTGCTAGAGTAGCAATTGCAACTGGTAACTGGACAAAACAGAATTATGACAAACCAAGTATTGTGATTGGTCATGACTGTCGTTTCGCTGGTGAATTGTTTGTTGAAACTGCCGTAAAAGTGTTCTTAAGTCAAGGGATTCATGTAAAAATGGCCAAAGGTTTTGTTTCAACACCTATGATTTCTTTGGCTGCAAATCAATTCAATTGCGGAATTGGTGTTGTAATCACCGCAAGTCACAATCCACCAGCCTATAATGGTTTTAAATTGAAAGCTTATTTCGGTGGACCGTTGTCTCCTGAGCATGTGCAAGAAGTGGAAGATATTATTCCTGAAACAAATACTTTAGATTTAAACGCTATTTCAATGCAGGATGCAATAGCTTCTGGGCAATTGGAAATCGTTGATTTAGAGACGCGTTATGTGGATCATGTGAAAGCAAACTTTGATTTGGAAGCGATCAAAAATTCTGGATTAAGATTGGTTTACGATGCCATGTATGGTGCTGGTCAAAGCGCGATGAAAAGAATTTTGCCTGATACGCACTTTTTACATTGCGAACATAATCCATCTTTCTACGGTCAAGCTCCTGAGCCAATTGCGAAAAATTTGCAAGAATTAGCGAATTATATTATCGCTGATGGCAAAATCGATTGCGCCCTTGCAACGGATGGAGATGCAGATAGAATTGGTTTATATAATGGAAAAGGCGAATTTGTTGATTCACACCATATTATTTTATTGCTAATTCACTACATGGTGAAATACAAACAAATGTCAGGTAAAGTGGTAACAGCATTCAGTTGTACGCCAAGAATCGAAAAATTGGCTGAACATTACGGTTTGGAGCATATTACAACAAAAATCGGTTTCAAAGAAATTGCGACCATTATGGTTGAGCAAGATGTTTTGTTGGGTGGTGAAGAATCAGGGGGAATTGCAACCAAAGGACACATTCCAGAAAGAGATGGAATTTGGATGGGATTAATCATCTGGGAATTTATGGCGAAATCCGGTAAATCTTTGGATGAATTAATTGATGAGGTCTACGAAATCGTAGGTGAATTCAAATTCGAAAGAAATGATTTACATATTACTGAATCATTGAAACAAAGCATCATTGCAAACTGCAATAATAACTTTTACACGCATTTTGGTGACTATAAAATCCGGGATGTGAAAACAATTGACGGTTGGAAATATTTCTTCGACGATGAACGATGGTTGATGATTCGCGCTTCTGGAACTGAACCAGTATTGAGAACCTACGCAGAAGCACCGACCTTGGAAGAAGTTCGCAAAATACTGAAAATGACAGAAGAAACAATTTGTAAATAAATTAAAATTCATCTTTTTTAAGAATCAATTCAGCTATGGATTGATTCTTTTTTTTTACTGTAATTTCTCGTAAATCATTAACTTTACGCACATTTACTTATTTCAAAATTCAACAATGGCAGGTTCAACTTACGGAAAATTATTCACGATTTCAACATTTGGTGAATCCCACGGCACTGCAATTGGGGGGGTTATTGATGGTTTTCCTGCTAATATTGATATTGATTTACAATATATTCAAACTCAGTTAGACAAACGCAAACCTGGCCAATCCAACATAGTTTCTCAGAGGAAAGAATCTGACCAAGTTCAATTTTTATCCGGAATTTTTGAAGGAAAATCTACCGGTGCACCCATTGGATTTTTGATTCCAAATGAAGATGCAAAGTCAGATCATTACGATCATTTGAACGAACAATATCGACCTTCACACGCTGATTTTACTTATGATAAAAAATTCGGTCATAGAGATTACAGGGGCGGCGGAAGATCTAGCGCTAGGGAAACAGCAAGTAGGGTAGTAGCTGGTGCTTTGGCAAAACTTTTTTTGAAAAAGAAAGGAATTTTAATTCATGGATTTGTCTCTCAAGTTGGTAAAATAAAAATGACAGATGAAGCAATTCAAGCTGTTGATTTTAATTTGATTGAATTAAATGCTGTTCGCTGTCCGGACTTGAATTTGGCGAAAGAAATGGAAAGTCTGATTTTGGAAACGCGCAAAAATGGCGATACTATCGGCGGTTGTGTTTCGTGTTTTGTAAACGGTGTTCCCCCAGGATTAGGAGAACCAGTTTTTGATAAATTACATGCGGAATTAGGAAAAGCCATGTTGTCTATAAATGCTGTTAAAGGTTTTGAAATTGGCTCTGGATTTTCAAGCGCTGAAATGTTAGGTTCTGAGCACAACGATATTTTCAAAAGCGATGGTTCAACTAAAACAAATTATAGTGGCGGAATACAAGGCGGTATAAGTAATGGAATGCCAATTTATTTTAAAACTGTTTTCAAACCAGTGGCGACAATAATGCAAGCACAAGCAAGTATTGATAAAATGGGAAATGAAATTACTTTAGATGGAAAAGGACGACATGACCCATGTGTTGTGCCTCGAGCTGTAGCTATTGTTGAAGCAATGTCAGCCATTGTTTTGATGGATTTTTGGCTAAGACAAAATGCACAAAAATGAAATTAATTTTCAGGCTTTCAAATTGGTTAAATCAAAAATCCACGGCGGTGATTATACTGTTAGTGTTGACTTATATTTTAGGTTCGCAAGGCGATAAACATTATAAATATACGAGCTATAGTAAGCATAAACACGAAGTTGATGCAAACATAACAAGCGATGGAGGAGGATATTACGCTTATTTACCTCAATATTTTATTTACAATACGAAACATTTTGAATTTGCTCATTTTATTCAAAAAAAATATCCAAAAGGGAAGTTTTTTCAAGGAATTTCCCCAAAAAATAGCAAAGAATTTCAAGACAAATATTTTATAGGAACAGCTATTTGTATTTCACCATTTTTTTGGTTTAATCATCAGATAATCAAAATTTTTGGGGGAGAAGTTGACGGTTATTCAATCGGCTATCAATTTTCGATATTTACTGCAGCATTGGCTTTTTGGCTGCTTGGCGCTTTTAGTTTATTGCGTTTATTGCAGAAGTTCCAAATTTCAAGAAGCGCCATTTTGATTGGAATTATTGGTTTGACTTTTGGAACAAATTTGAATTATTACATCGTCTATGACCCTTCATTTTCGCATGTTTACACCTTTGGATTGATTGCTTTTTTCCTTTTGAAACTTAAACTTTATGCTGAAAATCAAAGTAAAAAGGATTTAGTTTGGATGTTTTTTCTCTTGGGATTAATAACAATCATTAGACCAACAAATTTATTAATTGTACTTTTTATTCCATTCTTTTTCAAATCATTCAATGAATTGTGGGAGCGAATTAAAAATATTTTTTCTGCTCAAAAAGCAGCTCTTTTGATAGCATTTTTGATTTTTGGGTTTTTGATTTTCTTGCAGTTTTGGAATATTCATTCGCAGCATGGAGTTTGGCAATTCAATGCCTATAATACTGAAGGATTTGATTTCCTTTCGAATCCAAAAATTCCTGAAGTTTTATTTGGATTTCGTAAAGGTCTTTTCATTTATTCGCCATTTTTATTGCTCATTTTTCCCGCTTTGTGGTTTTTATATCGTTCGAATCGTTTTGCATTTATTTGGTTCCTGATTTTCATTTGTATTTACATTTATGTGCTATCATCCTGGTGGTGTTGGTACTATGGTGGAAGCATGGGGATGCGCGCCATGATTGATGTTTTCCCAATATTGATCATTCCAATCATTTTCATGTTTCAAAAACTAAATCGCTTTTTTAAACTTCTATTGATTGTTTTCACCTTTTTTATGATTCAATATAATTTGATTTTGAATTTTCAATTGGTTCGTTCAATTTTGCATTATTCAGAAATGAATAAAGTACGCTTTGAACAAATATTTTTGCAAAAAGGCTCCAGATTTGAATGGGCTTTTCATAACATACAGCCTGACTTTGAAATAAAAGAATTTAAAAAAATAGCAAGTTTCAATTTTAGTCCAACAAAAAAAGTTTGGCTTTTGGATTCAAAAAGCAGTTATAACAAAGAATTCTATGGTACGTTGCCAAGTTTAATTCTTCACAATGATTCAAAAACCAAAGACTCCAGAATAGCAATAAAATTGACCTATTTACAGAAAATTAGTACAGAAAAAAGTGTTCCGAAAGCCCTGCTCTTTGGTTATCGAAGTAAGAAGCGAGAAAATTTATGTGTAGATTACATTGGAACACGCGTTGCAAGTTTGAATGAATTCTATCCAATTGAAGCAAGATTGACTTCAACATTCAAATATGCTGATTTTGATTCTTTAGAAGTGATGGTTGAGAACAATGATGGGATTGTAAAAAATCCAGTTTGTAAGATTTTTAGCTTTAAAAAATGAAAATTTTTTGGCTTTTGATTTCAAATTCAAACTTTCATAATCAAAACAAAGGTTTATCTTTGCAAAAATAATTTTACACAATGATTCAGCGCATTCAAACAGTTTATTTGACCATCGTTTTGGTTTTTTTGACAATTATTTCATTCGGAGCAAGCATTTTTCATTTCAATGCTGGAGAAATGGTTTTTCGTCTGAATTCAATGGGCGTGCAACAAATAAACGAAACTGGAGAAAATATAAATCTCCTTTCTTTGCCATTTTATGTAGGCGCAATTTTATTGATGATTGCCTGTTTATTCGCAATCATTCTATTCAAAAATTTGAAAACCCAATTGGCGGTAGCAAGATTTGCTGCGATGTTCTATTTTGTTGTGCTGGTTTTTGCATGCTTTGGTGCTTTTTTAGGGAAATATTTTACCAATCAAGAGAATTCGAAACTTTCATTAGGCCTTGGTTTTTACTTATTGGTGTTGGGATTTCCTTTGATCCTACTTGCTGTGAAATCAATCAACAAAGACAAAAAATTGATTGATTCAGTCAATCGTTTAAGATAAATTATTGGATTTTAGCTGTCCGTTTTGCATTTTTTTTTCATTGTCAAGTTTTCGAGTTTTCGAGTTGAGATTGATTTAATACTACTTAAACGAGCAAACCAACTTCCTATTTAAAACTTTCACTTACCTTTGCACGCTTGAATTGCAAAAATTAGCATTCATTCCATCACTCAAGAAAAAAAACAATTCATGAATTATCTTTCCGTCGAAAATCTTACAAAATCATTTGGTGACAGATTGCTTTTTGCTGACCTTAATTTTGGTATTGATCTCGGACAAAAAGTAGCCATTGTGGCAAAAAATGGTAGCGGAAAAACAACCTTATTGCGCTGCTTGATGGAATTGGAGCAATACGATTCAGGAAGAATTGTTTACCGAAATGATATACGCGTTGCTTTCATGGAGCAGTCGGAAAATTTGGATGACAATCAAACGATTTTAGAAGCTGTTTTTTCTCACGATTTACCAGAAATTTTAGCTGTCAAAAAATACAATATCGCCATGAAAAATGGTGATGAAGATGCGATAAATGCCTGTTTTGAGGAAATGACAGATTTGAATGCATGGGACATCGAATTGCGCGTTGAACAAATTCTCTCTGTTTTAAAACTGGACAATACAGATCTGTTAATCGGAAGTTTGTCTGGTGGACAGAAAAAACGCGTCAACTTGGCCAAAGTGTTGGTTTCAGATGCCGATTTTTTATTGCTTGATGAGCCCACAAATCACTTGGATTTAGATATGATCGAATGGTTGGAAGAATATCTTTCGAAGTCTAAATCAACGATTTTAATGGTGACACACGACCGCTATTTTTTGGAAGTTGTTTGTGATACCATTTTAGAATTAGACGATAAAACAATCTATAAATACAAAGGGAATTTCTCTTATTACTTGGAGAAAAAAGCAGAAAGACAAGATCAATTACAATCCACGATTGACAAAGCTAGAAATACTTTTAAGAAGGAATTGGATTGGATTCGTCGTCAGCCAAAAGCGCGCGGAGTAAAACAAAAAGCGCGTGTTGATTCTTTTGAAGACATTAAAAAAACAGCCAGTCAGCGCATTGATGATTCTGAAATGGATATTCCAGTTAAAATGGAACGACTTGGAACTAAAATTTTAGAATGTCATAAAATCTCCAAATCTTACGGGGAGAAAAAAATTGTCGATAACTTTTCTTACGATTTTCAGCGAAAAGAACGTCTGGGAATTGTTGGAAATAACGGAACTGGAAAATCTACTTTCTTGAACATGATTCAAGACCGTGAGCCTTTGGATGGTGGAAAGGTTGTTGTTGGTGACACTGTCGTTTTTGGATATTATAGCCAAGAATTGATTCAGGTTGATGAAAACAAAAAAGTAATTGATATCATTCGCGACATCGCAGAATTTATTCCATTGGAAAAAGGAAAACAACTTTCTGCAGCGCAATTCTTAGAGAAATTTTTGTTCAACCGCGACATGCATTACAATTACGTGTACAAATTGAGTGGTGGAGAAAAACGCCGTTTGAAATTGATGACCGTTTTGATGTCGAACCCGAATTTCTTGATTTTAGATGAGCCAACAAATGACTTGGATATTTTTGTAATGAGTGTGTTGGAAGATTATCTGCGCGGATTTGAAGGTTGCTTGATTGTGGTTTCTCACGACCGTTATTTCATGGATAAAATGGTTGACCACGTTTTTGTTTTCGAAGGTCAAGGCGCAATCAAAGATATCATTGGTAATTACACCGAATACCGCAAGCAAATTGCACAAGATGCGAAACGCGATAAAAAACCAAACGAAGAAAAAGAGAAAATTGAAGTAGTAAAAGTGACTCAATTGTCCAACAATAATTCCGTTGAAAAAAAGAAACTTTCCTTCAAAGAAAAAGAAGAATTCAAACAATTGGAAAAAGATTTAGAAAAATTAGAAGAGGAAAAAAATGCCTTGACTCATGTACTTTCTGATTCAAAATCTTCTAATGACGACATAATGAAGGCTGGCACCAAATTATCTGAAATCGTTCAGAAAATTGAAACGACTACCGAACGCTGGATGGAATTGGCCGAGTTTGCCTAATTGCGCTTTACTTGATGTGATATTTATTTAATCTAGTGCTAGAATCAAGGTTTGAGTAATTGCTTCCTTGAGCTTTGTTTCAACCTTATATCAATTGGCATATTTCTCCCAATTCCCGTCAATTTTAAACATTCCGCAAATGTTTTTTTTGGATTTCTGATTGAGTTTTGCTCTGCAACCTCAATAAAATCAGCCAATACAAAATCTTTTCGTTTTCTGTTAATACTTAAATTGTGCTGATTCACTCAATCACTTCCTGGGCGATATGCATGACAAATATCATAAGCAGTAGGGAGTTTCCATTTGAGGTGGTTTGCTTACTTTAAGATTAATAATTTTTCAAAATTATCCAAGCTTGTTTCAAAGTAATTGTATTGAAATGAATCAATGTAATCGGCTTTACTTGGTATAAAAAATCTAATATCATCACGTGATTTTATTAAATTAAATGAATATGGATCACAATTAGGGGTGTTTTTTAATTCAAATTCGATTAATTCTAAAAATTTATTTTCCTTGTAAACATTGATGTCTTCGATAAAGTGAGTAATATTTATTTTTGTCGAGGTGTCAGATTTAATGTTTTTTAATTTATTGTATTCTAATTCGTTCAGTATATAACCACAAGTTTTTCTAAAAAATGTCCAATCTTGATTTAAAGTTGGGTATTTGTAATTTCCATCCCATTTGTCAACTATTAAAACATAGTATTTGACATCGTTAAAGGTCAGAGATTTTATTTGCAGTGAGTTGAAGTTTTGTTCTGTTCTTGACATCATATTTGCGCCCGATAATTTATACCTAACTGTATATTCTTTATCAGAACTTTTATAGTTCTTATCTGAGCAAATTACATTACCGTAATCAACCCATTCACCAATGGCATTATTAAATGACCAACCTACTGATTTATATAAAACCATGCTCTCACTGGAGAATTCAAGTTTACCTTTATTAATTCTTTCTTGTCCAAAGGTTGAAAAACCTATGAGAAAAATACCCAAGACTACTAATTTTATTTTCATTTGTTTTCGTGTTTTAGTTAGAACTATTTTTTGATAACTAAGGCTTTTTATTTCAATTAATTATAAGCCATTGAAGCTAAATTTAATCTAATGTAAATAATTAAATTCATGGAAGAAATTTGAAATTTTAAAGTGTAATTACAATTGATTAAACTGTTGAGTTGAAATTGAAGAAATTGGTTTTTAAAAGAATAGAAATCGCCAGTAGGAAATGCTGCTTTTCTGATTTTCCTTTTACCGATTAATCCCGTATATTTGCACCCGCAATGAAAAATTCAAATCTCGCTCATCACTTAAAACATCCTGTTTTCAAAGTCGCTTCACAAATCTGTAAAGAGCAAGGAATTCAGGCTTTTGTGATTGGTGGCTATGTGCGTGATTTGCTTCTAGAACGTCCTTCCAAAGACATTGACATCGTAGTTTTAGGCAGCGGAATGGATTTTGCAGAAAAATGTGCACAAACCTTACGCGTCAAGAAAGTGGCGTTTTTCAAGAATTACGGAACAGCACAATTCAAGTACAAAGATTTAGAAATTGAATTTGTGGGGGCTAGAAAAGAGTCCTACAGAGAAGATTCACGCAAACCTTTGGTTGAAAGTGGAACATTGAGTGACGATCAAAATCGCCGTGATTTTACAATTAACGCCTTGGCATTGAGTTTACATCCCGATAATTTTGGTGAATTAATAGATCCTTTCGGTGGAGTAGAAGACCTTGAAAAACAAATTATTCGTACTCCTTTGGAACCAGCGCAAACGTATTCTGATGATCCTTTGCGAATGATGCGCGCCATTCGATTTGCCACTCAATTGAATTTCACAATTGAAAATAAAAGTCTGCAAGCAATTAAAGACAATTCTGCTCGCTTGGAAATTATTTCAAGAGAAAGAATTAGTGACGAATTGAACAAAATTATCTTGTCAAATGAACCTTCTCGCGGTTTTAAATTGTTGTTTTCTACGCATTTATTACATCAATTTTTTCCTGAAATGGTTGATTTATATGGTATTGAAGTGATTCAGGGAAAGTCTCACAAAGATAATTTTTACCATACATTAGAAGTGTTAGACAATATCAGTGAAAATACAGATAATTTGTGGTTGCGTTGGGCTGCAATTCTGCATGATATTGCAAAACCCCCGACCAAAAAATTTGATCCTGTAGTAGGTTGGACATTTCATGGTCACGAAGATTTGGGGGCGCGTTTTGTTCCAAGAATTTTTAAAAACATGAAATTGCCGTTGGACCATAAAATGAAGTATGTTCAAAAAATAGTAAGATTGCATTTACGGCCAATCTCCTTGGTGAAAGGACACGTAACGGATTCAGCTATAAGAAGATTGCTTTTTGAAGCAGGCGATGATATCGAAGATCTAATGACACTTTGTAATGCAGACATAACTTCAAAAAACGAATTTAAAGTCCAAAAGTTTAAAAAGAATTTCGATATTGTTTCCAAAAAATTGAAAGAAGTGGAAGCCAAAGATCAAGTCAGAAATTTTCAACCTCCTGTTTCTGGAGAATTAATTATGCAGACTTTCGATTTAAAACCTTGTGCTGAAATAGGATTATTGAAATCAGAAATCAAAGATGCTATTTTGGAAGGAACAATCGAAAATAATTTTGAAGCAGCTTATGCACATTTGTTATTTTTAGCAGAAAAAATAGGATTAAAGCCAGTAAAAATTTAATCGTTTAAAGATTCTTTTTAATTTAGAACAAAATTCAAACCCATGGGTACATTAAAATTTCGCGTTTTATTAGATACAGAGCAAGAAAGTGAAATATTCAGAGACATTTTAATAGACGAAAACGATAATTTCGAGTCATTATATCATGCGATAATTTCTTCATTTAGATTTCAAGGAGATCAAATGGCTTCATTTTATATTTCTAATGAAAACTGGGACAAAGGACATGAAATTAGTTTGATGGATATGAATTATGGCGATGAATCAATTGATGAAATTGCTTCTGTTATGTCTGGCGCCAAGTTGCGTGATTTCATGGAACAACCTGACCAAAAAGTGATTTTGGTTTATGATTTTCTTAGAATGTGGATATTCTTGATTGAATTATTAGAAAGAACAGAAGAAATTATTGAAACTCCAACCACCGTTTTATCAATAGGAATGGCGCCACCTGAAGATTCAAGAATCGTGAATTTGGAGGAAGAGGAAGAATTTGGAATGGAAGATGAGGATGATTTTGAATTTGATTCTGAAGATGATTTTGAAGATGGTTATTCGGACGAGGACTTGGCTGGATATGACGAATATTAAGAAAACATGAATAAATTTACTGGAGATCCGATTGGTAAAGCCATTTTGGAATATGTAAAAACCAATAAACCAGACGATATAATTGTTTCTTCCGAAATTTGTGAAGATGATATTATTCCCTTAGAAGTACTTTTCAGACAATACGACGAAATGCCTGAATTGGAAAAATTAGCATTAAGTATGGCTGATGGTGATGTGTTGGATGTTGGCGCTGGTGCTGGATTTCATGCTAAATACCTGCAAGATAAAGGATTCAATGTTCAAACAATTGATATTTCAGAAGGTTCAGTTCAATTTATGATTTCCAATGGTTTGAAAGCGTCTAAAATTGACTTTTTTGATTTAAAAGGAGAACAATTTGACACCATTTTGATGTTGATGAATGGCATTGGAATAGCTGGAACACTTTCGAATTTAGAAAAAACCTTGGCTCATGCAAAAACACTATTGAAACCTGGAGGTAAATTGTATTGTGATTCTTCTGATATCAAATATTTGTATGAAGATGAAGATGGGGCTTTGTGGGTTGATTTAAATACAGAATATTATGGCAACTTTCGTTTCCAAATGAAATACAAAAAAGAAATTGGTCCTTGGTTTGATTGGTTGTATGTCGATTTTGATAATTTATTTCAAGCAGCCAAAAATGTTGGATTGAAAGCCTCAAGAATATACAATGTTGACGATAATTACTTGGCTGAAATTGTCAATTAACCATTTGTCCCCAAAATATTTTAGTTGATACTTAATTTATAATTTGAATAAAATAATGCCTTATTTTTATCTCAAATTGAAATAATATTGCCTTATGAAAAATAGAAAATCGTACTTTTCCTTTGGGATTTTAAGTTTATTTATAACATTATCTTCTTTCCTTTGGAAAAGCAATCAAACCGGGCAACAACAAACGTCTTTGCTCTGGAAAATAGAAGGAAATGGACTCAAACAACCATCTTATCTATTTGGTACCATGCATTTGATTGAAAAGCAATATTTCTATTTTCCTGAAAGTTTGGAAAAATTGGTCAAAAAATCAGATTTTTTAGTGATGGAAATTGCAGGAATTCCAGATCAAGCAGAAGCGATGAAATATGTGGTGCTGCAAGAAGGAACTTTTTACGATTTTTTTACGCCGCAACAAATGGATACCATTTTAGCTTGGACAAAATCAAAAATGATGATGGACGAGAAAACTTTCAAAACGACTTTTTCTAAATTTAAACCTTTTGTTTTAGTGCAAACAGCGACGCAAATGCATTTCATGGGGAAAACAGAATCCTACGAAATGACTTTCCAAAATATTGCGAATAAGAATAAAATCAAAATGGAAGGTTTGGAAACAATCGCCGATCAAATGAAAATTTTTGATGATTTGACCAAAGAGCAACAAGCTAAAATGGTGATGGAAGGAATCAGAGACGAAGTTAAATCGAACGAAATGAGCACAAAAATGCAACAGATTTATAGACGTCAGCGCATTGATTCTTTGTACAATATGATTCATGCCGAAGGTGGAGTTTTAGCTGCTGAACAAAATACATTTTTAGACAATAGAAATAAAAATTGGATTCCAAAAATCAAGAATTATGTTTCGCAAGGAAAAGCTTTTATTGCCGTTGGTGCTGGACATTTAGGAGGAGAAAATGGGGTGATTCGCTTGCTGGAAAAAGAAGGATTTATTGTAACTCCTGTCAAATTATAAGTTTAAAAAACACAATTTAAAAAGAAATGAAATATTTTACTTTCGCAATAGTCACTTTATTTTTAGTCGGTTGCAAAACTTATTCTGAAGAAGAAAAAACAAAATTTGACCAGAAAATAGAGGAATTTATAGCTAAATCAGATGTAAAATATGAGCGTTCCGAATCTGGTCTATATTACCAAATAGAAAATATTGGCGAAGGAGAATTCATCAAATTCAATGACGAAGTAAGTTTCACTTATACAGGAAAATTACTCAACGGAAAAACATTTGATGGAATGCACAAAAGAACGCCAATAACTTTTGAAGTTTCCAAATTAATTGAAGGCTGGAAAGAAGCATTTATGTACCTCAAAAAGGGTGGAAAAGCAAAATTAATTATTCCACCAACATTGGGATATGGCGATAATGATTTGACAGATATTCCGCCAAATTCAATCTTAGTTTTCGAGATTGAAATCATTGATGTACATTGATTTTGAATTTAATGTATGGAAAATCAAATTATTATAAGGCCATACGAAATTCAAGATAAATCAGCTTTGATTGATTTATTGAGGATGAACACTCCAAAATATTTTGGTTTTGAAGAAGAAAATGATTTCATTTGCTACTTAGAATTCGAGATTGAATCCTATTTTGTGATTGAAAAAAACAATCAAATCGTGGGTTGTGGTGGAGTCAATTTGAATTTAGAAGAACGCATTGGAATCATCAGTTGGGGAATGATTCATCCTGATTTTTTCGGACAAAAACTAGGGAGTCAATTGTTGGAATATCGAATTTCGTTTCTGAAAAACAACTACAATTTAAATTTACAAAAAATCATTGTCAGAACTTCTCAATTGGTTTTTCCTTTTTATCAAAAACATGGATTTGAATTGAAAGAAATTCATCCTGATTTTTGGTCGAAAGGCATAGATATGTATTTGATGGAAATAGATTTAGATATTTAGTTTCTCTAAGCTATGAGTTTCAGATTAGTTCGATCTTATAAAGTTTGGAAAGCTAGGGACAAAACAATATTGAATTTTTTAGTTTACATACTTAACGGGATTAAACCAAAATATTATACTTGTTTTTTTTAAAGCTTTACTGAAGATGGAATTTAAAGTATAAAATAATTAAATTGCAGTTTGTTATTGTTCCATTTGAAGAACATTTAATTGACATTATTGTCAATAACAAACTCTAGAGCATTTTACTGTACAGAATTCAAAAGAATTTCTAATAAATTCATAAGAATTTGAAAATGAAGCTTTTGCTAGGTTGCTTCCACTGTAAAATTCATATAATGATTCGACAGTTAATTTATCAGCACTATATCCTTTTTCACCTACACCATCGTAAATCCCATTTATTGTTGACTTACAACACGTGCAACGATAAACTTTATTTAATTCAGCTTTAGACAGATTTATAGAGGCTTTTGGCTTTTTGTCTATCATTGAACCATCTTTATTTAGGAACATTATGTAGAGTATAGTCCCGTCTTCATTATACATAGTAACATCACCAAACATAGAATAACTGTTTTGTGATGTAGTATCTATATTTCCCTGAAAAGCAAGTTTCCCAGATTCATAGTATGATTTCAATGGACGAAAGCCACTTGTATGAATACTTTCTGTTTTCAGTTTACCATTTTCATAAAATTCCTTGTATGGACCTTCTTTTTTACCATTCTTCGTAATAAAATCATCACACATATTTCCATTTTCATAAAAGGTCTTGTATCTACCTTCAACACTGCCATTTTTGTGATAAAACTCACGTTTTAGTTTACCAGAAGGATAGAATTCTTTGGCTATACCATTTTTCTTTCCCTCAAGGTAGGTTGTTTCTTCAAATAAATTGCCATTATTTTTGTACACTATACATAATCCATTTAGCTTTCCATTTTTCATAAAATCTTGTTCTAATAATGAGCCATCTTCATTATAAAACAGCCAATTACCATCCATTCCATTCATAGGTATTCCATCAACATTTAAATTACTACCATCTCCATTAATATATGATCCCTTAGCACTCAATTTGCCATTCTTAAAATAAAATGACCAATCACCAATTTGTTTACCATTTTTATAATTACCCTCGGCAATCTTTTGTCCATCGATAGCGTATTTTTGACACCTACCTTCTTTAATGTTGTCAATAACAAAGAACTCTTGGGATATATTAGGTTTGTAGGCTGTTTTCGCTTTCTCTATCTTAATTTTGTTTTCAAACTCTTGAATTTCATCAGAGTAAGTGATTAATAATTTTTCACTTAATTGGATTTTTTTCACCAATTCATTATAATCATTATATAAAATTAAATCCTTTCCCTTCAATTTTCCTTCAGCGCCGTTTATCTTTATTTTTTCAAATTTTTTAGTATTTTTAATTCTTGTATTACTAAAATTTTCCAAGTCAGTCTTTAAAGATCTATTTTCCAATTCAGCAGTGGTTTTTTTATCAGATGACGATTTTAAACTATTAACTAATTCAATCAACAATAAAGTGTCCAGATAATTCTTTGAATTATATCCTGCAGTTTCGTAATATTCAATCTTAAGCCCGCTGGCATGACCATTCAATACTTCGCATTTTGATAAAATACACCCAGTTGACTCATTAGCTGTAATAATAAAACCTGTAAATAGGTTTGATTTCTGGTAATATAAACCTTTGTTATTTGTTAAATCACTATCTTTTACAATATTTTGAGAATTCGCAAAATTATTGTTGAGAATTAAAATAATTAGCGCTGTTTTCAGAAAATTTTTCATACTTTTTTCGTGTTCTGTGAAATTCGAATTCTTATTTTTAACCATTAAAAAATTGTTCCAGGTCTGTTTTTAAAGAATTACTAATTTGTTCAATTGATTTTCATTTAATCATTCTATACAAATATACCTACAAATTCAAATTTTACAGGTGTTATTTGTTCTGATTTTGACTTATTAGTTCTATTTTTGAATTTTTATAGCGAAAATCATTGTCAGAACTTCTCAATTAGTTTTTCCATTTTATCAAAAACATTGATTTGAATTGAAAGAAATTCATCCTGATTTTTGGTCGAAAGGCATAGATATGTATTTGATGGAAATTGAAGTATAATTCATTTATTGAATTGTAAATTAATATTTTAATTGAATATCGTTGAGATTGTGTTACTTTTGAATTCAGAAAGTATTTATTATTGTTAATACAAAGCCTTTTGTTCCAAATCGAGACGTATAAAAAAATAATCAACAATTTTCCTGATGGCATTATCGTTTTGGACGAAAGCGAAAATTTAATTTTGGTTAATTCAAATGTTGAGAAAATGTTTGAAATTGAGCAGGAATCTTGGATTGGAAAAAAATTCGATTATTTGTTTTCAAGTTTTACAACGTCCGATAAAATTAATCCAATAGAACACAAAGAGAGTATTTTAATAAGGAAAAACAACACGGAGTTGTGCTTGGAAATTCATGTGAATGAATTAAATAGCGAGAATATTAGAATCATTACTTTAAAAGATATTTCAAATCAGAAAAAAAACACCAATGAATTACTGAAGATCAGTGAACGATTCCGTGGATTATTTAATAATTCAGAAATTGGCATTGTTGTTCATGGAGTTGATTCATCGGTCATAAAATGTAATCCTAAAGCTGAAGAATTATTGGATTTCACTGAAGCTCAGATGGTCGCTAAATTGGCTGTCAATCCTGAATGGCAATTTGTTGATGAACAAAACAATGCGATGAAGATTGAAGATCACCCTGTAAATCAAATTATACGAACCAAACAGAATTTAGAGTCTTTAATTTTAGGTATTTTTCGTCCTGGAAAATCTGATATTGTTTGGCAAACTGTGAACGGTTATCCTGTTTTGAATAGTGATGGAGAATTGGTGGAGATTGTAATTAATTTCATAGATATTACCGAACGCAAAGTTTTGCAGAAGCAAATTGAAAGAGAAATTAGTGTTAAAAATGTGTTTTTAAATGCCGGTAAAGATATTTTTTGGAGTTTAGATTATGATTTGAATTTGATCACTAGTAATGATGTTTTGAACAATATATTTTTGTCACTTTACGGAATAAATTTGAAGGAGAAAGAACCATTTTTTCAACCAGATTTGTACGGTCAAGAGGTGATTGATTACTGGTTAGAATCATGCAGTAAAGTGCTGCAAGGCGAGACAGTTTTTATCGAATATGAAATGCCAAAGGGCAGTTTTACTGATGTCGAATGGTACGAAACTAAAATGTCACCGATCTATCAAGGCAATGATTTGACGGGAATCGCTTGTTTTGGCAGAAATATCACTTACAGAGTCACTAATGAAAAGAAAATAAAAGCTTCTTTGAAAGAGAAAGAAATTTTATTGGCTGAAATTCACCACAGAATTAAAAATAACTTAACTTTAATTTGGAGTTTACTGAAGCTACAAGAGATGAATACTGATAACCAAGAAGTCAAAGATGCATTAAGCGTTAGTCGAAATCGTATAAAATCAACGGCATCAATTCATGAAATGCTTTATAAAAGTGAAACTTTACATGATATTAAATTCAAAGATTATTTAGAGGAACTTTTCAATTATTTGAACTACAATAGTCAGATAGAATTGAAGTATATTGGGGCGGAAATTTCTGTGGAAATGGATTTTGCAATGCCTCTAGGTTTGCTTATGAATGAGTTGTTTATGAATTCATTTAAACATTCATACAATGAAAAGAGCAGTGGTTTAATCCTCATTAAAACCGCACTCAATGGTAATCAATTAAGTGTCATTTTTGAAGATTTTGAAGGTGATTTCCCAGAAAATATTGATTTTAAAAATGCCAATTCTACGGGTTTAGTTCTCGCTCAAACGTTTGCTGAACAATTGAACGGAACGTTAGATTTAATTCAAAATTGTCCTCCTATTTATCAAATTCAAGTTTTAATAAATGAAAACAATTAAAAAAATACTCATTGCTGAAGATGAATTGCTTTTTGTAAAAGTAATGAGAATGGAATTTGAAAAAAAAGGGTATCAAATTGAAAGCGTTTTGGATGCGCAAAATGCATACGAAAAAACATTGGAATTTATTCCAGATTTAATCTTATTGGATGTTAGGTTAAAAAACAATTCGTCTGGAATTGAAGCAGCCAAAAAAATTAGGGCAGAAGGTATTGAAACTCCAATTATTTTTACAACTGGAAATTCATTTGAAAATACGCACAATCAAACTTTTGATATTGCGAATACCAATATTTTGATAAAGCCAATTAATTTCAATGAACTTTTTGATATTATCTCGAAATTGCAAGAAAATTAGTAATTCTGTAAATGCTTTCTAAAATTTTATCCTAAATTTAAAACAAATTATTCCAAAGTCATGAAGAAATCAATCTTTTTTATCAGTACAATTTGTTTATTATTAGCTTGTTCCACTTTAAAAACAGCTGCGCTTACTCAGCAAGATGTGGATAAAGTCAAGCCATTATATCCAAATTATACCTTGGCTGAGTTAAATGAAGGTAAAACCTTGTTCAGTGAAAAATGTACACTTTGTCATTCATTGAAAGATCCAAAATCTGAATCGTCTAAAAAATGGCCTCATATTGTAGCTGAAATGACCAAGATGGCCAATGAAAAAACATTAACAATCAGTCCTAAACAAGAAGATTTAATCTTGAAATACTTGATTACAATGACAACCGCTTCTAAATAATATGCAGTGAATATTTTGATTCAGTGGTTTTTAATATTGATTGTCATTTTTGATATATCTACTGTTTTTTGTCAAAGTGATAATGTAAATATTTCAAGTTTTGGCTCAAATCCCGGAAATCTGGAAATGTTTTTACATCTACCAAAAAGCCCAAAATCAAAAAAATCCTTGGTCGTTGTTTTACATGGTTGTATGCAAGATGCCAAAACAATTGCTACACAATCGGGTTGGAATGATTTGTCAGACAAATATGGTTTTACAGTTTTGTATCCACAACAAAAAATATTGAATAATCCGAATGAATGTTTCAATTGGTTTCAAAAAAAGGACATTGAGAAAGACAAAGGCGAGGTGTTTTCAATCAAACAAATGATTGATTTCGCGGTTGATTCTATGAAATTGAATCGAGATTCTGTCTTTGTTTACGGCTTGTCGGCAGGAGCAGCAATGGGCGTTGCACTTATGGCAGATTATCCAGAAACTTTTCAAACTGGCGCAATTCTGGCTGGTGGTCCATTTTATAGTGCAACAAATCCAATGAAAGCATTTGGAAGTCTGTTGTCGCCTCAAAAAAAATCTGCAGAGGAGTGGGCAATACCAATTTTTAAACAGCACAATGATACGATTAAAAAGTTTCCTAAATTAATCGTAATTCATGGGAAAAGTGATCAAGTTGTAAACATTGAAAATTCGAGACAATTGATTTTGCAATGGTCGGCTATTCATCAAATTTCAAGTTTTCCATCAGAGACCATTCATGATTTCAAAGATAAAAACGACTTCGTAAATTTTGTTTACAAGGACATTGCTGGAAATGAAATCATTTCCTTTTTGGAAGTTAAGTATTTAGGACATGAATTGATGGTAGATCCTGGCGAAGGCAGCAAGCAAGGCGGAAAAACGGGATTGTTTTCAAAAGACAAAGATTTTTTTAGCACTTATTGGATCGCTTCCAAATTTGGTTTGATTGAGGAAAATTAGTAATAAATTATTTTGCAGTATGAAATTTTGTATATTTTCAATATTGATTCTAACAACTTCATTTCAAGTTGAAAGAATAAAAAAAATTCAGGGTAAAGATTTTTATAGCAGTGGATCTGAAATATTAAATACCTTGGTTATAAAAGCGAATAGATTTTCAAAAATCAGAATTGATGCTATTTATGCAGACCGTATTTATTTAGTTCAAACATTGAATCCAGCAGAAAATAAACTAAACATTGAAGCTGTCAGAAAGACAAATACTAAAAATCCAATGAAATATTATTTTGAATTGGATATTTCAAATCTTAAAAAGGGAAATTATTTGATTTCATCATCCGCCTGCTACTGGGCTGGCAGGTTGGAATTAATTATTTTTTGATTTTATTTTACTTAAATTCTTCTGTAAAAGTATTTTTATAAGTTTTCCATTTGATTGAATTCATTTAAATAAGAATGCTTCCCGTAGATCTACTTTATTGACTGTATTATTCTGTTTAAAAAACAAATTGAATAGCAAAGAATCAAAATTTTGATATCAGGATTTACTAAATTGATTAAACATTTTATAAATTTTCTCTTGCCTAAACGAAATCAAAAACCTAAATTTGACATCAAATAAATAAGCAAAATAAAATCCGCAAAAATGAGCGTACTTGTTAATAAAGATTCAAAGGTAATTGTTCAAGGTTTTACTGGAAGTGAAGGTACTTTTCACGCAGGTCAAATGATTGAATATGGAACAAACGTTGTAGGAGGTGTAACTCCAGGAAAAGGTGGTTCTTCTCATTTAGACAGACCGGTTTTTAACACAGTAGCTGAGGCAGTTAACACTACAGGTGCTGACGTTTCTATTATTTTTGTTCCACCAGCGTTTGCTGCAGATGCAATAATGGAGGCAGCTAACGCAGGAATTAAAGTGATTGTTTGTATTACGGAAGGAATTCCAGTGAATGACATGGTGAAAGCGAAAGAATATTTGAAAGGTTCTGGCGCACGTTTAATCGGACCAAACTGTCCAGGTGTTATCACAGCTGGTGAAGCAAAAGTGGGTATTATGCCAGGATTCGTTTTTCAAAAAGGTAAAATCGGAATTGTTTCCAAATCAGGAACATTGACATACGAAGCTGCAGATCAAGTTGCCAAAGCTGGATTAGGAATCACGACTGCAATCGGAATCGGTGGAGATCCAATTATTGGAACAACGACGAAAGAAGCGGTTGAATTGTTGATGAACGATCCAGAAACTGAAGGAATCGTAATGATCGGTGAGATTGGTGGAAATTTGGAAGCAATTGCCGCTCGTTGGATCAAAGAAAACGGAACTAAACCAGTAGTTGGTTTTATCGCAGGTGAAACTGCTCCAGCTGGTCGTACGATGGGTCACGCAGGTGCTATCGTAGGCGGACATGATGATACGGCAGAAGCAAAAAAACGTATTATGAGAGAATGCGGAATTCATGTGGTTGATTCTCCAGCTGAAATAGGAAAGAAAATGGCAGAAGTAATGGGCGTGATCGCTTAATTACAACGCACATACATATTAAGAGTCACAGAAATGTGGCTTTTTTTTGTTCCTTATTTTTTGAGTGAAAAGTTAAAAGTTGCTAGTACTTGGGAATCGATTTTAAAATTGTGATTTTTCCTGATGGAAACTATTTTAAATAAAAAGTGAAGAATGAAAAATACGCGCAGTCTAAAAGAATTACAGAATCGCATTAAGGTATTAAGCCGTATTGTTGTGCATTAATAGATTATCTAAAAAACTCAAGAAAATTGCATGTCTTAGAACATCTTAAAAGTCTAATATCTCAGGTCTAATGTCTCAGGTCTAAAAAAAAAGCTATTCCTCAACACCATAATCTAAGCGCTTTGTTGTGATGTAGCGAGGAATGTAGTATTTACTTCCAACAAAATTGTCGATGACAACACCACGAGAAGTGGAGGAGTGGATAAATTTTATGGAATTCGGACCAACTTCAACGACCATCGCTACATGCCCGATTCTGGAACTTTTTGTGCTGCTTCCCCTGAAAAATAATAAATCACCAGGACGAATGTCAGCCAATTTTACTGTTTTACCAAATTCTGCCATTCCATAGCTTGAATGCGTTAAAGTCAACCCAAAATTTCCCATCACGTAGTAAATGAAGCCAGAACAATCGAAACCTGAAGGTGTCATTCCCGCACTTCTATAGGGAGTTCCAAGAAAATTTTTAGCATAATTAATAATTTTATCCACATGTGCACTGTTTTTTCGTGCTGTCGTGTCAAATTGAATTAAACCCAGTGAATCAATTGTAGATAAAGTGATTTTTGGTTTTAGGGTATCTATAACTTGCTCTTGCGCGCGCAATTCAGTCGTTGAAAAAAACGAAAAAACGAAAATAAAATATAATTTCAAACTTACTCTTTGCATTGCGGTTGCAAAAATATAACTATTTTCACACTTTAAACAATAAGAGTTTGAACAAAGTAGCTGAAAACGAATTAACAAAATTATATTACTCCATCGGTGAAGTTTCCGTGATGTTTGGAGTAAATACTTCTTTGATAAGGTTTTGGGACAAAGAGTTTGACATCATTACTCCCAAAAAAAATAAAAAAGGTAATCGTTTGTTCACTCCAAAAGACATTAAAAATTTCAATAAAATCTACGATTTAGTAAAAAATCAAGGATTCACTTTGGAAGGAGCAAGAAAAGCACTCAAACGCCGCAATCCGCATCAAAAAGAGATCGAAACTACCGAAGAATACACCACCTCAGGAGATGTTATCGAAAAGTTGGAAAATATTAAAAGCAGATTGATTCAACTCAAAAACTATTAAATAGACCCCTACGCTATTAGACCTGATACAATAGACTCGTTGCTTCGCAACTATTAGACTAAATTTTCTTTTTGCTTCGCAACTTTAAATAATCTCAAAATTTTCAAGAAGATTAAAGGTCTTAATATCTTAAAATCCTAACATCTTAAAATCTAATGTCTTCTGTCTAATATCTAAAGTCTCCCCGCTAAAAGTTCATCCTCAATTGCACCGTAATATCCTGTTTTCGATTGCCTGAAATTCCTTCGCTTCCAGAACTTAAACTTGTTCTATTTGAATAAATGAAAGAACCGTAGCGAACCCATAAGTCAAATTTTCGAAGAAAAGAATAGCGCACCATTACATAGGCGCGACTACCTTGATAGTAATATGCTGGAACGGAGAAAACATATAGTGCATTGGTTTCAAAAGTATAAAGTCTTGTGTCGTATGAATCAGTATCAAAAAAAGCATAACGGAGCGCAATGTCAAAAGGCATACTTTTCGGTTTGATTACAATATCTTGTGAAATCATCATTCCTGTTTCTGGCGTATTACTCTTGCGATTAATGGTAACATATTCAATCCTACTTTTCAATTGTATTCCCTCCGTTACTTGATATGAAAAATTCAAACGGTAATTGCGCTGAAAAATATCTTCAATTTCTGTGATTGAACCGTCAGAATCTCGGCTGTTTTTTTGTCTTAATTGTTGTCTAAATCGCCCATAAACTTCCATTTGTTTGTTCGGCTTGTAGGTGGGCTGAAATAAAAATTCATGTCCAGTAGAGGGTGCATCGACTTGGTATTTAAGCCAAGGTTGTTGGAAAAAATCCATGTAGGTATTGATTGACCATGCGCTGTTCATGCGAACTTTTAAACCTACGTATAATCCAGATTCATTTTGTGTATTGCTGCCTTCGGAAAAACCAGTATTATAGAAAGTTTGGTAGCCTCTTGCATAGTTGCGATATAAAAAACTCAACGAGGCTTTTGAATCCAGTGCAAAAATCAAACCTTGTAACAAAGCTGTTTGACCTGAATAGCCTGAACGAGAAGCTTCTCCGAATAAATTTACGTTTTTCCACACATAGCTGTAGTCAGCACTAATACTCGTATTTGCTTTGCCTCTAAAATCAAATTGGTTATAAAGTTGTAATTCTTTTGTATAATCTTTGTTATATCCCTGATATACACCGGCAAGACCCAAAGTCAAATTTCGTTTGGCATAGCGCAAATTTCCACCACCAATGGTTTCCATCAAGTTATTTTTTTTTGCGATTTCTGATGTTGTGCGGTGAAATCCGGAAACATTTATACTTGAAACGAATTCTAAATCATCGTATAACGAGTCTGCCGTGACAGATGCATCAACAGCTTTGTAAGAGCCAAAAAGAGTCAAAGCAAAACTTTTATAACCTAAATCAATTGCTGCTCCGCGCATGAATCTATTTTCATCCACTGATGTATATGCTTTCAAAGCTTGCGCATTTTTCTTTATATTGGTCACATCAGCCGTTTTTCCGAACGCGTAGCCTGACCAAAAGTTCAAACCTTGTCCAATTTGAATTTGGTAATCGCCAAAAGCTATTGCTTTCAAATATTTTCCACCTTTGTAAAAAGCGTGCATGGAATAAAAGTCAAAACCATTTTTTTGAGTTCCTTGGAAAAATTGCTCCCCTGGATCTTTTTCAGCAGTGATTCCAACACTTAAATTCGTTCTATAGCTGTATCTCAAGCGAGTATAATATCGATCGGCGTTTCCGTAATAATATTTATTACCCAAAAGTTTAACTGAATCTGGCACTTTATCATAACCGCTTTTCGGCTCTGGCACTGTTTGATAACGAAGAAAAATTTCAAATTTTCCAAATTTCAATGCTTCTTTTAGTGAAACATGCAATTGGTCTAATTTATCGTCTACTTGGATAAAGGGGCGCACCAATTGAATGGTTTGTAAATCCCAGTATTTCAGCGATTGAAGCTCATAAATACTGATTAATTTTCCTGTTTGTTTGATGTGCAAAAGCAAATCATTGACTTGTATATCGGTGAGTAATTCCAAACTTTTTAATTCCTCGGCAGTTGCATTATTGAGATTCAGTGGTCGATCAAAATAGTAGTTCAACTGTTCAATCACATTGGTTAAATCAATTTCCTCGGATTCAAGCTGTTCAGAAATAAATTCAATACGCTGTTGAATCAACTCCGAGCGACTTTGGCCCATTGAAAAGAAAGGTACTAAAAGTAAAATGAATAGAAAATATTGCTTATTCATTTATTTTGGATTTGAAATCATAAGTCAATCCAAAATGCGGGGACCAACCCAAATGTTGTTGCCAAGCAGAGCCCAAATCTAATTTAAAGTTATTTTTGAACCTATAACCAAATCCAAATGTCAATTCCATCGGATTTGAAGCCGCTCCAAACCGCGTGTAAAAACGCTCTAAAAGCTCATACTCCAAACCTGCTTTAGCTCTTAGACGCGTTTCAATTTCTTTTTCAGCTTCTGCTAAAATCATTACTCTTTCGGAAAGTTTGTAATTGATTCCCAAGCGCAAGTAGGTGGAAAATCTATCGTCTTGAAATTCTGAAAGTTTTGCCCTTCCGAAATTTAAAATGCTGAAACCAACCGTTATCTTGTCATTTATTTTTGCTAAAATACCTGCTTCTGCAGTAACACTGCTCTTAGATCCATAATTTTCAATTCTTAATCCTTGGTAATTCATTTGCACTCCTGCTGATAATTTCTCTCCCAATTTCATACTATAACCAAATCCAATTCTAGTGGTTCGGTATATTTTGTAACCGTAGGTTTGCACACCGGCAGAGATAATACCTACTTTGAAAGGAATTGCAACAACAAAAGCTTGTGTTTGGAGTTCTTTCAATAAATACCGATTTTCATAACTCAAACCCGCAGAAATTTGTTTCAAATTTGCCAGTGCTCCCGGATTGTGGTGAAAACTCCAAACATCAGAAACGGCGACGGTACTATTTGCCATCGACATCGATCGAGCACCAACGGGTTGCCAGCCTTGCGCTTTCCAAGATTGAAAAATGAGCAGCATAATTGCGGATAAGCAGAATTTTGTCATGCAGTAAAAATAACAATATTTCTATTCAAAAGTTAAGGACTGTTAACTTTTTTTTGGAAAAACTGCAGATAGTCAACTTATTGCTTAGTTACAATTTTAGATTGTCGTTTTTTTTTGTACTTTTACTTACTTCAAAATATTTCATAAAACTTACAATCATGTCAGAAGATAACAAACTTAAAATTGAAATTTGGTCAGATGTTATGTGCCCGTTTTGTTACATCGGGAAGAGAAAAATTGAAAATGCAATCCGTGAGTTTCCCAATAAAGATCATTTTGAAATTGAATGAAAAAGTTTTCAATTAGACCCAAGAACAAAATCTCAACCAGGTAAATCATCTTACGATTATTTGGCCGAAAAATATGGGCGAGATAGACAATGGTCATTGGAAATGCACGAAAATGTGACCAACCAAGCCAAAGCTGAAGGTTTGGAATATAATTTTGACAAAGCAATCATTGCCAATTCATTTGATGCACACAGATTGTCACATCTTGCAAAAATAAAGGGAAAAGGAAATGAATTAGAAGAATTGATTTTCAAAGCCTATTTTACTGAAGGTAAAGATGTTTCTGAAATTCAAACTTTGGTTGAGTTGGGAAAAAATGTAGGTTTAGATGAAAATGAAATCAGAAATATGTTGGCTTCGAACCAATTCAAGGATGAAGTTCAAAACGATATTATTGAAGCACAACAAATAGGGGTGAGAGGCGTCCTATTTTTTGTTTTGGATCGAAAATATGCCATTTCTGGTGCTCAACCGCAAGTAGTTTTCACCGAAACACTCGGAAAAGCATGGGAAAATTGGATTGGAAACAAGAATTAGTTAAAAAAAATCAAAATGTGACTTTTGTCACAAAAACATTCGTTACAATAATTGTATCTTTGAATACAATTAATCAAATAATACGATGAGAATAGAACAAATTTACACAGGATGTTTAGCACAAGGAGCTTATTATATTGTAAGCAATGGAGAAGTTGCAATCATTGATCCATTGAGAGAAGTAAACGCTTATATGCAAAAAGCGATTGTAGACGAAGCCAAAATAAAATACATTTTTGAAACTCATTTTCATGCAGATTTTGTCAGCGGACATGTAACGCTTTCAGAAAAAACTGGTGCTGAAATTATTTATGGACCGACGGCAAATCCAGATTTTAAAGCGACAATTGCAACAGATGGACAAATTTTTCAATTGGGAAATGTACAAATCAAAGTCTTGCATACGCCCGGTCATACAATGGAAAGTTCGACTTTTTTGTTGATTGATGAAAATGGAGATGATCATTGTATTTTCAGTGGTGATACTTTATTTTTAGGTGATGTCGGACGACCAGATTTAGCGCAAAAAGCCGCAGAAATAACGCAAGAGCAATTGGCGGAGATTTTATTTGACAGCTTGAGAAATAAAATCATGACTTTGGCGGATGATGTAATCGTATATCCTGGTCATGGTGCTGGTTCTGCGTGTGGTAAAAATATGTCTAAAGAAACTGTTGGAACAATTGGTGAGCAAAAGCAAGTCAATTATGCTTTGCGTGCTAATATGACAAAAGCAGAATTTGTGAAAGAAGTTACAGATGGATTGTTGGCACCTCCGGCTTATTTTCCGTTGAATGTGATGATGAACAAAAATGGTTATGAAAGCATTGATGAAGTAATCAAGAGAGGAACATTGGCTTTAAATGCAAGAGAATTTGAAGTTGCTGCAACTGAAACGGATGCAATGATTTTAGATGTTCGCAACGAGAAAGATTTTGTCAAAGGCCATATTCCGAATTCAATTTTTATTGGAATTGATGGCGGATTTGCTCCGTGGGTAGGTACTTTGATTAAAGATGTGAAACAAGAGGTATTGTTGGTTGCGCCTGAAGGAAGAGAGGAAGAAGTCATTACAAGATTAGCGCGCGTAGGTTTTGATTATACCATTGGATTTTTAAAAGGCAGTTTTGACGCTTGGAAGTCCGCAGGAAAAGAAATTGCAACCATTGAATCTATTTCTGCAGAAGATTTTAAAGCAAAGGCGGGGATAGATCACCATCCAATTTTTGATGTGAGAAAAAGCAGCGAATTTGAAGCCGAACATTTGAATGACGTTAAAAATACGCCATTGGATTTCCTGAATGAGCACTTAGCTGAGTTTCCAAATGATGAAACTTTTTATATACATTGTGCTGGCGGATACCGTTCTGTAATTGCAGCATCTATTTTGAAAAGTCGTGGCATTCACAATTTAATCGATGTTGCAGGTGGTTTTGGTGCGATCAAAAAATCAGGAATGCAAACTTCTAATTTTGTTTGTCCATCCACTTTGAAATAAGGAAATAAAATTCTTATGAACGGTCAGAATTTTTATTTTGACCGTTTTTTTTACAATATAAAATGTACTTACATGCCATTAATCAGTCGTTTAAATAAGCAAAAAATCATCTTGCTTTTTGGATTACATTTTAATGTGGCTGCCCAAGTTGAATATAAATTAGATATTTTAGGAGACGAATTTGAGCAAGCAACAATCCAACAACCTGATGATTACGAAGGGAAAGTGATTTGTACTCTGGTAAAAAGAAGAGACATTCAATCTAAAGTCGGAGTTTTATATATTCATGGTTTCAGTGATTATTTTTTCCAAGCTGAAATGGCAGAGAATTTTTCCAAACAAGGATTTGCTTTCTACGCCCTGGATTTGCGGAAATACGGCAGGTCACACTTAAAAAATCAGAAAATTTGCAATGTCCGAAATTTAAATGAATATTTTACTGATATCGATACTGCACTCAGCATAATGCATCAAGAAGGTGTCGACAAAATTCTCCTTTCTGGTCATTCAACTGGTGGATTAATTGTTTCACTTTATGCAAATCAAAGAATTGGAAAAGAATTGTTTGATGCGATTTATTTGAATAGTCCTTTTTTCGACATGAATCTCAATCCAATTTTGAAGAAACTTGTATTGCCTTTGGTGGTGAAAAAAGGAAATAAAACGCCAAATAAAATAATGAAGGGCGGACTTTCACCTTGGTATGGAATGAGTATTTACTGCAAAGATAAAGGTGAATGGCAGTATAATTTAGCATGGAAACCACACAATGCGCCTTCAGTAAATTATGGTTGGTTGAAAGCAATTTACGATGGACAAAAACAAATTCACAAAGGAATAAAACTTTCTAAACCAACATTGGTAATGCATTCAAATAATTCTGTTTACACCAAAAAATGGAAAGATGAAATGCTTACTGGCGATGCTGTTTTAAATGTTAAAGACATTGAAAAATATGCTAAAAAAATTAAAGGAAATGTTCAAATTCAATCAATTGAAAATGGTATGCACGATTTGATTTTATCTAAGAAATCAGTGCGAGATGAAGTGTATTTTAAGCTTTTCAAATGGCTTGAAAGTGCATTTTAGAGGCCAAACCCAATGCCTAATGCCTGAATTCCCAATTCCCAAGCACTAAATCCGAGGTCGCCAAGCTTGTTCATCAGCACCTAAATCAAGCGCAATCTTTCTTCCCAAAACGAAAAGATAATCACTTAATCTATTCAAATATTGCATAACAATTGGTGCTACAAATTCGTGGTCATGTAAATTTGTGGTAATCCTTTCGGCTCTTCTACAAACGCATCTCGCTAAATGACAATAGGATACTGTCGTGTTTCCGCCTGGTAAAATGAAGAATTTCAGTTCAGGTAGTTGTTCGTCCATCTCATCCATTTTATCTTCTAAAAATAGCACATCTGATTCAATCAAATCGGGTAATTTCATTTTAGATTTCTCTGGATCCGCAGCTAATGAAGAGCCAATGGTAAATAATCTATCTTGAATTTCAATTAATTGTGTTTTGTATTTTTCATCAATTGCTTGGTCGCGAATTAAGCCGATATATGAGTTCAATTCATCTACTGTTCCGTATGATTCAATTCGTAGCGAATGCTTGGGAACTCTTGTTCCGCCGATCAGTGATGTTGTTCCTTTGTCTCCGTTTTTTGTATAAATTTTCATTGCTTTTTGGTTGTGGATTTAAAATCCAGATAAAACGTTTTTTAATTTGATAACAAAATGTTCCTTGACTTGTTGCGGTCTTCGAATAATAATTCCCATTCTGAACAAATCTATGGTTAAATGGAATTCCTCCAAAGATATAATTTCAGACCAACTTTCAAACATATCTTTGCTCCAACGAATATCGTCTAGCAGAAAGATCGTATTTTCATCAGTTATTTTAGTCAGCAAACCCAAGTATTTCTTCAAGGCTTTTCCATCATGATGTCCGTCGATGTATACTAGATCGAAAATTATTCGGTTTTCTTGCATCAAATAATCTTCAAATTTAGCATGTACAACTTTTATATTTTGTAAATTCAGTTTTGCAAAGTTTAATTGAGCAACTTCTATAGTTTTTGCGCATGCATCAACCGTTGTTACTTTTGCTGCTAGATTTCCAGATGCCAAATGAATTGTTCCAATACCCAAACTTGTGCCCAATTCAAGAATATTTTTGGGTTTATAATAGTTTGATAATTGGAAAAGTAATTTTGCATAAACACCTTTACAAGAAGCTGTTTTATAAATGGATTTGATTGTTCTATTGTTGGATAGCTTTTTGGAACCAGCACCTGCATCTTCAATTTGAATCAGTGTTTTGTTGGTTGAAAGGGATTTTTGCAACTCTTTTAATGTAGAAATAAATTCGTTAGGAGTTTTGATTTTTAGACATTTATCTAAAAGTTCGTAAACAAAAGGTGAATGAATACCATGTCTTCCTTTGGATTTGATGAAGTATTTGATATATTCGTTGACGAAATTCATTTTACAAAGAAATAAAAAACAAACGAATTGAAGGGAAAATGGAAATGAATACTTTATATATAGACAGTCAAAGAGCCAAAGTATTTGGAGAGCAACCGGAGTTAAAGTTGGTTGCTCCTTGTAAAATGGGCGAGGGAATTATTCATTTTTTGCAAGTTCAAAGAGATAATTTGATCAAAAAATTTGAACAAGCAGATGTTCAATCCACATTTTTTATTCCTGCCTCTGGTTCAGGCTCTCGCATGTTTCATTTTCTTTTTGAATTTCTAGAGCGACCAAACGAGGAAAATCGTGGTCAAGTGGAAAGATTTTTGAACAACATGGAAGATTTCGCATTTTTTCAAAAAATTCCATTAGAAATAAGAGAAAAATTAAAATCTCACGATGTCAACTTGGATGAATTTGTCGATTATCTATTAAATAAAGAAGGAATGAATTTTGGCGATTTACCTAAAGGTTTGATTCCATTTCATAAAATCGGACCTTTTGTTTTAAATCCATTTCAAGAGCAAATTCTGCAAGGAATTAAAGTAAACGAAGGAAATTCATCGTTTCACTATTCTATTAAAAATGACCATGAAAATGACATTAAAAATGGGATAGAAAGTACAGAGAAACTTTCAGGTGGAAAATACGATGTTACTTTTTCAGTTCAAAATGAAGCAACAAGTTCGATTGCATTTGATGAGCAGCAACAGCCGCTGAAAATCGCCAATAATCACATTTTAACAAGACCGGCTGGTCACGGAGCTTTATTAGAAAATTTGAATACAATTTCCGCTGATATTATTTTTGTAAAGAACATCGATAATATACAACATTTTGGGAAAGCGAATCTTGCCATCGAGACATGGAAATACCTTGGTGGTGTTGCGATTTGGTTTGAAGCAGAAAAAAATAAAATCATCGAAAATCCTTCTATTGAGGGATTAATTGAATTAAATAAACATTTTCAATTCATTGCAGATTCTGAAATTGAGAAATTGAAAGGCGAAGATATTTTTAAAATTTTGAATCGACCTTTTAGGGTTTGTGGAATGGTCAGAAATGAAGGTCAGCCTGGTGGAGGTCCTTTTTGGGTAGAGGAAAATGGAATAATTAGTAAGCAAATTGTAGAGAAATCACAAATTTCAATGCGCGGTGAACAATATCGATTGATGGTTCAAAGTACTTATTTCAACCCTGTAATGATTGCAGCTGTAAATAAAGATATTCATGGTAAACCTTTTGATTTACTGAATTTTAGAGATGAAAATAAGTATTTTGTAGTGAAGAAAAATCACAAAGGACAAGATGTTTACTATTCAGAACTACCAGGATTATGGAATGGTTCAATGGCTTATTGGAACTCCATTTTTGTTGAAATTCCATCTGAAACTTTTAGCCCTGTTAAAACTGTGCTGGATTTACTGGAGCCTTCGCACAAAGAATAATTATAGATTTTTTAGGTCCGAAATCGTTTTTGTTGGATTTTCAGAATTAAACACAAAACTTCCGGCAACTAAGGCATCAGCGCCAGCTTTTAACAATTCTAAACCTGTTTCAAGATTTACGCCGCCATCAACTTCGACCAAGGCATGTGAACCTTTCCTGTGAATTAAATTTTTTGCTTGTTCCACTTTTAAAATGGCATTTTTGATAAATTTCTGACCACCAAATCCCGGGTTTACAGACATTATCAAAACCAAATCTAAATCTTCAATTACATCTTGCAAAAAATCTACGGGTGTATGCGGATTCAATGCAACACCGGCTTTCATTCCAGCAGCTTTGATGGCTTGAATTGTTCTATGAAGATGTGTACAAGCCTCATAATGTACAGTCAAAATATCCGCTCCTGCTTCTTTAAATGCATCAATGTATTGATCAGGTTTTTGAATCATTAAATGAACATCCAATGGTTTTTTAGCATGTTTTTTAATGGCTTGAATAACTGGAAAACCAAAAGAAATATTCGGCACAAAAACGCCATCCATTACATCCACATGAAACCAATCTGCATCACTTTGGTTAATCATTTCAACGTCGCGCTGAATATTAGCAAAATCACATGATAAAACTGATGGAGAAATAATAATAGACATTTTTTTAGTTTTGATTTAGTTACAAAGTTACTTATAATAATAAGTTTTACTTGACTAAAAAATTCACAATTTAAGCTTTTAATCAACAATTTGACTTGTTAAATAATTCCTAAATAGGCGAAATATTTTGCCAAAAAATGTGAAAATGTATCACGGTTTTTTAGTTTCAAATTTATTTTTGTTTAATCTAAATTGCTTGTCTTTTCTTTGTTTTCAACGGGTTGAAATTTCTTAATATCTTTTTTAAAAAATCTAAGACTCACTGTATACGTTTCCAGCGCCCTCAAAAACTGGCAATATACCCCCTTAAAATCACTATTTTTGCAGCTCATGTATTTGATTTTAAATAAAAATAGCATTCTTTTTTTGGTATCTTTCTGTTTGAGTTTTACAGTGGTTTGTCAAGAGAATTTGGTGCAAGATAGTTTAAAGGTGATAAAAATCGCAGGAGATTCATTGCTGTCAATTCCTGAAGATACAATTGTGAAAGCGAAAAATCCGGAGAAAATTGACAATATTATCAACTATGCCAAAAAATTCATGGGAACGCCTTATCGCTATGCAGGAATGACTCCTTCTGGCTTTGATTGTTCTGGTTTCATAAATTATGTCATGGGGAATTTTGGAATTAGTTTATCTAGAACGAGTTACAATATGGCCGAATATGGAAAAACAGTGAAATTA
The DNA here is from genome assembly GCA_945897805.1 of Chryseobacterium gleum. Lineage (GTDB taxonomy): Bacteria > Bacteroidota > Bacteroidia > Flavobacteriales_D > Crocinitomicaceae > JAQVCM01. Next base: position 558,323 of record CAMDFX010000001.1, read on the forward strand.
GCTGATTTGAAAGCGGGAGATTTGATGTTTTTCAAAGGCAGTAATGTGCATTCCACTTCAATCGGTCATGTTGGTTTAGTGGTTGAAGTTAATCCTGGTGAAATAAAATTTATTCATTCAGCAAATAGCGGCGTGCATATAACGACATTCAATAAAAGTAAATATTACGTTCCGCGCTTTATCAAAGCCACAAGGCTCGATTATGGCGTGGAATAAAGATATTTTGTTTCATCGCTTGATTTTTAATTATCTTTGAGCTCAAATTTATTATAATGGCTAGTAAGAGAATTTTCAAAAGAGACTTAAATAAAATAGTTTTTGATGTAGTTGAAGAATGTTTCAGCGTTCAACTATACAATGAATCAAAAACTGATGCTTCAAATTTATTGATTGATGAAGCAGTAGAATTTAGAAATAGCATGACTGAAAAAATCCATGCCGCTAAAGACAAAAAAGCTTTTAAAGCTTTGCATGCAGAAGTGGAAGATGCAGCGGTTGATTTCATTCATAAAATCAACGGATTACATTAAAATATTTTATTTTCGGAAATTTGAGGCATTGTTTTTTAGCAATGCTTTTTTTATGACATAAATTAAAGGCGAACTCTCTCTAAGCGCCATGTCTTTTTTGTTGCAACACCATCGTTTTGATAGATATTTATCTTCTTGTCCTTGAAAATGAAATAAATAGGAATAGACGCTCCAATTCCAATCAAACCAATTCCTGCAGTTGTGTAATATCTACTTTGATTAAAATCTCCATTTTTGTAATTGATACTTACCAAAGGTGCTACAATAAGAGTTGCAATGGTTGAAAATAAAGCGATTGTCGGACTAATTCCCGAAGTATTGAATTTGCGTGAAATTTCGATGTCAGTGATATTTTTGATTAAAATTTCTTTTTCTGCAAATTTTTCTGACCTTGAAAAATAATCCTCGTTATTGGTGTTTTCTTTGTAATAAATATTTTCAATATGAGCTGTTTTGCCATTTTCATAATCGATTTCAATATTTTCTAGGTGAAATATAAATCGAATTGAAGAATCTGTAAAATCTTTGATAGCGCCATCAAATGAACCAGATTGCTTTACAATTCCTTTGTCTAAAATACTTACTGCGTAATTAATTGAATATTGAAATTCATCGAAATACAATTTCTTTTTTTTGAGAGGTTTAATGGTGTTGACAAGGAAATAATAGGTCGCTGAAGAATCGGTTTTTATATCCTTGAAGGTTTTTTTAGAATTTTCAAAAACGATATTCTCTTCAAATGTTTGCGTAATTCCCTCTTTTACAAATCTAAATTCTACTTTTTGACTAAATTTTTCAGCTGAATATGCAAAATATGCTGGGCTCAAGTAATTTAATTGATATTCTTGTTCAAAAATAAAAATTTTACCATTTGCATAAAATCTTTCTTCGTCACGGTAAAGTCTCAAAGTTCTGGTCTCTTTATTCCAATTCCATTTGCCATAATGAATGATAGTGTCAAGCTGATGATCCCTGATTTTGACATTTATTTTGGTGAAAGTATAATCATCGTTGAAAGTAATTTTTTCTGAATTCCAAAAATTGTTGGGATAAAAAGTATTAGAAAAATCAAATCCTTGATTATTCCAATTTCCAAAAAAAATAAAATCTTCAGGAACTTGTGCTTCAGTATTAATGAAGCTTAACAACGCCAGAACAAAAGTAAATAGTTTGATTTTCATAGCCTAAATTTAAAGTGTTTTAGTCTTTTTTTTATTCTTTTCCTTTATTTTTTCTTGTTTGTCTAAACGATAACCAGCCAAAAGTCTTACCGTGTAATTATTATTTTTGTACTTCAGTTCATTAAATCGAATTGATCTATTATCAAATTCTGTCGAAATCATCACAAACCATTTTGGTACATTGTAGCCAGCAATTAATCGAAGATCATATCTCGGAGCTAAACCTAAAAATCCTCTTGCTGCTTCGTTTATAATGTAAAATTTCGACTGAACGACTGGTCCAAAACCAAGCATTCCCGAATATTGCCAATTTTTATATTTATTGGCGAATCCAATTCCTGGAATGATCCCAAAATCAAATGCTGAAAGTGTCGTTGATTTTGTTTTTGTATTCAAACTATCTGTCAATTCATATGGAATGATACTTTCAATGTCTCCAATTCCTTGAATATTAATATTATTCTTTAAATACCAAGTGAATACCTGACGGTTAAAATGTCCCACTTTGCCTTTCATGGGTTGCATTTTGAAATCTCGATTATGGAAATACCAGCCGTTCATAGCAATTGAAAGTGTATTCGCATTGGGTCGGATTTCAATTGTGTTGTCACCTGCCAAATTAGGATTATAAAGGTCTGCATTTTTGATAGAATATCCTTTGTAATTTCGAAAATCAAATTCGAAATACATTTTCTTTATCGGAAAATCAAATCCAAGATCAATGTATGAGGTTTTACCATATTTGCTAATAGGCTTTAGATTTTTGGTCAATGCAAATGCAAGCCTAACAGCAAACCATTTGTAAGTGCCACCAATTCCCATTACGACGCCTAAATTATTTCGGTATTTCAATTTGGTAATTGATGTGTTTGCTGAATTGAAATTGATTGAGTAAGGTGAAGTGCTGAAGCCTAAATCGGAATAAATCACAATTTTGTTTTTGTACAAGGTATATGCATCACCTTTTGTTTCTAAATCTTTTTGACAAAAAACAGAAGTGATAACACAATAAAAAATCAGTAATAAACTATTTTTCAATTCCTTCCAAATTCAAAATGAACGAAAATTCTTTGGCAACTTCTAATCTTTCATTACTTCTTCCTGATCCTCCTCCATGACCAGCATCCATATTGCAATCAAAAATGATTGGACTGTCATTTGTTTTCATCGCACGAAGTTTGGCTACCCATTTTAAAGGTTCCCAATATTGAACTTGAGAATCGTGGTAGCCTGTGGTGATATACATCGCTGGATAATCCATTTTTTTGACATTGTCATAAGGTGAATAATTCAACATATACCAATAGTAATCAGCTTCTTTCGGATTTCCCCATTCTTCATATTCCCCCACAGTCAAAGGAATTGTATCGTCCAACATTGTTGTCACAACATCTACAAATGGAACTTGTGCCACAATTCCTTTCCACAAATAAGGAGCCATGTTCGATACCGCACCCATTAATAATCCGCCGGCACTTCCTCCTTGCGCGTATATTCTTTCAGGATCGCAATATCCTTGTTTTCCCAAAAATTCTGCTGCATTGATGAAATCTGTAAAGGTGTTTTTCTTTTTTAAGAATTTACCGTTTTCATACCAATCTTCACCCAAATATTTTCCTCCACGGATGTGCGCAATGGCATAAACAAATCCTCTGTCAACCAAACTCAATCGCAAGGCGCTGAAACTTGCTGGGATTGTTATTCCATAAGATCCATAACCGTATAAAAGAAGTGGCGCTTTAGATAAATCAATTCCCTTTTTGTAAATCATTGAAACAGGAATTTTAGTCCCATCGTTGGCTGTCACCCAAATGCGTTTCGTTTCATAATTTGTTGGACTGAAAGAGGGGTCAATCAACTTCTTTTGAAAGAAAACTGTTTTTGAATTGCTTTTCAAATCATATTCATAAATCGTTGCTGGAGTTGAAAGAGAAGTGTAGCTTAAATAAATTGATTTGGCATGATAATCATCATTGAAACCCAAACCTGCGGAAAAAGTTTGTTCTGGAAATTGAATAGAATTTACTTTTTGATTGTCGAACTTTTGAATTTCAATTTGTTGCAAGCCATCAATTCTACTTTGAACGATCAAATGATTTTCAAGTGTCAAAATCCCCTCAATTAATTTTTCGGAATTATGCGCAATAATTTCTTTTCCTACTTCATTTTCTGTTGGAATATTTGCAAAGAAAAGCACTTTTTTGTTGGGTGCATTTTCGTTAGAAAGCACATAAAAACCTTTTTCATGATGGTCAATTTCATATAAATGACCGCTTTTTCGTTTTAAAAATAGCATGGGTTTTTCTGCTGGCTTATCAGCATCGATCAAACTAATTTCTGAAGTAGTGGAACTTTGAGAGTAAATACAAACATATTTATCAGTTATTGTTTTACCAATAAAAACTGAAAATCTTTCGTCATTTTCTTCGTAGATTAATTTGTCTTTGGCTGATTCTGTTCCCAATACGTGCGAATATACTTGAAATTCTCTCAAAGTTTTCGTATCCTTTTTGACGTAGAAAACCGTTTTGTTGTCATTTGCCCAAACGATTGAACCGTCTGTATTTTTGATTTCATCTGAGCGCATTTTACCACTTTTTTCAATGCGAAAGAAAATGCTGTATTTTCTACGTCCAACATGATCTTCGCTGAAAGCCAATATTGAATTGTCTTTGGATGGTGACCAATCGCCTAAATCATAATAACTTTTTCCTATGGAACGCTCATTTTGATCAAAATAAACAATCGCTTTTTCTTTCTCAAAAGTTAAAATTTGCTGGTAATCTTTTCCCTCAATACTTTGATATTGGTATTTTTTTCCTTGGATAAAAAACGGTGAACTTTGGTCATTTGGATCGATTCGTTTGTCAAATTCTGCTAATAAGGTATTTTGTAAAGCTTTTATTGGTGCAAAATAATTGTCTTTGTACTTGTTTTCTTCAGCGATGTAGTCCAAAACCTCTTTTGAATCTCTTTCATTCATCCAAAAATAGGGGTCAACGCGCTCGTGTCCTAAATTGATAAGTGTTTTGTTTTTTTGAATTGCTTTCGGATGTTCTTGACTCATTGACTGGTTATTTTGGATGAAAAAATATAAAATTGAAAGGCAAATGAAGGACGTTTTAGAGGATACTTTCATGATTGAAATTGTTTTTTACTTTAAAGCGAAGGTACTGTTTATTTAATTTAATTCAGAATTTTTAAAAACCATTTTTTAAGCTCTTTGACTTTCTGTATATTTGGAAAATATTTTAATTGAAAATCAAGTCGAAAGTTGAGTGTATTTCAATTTAGGACCAACAAATATAGAAAATGAAGAAACTTTATAAGTTTTTAATCAATACGTTACCTCGTCCTTTGTTGATAAGATTGAGTTATCCTTTCAAAAAAGTTGCACCATTGTTATATAAAGGCAATAATGTTACGTGTCCCGTTTGTGAGCGCAATTTCAGTAAGTTTTTATCTTATGGCTCTGAAGTTACACATCGAGAAAACGTACTTTGTCCCTACGATTTGACCCTTGAAAGACACAGATTGATGTGGTTGTATTTGAAAAATGAATCTAATTTTTTTACTGCAGCAAAATTAAACATTTTGCATATTGCGCCTGAACAATGCTTTCATAAAACATTCAAAGCACAAGTAAATTTAGATTATTTGACGGGAGATTTACTTTCCCCCATTGCAGATATGCATTTTGATTTACACAGTATTCCGTTGGAAGACAATCGGTTTGATGTTGTTTTTTGCAATCATGTACTTGAACATGTCGATGATGCTTTGCAATGTATGAGAGAATTGCACCGCGTACTAAAAACTGGTGGCTGGGGAATCATGCAAGTGCCACAAGACATGACGCGTGAAGTAACTTATGAAGATCCATCAATTGTAACTCCAGAAGAAAGAGAAAAGCACTATTGGCAATACGACCATGTAAGATTATTTGGTCGTGATTATCCAGAATGGCTGATAAAAGCCGGATTTAAAGTAAAAGAATACATTCCTTCCGCGCACTTTTCTGACGCTCAAATTGACCGTTATCGATTGATGAGAAAAGAAATTTTATACATAGTTAGCAAATAGACACATGATAAAAAAAAGTATTTTAACTTTATTTTTGATATTGACTTATTTTGTCAATGCTCAAAATCCATTGCATTTGAACTTTAGATTTTTAAATGGTAATTCAACTTTTTCAGCTGTTCAGACAATACAAGATTTAAATGGAACTTATTATAAGCCGCAAGATATCGCGTTTTACATTTCGAGGTTAAAAATTACACATGACGGAGGTCAAGTTTTAGATTTTCAAGATTCTGTTTTTTACGTAAATAAAAGAGCGAGTAATTTTGATTTAGGTTTGCAAAGTGTAGATATAGTCGAATCTATTGATTTTCAGGTTGGTGTTCCAGCTTCTATTAATCATACAGACATTAGCGCTTATCCAGAAAATCACCCTTTGTATTTTCAAATTCCTGCCATGCATTGGGGCTGGGTAGCTGGTTATACATTTTTTCTTATTGATGGTACAGCCGATAATAATGGAGACAATATTACCGATGTTCCATTTGAATTACATTGTTTAGGTGATTCAAATGTGCAACAAGTTCATGTGATCAATACTGCTACAATTTGGCCTGATGGAACAAGAGAAATATTTCAAAATGTCAATATTGATCAATGGTTACGGAATTTAAATTTGTCTACTTTAGATATCCAACATGGAAGCGCTGGAGTCAATGCGGATGCGATGATGAATGTGCAAAATTATCCAGTTTTTACGGCGCCACTGAATGCAAATATCAATGAAATTTCCAATCTTCTTGGAGAAGCTTTTTTTCTGCAAAATGGCAAAGAATCTTCGATCAGCTGGAAAGGAATGAAAAATTTAGAAAAAGTTGAATTGTTTGACCTTTCAGGCGCTAAAATAAATCAATTTTTATCTAAAGAAGTAAATGGGAAGTGGCAAGTTTCTGGCTTAAATAATGGCGTTTATTTTGTGCGATTTTTTAGTGATTCTGGTATTTTAATAAATCAAATTAAAGCGGTGCAGCCATGAATTTGTTGAGAAAAATCAATTTGCCTGTTATATTGATTTTCTCAGTATCATCGTTGTTTTTTCTCAAGTGTTCCGTTTCAAAAACAGATTTCTTAAGTCCTCTAGGTGCTATAAAATCTCCTGTTGATAATCAATTAGACACAGCAAAAATTGCTTTAGGAAAAGAATTTTTCTTTGACAAAAGATTGTCTGTTGATGAATCGGTTTCTTGCGCTGTTTGTCATAAACCTGGTTTGGCTTTTTCAGATGGATTAAAAGTCAGCGAGGGAATTTTAGGTCGCAAATCAGCTAGAAATTCACCCACTTTATTGAATGCTGCTTTTTTGCCAAAAGTGATGTTTGACGGGGAAATTCCGACGCTGGAAATGCAATCAATCGTTCCAATTCAAGACCACAATGAGATGGGAATGGAAATGAAAGCATTAATCGTGAGGTTGAAAGCTGTTCCTCAATATCAAGCTGCTGCCAAACGTGTTTTCAATCGTGATATGGATGTTTGGGTGCTTACGCGCGCTTTAGCCGCTTATCAAAGAAGTTTGATTTCTGATAATTCTCCGTTCGACAAATTCTTTTATGGCAACAGCAAAATGGCTATGAGCGCTTCCGCAAAACGTGGTTGGAACATTTTTTCTGAAAAATTATATTGCACAAAATGTCATCCAGCGCCATATTTTACAACTTTTAAAGTGGAAAATAATGGTTTGTATGAAATTTATCCTGACAATGGAAGATTTAGAATTAACAACGATTCTACCGAAATGGGAAAATTTAAAGTTCCGACTTTGAGGAATATCGAAATTACGGATCCTTACATGCACGATGGCTCGTATGAATCTTTGTCGGATATAATTGATCATTATGCAGCAGGTGGAAAAAATCACAAGAATAAATCAGCAATTATTCAACCTTTTACCTTGACTAAAAAGGAGAAAAATGATCTGATTGAATTTTTGTATTCCTTGACTGACATGAGTTTTATGGAGCGACTTTAATTTATTGAAAATAAATAGTATGGTACAAAGAAGAACATTTATAAAATGGAGCGCCATTGGGGCATTGGTTGGAATTGTGAAACCATCTTTAGCCATTGAACCGCTCAATAAAGGTTTACGCAGAATGGCAATTACACCAAAAGTTATTTCCACTTGGGAACACGGATTGGCGGCTAACAAAGCTGCATGGGAAGTGATTTCTGCTGGCGGAAAATCAATTGATGCAGTTGAAAAAGGATTGCGCGTTACTGAATCTGATATCACCAATCGCAGCGTTGGAATTGGCGGAAGACCAGATGCGCAAGGCCATGTTACTTTAGATGCTTGTATTATGGACGAAAAATCACGCTGTGGTTCAGTTGCTTTTTTAGAAGGCATCGACCATCCGATTTCAGTGGCAAGAAAAGTGATGGAAGATACTCAACATGTGATGCTCGTTGGCGAAGGCGCCAAAGAATTCGCACTTTCCAAAGGATTTGAAAAAATAAAAACGCCACTTCCCGAAGTCAAAAAAGATTACAAAAAGTGGAAAAAAGAACAAGAAGCGTTGGCGAGAAAACCGACAATTAATGTCGAAAATCACGATACAATTGGTATGCTAGCGATTGACAGTTTTGGCAATATCAGCGGCGCGTGCACAACTTCTGGTTGGGCTTATAAAATGCACGGACGAATTGGAGATTCACCCATTATTGGTGCTGGATTGTTTGTAGACAATGAAGTGGGCGGCGCTGTTGCAACTGGATTGGGCGAAGCAATTATTCGTGTGGCTGGAAGTCATACGGTCGTCGAATTGATGCGCCAAGGAAATTCGCCTGAAGAAGCTTGTAAAATGGCAGTTGAAAGAATCATTTCGAAGCATGAAAATATGGATGGTTTGCAATGCGGATTTATTGCCATTGATAAGTTCGGAAATGTGGGCGGTTATTCTGTTTTCAATGGCTTTAATTATGCTTTCACCGATGCGCAAAAGCATGTGATGGTCGAAACTTCTTGTGATAGAAAATGGTAATTCATTTTCAAATTTTGATATGAGAATATTTTTTATTGTACTTTTCTTAAGCTTTCATTGCATGACATTTTCACAAAAAAATGAACTTGAATGGAATTTCTTTCATCCGGTTAAGAAAACATGGTTGCAGGCAGGAACATGCGGCTCTGTGCAAGAAAAATTAATTGAATCTAAAGAATTACCAGATCCATTTTATGGCGAAAATGAAAAGCTTTTTAATTGGATAGAAAAATATGATTGGGAATTTAAATCGTCATTTAATCTAACTGAAATTCAATTTGCAGAAAATTTCATTGAATTGGATTTCCCTGGAGTTGATACTTATGCCAAAATTTATATCAATGATTCTTTAGTTTTAAGCACTAAAAATGCGTTTCATCCTTACATTTTACAAGTCAAACCTTTTGTGAAAATCGGTTTAAATAGCATTAAAGTTATTTTCACTTCACCGGTAAATTATCATAGGAAAGCATTTGAAGCAAAATCACCCAAACTTCCTGCGCCAAACGATTTGGGCGAAATTGCTGTTTCATCTATGTCTCGAAAACCTCAGTATCAATTCGGTTGGGATTGGGCATTGAGAATGAATACCATTGGTTTTTTGAAACCAGTTCGATTGCGGACTTATTCTTCAAATAGAATTTTACTTCAAAAAGTTGATACAAAAAGTGTTGTGGACAATCAAGCAAAGTTGCAATTGTCGCTTGTTTGTGCTGTTAGATCAACACAAAAAATAAGACTCGAAAGCGAGATTTGGGGCAATTTTGACATCTTAAATTTAGTCAATGGTGAATTGAAAATTGATGCTGATTTGATGAATCCTACATTGTGGTGGCCGCGCGGACAAGGCGAGCAATATTTATATCACGACAATTGGAAAATTTATGATTTAGCAGGAAAATTAATCGACAGTTGTTCTGTAGATTTCGGAATTAAAACCAGTGAATTAATTCAAGAAAAAGACCAATTTGGAACCTCTTTTTATTTTAAAATCAACGGTAAACCTATTTTTTGTAAAGGCGCAAACTACATTCCGCAGGAAGTTTTTCCTTCCAGAATTACAACAGAATCTATTCAATATTTAGTCGAACAAATGCGTCTTTCGAATTTCAATATGGTGCGCGTTTGGGGCGGCGGTTTTTATCCTGACGAAGCATTTTTTGACGCTTGCGATATGGCTGGAATAATGGTTTGGCAAGATTTTATGTTCGCTTGTGCCATGTATCCAGGTGATGCGGTATTTTTGGCCAATGTGAAACAAGAATTGGAATACCAAGTACCAAGAATTTCTGCGCATCCATCCTTGGTTTTGTTTAATGGAAATAATGAAGTCGATGTTGCTTGGAAAAATTGGGGATTTCAAGTCACCTATAAAATTCTCCCAAAAGCGCAAAAATCAATGGAGGAAGATTATAGAAAATTATTCAAAGAATTGATTCCGAACGTAGTGAAAGCGCAAAGTTTTATTCCTTATGAACATACATCGCCTTTGAGTAATTGGGGAAAGGACGAATATTTCAACCATGGAACGCAACATTATTGGGGTGTTTGGCACGGAAAAGATCCGATCGAAGATTTTGGTCTGAAATCTGGCAGATTCAATGCTGAATATGGTTTTCAATCTTTTCCAGAATTTAATACTTTGTTGGCTTTCAGTGAGAAAAAAGATTGGGATTTGAATTCGCCAGTCATGAAATGGCACCAAAAAAGCTATGTTGGAAACGGAATGATTAAAAAGCAATCAGATCTTTTATTTGGTGAAAGTCATTCTTTTGATGAGTTTGTTTATTTGTCTCAACTCACGCAATCAAAAGCGGTTCAAATTGCTGTTTCCAGTCATCGATTGGGCGCACCGCGTTGCATGGGGACATTGTATTGGCAATTAAACGATTGTTGGCAAGCGCCGACGTGGTCCAGTATCGATTATCATGGAAATTGGAAAGCGTTGCAATACGAAGTGAAAAAAGATTTTGAGGATATTGCAGTGCTGGAAAAAACTGAAAAAATTGGCAGCGAAAAATATTTTATTCTTTCAGACCAAACAGCAATTTTTGAAACTCCTTTAAATTGTTTTGTATATGATTTACAAGGAAATTTGATTTTTAAAGCCTTGGATACTTTAAAAATAAAACCTGGATTTCAGCAAGAAATTTGTTTGGATTGTCAGTCAGATTCTATTCAAAAAATCAATTATGTCTTGAAAATAGAATGGCAAAATGACAAAGGAGAAGCTAAAAGTAGAACTTTTGCTCATTTGCCCGTGCATCGAACCAAAGCGCTTGCAGATTCATTTCAAGTGAAATTATTACATGTTGACCCTTCGAAAAGTGTCGCAACGATTGAAATTGAAAATCAAACTTTTTTGCATCATTTTTGGATCTACTCATATAAAAAAGGCGTTCGATTCTCAGAAAATTTTATCGATTTATTGCCAGGAAAACACACAATTGAAATCAAGTTTACAGATTTGCCAACATTAGAAGATTTTGGTTTCCAATGGTTGTAGTTTGATTTGATTGTCAATTTCAGCTTTTAGAGAAAAAATGAATTCGATGTCTAAATTAAAAAAAATCGCCTAAAAAATTTGTAACCAAAAATAATTATTACTTTTGGTCAATACGAAAACACATGAAATTCGATATAACTCAACATGCACAATACACTTTAGTTGAATCTAAAGTTGAAAAATTGGATGCTTCTAATGCTTCTGAGTTGAAAGTTGAACTCCAATTATTGAACAAAGCGGGCGTAAATTCCATTATTTTAGATTGTTCTAAAACTAAATATTGCGATTCTTCAGGTTTGAGTGCAATTTTAACTGCAAATCGACTGTGTAAAGATACCAACGGAAAATTCGTTTTGTGTGGTTTACAGACTAATGTTGCCAAAATGATAGGCATTTCTCAATTAGATAAAGTTCTCTCAATCACAGATTCAGCTGAATTAGCTCAAGAAATTATCTTGAATTGATTTAAATGAGTTTTGAAGTCACAATTTTAGGTTCAGGTTCCGCACTTCCCACTTTAAGAAGAAATCCAACAGCACAATATATTGCTTGCAACGATCGCCATATTTTGATTGATTGTGGCGAAGGAACACAAAGTCAACTGCGAAAATTTGGCATTAAAATCCAAAAAATAAATCTTATTTTCATCTCTCACATGCACGGCGACCATTTTTTTGGCTTGGTCGGATTGTTAAGTTCAATGCATTTGCTTGGTAGAGATAATGGAATTACCATTTATGGTCCCAAAGAACTCGAGCAAATTATTCGATTGCAACTTGAAATTGGTGGCGCAAAAATGAATTTCAATCTGAATTTTATTGTGTTGGATAATTCAAAACCAACAGTGATTTTTGAAGATAAAATGATTGAAGTACACAGTTTTCCAATGAAACATCGCATTCCTGTCAATGGATTTAGAATTCAAGAAAAGGAGAAAGAGTTTAATATTATTGGAGAAGTTTTCAAAGAATCTGGTTTGTCTTTGATGTCTATTCCTTTTTTTAAAAATGGAGAAGATTTTGTAGATGAAAACGGTCAAATTCACTACGCAGAAGATTTCATAATGGCTAAAAAATCACCGAAATCTTATGCGTATTGTTCCGATACAGCTTATTTTGAACCGCTAATCCCATCAATTCAGGGAGTTAATTTATTGTATCATGAAGCTACTTTTGTTGAAAAACTGGCTGATAGAGCCAAAGCAACATTTCATTCCACAGCCAAAGATGCAGCAACAATCGCGCAAAAAGCAAATGTTGGGAAATTAATTCTTGGTCATTTAAGCGCTCGCTATGATTCCGGTGACGACCATCTAAAAGAGGCCCAAACCATTTTTGAAAATACTGTAATTGCTGAAGATGGAATGATTTTTCAAGTTTAAAATTTTCATGCTTTTTTATTCCAAAATTGATTTTTTTTACAACCTTTCTTTTTCCACTTTAAAAAGTTAAAAACTACTAATAACTTATTTAAAATCATCCGCGACGATTGATTAAATTTGCTAGTTATCGTTCACAATGGGTTGCTTTTTTTTGAATACTAAAAACTTGTTTTTATCCTTCAAAAACAAAGTAGTTTTTAAAATTTACGAGTTAAATGGCAGAAAATCAATATACAGAAGACAATATTCGGTCATTAGATTGGAAAGAACATATTCGTCTGCGTCCGGGAATGTACATCGGGAAACTTGGCGATGGTGCGGCTGCAGATGACGGAATTTACATTTTGGTAAAAGAGGTTATCGACAACTGTATCGATGAATTTGTGATGGGAAATGGCCGTCGCATTGACGTTAAAGTAAAAGACGGTAAAGTCGTCGTGCGTGATTTTGGTCGAGGCGTTCCTCTCGGAAAAGTGGTGGAAGTGGTTTCCAAAATGAATACCGGCGGAAAATATGATTCCAAAGCATTTAAAAAATCTGTGGGTCTGAATGGAGTAGGGACAAAGGCTGTGAATGCTTTGAGTAGTCATTTCATGATTTATTCAGTGCGTGAAGGCGATAAAAAACAAGCTTCTTTTTGTCGTGGAAATTTGGTTGAAGATGCAGCCATTGAAAAAACGGACGAAATCAACGGAACATACGTAGAATTTATTCCTGACGATCAAATATTTAAAAAATTCAATTTCAAATCGCCGTATTTGATTAAAATGTTTTGGAACTATTGTTACTTAAACAGAGGATTAAGCATTTATTTTAACGGAGAAAAATACCAATCTAAAGACGGATTGAAAGATTTGTTGGAAGATAATATGGACGGTGATCCATTGTACCCAATTATCCATTTGGAAGGCGACGATATCGAAGTGGCTTTCACGCATGGAAAAACGTATGGTGAAGATTACTATTCTTTCGTAAATGGTCAACATACAACTCAAGGTGGAACGCATCAAAGTGCTTTTCGTGAGTCGATTGCGAAAGTAATTCGTGATTTCTATAACAAGAATTATGACGCTGCAGACATTCGCCAGTCTATTGTAGCTGCGATTGCGGTGAAAGTTGTTGAACCAGTTTTTGAATCTCAGACCAAAACAAAATTAGGTTCGCAGGAAATCGAACCCGGCGGACAATCGATTCGTACTTTTATCAATGATTTCTTGAAGGATAAATTAGACAATTATCTACATAGAAATCCGCAGATTGCGGAAACGATTGAGAAAAAAATCAAGCAATCTGAACGCGAAAGAAAAGAACTTTCAGGAATTCGAAAATTGGCGCGAGATCGAGCTAAAAAGTCGAGTCTACACAATAAAAAATTACGTGATTGTAGAATACACTTAACTGATCTCAAAGACGCTAGGAGAGAGGAAACAACACTTTTTATTACTGAGGGAGATTCTGCGAGTGGTTCAATCACGAAATCAAGAGATGTAAATACACAAGGTGTTTTTTCTTTGCGTGGTAAACCGCTGAATTGCTTCGGTTTGACAAAGAAAATCGTTTATGAAAACGAAGAATTCAACTTGTTGCAAGCAGCGTTGGATATTGAGGAAGACATGGATAATTTGCGCTACAGCAACATTGTGATTGCAACCGATGCCGATGTCGACGGAATGCACATTCGCTTGTTATTGCTGACATTTTTCTTGCAATTCTTCCCTGATTTGGTGAAAAGAAATCACGTTTATGTGCTTCAAACGCCACTTTTCAGGGTGCGAAATAAGAAAAAAACGATTTACTGTTATTCAGAAGAAGAGCGCAGAAATGCAATCGCTGAATTGGGCAAAAATCCAGAAATAACGCGATTCAAAGGATTGGGTGAGATTTCACCAGATGAATTCAAACATTTTATCGGTGCTGAAATTCGTTTAGAACCAGTAATTCTCTCCAAAGAAGCTTCGATTGAAACAATTTTGTCCTATTACATGGGAAAAAATACACCTGAAAGACAAGATTTTATCATCGATAATCTTCGTGTTGAGAAAGATTTAGGAGAAGATTTGAATGCAAATGAATTAGAAAACGACGAAGAAATTGATAAAGCTTCTTAACAATGGCTGAAGACGAAATTGAAGATCACACAGAAGGTTTTTCAGAGGAAAATCCCTTTGAGAATTCAAATGTTGACGATAAAATCATTCCGCTGAATGGTTTGTATGAAAATTGGTTTTTAGATTATGCATCATACGTAATCTTAGAACGTGCTGTTCCTGCTTTGTTTGATGGTTTGAAACCTGTACAAAGAAGGATTTTACACTCCATGAAGGAATTGGATGATGGCCGATACAATAAAGTAGCGAATATCATCGGAAATACCATGAAATATCACCCGCATGGCGATGCTTCAATTGGCGACGCTTTGGTGGCACTCGGACAAAAAGATTTGGTGATCGATTGCCAAGGAAACTGGGGAAATACATTGACCGGTGACGGTGCCGCAGCTGCACGTTACATAGAAGCGCGTTTGTCCAAATTTGCTTCGCATGTTGTTTTTAATCCCAAAACAACCAATTGGTTATTGAGCTACGATGGTAGAAATAAAGAACCAGATCAATTGCCAGTTAAATTTCCATTGCTTTTGGCACAAGGCGCTGAAGGAATTGCAGTTGGAATGGCTTGTAAGATTTTGCCGCATAATTTTATTGAATTAATCGATCAGTCAATCAATCATTTAAGAGGGAAAAAGGTGGAGATTTATCCTGACTTTTTGCACGGAGGAATGGCTGATTTCACCAATTACAACGATGGTTTAAGAGGTGGTAAAGTGCGTGTGCGTGCCAAAATCAAAAAATTGGACAACAAAACGTTGGTGGTTACTGAAATTCCTTTTGGAACGACCACAAGTTCATTGATTGATTCAATCTTGAGAGCGAACGACAAGGGGAAAATCAAAGTCAAAAAAATTGAAGACAATACTTCTGCCGTTGTGGAAATTATCATTCACTTGGCGCCAGGAGTTTCTCCTGATAAATCGTTGGATGCGTTGTATGCGTTTACCGATTGCGAGGTGTCAATTTCACCGAACGCTTCGATTATTGATGGAGAAAAACCAAGATTTATTGGCGTAAGTGAAATTCTTCGAATCAATACTGACAACACGGTTCAGTTGCTGAAATGGGAATTGGAAATTCGCTTGCAAGAATTGATGCAACAATGGCATTTCTCGACTTTAGAGAAGATTTTCATCAGAGAAGAAATGTACATCGATTTCAAATTATACGGAGATAAAGAGAATTTATATGCGTATTTGTACAAACGTTTTGATAAATTCAAAAAAATGTTTGTGCGTGAAATAGTTGACGAAGATTTACACCGTTTGACGCAAATTCAAATGATTCGTATCACCCGTTTTGACAGTGATAAGGCCGATGAATTGATTTTGAAGTTGGAAGATGAAATGGAACAAGTCAAAGAGAAATTAAGTAATCTCATTGATTATTGTATTGAATATTTCAAGGATTTGAAAAAACGCTTCGGCGAAGGCAGAGAACGCAAAACAGAAATTAAAATTTTCGACAATATTACTGCTACAAAAGTAATTATTGCAAACAAAAAATTATATGTTGATCTTGACGAAGGTTTCATCGGCTGGGGATTGAAGAAAAATGATCCTGTCAACGATTGTTCTGAAATAGACGACATCATTATTTTCTTCAGTACCGGAAAAATGATGGTAACGAAAGTTGCCGACAAAAAATTCGTTGGAAAAGGAATTGTCCATGCTGACGTTTGGAAAAAAGGCGATACGCGCACAATTTACCACGTCATGTACCAAGATGGAGTAGGCGGACCAACGATGATGAAACGCTTTTTTGTTAACAGCATCACGCGCGATACAGAATACGATTTATCAAAAGGCGCAAAAGGCTCTAAATTGCTCTATTTTGCAGTGCATCCAAACGGTGAACGAGAAGTTGTTTCCATTATGCTACGACCAAGACCGCATCTGAAACGTTTGCGATTTGACATTGATTTTGGTGAACTTTTAATCAAAGGTCGGGCCGCGACAGGAAATCGTGTGACAAAGGAAATCGTGCAGAAAATTATCCAAAAAGAAGTCGGCGGTTCCACTTTGGCGGCACGTAAAATTTGGTACGATACCGTTGTTGGTCGATTGAATGACGAAGGAAGAGGCAAATTTTTAGGTTCTTTCAAAGGAACTGACAAATTACTCACTATCTATAAAGCCGGCGAATATAGGCTTTCAAGTTTCGACTTGGCGACGCATTTTGATGAAGACATGATGCACATTGAAAAATGGATTCCAGACAGACCAATTTCGACCGTTTATTTCGATGGAGAGAAAGAATTGCATTATGTAAAACGTTTCTTGTGCGAAGTAACTTCCGATAAAAAAGTGCTTTTCATCTCAGAATCAGAAGGTTCTTATATGGACACTGTTTCGACTTCATACAGGCCAGAAGTGCGCATTGTTTACAATAAATTACTAAGAGAAACTAAGAATTTACCTGATAATTTGGTGAATATTGCTGATCTGATCGAAGTGAAAGGAATGAAAGCGCAAGGAAATCAAATGACAAAATTGAAAGTCAAAGAAATCGTTTTGACCCACGAAATTGACGGCGGCGAACCCTGGCCAATCGAAGAAGGTGATATGCCTGTGATTGATCTGGATGGAATTGTAGATTTTGATTCTGATTCTGATTCAGACGTCGATTCTCCAACGATCGAATGGGATATTTTACCCAAAAAAGACGATGAAGACGATTCGCAGATAAAGTTGTTTGAGTAGAAAAGATAGAATAATTAATTGCAAAAGCATCTTTGGAAACTAAGGTGTTTTTTTTGTGATTTATAATTCATTATTTGATGGTTATTGATTTCTGGTAATTATTTATTTGTAGTGAATTATAATAATCCTTATTTTGTCATTAATTAACCGTCATTCTGTGTATCGAATTTGAAATATTTACCATCATTCTGTATATCAGATTTTTGATATTTACCATCATTCTGTGTATCGAATTTGAAATATTTACCATTAATATGTGTATCAAATTTCAAATATTTACCATCATTTTGTGTATCAAATTTGAAATATTTACCATCATTCTGTGTATCTAATTTGAAATATTTACCATCATTCTGTGTATCAAATTTCAAATATTTACCGTCATTCTGTGTATCAAATTTGAGATATTTACCGTCATTATGTGTATCTATTTCCAAATATTTACCGTCATTTTGTATATCAAATTTCAAATATTTACCGTCATTTTGTTTCTTTTATAAAATAAAAGCGTATTATTGTACTCAAAAACAACACGTAGTAGAATGAATCAGTAAATAGCAAAGATGCTACTGTAACAAAAGTAATACAGTAATTGAGATAACAAAGTTTTTTTCTGCAAAATTCCTAAATTTTAGATATTTATGAATTTTTTCGATGCATTATTTATACATCATTTTACATTTTTTTCTTTGTTTAAATGACAAAAAATCAATTATTTTCTTTTAAAATCGTATAAAAAGTAAATTATTTTCTTTCAAAAACGGATAATAATTCTTTTATTTTCTTTTAAAATCGTATAAAAAGTCAGTTATTTTCCTTTAATAACGGATAATAATTCAATTATTTTTTTTAAAAATAGGATAATAATTCAATTATTTTCTTTAAAAATAGGATAATACTAGAATTATTTGAGTATTTTTGAGGATAATTATAGCGATTATGATTTCAAATGTCTTATTTCATAAGCCTTGAAATCTATTTCGGCATTATACCTTAGGAATTAAATATACGGCATGAAGGATGCTACATGGTATTAGTTGGTAAATTTTCTCAAAATGGATAGAAAGGCAGTGTTAAAAGAACTGATAGAGCAGCAGCATAATTCAGTGAAAGTGGATAATTTATTCGCTCGTAAGATGGAACTGCCTTTAAATTCTGACAAAATCATCGTGGTGAGTGGCGTGAGAAGATGCGGCAAAACAGCCTTGTTGAAATTGACACGCAATCAAATATTAAAATCCAAAGTTCCAGTTTATAAAACGCTCTTTTTCAGTTTTGACGATGAGCGCTTATTGCTTCAAATCGAAGAATTAGATTTGATCCTTCAGGCTTACAGAGAATTGTATCCAAAGTTGGATTTAAGCGAGTGCTATTTTTTCTTCGATGAAATACAAAACATCGTGCATTGGGAAAAATTTGTGCGCCGCGTATATGACAATGAAACCAAGAATATATTTATATCTGGTTCAAATTCTAAAATGTTGGGAAGTGAAATCGCCACCTCTTTGCGCGGTAGAACATTGTTGTACGAATTGTTTCCCTTGGATTTTAGTGAGTTTCTTTCTTTCAAAAAAATAAAACTGGTTTACAAAGGCGAGGCGCAAAAAGCGTTGATAATGAGTGAGTTTTATCAATATTTGAAGCAAGGAGGTTTTCCAGAAACGGTTTTTAGAACAGCAGAACAGCGCACGCAAATATTGGCAGATTATTACCAGGTTTTATTGTTCAGAGACATCGTAGAACGCTACAACGTGACGAGAATCCATGCTTTGAAGTATTTCATAAACAAGCTGATGAGCAATCTTACAACGCCATTTTCTTTGAATAAAATCTACAACGAATTGAAATCTCAAGGCGTAAAAGTTGGCAAGGACAGTTTGTATGAAATATTGGAATACATCGAGGCGGTTTATTTGGGAATGCGTTTGTATAAATTTGATTATTCAATCGTGAACCGAGAAATGGGAGATAAAAAGATCTACGCCATCGACAACGGTTTATTGAACGTAATCAGCTATCAATTTTCTGAAAATTCCGGAAAGTTGCTAGAAAACATGGTTTTCATCTGGTTGCGCCAATTGTATGGAGATAGTTTATTCTATTACAATCAAAAAACTGAATGCGATTTTGTAATCTTTGACCGTGATAAACCGATACATGCAATCCAAGTTTGCTATGATTTAAGCGAAACTTCGACCAGAAAGCGAGAGATAAAAGGACTTTTAGAAGCCATGGAATATTTCAAGCTTGAAAGCGGGTTAATCATCACCGCTGAGCACGAGGAAGAATTGGTTTTTGAGGGCAAAACAATCAGCATCAAACCAGCATATAAATTGATGGTCAATCGCAAATTGATCTATTGATTTCAGATTTATTTTCTGATAGATATTTGTAAATTAATAAAATAGGAGATTGATTCATTTTGATCTCCTTTATTTATAATAAATCATTTTTTAATTTGGATATTTCCAAAATCTACTTATCTTCATTCTAACCAAAAACAACAACGGTACTATTTTTACAAATAAATCTGATTTTATGCATCCTACGGGCAACAACCAAACCATCAAATCTTGGGCTGACGATGATCGACCGAGAGAAAAGCTACTTAGCAAAGGAAAAAATGCACTTTCAGATGCTGAATTATTGGCAATATTGATTGGTTCAGGCACAAGGTCGAAAACCGCTGTTGAGTTGGCGCAAGAAATATTAGAAGCTTTTGAAAATAGTTTATATGAATTCTCTAAAGCCAATTTTGCTTCTCTGTGCAAATTTCATGGAATTGGTGAAGCAAAAGCAATAACAATTCTTGCAGCGCTTGAATTGAGTCGTAGGCGCAAAGAAAGTGATCCAATGCGGAGAATTAAAATTACTTCTTCCCGCATCATTTACGACTATTTGAAACCCATTTTTGAAGATTTGGACTTTGAAGAATTTCACATCATCATTTTGAATAATTCGCAGGAAATTATGAAAACTGTCAAAATATCGCAAGGTGGAATTTCTGGAACTATTGTGGATGGAAAAATAATTTTCAGGGCAGCATTAGAAAATAATGCACGTTCTATCATCTTGTGCCACAATCATCCAAGTGGCACAGCCAGACCAAGTTTAAACGATGTGAAACTGACCCAAGATTTGTCCATTTTTGGAAAAATGATAGATTTGAAAGTGCTAGATCACTTGATATATACAGATAATAGTTACTTTAGCTTTTCAGATTCAGGAATATTACCATGATTAAAATCTTAACAGTAATTGGTGCAAGACCACAAATTATAAAAGCCTCCGCACTTTCTCGGGTGATTGAGTCCCATTTTTCAGGTCAAATTGAGCAATTATTGGTGCATACAGGCCAACATTATGACGAAAATATGTCGAATGTTTTCTTTGATGAATTGGGAATTCCTTTGCCTGATTTCAATCTGAAAGTAGGAAGTTCATCACACGCGGTGCAAACAGCCAAAATAATGGAGGGAATTGAAGCTTTGATACTTTCTGAAAAGCCAAATGCGATTTTAGTTTATGGTGATACAAATTCAACCATTGCCGCTGCTTTGGCTGCCTCTAAATTGGAAATTCCTGTGATTCATGTCGAAGCAGGATTGAGAAGTTTCAATAAATCTATGCCAGAAGAAATCAATCGCATTTTATGTGATCATGTTTCTACCTTGCTTTTTTGTCCCACAGAAACTGCCATCAAAAACTTGTCAAAAGAAGGGTTTAATTTGGCTGAAAATGAAAAAGCAACGATAGATTCACCAATCATTTTTGCTTGTGGAGACATTATGTACGACAACAGTCTGCATTTTTCAGAAGTTTCTGCGCAAAAATCTGCGGTGCTTTCAGAAAATGAATTGCAAGCGGATGATTTTATTTTGGTTACCATTCATAGAAATGCCAATACTGACGATCAAAATAATTTGAATGCTATTTTTAATGCGTTGCTTAAGGTTCAAATTGAATCAGGTTTAGACATCGTTTTGCCTTTGCATCCGCGTACTAAAAAGATGATGGAAACTTTGTTAGATGCTGAATTAAAGGAGAAAATAGCTGAAAATAAACATCTTAAAATCATTCCTCCAGCAGGATTTTTAGACATTATTGCACTTGAAAAAAATGCACGTTTGATTATCACAGACAGCGGCGGATTGCAGAAAGAAGCATTTTTCTTTCATAAACCTTGCGTTATTTTGCGTCCTGAAACCGAATGGTTGGAGATTGTCAATAATGGAAATGCATTGTTGGCTGATGCTGATGAAGAAAGAATTATTAGCGCAACTTTTCAACTTCTGAACAAAAAAGATTTCTCGTTTCCTCCGATTTTTGGAGATGGAAAATCAGCCTTTTTTATTGCACAAAAAATAATTGAAAAGTTGTAAAATGTTGTTGATTTACGTCGATGAAGTAACGGAAAGATTGATTTATACGCTTGATTTTATTTTCAAGGACCGTGGAATCTATTTCAAAATTACCAACGACCCCATGTTTTTTCAGCAAACAGATGAAATAAAACTCAATTATTCGACGAAATCTTTTGAAAATTGTGTTGAAATAAGTCCTGCAACAATATTATTTGATACTGGAATTTTTCCCTATTCCATTTCAGAAAATCGTTTTGAAGATGAATTTTGCTTCGCTTTTGACAATATTGTAGATCCATTTTCTTCCGTTTTTTACGTGCTCACGCGCATGGAAGAATATGTAAACAACAAACGCGATGAGCACGACCGATTTGCTGCGAAATATAGTGTTTTACACCAGTATGGAATTTTGCAAAAAGCCATGTGTGACCGTTGGGCGATGGTAATTATCAAGCACATTGAGCAAAAATTAGGCGTTTCTTTGAATCCTTGGCCGATTGACGTGCGAATTATTCCAACATTCGATATCGACAATACCTACGCCTTCAAATGGAAGCAAAATTGGCGTCGCTTTTCAAGCACTGTCAAAGATTGGATGAAGAAAGACCATGCTAGATTAAAACGCAGAAATACTGTTTTGAAAGGACTTGAAAAAGATCCTTATGATACTTTTGATCAAATGATTGAGATTTCAAAAAGAGGTTTTGATGTACATTTATTTTGGTTGTTAGGCGATTACACGAAATACGACAAAAACATTTCCAGCATGGATCAGCGCCACAAAAAGTTGATTTATGAAATGTCGCAACATGCAAAAGTTGGCTTGCATCCGAGTTATCGATCTAATGAGGCAAACTTTTATTTGGAAAGAGAAAAATCTCGCATCGACACAATTTTAGGCAATGAAGTGAAATTTTCGAGACAGCATTTTTTAAAACTTTCTTTGCCTGTTACCTATCAAAACTTAATTAAAAAAGGTTTTACAGATGATTTTTCCATGGGATTTGCTGATGAAATCGGTTTCAGAGCAGGTACAGCGAGGCCGTTTAAATTTTTTGATTTAAGTGAAAATTTGGTAACTGATTACACCATTCATCCTTTTGCGTACATGGATGGAACGATTCACGAGTACAAAAATTGGTCGATCGAAGAAAGCAAAGTGGAAATTGAAAAAATCTACCGTGAAGTAGAAAAATTTGGCGGAGATTTCATTTGTATTTGGCACAACGAAACAATCGGAAATTTTTCAAAGTGGAAAGGTTGGACTGAAGTATTGGATTTCACTTTAAATTTAAGCAAGAAATCATGAAGCTAAAACTCGATTTTGAATTTCAAATGAATGGTTCCAAAATTCAACATGGCGATCAAGTTGTTTTGATTGGAAGTTGTTTTTCAAATGAAATGGGTTTACTGTTTGAAAACAATGGTTTTAAAATTATTTCTAATCCTTTTGGAACGATTTTTCACCCGGTTCCTTTGGCGAAATTAATTTTAGATTCGATAAGTCAAAATCAGCAAAATACAATAGTTCAGAGAAAAGATTTATTTTTCTCTTGGAACGCTGCAGGAATAATTTTTCATTATTCAGAGGCAGCTTTAAATTCTCGTTTAAATGAAATTAAAACGCAATTTAAACAAGATTTATTGGAAGCAAAATTCTTATTCATCACTTTAGGTTCAGCGGTTGGATATGTTCACAATCAGTTGAATGAAATTGTTGCTAATTGTCATAAACTTCCATCAAATACGTTTGTAAAATCTTTGACAAATGTAGATTCTATGGTTGAAATTTGGAGCGAAACTTTGATTCAGCTCAAAGCGTTAAATCCAAATTTGGAAGTTGTTTTTACAGTAAGTCCAATTCGCCATATCAAGGATGGTTTGATTGAAAACAATAGGAGCAAGGCCCGATTATTTGAATTGATTGAGAAATTAGATACTGACTTTTCAATCAATTATTTTCCATCGTATGAAATCATTTTAGACGAATTGAGAGATTATCGATTTTTCAAGTCAGATGGAATTCATCCAAATGAAACTGCTATCGAATATGTTTGGGTAGGATTAAAGTCCAAAATGATGTCGCCGAAAACGCAAAATATTTGCAAGGAAATTCAACAATTGAGACAAATGCAAAATCACCACTCTTTGTATTCTGAAAGCTCAGAAAATAAAGAGTTCGTCTTGAAAACGAAGGAGAAAATCCAACAATTTTTGGCAAATAATCCAGCAGTCGTTTGGTAAACAAAAAACCCTGAAAGCTTTCACTCTCAGGGCTCCAAACCAAAAACTATATTTAATTATAGACTTTTATTCTTATCAAATTTGACAGTATAACTGAAATTCAAAGTTTTACTTTCTTTGGTTTTCAGGTTAATTTCCCATTCAAGCATTCCGGTAACCAAATCGTGTTTTGCTTTTCCTGTATTAGTTGGTTCAATAATAATCTCACTGTTTTGAGTAACTGGCATTTGATCTTGCACGACAATTACTGCATTCGTTGATTTCAAATTTTTGATTTCAATCTGGAAATTATTAGTTCTTTCAATTTTGTCTCCAATTACTCTTTCTTTGCTTTCTTTTTTCAAGAGTGTTCTTTTCACAATCAAGTTAGGATCTTTCCCTAAACTCAAGCTCAAAGTATCTTCCATTGAAGTAGGGTCGATGTACGTTTCGCCAATGTAACTTCCGTCGAAGAAAATATTTGCTTTTGCAGGAACAAGTTGCAATTCGTCCAATTTTGAGATTTGCGCAACCAAATAAACCGAAGCATCCATTTTAGGAACCGTGTAATATTTGTAGTTTGCAGCCAAATCTGTATTTGAAATCAAAACCATGTGTTTTTCATTGGTTGAAGGAATGGTGTATGGCAAATCAATTCTAAATTCAGCAGAAATCATTTGACTGATGATTTGTGTGAATTGCGCAGAAGTTTCAGCATCATCTTCTTGTGATCTGTAAGAATCTTTGGAAGTAGTTTTCTCATAAGCATTTGAATTAAAATTCAAAGTGGCGGGTGCCATATAACCGTTTGAATTCAATGATCCTGGCGCTGGACGCGCTTGATAATAATCAATATACCAAGGGCTTAGTGTTGGTTTAATTTTATTCTGAAATGGATTGTTCGTTGAAATTGTTAATCTTACATCTTCCCATTTTGAACCTGTATTTTGATAAACTTGCGCTTTGTAATTCAAATTCACTTTTCCAGCAGCCAATTCACTTCTAATGTCATATAATGGAATCCAACCTGCGCCTGAAACCAAATAAGAAAGTGTAATTTTTCCGTTTGTAATTTCCTTACTTGATACTGTTACAATAATTCTGTGTGTTGGTCCGTGTTGTGTAACTTCTTGGTTCGATGTGCTTTGGTAGTTTTGAAGATTATTTAAGCGATTTTGCATCTCAGTTTTTCTGACATTTTTCTCAGCTTTGCGACGATTCAGTTTCAACAATTGCTTATTGATTTCATTCATTTTGATGGCGTAATAATCAACTGCTTGTTTTAAAAGTTGAATAGAATCATTTACTTTTCCTTGTCCGCGAATAGCTCCATTGTTCGATAAAATGCTTTTGGTAGCATTCAAAACATCAATTTCATCTTGAATTTCTTGAATTTCATATCCTATAACCAACAATGAATCTTCTAAAAGAAAAATGTCTTTTCTAATTTTTAGAGGCAAACCGTCGATGGTTGTGCTTACTTTTGGTTCAGGATAAAACTTAGAATATTTAGAATCCAAAATCACAATGTTGCCCGTAGCTTTCACTTGTAAACTTTTGGCGTCAATGGTGGGACAAATTCCATCAATGATAATTTCAGTGATTCCGGGTTTCACATTGTAAGTTGCTTTTCTGAAAATTTGAGCACCTTGCGTGTAAACGGTTACCTCTGTAATGGTTGATTTAACATTTTCTTTGTCGCCAGCAAATAGCTGAGAAGTAAAACAAAGAACAAAAAGACTTGCAAATATTTTTTTCATAATTTCTGAATTTGCAGTCTAGTACAGCCCATGATTTTATCGGTTCAATTGAATTAAATTTTTAGGAGAAAATTAACAAATGAGCTTTATTTCAAGTCAATCTCTTTGAAAAATTGATTCAAAAAAACTTCCATCACTTGGTGGCGTTCTTTTGCCAATTCTTTGCCTGTTTCAGTATTAAAACGGTCTTTTAAAAGCAATAGTTTCTCGTAAAAATGATTGATTGTATGGCTTTTAGATACTGCGTAATCTTCAAATGTATCGTGGAGTGTTGGCTCGACCGAAGCTTGATAAATCGGGCGATTTTTATTGCCGCCAAAAGCAAATGCACGCGCAATTCCGATGGCACCAATCGCATCTAAACGATCTGCATCTTGCACTATTTGTTGTTCTAAACTGATTTTTTTGTCCTCAACCAATGCGCCTTTGAAAGAAATATTGTCAACCAAAACGACAACTTTTTCAATTATTTCAGCAGAATAATTTAATTCCAGCAATATTTCTTTTGCTTTTTCTCCGCCGTGATTTAAAATGCCGCCATTCATTTTATGGTCAGAAATATCGTGTAATAAAGCCCCTAAAATCACGATTTCCAGATTTCCACCTTCTTTACTTTGAATGTATTTGGCGTTGTTTAAAACACGAATAATATGGTCCCAATCATGACCAGAAAAATCATTTTCGAAATGTGATTTGATTTTTTCTATAAGTTTGTTGACTTTATCTTCCATATTGAGATTTTAATTGAACAAATGTATGTATAAATTTAGCTTTTGTATCGCCCTTTTACTAGGTGCTTTTTCAACCTTTTCGCAAGGAACAACGATTTCTGCTTTTGTCGGCTACGGATTTTCTGCGCCTTCTGATGTACTGGGAATTCAGGTTGAACCAGAGAAAACCACCAATATTTACGGGACTTTGGGCGCTGGAATGAATTATGGATTAAGTTCTTCCTATATGTTGAAACCAAACTTTGGAATGGAACTAGGTTTTACTTATTTTGTTGGCAGTAAAATGTTGACTTCAAGAGTGCAAAATGATTTTGGAGTTTACGAAGCATTTCAAAATTCCAATCAATTTCGTTTGACACCCAGTTTGATTTTGCAGCATTCAGGCGAAAAATTGGGTTTTTATTTTAAACCAGGCTTAGTTTTGCCTATATCCAATGTTTCTTTTTCAGATGAAACAGAATCAGGTTCTGGAACAATTGCACCAATCGGGCAAACTGTTTCTACTCAAAGCGAAACAAAATATTTCTTCGCCGTTGGATATTCTGCTTCAATCGGTGGTTCTGTGCAGTTGGCGAAAAAACTTTCTCTTTTTGGCGAAATGAATGGAATTTCCTTGAAAATCATGACCAAATCAAAAACGATGAATTCTTATGTTTACAATGGAATTGAAGGGATAGACAATCTCAAAACTATCGATAAATACACAACTTACGACGATCAAATTTACACAGTTGCAGATACAGATCAGAATGTTTCCAAAAAGGCCTTGTCGTTGAAACACAATTTCAGCGCAATCTTTTTGAATGTTGGATTGAAGTATCTTTTTTAAGTTTTTTAGAGCATTATTAAGGCTAAAAATGCTAATTTTCAAAGATCTTAATACTGTTCCTATTTGTTAAAAACTAAAATGACAGCTTTTTATTTTAACTTTTAAAAGCAACTGATAGAATAAAGATTCGTTTAACTATTTACATTACAAAAACAATTACTATGAAAACTTTTTTTACCATTCTAACAGCAATT
The DNA here is from genome assembly GCA_945897805.1 of Chryseobacterium gleum. Classification (GTDB taxonomy): domain Bacteria; phylum Bacteroidota; class Bacteroidia; order Flavobacteriales_D; family Crocinitomicaceae; genus JAQVCM01. The sequence continues at coordinate 585,895 of CAMDFX010000001.1, forward strand.
CTATTTACTGTTTCAACATGGGCACAGTGCAATGTTGTTGGCACTGCTACTGGCAGTTCTGTTCTTTGCACAGGTGATTGCAATGGCACTATTACATATTTATATCAAAACACAAACATGCAATCACCTGGTGCGCCGTACGTTGTAACATTATCAAACCAAACAACGGGTCAGGTTATTTCATTAACGACATACATGCAAGAATTTCAGACAATTCCTTTCACAGGCTTATGTGCTGGAAATTATCAAATTGCAATACAAGGACAAGGATGTTCATTTACAACTTTTGCAACAATAACTCAACCTTCACCCATAACAGCTTATGTAAATACTGTTGATCCTTCCCCAGGATTTAGTAATGGCAGTGCAACAATTATTGCAACAGGCGGAACAGGTGTTTTGACTTATAGTTTAACCGGCGTAACTTTTCAAAGTTCTAACGTCTTTTCAGGTTTAGCAGCAGGAACCTATACAGCTTATGTAAATGATGCAAATAACTGTATCGAACAAGTTTCATTTACCGTAATTAATCCTGCAGCGTGTAATCTGGTTGTTACTGCAAATGGAGGAAGCACGCTTTGCAATGGGTCTTGCAATGCCGTTATTCAATATGCATATTCAGATGAAAATAATAATGGGCCTTTTGTAATTGAATTACAAAATATGAATGGTCAAATTTATCAAACCAATACAAATGCTTCTTCAGCAGCAAGTGGCTCATTTTTGAATGTTTGCGCTGGGGTTTATTCAATTGAAGTAACAAATGCTCAAGGCTGTTCAGGAAGTTATATTTGTACAGTAGCCCAACCAACTCAATTATTGGTGTCAAATGTTGTCACTACCAACGCTACAACATCAAGTGCTAACGGGAGTGCAACAATTACAGCAACTGGCGGAACAGCTCCCTATACCTATAGTCTAAATGGAATAACATACCAAAGCGGTAATACGTTTACAGGATTAGCAGGAGGCGTGCATATTGGTTATGTAATGGATCAAAATGGTTGTGTTTCAATTTATACTTTCATCGTTCAAGTTACAAATGCATGTGCGGTTGTCATGACTAGTCAAAGTTCAAATGTTTCTTGCGCTGGTTCATGCTCTGGAAGTATTCTTTATACTTATACAATGGCTATTGCACCGGTAACAATTGTTGTGGAAAGTAATGGAAATACAATTCAGAGTACAACTAGCCAATTTCCGCAAAATAATGGAACATTTACCAATCTTTGTGCAGGAAGTTATACCGTAACTATAACAGATGCGGCAGGATGTACCTATGTAAATAATGTTCAAATTGGTCAAACAACTCAATTATTAGTTACTGCAACTGGAACTTCTCCTACTTTTGGGAACAACAATGGTTCAATCAACATTATTGCTAATGGCGGAACAGCTCCTTATCAATACGCATTAAACGCTCCAACCGGATGGCAATCTTCCAATGTTTTCACTGGATTAGCCCCAGGCGTTTACATTGCCTATGTGCAAGATGCAAATGGATGTATCAATATATATACCATTCCATTAACACAAGTTTCGGGTTGTAGCTTAGCGATAACTGGAAATGGAAATTCGAATTCTTGCACATACAGCTATGATGGAAGTGTAAATTACTTTTTTACAAGTTCAAGTATTGGCTTACCTTTTACTATCAATCTTTTAGCAAATGGAATAGTAGTAAATTCTGCAACATCTGCAGTAGGTGCTGGAAGTGGAATTTTTTCCAATCTTGCTGAAGGTATTTATACACTTCAAATCACAGCATCAAATGGATGTGTTTCAACACAACAAGTTTATGTTGATGCTCCAAACCCAATTTATGTCTCAAATGCCATTGTATCAAATGCTACAGCGGGAAATTCAGATGGTTTGGCTGAAATTATTTTGACTGGCGGAACGGCTCCTTACCAATTCAGTATTGATAATGGAGCAACATGGGGGACTAGCAATATATTAACAGGATTGCCAGCGGGAGTGTATATTACACTTATCCAAGATGCGAATGGTTGCTCAACAGTTTTTTGCTTCGTTGTTAATGAAAATCCAGGATGCACGATTGTAACGACAATGTCTTCAAATCAAGCCATAAGCTGCTATGGAAACTGCACTGGGGTTTTAAATTATGCATATACAGCTAGTGGAAATAACGGCACTTATCTCATCACATTAACCAGTAACGGAACGGTTGTCAATACAAGTACTTCTAATTTATCTTCATTTACAGGTTCGTTTACAGGTTTATGTGCGGGGATTTATAATCTTACTGTAACGAATGCAAATGGTTGTTCTTCAAATGTATCAACAGTAACAATTACCCAACCTTCACAAATTAACATTTCAGTTGGTGTTACTGGTGCAACTATTGGAAATAACAATGGCGTTGTAGTAATAAACGCAACAGGTGGAACGGGTCAATATACCTATGGATTGAATCCATCAGCTATGCAAAATTCTAATATTTTCACTGGAATTGCAGCAGGAACTTACATTGCTTATGTGCAAGATGCAAATGGTTGTCAATCCATCTTTACTTTCATTGTTAATACCCAAACAAGTTGTAATCTAGTTCTCACAGCTGTCCAAACAAATTCTAATATGTGCAGTGGATCTTGCAATGCTTCAATGGCTTATACTTATTCAGATCAAACTATGAATGCGCCTTATATAATCACTTTAGCTAATACAAATGGCGTAGTACAAACACAACAATTAACTTCGGCATCGGGTTCTGGCAGTTTTACAAATGTTTGTGCAGGTACTTATACTGTAACTGTTCAAAATGCGAATGGTTGTTCCTCTATTTATACCTTGATAATAAATACCCCAACATACATGAGTATAAATGCAACACAAGTGAATCCAACTTTGGGTAATTCGGATGGTTCTATCACCATGATTGTTAACGGCGGAACTCCAGCGTACGAATTCAGTATTGAAAACCAAGCAACTTGGCAAACAGGGAGTACTTTCAACAACTTAGCAAATGGTGTTCACATTATTTATGTTAGAGATCAAAATGGTTGTATGCAAATCTTTTGTGTTCTCTTGGGTAGTCCAACAGCTTCAGTTCTTGAATTAGAAGAAAACATAACTTTATATCCAAATCCAACGAATGGATTGATTTTCGTAGACTCTGAAATTATTGAATCTGCACAAATTTATAATTCGAATGGACAAGCTATTCAAAGTGAAACGATCATTGCCGTAAATGGCATTGCAATCGATTTAGGCAAGGTTTCAACTGGGATATATTTACTTGAAATGCGTTTAGCGAATGGAAAAATTATTCGAACACAAGTGGTGAAAGAATAATGGCTGTAAACACATTTGCAACTAGAATTAAAGCAAATACGCTGTATGAAACGATAGATAAACTTGATTTTCCTGGTGATATTGACCAAGAGATAATCAAAGATGAAATCATCAAATTGACAAGGTATCAAGCTGAAAATTTTCGGATTGCTTTGAAATCTTAATATCTAATTTATCAAAACTTGCATTATAACTAAAATAAACTTATTTTTGCACCCTTAATTAATTATTAACTGGAGTTTCGTACTCCAACTTATAAACAAAAAATGGCAACACGTATTAGATTGCAAAGACATGGGAAAAAATCAAAAGCATTTTTTCACCTTGTAGTCGCTGATTCAAGAGCGAAAAGAGATGGTAAATTCATCGAAAAATTGGGTACTTACAATCCAAACACAAATCCAGCAACAATCGATATCAATTTCGAATCTGCGTTGAATTGGGTGCGCACTGGTGCTGAAATGTCTGACACTGCGAGAGCTTTGTTGTCTTACAGAGGTGTATTGTACAAAAACCACTTAATCAATGGTATCAAAAAAGGTGCTTTGACTGAGGCTGATGTTGAAACTAAATTTGCTGCTTGGGAAGCTGAGAAAGCAAACAAAATCGACAACAAAAAAGATGGTTTGGCAAACAGTGCTGTAGCTGCTAAGGCTGCTGCTTTCAAAGCTGAATCTGAATCAAATGCTGCAAAAGCGAAAGCAATTGAAGCGAAAAATGCTCCTGTAGTGGAAGAAGTTGCTGAAGAAGTTGTTGAAGAGACAACGGAAGAAGTTACTGCTGAAGAAACTGTAGCTGAAGAAGTTGTAGTTGAAGAAACTGTAGCAGTAGAAGTTGTAGCAGAAGAAACTGTGGTTGAAGAAGTTGTAGTTGAAGAATCTGTAGCTGAAACTGTAGCAGTGGAAGTTGTAGCTGAAGAAGTTGTAGCAGAAGAAACTGTAGCTGAGGAAACTCCTGCAGCGGAAGCATCTACAGAAGAAAGTACAGAGGAAACTCAAGCATAAGAACAAAATATTTAAATGAAAAAAGCAGATTGCTATCATTTAGGATATGTAGCGAAACTTCACGGATTCAAAGGTGAAGTTTCGTTTTTTTTAGACGTTACTGATCCAAATGAATATACTAAATTAGATTCAGTTTTCATTGACATTAACGAACAACTAACCCCTTTCTTCGTTCAATCTTTTCAACTCAAACCACGTGGTTTTGCTGCTGTAAAACTAGAAGGTGTAGATTCTGAAAACGACGCAAAAGTGTTGATGAGAAAGAATTTATACTTGCCTTTAACAGAATTACCAGAATTGACAGGAATTCAATTTTATGACCACGAAGTTGTCGGTTTTGAAGTTGTTGATGATAATTTTGGACCAGTTGGAATTTTAGAAACAATTGTAGATTTGCCAGTAAATCCTTTGATTCAAATCAAAAATCCAAACGGGAAAGAAGTTTTGATTCCTTTCGTGAAAAATTTAGTGCAAGAAGTCGATCGAAAAAATCGAATTTTGAGGGTACATGCTCCTGATGGATTAATCGCTATTTATTTGGGCTAATGTCCATTTTCAAATTCAAACATTTCGAAGTCAATCAAACCATTTCAGCCATGAAAATTGGAACTGATTCTATGGTTTTTGGTTCTTTGATTGATGTTGAAGGAAAATCAAATGCTTTAGATATTGGAACTGGCACCGGTGTTTTGAGTTTGATGACAGCACAAAGAAATCATCAACTAAAAATTACTGCCATTGAGATTGAAGCAAATGCTTTTCAAGAAGCCAGATTAAACTTCAAAAATTCAAAATTTGACAGTCAATTAGCGGCATTGCATGTTGACTTTTTAGACTACCATCTAGAAACAAAGTTTGACCTTATTTTTTCAAATCCGCCTTATTTTGAAAATGCGTCTAAATCTTTAAATCAAGAAAAGAATTTAGCAAGGCATGATGACAGTTTGCCATTAGATAAACTCTTTGAAAAAGCAAGAGATTTATTAACTCAAGAAGGTCATTTTTGGGTAATTCTTCCCAATTTGACATTTGATACTTATTTGGAATTTGCAAAAGAAATAGGACTTCAATTAGTGAAACAAATTGAAATCTTCGGCAAAGAAAATCAATTGGTTAGAAAAATTGGTGCGTTTTCCAAGATTAATATTGCACTCGAACATTCCAATTTGATTATTCGAAATAGTGAAGGGAATTACACCGATGAATATAAAAAACTAACAGTTGAATATCATTTTAACGACTTGAAATGAAAAAAGCGATGAATTTCACCGCTTTTAATCTGTTATAATGTAATTTTAATCTTCTCGTTTAGTTCTTCTTGCAAACTCACTCCAGCATCTTGATTATACCAATTCTGCAAAGCGATTTTCGTTTCCCCAAACTCAGCACCGTCAGCTTTTAGTTGGTTAAAGATTACTTGACAATCTGCGGGTCGTGGACCCCAAACTGCTAAATCTTTCCCATTATCATTTCTGATGACCAAAATCGGAATTGATTTTCCGCCCCTTGTTAAATATTTTTCAATTTCAGAATCATCATCACGAAGTTGAATTTCTAGATTTACATATTCACTCAATTCGCTGATTAAGTGGATAAAAGGAACACTGTGTGCAGCGTCTCCACACCACGGTTCAGTAATCAATATCCATTTTTGTGGATTTTTGATTTGTTTCATAGTTTCTTGAATTGAAACTAAAATTTCACCATGTTTTATCCAGCGTTTACTTCTAGTCTGATTCATTTTAGTGTAATCTAAAAAATCAGGATTATCGTAAGGTGCTTTTGGATTTGTGTTTTGTAAAATTTCCTCGAAGTAATTGTTGTATTCAGTCCATTTCATGTTGTCAATTTGTACTTGTTTGAGAGGACCAAAGATACTGATTTATTGAGGATAACAAGTTACAATTCTTTCAAAACTTTTCAAAGTTCCATCATGATCAATTGCTACATCTACAGTTATTTTCATTTCAGAAGTATCAACCACAGTATTTTTCCAAGCTTCGTCAATTGTATAAGAAGATTGATGCAAGTGATATCCTTGATTTAAGACATTCATCCCAGTTTTCAAGTTTTTAATAATCACATTGTAACCATGCAAGTCGTAGTCAGCTGATATACTTCCAATTACTTTGATTGTATCTCCGAAATTGTAGATTTCGTTCAAGACAGGTGAAGTTAAATTGAATGTTGGATCCGAAATCACCGTTGGTTCAGATGTTTCTTTTTTACATGAAAATACTGTCAATGAGATGATTCCTAAAAATATAATAAGTGCTTTTTTCATTTTTTTGTAATAAAATAATTAATACCAAAACGGAATGCTGTTTGTTGATCAACATATCCATTTCCTAAATCTTGATAAATTGGTGCAAAGTAATTGGCTGAAAACATCCAATTTTTGTAAATAGCAGCCAAAGTAAATTGTGCGTTTAAAATTGTTCCTCCGTTGTAAGAATCATTGGTAATTTTTCCTTTGATTCGATCTCGAAAATTTTGGTTATAGTTGAATCCCACTTGCGGAAGAATTCTCAGATTTTCGTTCAAAACCCAGCGATAAAATACCAAATTTGTGGTTCCTAATGCATGCCCAAACTGGTAATCATATTTGTTTTCAGTCTTGTAAGTAAAACTAGATTCTGTCAAATATCCCCAACTTCCTTTTTGGATTGAATAATTCAAGGAAGCAATGAAATCAATTGTCCCTGTGCCAGGAAGCATATTTCGATTGTTGACATTTGTATTGTCAAATTTGCCAGTAGGAAGTTTTGCGCCAATTCCAAATGTTCCCGCTTGTTTGAATTTTCTTGCAAGCGAATCAGTGTTTTGAATAAAAACATAATTTCCCATCAAGGTGATATCTCCTAAACCTTGATTGTTGATGGTTGTTTCTGTCGTTTTCTGCGAATTATAAACATAAGGAATTACCGCCATTAATTGAAAACGATGATTGATTTTCCACCTTCCGATCAAGTCACTTGATGTAAATACTTCATCCGTTGATGGTTCCTGAAAACCAAAAAGTGGCGGATGAGTTGTTTGAAAAGATCGAATATTGGATCTAATGCCAATAAAATGATGGTTTGAACTTGGCAATAATCCCAAGGAAAATGAACTTGCAGCACAGCCACAAACATCGCACGCCATTGATTGATTTGCCAATATAATCAAACCGAAAAACAAGATGATTTTGTGCATGATTTAAATAATAAAATTGAAAACTTAAATTGTCAACTGAACAATTTATTTAATAATCAAATTATTATTTGCGATGGCGGATGGAAAATGTAACCTGAAAATTCTTTAATAGCTTGAATTTTATTTTTAAAAAAATCCTTTTTGTTTGATTCAATTTCAACAAAAAGCATATTTATTTCAAGTGGAGTAGGGATGTACTCAAATTTTAGATTGTTGTTGAAAGGATTGGTTTTCGAATTGTGATTTTGCTCTTTTTGTTCCAGTTTTTGCAGTTGCTTTGAAAGGTAGCATTTCCCATTACAGAGAAGCATAGGTGTAGCTTTATTTTCACATTTTTCGGCGATTATCTGTTCCTGATTTACTTTAAACCATATTTCCCAACCCAAGCGAGCAATGTCTTTCGCAAGGAATCCAGTAATACAGAAAATAACAATCAATGTTCTCATTTAATTTAAAAAATAAGTCCGAAAAAAAATAATTTTCGGACTTTAAATATCAATATAAAGCTGGATATTTTGAAGGAGAAACCTCACTCATCATTCCATACACTTTTTCAAAAATATCGTCAATACTTGGTTTAGAAAAATAATCACCATCTGAACCATAAGGTGGTCTGTGATCTTTTGCACTCAATGTTTCTGGTGCAGAATCTAAAGTAAAGTATGATTTTTGTTCAACTAAAATTTTATCCAACATGTAACCAGTTGCTCCTGAACTAACATCTTCGTCCACAATCAACAAACGATTTGTTTTTTGCAACGATTTACCAATTAAATGGTTGATATCAAAAGGAATCAATGTTTGTGCGTCAATTAATTCAACTGAAATATCATGTTCAGCTAATAATTTGCAAGCTTGCTCACACAAGTTGAAAGTTGAACCATAAGAAACCAAAGTTAAATCTGTTCCTTTTTGTACAATTTCTGGAATTCCTAGCGGTGTTCTAAATTCACCAATATTTGTTGGATTTCTTTCTTTGGTTCTGTAACCATTCAACGGTTCAATCACCAATGCTGGCTCGTCACCAATCAATAATGTATTGTAAAATCCTGCAGCTTTTGTCATGTTTCTTGGTACACAAACATACATGCCTCGCAATGAATTGATAATCATTCCCATTGGACTACCACTGTGCCAAATTCCTTCCAAACGGTGTCCGCGCGTGCTCACAATTAAAGGTGCTTTTTGTCCTCCTTTGGTTCTGTATTGAACAGTTGACAAATCGTCAGACATAATTTGAATCGCGTACAATAAATAGTCTAAATATTGGATTTCAGCAATTGGTCTCAAACCTCTCATCGCCATTCCAATTCCTTGACCAATAATCGTACATTCTCTAATTCCAACATCAGAAACACGCAATTCGCCAAATTCTTCTTGCATGCCTTCCAAACTTTGGTTTACACCGCCAATTTTTCCAGCATCCTCGCCGAAAACGAGCGTTTGGGGATACTTTTTGAAGATTTCTCTAAAATTATCACGCAAGATAATTCTTCCGTCTTCCATTTTTACTTCGTCCGAATATTGAGGTTCAATTCCTTCAATTTTTACTGCATTGAAAGCAGATTCAGAATATAAATGTGAACTGTATCGTAATTTATTGTTTTCGAATTGCAATTGAATCCAAGCGGAAAGCATTGATTTTGATGCAATATTTTCAGATTTGATAGTGCGCAAAACTTTTCTTGCTGCTGACAAAATATCCTTGCGAATAGGATCCATCGCTTTTTGTAATGCAAGAATTTCAGCTTGAATAAATGTCTTGTATGAAGTTTCTAGTTCAATCCCTTGAAACAATTGAATTACCTCAGTTAAGTCATTTTTCAATCCATTGGTGAAATCTTTCCAGGCAATTGATTTAAAATCGCGGACTTCTTTTTTCGAATCTTTCTCAATATTTTCAAGTTCTTCTGCAGTGGCGATTGCGTTTCCTTCAGCATTGAAACTTAAAATCCATTCTTTGAATTTAGTAATACAATCGAATTCAGTTTCCCATTTCAATCTTTCTTCAGACTTGTAACGCTCGTGAGAACCAGAAGTCGAATGTCCTTGCGGTTGATTCACTTCTTGAACGTGAACTAAAACTGGAACATGCTCTTCACGGGCAATGGCTACAGCTTTTTCATAAGTTTCTACCAAATGTGCATAATCCCAACCTTTTGTTGTGAAAATTTCATAACCAGGTTTGTCCGCTGTTCTTTGCATTCCTGCCAAGGCTTCTGAAATACTTCCTTTGGTCGTTTGTTTGTCTCTTGAAACTGAAATTCCAAATCCATCATCCCAAACGGACATGACCATCGGAACTTGCAAAACGCCTGCAGCATTGATTGTTTCCCAAAATGGTCCTTCAGAAGTGCTCGCATCGCCAATCGTTCCAAAAGCGACTTCATTTCCACCATTGGTGAATTTTTGAAAATCAGCTAAATCCTTCAATTCAGGATGATTTCTGTACACTTTTGATGCTTGAGCTAATCCTAGCAAACGAGGCATTTGGCCAGCAGTTGGGGAAATATCAGCAGAACTGTTTTTTTGTTCCATCAAATTTTGCCAATTGCCATTTTCGTCCAAATTTCTAGATGAATAATGCCCACCCATTTGTCTACCTGCTGATTGTGGCTCTAATTCAAGGTTTGTTTCACCATACAATCCTGCAAAATATTGTTGAATGTTGAGTTGACCAATAGCCATCATCAACGTTTGATCTCTATAGTAACCAGAACGGAAGTCTCCATTTCTGAATTGTTTTGCTAAGGCGATTTGAGCTAATTCTTTTCCGTCACCAAAAATTCCAAATTTGGCCTTTCCAGATAAAACTTCACGTCTTCCTAACAAAGAGGCTTCTCGCGATAAACAAGCTAATTTGTAGTCTGCAAGTACTTCATTTTTGAATGTTTCAAAATCTACAGGGGTAACTTCAACTTCAGTCGATTCTTTTGCCATAGCTTAAAATAATGAATTGCAAATATACTATTTTCGACTCTTTTTTTCAAGTCCAAAACCTAGATTGTTATCAATGATTTTTTGTTTATAAAAACTAGCTTGAGAAATGATTTTATAGGGTCGTGATATTGCTAAATAAAATTGGTTTAAGTTTCTTTTAATCAGTTTATTAATTCGACTTTAACAATTCCATCTCTGTCGATTTCTGTTAAGCGAACTTTTTGAAATTGATTGATTAAGTTTTCGTTAAATGGAATTTTAACTTTGACATAATTTTCAGTAAAACCATGCATCACGCCGTTTTCTTCTTCTGATTCAAATAATACTGTTCGCTCAGATCCTAAATTATGCTCGTAAAATGCTCTTTTTTTCTTGTCCGATAAAATGTGCAACATTTTACTGCGCTCTTTTCTCTTTTCCATTGGAACAAATTCGCCCAATTTTGGAGCACCTGTATTGGCTCTTTCCGAATAAGTGAAAACATGCAAATAGGAAACATCTAAATCTTTGATGAAATTCATTGAATCCATGAATTCTTCATCTGTTTCTCCTGGAAATCCAACAATTACATCTACTCCGATGCAACAATCTGGTCTTAATGATTTGATTTGAGCAACTCTTTCAGCATACAAACTACGCTCATATTTTCTGCGCATCGCCTTCAAAATTCTGTCGTTTCCAACTTGCAAGGGAATGTGAAAATGTGGCACAAATCGTTCCGCTTTTGATAGACAAAAATCAATAATTTCGTTACTCAATAAATTCGGTTCAATCGATGAAATTCTAAATCGATCAATTCCTGTAATTTCATCTAATTTTTGCACCAATTGATAAAAATTCTCTTCACCACCTTGACCAAAATCTCCAATATTTACACCAGTTAAAACAACTTCTTTGATGTCCGTTTTGGCAATTTTTTCGGCTTCAATTAATGTGGAGGCAATGCTTGCATTTCTGCTTTTTCCTCTCGCTAACGGAATGGTACAAAATGAGCAGAAATAGTCGCATCCATCTTGAATTTTTAGGAAAGAACGAGTTCTGTCGCCAATACTAAAAGATGGAATGAATTCTTTGGTTTCTTTGATGTTTTTAAAAGAAATTTGTGCTTCTTCCTTTTTGTCAGATTCAGTAATATATTTGAGAATGTCAAATTTCTCATTGGCGCCTAGAACCAAGTCAACACCGGGAATTTGACCAATTTCAACTGGTTTCAACTGCGCAAAACATCCGATAATCGCAATAAATGCATTTGGATTGATTTTGAGTGCTTTTTTGACTAATTGTTTGCATTTCTTGTCTGCATTTTCAGTGACAGAACAAGTGTTGATAACATAAATATCAGGCGTGTCTTCAAAATCAACTTTGGCAAATCCAGCGTCTTGAAAAAGACGAGAAATAGTGGAAGTTTCTGAAAAATTTAATTTACAACCTAGCGTGTAAAAAGCTACTTTTTTATATTGAATCATAATGCGGTTGCAAAGTTATTTAGAAAATTTGAAAGAGGAAATTTTAATTGGATTTTATCACGAATTAAAAATGCTTTAAAATCAATTTTCTTACCATTTTATTTCTCAGAATCAGCCAATTGTTTTTCATACATTTCAGAATAAATCCCAGCTTTGGAAATCAATTCTTCATGCGTTCCTTCTTCGATTTTAGCGCCGTTTTCAAGCACGATTATTTTATCAGCAAAGCGCAAAGACGAAATTCGATGACTCACAATAATGGCCATATTCTCCTTGGCTTCTTCAGCCAAAGAGCGCAAAATGATGTCCTCAGTTTCTGTATCGACGGCTGACAGACAATCATCAAGCAGAAGTAAATTTGGTTTTCGTAACAAAGCGCGCGCAATGCTAATTCGCTGTTTTTGACCGCCACTTAAATTCACACCTCTTTCACCTAAAATGGTTTCAAAACCAGTGCTAAATTCTTGAATATTGTGGTAAACATGGGCTTTTTTTGTGACTTCAATCAATTCACTTTCGTCGACTTCTCTTTCGTTTACGCCAAATTTGATGTTGTTTCCGATCGTATCAGAAAACAAAAACACCTCTTGAGGTACAACGCCTGATTGTCTTCTAAAGGCATCTAAATTGATGTTTTTTAGATTTTCCTTATTTACCAAAATTTCACCCGAAGTTGCATCAAGCTGTCGCATAATCAAATTCAACAAAGTGCTTTTGCCACTTCCAGTTCTGCCAACAATTCCTAATGTTTCGCCCGATTTTATGGAAAAACTCAAATTAGATATTGCTTCAATACCAGCGTTTTCATGTTTGAAAGAAACATTCTTGAATTCAATCGATGCAATTTGATCCAACGGATTTTCATTAGTATTGATAATTTCTGGTTGAATTCTTAAAAATTCATTGATTCTTTCTTGCGATGCTGCTGCACGTTGATTAATTGAAGTAACCCACCCAACACTGGCAAAAGGCCAGGTCAACATATTGATAAAATATACAAATGCTACTATGTCCCCCGGTGTAATCTGTTTTGAATAGGTGAGCAGTCCACCGTAATAAATTGCCAACAAGTTACTTAATCCAATTAAAAAAACGATTGTAGGCATGAAAAGTGCATTTACAATAACCAATTTCATTGTCTTCGCCTTGTAATTATCTGCAGAATCATTGAATTTTTGATTCATTTCTTTTTCGCGCAAATATGCCTTGATCACGCGAATTCCAGAAAATGTTTCTTGCACAATGGTTGACATCAATGATTGTTCAATTTGTACAGATTTACTGTAAGCATTCATTTTGCTTGAAACTTTGTAAATCAAAAAAGATAAAACGGGCAATGGGGCCAATACAATTAATGTCAAGCTAACATTAATTCTTAGCATTGTTGTGACACACAAAGCAAATAAAACCACCAAATTAATCGTGTACATAAGTCCTGGCCCTAAATACATTCTGACTTGAGATACATCTTCAGAAATTCTATTCATCAAGTCGCCGGTTTTAGATTTCTTGTAGAAAGAAAAATTTAGCTTTTGATATTGCTCGTAAACTTCATTTTTGAGGTCAAATTCAATAAATCTTGAAACAATAATAATTGACTGTCTTGTTAAAAAAAGAAAAAATCCTTTTCCTATAGAAAGAAGCATGTAGAAGCCAAATAATTTTAAACTGAGGTATGCAATGTTGTTAAAAGTCTCGTTAGGATTGATTTTGCCGATAAAATCATTGACAGCTCCCTTGACAATTTTAGGCATTTCAACACCAAAATAATTGGAAATAATGATACAAAGTACACCAAAAAGGAGGCGCCATTTATATTTTATTAAATATTTGTTGAGATAGCTTAAAGACTTCATGCGATAAATTCCTACTTTTGCAACGCTCTTTTGATTTGAAAGGCAAAAGTAGCAAATAGTAATGAATTTTCGTTCTTAATATTTATCGAGAATATGTTTGAGGTTAAAGACATCAAAGACACAAATCTGGCTGAAAATCCAGTTATTGCTCAAATGAGTAAATACAACCACGAGCAATTGTTGTTCTGTAATGACAATGCCACAGGTTTAAAAGCAATCATTGCAGTTCATAACACCGTATTGGGTCCAGCTCTTGGAGGTACAAGAATGTGGGCTTACAATAATGAGTTAGAAGCGTTAAATGATGTTTTACGCTTATCTCGCGGAATGACTTACAAAAATTCTCTTGCAGGATTGAATTTAGGCGGTGGAAAAGCGGTAATAATCGGCGATTCTCGTACCATGAAAACCGAAGCTTTCATGAGACGTTTTGGTAAATTTGTCAACAGTTTGGGTGGTAAATATATTACGGCTGAAGACGTTGGTATTGGAACTTCAGATATGTCTTGGGTGAACATGGAAACCGATCACGTTGTTGGTTTAGCAGGCAAAAGTGGAGATCCTTCTCCTGTTACAGCGCACGGTGTTTATGTTGGAATGAAAGCTTGTGCGAAAGAACAATTTGGCTCAGATTCATTGGCCGGAAAAAAAATCGCTGTGCAAGGTGTTGGTCACGTAGGTGAATATTTGGTTGCATCGCTTGCCAAAGAAGGCGCTGAGATTTACATTACTGATATTCACCAAGAAACTTTAAATAGAGTAGCACAGAAATATGGTGCAAAAATTGTTGGATTGGATGATATCTACGATTTAGACATGGATATCTACGCTCCTTGCGCACTGGGTGCTACTGTAAATGATGAGACGATGTCTAGATTGAAATGCTCAATTATTGCTGGCGCTGCAAACAATCAGTTGGCAATCGAAAATTTACACGGACAAGCCGTAATGGACAAAGGAATCATTTATGCACCAGATTATGCTTTGAATTCTGGCGGTGTAATCAACTGTTATTCTGAAGTTAAATCTTTATCTGCTGAATGGGCAATGGGTAAAGCAGAAGAAATATATACTACAATTCAAAATATTGTTCGTCGTTCTAAGTCGGAAAATATCCCAACGTACCAAATCGCAAATAAATTGGCAGAAGAGAGGATTGCCGCAATCGGAAATGTTAAATTACCGATGTAAAAAACTGATATGCTAAATAGAAGACATTTAAGAATCAAAGTATTGCAAGCGCTATATGCTTATTTTCAGTCCGATGAAGAAAATTATAGACGTACTGAGAATGAAATGATGGACAATATAGATCGAATTTTTGATTTGTATTTATTCTTATTTTTATCATTCGGAGAACTGAAGGAAATGGAGTTGAGAAGATTAGAGGAGTTGAAATCTAAAATCCGACCAACTTCAACTGATTTGAATCCAAATTTAAAGTTCATAGAAAATAAAGTTTTCGATTTGATTGATACAAATGGTCCATTAAGAAGAGCTTCTGAAGAAAATAAGGTAAATTGGTTAGGCGATGAACACCAAGAAATGTTCAGAAAAGTGATGGCTCAAATTCGTGAAAGCGAAACTTACTTTGCATATATGAGCCAAGAAGAAAGTAATTTCGAAAGTGATATGGAATTTGCGTGTGCGCTTTTCAAAGCAGAAATTGCCAATTCACCATTGATTTATAATTTCTTTGAAGAGAAAAGTATTCAATGGTTAGATGATATTGATTTAGCTTGTTCAATGGTTTTGAAGACAATGAAAACTTTTTCAATGGAAGGGAACAATGAGATTTTAGCATTGTTTAAAGATCCAGAAGACGAAAAAGAGTTTGTCAGAATTTTGTTGAGAAAAACAATCGACAAAGACCAAGAAAATTTGGCATTAATTGAAGATTTAACAAAAAATTGGGATGTAGATAGGATTGCAAAAATGGATATCATTTTAATGAAAATGGCCATTACCGAATTGCAAGAATTCAATAATATTCCCGTAAAAGTGACTTTGAACGAATATATCGAAATTTCGAAATATTATAGCACTCCAAAAAGTAACGGATTTATCAATGGAATTTTAGATAAAGCGGTTGATAGATTAGAAAAAGAAAATAAAATTTCCAAAATTGGAAGAGGTTTAATGGAATAATACCAAGGATTATGAATAATATTTTAGCAAGTATTTGTATGTCATTCCTATTGTTTGCTTGCAGCGATAGTGAAAATGTTGAAGTTGGAAATAAAACAGAAATGGAAGTTCAATCTGTTGTGGATGCAGGAAAAGTGATGTTAGGTGAAATCGTTCACGCATCATTTACTGTGAAAAATACTGGAGATTATCCTTTGATTTTAGCGGAAGTGAAAGGTTCTTGTACTTGCACAGTAGCTGAGTATCCAAAAGATCCTATTGCTCCCGGTGAAAGCGCCACAATCAAAGCAAATATAAAAACAGATAGAGCATCACCAGGAACTTTAAGTAAAGAAGTGAGAATTGTTGCAAACACAGATCCTTCGATTACTCCAGTTCTAATCAAAGCGAACGTAGTCAGAAAATAAATATATAACCAAAAATAAAACAATAATTTAAATCAAATAAAATGAAAGACGGCGCAGGTCAAATAGTAATGTTGTTGATGATTGTAGTAGTTTTCTACTTTTTCATGATCAGACCACAACAGAAAAAACAAAAAGAGCAGAAAAATTTCAGAGCGAATTTAGCTCCAGGAGATAAAGTAGTTACAATTGGAGGAATCCATGGTAAAATTTTAGAAGTTTCTGATGCTACAGTGTTGTTGAATTGCGAAGGAAGTAAAATCCGTTTTGCTAAATCAGCAATCGCCCAAACAGCTAGTGATCAATTAGAAGCTTAATTTCTTTTTTTTTAAAATTGAATCGGGTTGCAGAAATGTGATCCGATTTTTTTTTGCTATTTTACTGAGTTGGCTTTTTTGATTATTTTACTCTGTTTCTGAATTTCTTTTTGCTTTTGCCTAATCTCTTGCACTCTTTTTCTGGATTCTTTGACATCTTCGCGATACGCTGCCATATTGATTTTATATTGTTTTTTGTCAATCATTTGTGGATTTGGATTAAATTCCAGTAAATCATCTTGAATTTGCAATATTATTTGCTCAGTCATATAATCTTCACCTGCTGGTTCATATTTTACATTGAAATTTTGTTCCCAGATTTTCCCTATCTGCTCAAACCATTCAGCCTGAAATTTCCCGCGGTATTTTTGAATAATTTCACTGGCTGTCAATCCCGTTTCTCTGTGGATTAATTTCATCAACAAAACGCCATCTTGCCGGTATAAATCTCTGATTACATAAGTGTAATCTTCCTTGAGTTTTTCATGTGCCTTTTTATTGTGTTTTTTCTTTTTTCTTTTAGAATCAATTTCTATAAGTTCAGCATCAAATTTTTTCAATAAACTCGCCGCATGCAAAGCGTAAGGATATAATTTTCTGATTTTTTCGACTTGTCGTTCAAAAGCCCACTTATTTTGGAAAACAGTCAATTCACTCAATCGCTGGATGTGCAATGTATCTTGCACTTGAGCGAAAATGTTCGCGCTGCAAATCAATAGAAATCCGACGAGTAAAAATGTATATTTCATTTGACTAAAAATAAATGATATCGCTTAATTAATTTAAATGAACCAAAAATCTTTGTTATTTTAGCAAAGATATTGCCATTTTATTCTTTATTAATGAAAAAACTGAAAATCTTATTTATTTGTTGCTTGATTTTTTCGAGTTGTGATTCAAATAACACTGATTCAACACCCAAAGAAAAACGCCCCGTAAAAAAAGAGAAAGTGGCAGAAGTTACTGGGGATCAATTATTGAATGTCAAAGAAAAACCCAAAAGAAACCTGAAAGAAAAGCAGGTGAATCACGAAAAAATCGTTTCTAAATATGGAGAACAATGGGATTTCTGTTCCTGCGTTCGGGCAAATGATTCAATCAATAGTGCTTCACAAAAAGGCTTGAGTGAAAAACAAGCTGAACGGTTAATCAAACGTTGGGAAGTAGTTGAAGTCAAGTGCAAAGAATTTCTCACCAATCCCAATCGCACGCCAGAAGAACGAGAATTACATGAGAAGAAAGTAGCAAAGTGTTTGAAAAGTGCTAAAAAATAAAAAGGCTTCAAGTTTCCTCAAAGCCTTCATCATATTTCTTGCAATTATTATTTCTTGTAAAATGGCAATTTAACCACTTTTGCTTTGATACCTTTTTCTCTGATTTCTACAAAGATTTCAGAATCTACAGCTGTAAATTCAGTGTTTACATATCCCATTCCAATAGCTATTTTCATAGATGGTGATTGAGTTCCTGAAGTAACTTTTCCAATCACATTTCCTGCCGCATCGATAATTCGGTAATCGTGACGCGGAATTCCGCGGTCAACCATTTCAAAAGCAACAAGTTTTTTGGAAACTCCAACTTCTTTTTGGTTTTGCAAAAATACTGAATCGATGAATTCTTTGTTGAATTTTGTAATCCATCCCAAACCTGCTTCCAACGGAGAAGTACTATCGTCAATGTCATTTCCATACAAACAGAATCCCATTTCTAATCTCAAAGTATCTCGAGCAGCCAAACCAATTGGTTTGATTCCATAACTTGATCCAGCTTCAAAAACTTTGTCCCAAATTTGTTCTACTTCACTGTTTTTGCAGTAAATTTCAAAACCTCCACTTCCTGTATATCCAGTTGCAGAAATAATAACATTCTCAATTCCAGCAAATTCTGCTACCTCAAAATGGTAGTATTTTATGTCCGCTAACTGAACGGTAGTCAATGATTGCATAGCCTCAACAGCTTTGGGCCCTTGAATTGCTAACAGTGAATAATCATCAGATAAATTGCGCATTTCAACACCAAATGAATTGTGAGAAGAAATCCAGTTCCAATCTTTTTCAATATTTGAAGCATTTACTACCAATAAATATTGCTCTTCTTTCATCCTATAAACAATCAAATCATCTACAATTCCTCCTTTTCCATTTGGCAAGCAGCTGTATTGTGCTCTTCCAATTGTCAAAGTTGAAGCGTCATTTGTTGTGACTTTTTGAATCAAAGCCAAAGCATTTGGTCCAGTTAATAAAAATTCTCCCATGTGAGACACATCAAAAACGCCTACAGCATTCCTAACTGTCTCATGTTCCGCATTCACACCCTCGTATTGAACCGGCATATTATATCCTGCAAAAGGAACCATTTTTGCACCAAGCGCAATGTGTTTTTCTGATAATGCTGTGTTTTTCATTTCTATAATTATTTTTTTGTTCGAATTCTTAGCGCAACAAATTTAGAAATAATAATAAGATTTTGCGGTTTTAATCTTGCTTTCTTTCTCACCTTAAAGGCTAATTTTTGAACACTTTTCCGAATGATAAAATAATTAGAACTTCTCTAAAGGGTAAAACTTATTTTGAGGTGCTGAGACCATTTTTTAGTTCAGAAAATTTAAAGGTACTAATTTATAGTTCTGTAATTGATCGACTGAATTAACAGAACTTAAATCGAAGCGTTTAAAAAAAAGTGGATATTGAAGAAGATAGCCGTCCTAGTGATTGGACGGTTTTTGAAACGCGCTGAAAAGTGTAAACGAAAGAGATAGCGATAGCTCATCGATAGAAGTCACTTTTTAGAAGTTTTAAAAATGCTGTAGTTTACGGAAGCAAGTTCAATCGCGAAGACTTGATTTTCTTTTGTTACTTTACTTTCATCAAGGAAAGAAAAGTAAAAATCTTGGATGGAAAGACCATTTTGATATTTAACGTAAATTTTTAGTCAGCACCTCAAAATAAATAAGACCCTCTATCAACTAAAATGAAAAAAAGCAATGTTTTATTGATTATATTTGAAAACTTAAAATTTGAAAAATTCATGGCAATAACTTCGAAAGAACTCGAATTCAATATGAATGAAGACCAAATGAGATTGAAAATTTCTCGTTTAGATCAAGAATTGGCAAAGATTTATGAAGGAGGCGGAAAAAAACGCATTGATAAACTTCATGAAAAAGGAAAGCTTTCTGCTCGTGAACGCATTGAATTGCTGCTTGATAAAAACAGTAAACGCATTGAAATTGGTGCTTTAGCTGGTTATGGAATGTACGAAGCTGAAGGCGGTTGTCCTGCCGGTGGTGTAGTGGTTGTTATTGGTTTTGTTTCTGGTAAACAATGCATTGTGGTTGCAAATGATGCAACAGTGAAAGCAGGGGCTTGGTTTCCAATTACAGGAAAGAAAAATCTTCGTGCACAAGAAATCGCGATGGAAAATCGCCTGCCAATCATTTATTTAGTGGATTCTGCTGGTGTTTATTTGCCAATGCAAGATGAAATTTTTCCTGATAAAGAACATTTTGGTCGCATTTTCAGAAACAATGCAATGATGAGCTCTCAAGGAATTGTTCAAATTGCTGCAGTAATGGGTAGTTGTGTAGCTGGGGGCGCTTATTTGCCAATTATGTCTGACGAATCCTTGATTGTAAACGGCACGGGAACAATTTTTTTAGCGGGTTCTTATTTGGTAAAAGCAGCGATTGGCGAAAATATTGACAATGAAACTTTGGGTGGCGCACACACACACACGGAAATTTCAGGTGTTTGTGATTATAAGACTGAAAATGATCAAGAATGTTTGGCCACAATTCGTGAATTAATTGATAAAATTGGTCATTCTGAAAATGCTGGATTTGACAGAAAAGAAAGTATTCCTTCGCAAGTAAATGAAAGAGATATTCACGGACTTTTCCCTGCTGAAAGAGGAAAAACGTACAATGTAAAAGAAATTATAAAATGGTTGGTTGATGATTCCAAATTTACGGAATACAAAGCCGATTATGGAAAAACCATTGTTTGTGCCTATGCCAGAGTGGATGGCTGGAGCGTTGGAATTGTGGCCAATCAAAGAGAAATTGTTAAAAGCGCCAAAGGTGAAATGCAAATGGGTGGAGTGATTTACAATGATTCTGCTGACAAAGCTGCTCGTTTTATTATGAATTGCAATCAAAAAAATATTCCATTGGTTTTTTTAACGGATGTGAGCGGATTTATGGTTGGTTCAAAATCAGAGCACGCTGGCATTATAAAAGACGGTGCGAAAATGGTTAACGCGATGGCAAATTCTGTAGTTCCAAAATTCTCCATCATCATGGGTAATTCTTATGGCGCAGGAAATTATGCCATGTGCGGAAAAGCGTATGATCCACGCTTGATTGTAGGTTGGCCAACAGCTGAAATCGCTGTGATGAGTGGCGCTGCTGCTGCTAAAACATTGCTGTCAATTGAAATAGCCTCTTTGCAAGCCAAAGGAGAAGAAATTACAAAAGAGCGCGAAACAGAATTGTATAACAAAATCAAAGACCGCTACGATTCTCAAATTTCACCATACTATGCGGGTTCAAGATTGTGGGTTGATGCAATCATTGATCCTATTGAAACAAAAAAAATTATCTCTATGGGAATTGAAATGGCCAATAATAAAAGGGCCGAGAAACCCTACAATGTTGGTGTAATTCAAACTTAATTTTAGATGATATTAGATTGGCAAATAAAACATTTTAGTGAAATTTCTCTTGTTGAATTTCATGATTTGATGGCACTTAGAATTAAGATTTTTGTTGTCGAACAAAATTGTCCTTACCAAGAAATTGATGGGAAAGATTTAAAATCGCACCATTTAATAGGTCGTGATGATTTAGGGAATATTGTTGCAACAGCAAGAATTTTACCAGCGGGAATTTCTTACAAAGAAGTTTCAATCGGTAGGGTGGCCATTGATGAAAGTGCAAGAGACAAAGGCAATGGACATGTGCTAATGGAAAAATGCATGGAATATATCGATGCAAAATTTGGACCATCAAATGTCCGTCTTTCCGCACAAAGTCATTTGGAGAAATATTACCAAAAACACGGATTTGAATCAACAGGAAAAAGATACCTCGAAGATGATATTCCGCATGTTGAAATGTTATGCGAATTAGTAAAATAGATAAAGTTCAATAAATAATTATGATGAAGATAAATAGAATTTTTCAGTCAGTGCTGGTTTTAGGAATCGCTTCTGCATGCACAACTTCCAAAAATGCAGAGAGCGACAACGATGCTTCGTCTGTTGCGCATCAAGAAGTTAAAACTGGGGCAAAAACCATCGATTTGTCCTATTTAGACAAAACAATCAAACCAAAAGATGATTTCTTTAATTTTTCAAATGGAACTTGGGTTAAAAATAATCCGATTCCTCCGAGTGAATCTCGCTGGGGAAGTTTCAATGAACTTGAAAAAGCCAATCAATCAAAGCTAATTGGGATTTTAAATAAAGCCAAAGATGGTGGTTATGCCAATGATACCACTGCCCAAATTTTAGGGAATTATTATGCTTCTTATATTAACATGGAAGGCAGAAATAAATTGGCTTGGTCACCAATCAAAGGTGATTTATATAAAATCAATGAAATTGCACATTTCAAACAAATTGTTGAGGTGGTCGCTAACCAACATAAATATGGTGTCAACAGTCTTTTTGGTTTTGGTGTTGGACAAGATTTGAAAGATGTGAACAGCAATATTTCGTATTTTGGTCAAGGTGGTTTGGGATTACCCAACAAGGATTACTACTTTCAAGATGACAAAAAAGATATTGTGGCAGCTTACAAAGAACACATTTCTAAAATGTTTCAAAAAATTGGAAATTCACCAGAAGAATCTGTTTTAGCAGCTGAAAATGTGATCAAATTTGAAACAATGTTGGCAGAAAAAATGATGTCGCCTGCAGAATTAAGGGTTCCAGAAAATAGCTACAATAAAATGTCCAAAGACGAATTGAAAAAACTTTTCCCTGCTTTTGATTTTGAATTTTATTTGAAATCTGTCGGAAGTCAAGATTTTTCAGAAATTGTTGTTGGACAGAAAGATTATCCAAAATTATTAAATGATTTATTGATTAATGTAGATGTCAAAGTTTGGAAAAGCTATTTGACATGGAAAACATTGAATCATTACGCTGGACATTTAGATGAATCATTTGTGAAGTTGAATTTTAACTTTTACCAAAAAGTTTTAACAGGAAAAACACAAATGAAACCGATTGAAGAAAGGGCCGTGAATGAAATCACTCAAATGACAATTGGCGAAGGTTTAGGGAAATTATTTGTGGATCAATATTATTCTGAGAAATCTCAAGAAAGAGTAAATACGATGGTTGATAATTTACTTTTGACTTTTGAAGAAAGAATCAAAGCTTTGCCTTGGATGTCTTCCGAAACAAAAAAAGAAGCATTGAATAAATTGAAATCGATTGGAAGAAAATTAGGTTTTCCATCTAAATGGGAAAATTTTAGTGATTTGAAATTGTCTAAAACAGATTATGTCGCCAATATAAAAATGTGTGCAGTAAGAGATGTTAAAAAGAATTTTGAGGAATTATCTCAACCAATTGATAAAGCAAAATGGGGAATGCCAGCACACATGATTAATGCATATTATCATCCATTATTAAATGAAATTGCCTTTCCTGCTGGAATTATGCAAGCGCCATTTTTTGATGTAAATGCTGAAGATGCTGTAAATTATGGTAGAATTGGAATGGTGATTGGCCATGAATTTACGCATGGATTTGATGATATGGGTTCTAAATTTGCTGCCGATGGAAGTTTTACGAATTGGTGGTCAGAAAGCGATAGAAAATTATTCGAAGAAAGAACAGCATTATTGGGTGCAACTTTTGCCGGTTTTTGTCCAATTGATGGTCACTGTGTCAATCCTGATTTGACAATGGGAGAAAATATTGCAGATTTAGGAGGAATCACTTTGGCATATTACGCTTACGCCAAAACAGAGGAGTATAAATCTGGAAAAGTGATGGAAGGTTATACGCCAGCGCAAAGATTTTTCATCTCTTTTGCTCAACTATGGAAAATTAATTACACGGAAGCAGAATTGAAAAACAGAATTGCCAATGATCCTCATTCTCCTGGAATGTATAGGGTCAATGGTCCACTGATGAACTGTCCAGAATTTTTTGAAGCTTTCAATATAAAAGAAGGTGACAAAATGAGGAATTCAACGGTGAAAATTGCCAAAATCTGGTAAATAAAGCAAAGAAAAGACGTCAGCAATGGCGTCTTTTTTAATGTTGTCCAATTACTAAAATGATCGAAAAATCTAAGCATTTACTCATTATCGGATTCGTTTTTCCAGAGCCAGCTTCATCTGCTGCCGGTACTAGAATGATGCAATTAATTGATTTGTTTAAATCGCAAGGATTTCAAGTAACTTTCGCCAGTCCTGCTTCAGACAGTGAATTTGCTTGTGACATTGAAAATATTGGAATTAAAAAAGTTTCTATCATTTTAAATGATGCTTCTTTTGATGATTTTGTAATCGAATTGAATCCCGAAATTGTGTTGTTTGATCGCTTTATGATGGAGGAACAATTTGGCTGGCGCGTATCTGAAAATTGCCCAAATGCAACCAGAATATTAGATACTGAAGATTTACATTGTTTGCGATTGGCTAGACAAAACGCATGGAAATTAAAGGTGCCTTTTGAGAATGAAATGCTTTATTCGGAAGTTGCAAAGAGAGAATTAGCAAGTATTTTAAGGTGCGATTTGAGTTTAATAATTTCCGAATTTGAAATGGATGTTTTGCAAAATATATTTCAAATTCCGCCTTTTATTTTGCACTTTTTACCGCTTTTTATTGATGAACAATTACTGAATAAAAGTCACGATTTGCCAACTTTCGACGAAAGAAAGCATTTCATATTTATTGGTAATTTTTTGCACGAGCCAAACTGGAATGCTGTTTTGTATTTGAAAGAATCAATTTGGCCTAAAATCAGAGAAAAATTACCAGAATCCGAACTGCATATTTACGGTGCCTATTCATCTCAAAAAGTATTGAATTTGCATAATCAATCTCAAGGTTTTATAGTTAAAAATAGGGCAGAGGAAGTTTATGAAGTTATGAAAACTGCAAAAGTTTGTCTGGCTCCTTTGAGATTTGGCGCAGGAATAAAGGGAAAGCTTCTAGATGCAATGATTGCAGGCACGCCCAATGGAACAACGTCTGTCGCCGCAGAATCTATGCATGGAAAATTGCCTTGGAGTGGATTTGTTTCAGATGATATTGACGATTTCGTCGCCAATGCGGTTGAATTATACACCAATAAAATTTCATGGAAACAAGCACAAACAAATGGATTCGAAATTTGTGATAAAAGATATTTGAAAAAAATCTTTGAAAGCGATTTTGGTGAACTAATAAATCAAATTGAGAAGAATAAAACTCAGCGCCGACAAAACAATTTCATTGGAGAAATCCTCAAACATCATACAGTTTCAAGCACCAAATATATGTCCAAATGGATTGAAGAAAAGAATAAGAAATAAATTGATTTTAAAGCAGTTTAGCAACATTTCTGCCGACAGTTGTTCCTATCGCAACGCCCATTCCGCCCATTCGCACACCAACAGCAATGTTTGGTTTTACCAATTCAATTATTGGCTTTTTGGATTTGCCAACGCCCATGATTCCTGCCCAAGCGTAATCAATTTCAAAGGGTGTTTTGGGCAAGATAATTTCCTTTAATAATTTTTCCAATTGATTAAGAATGACATCTGAATTGTCAATTTCTGTAGTTGTTTCTCCCTGAAAATCTAAATTTCTTCCGCCACCAAAAAGTACACGGTCATTAATATTTCTGAAATAGTAATATCCATCTTGGTAATGAAAAGTTCCTTTAAAGGGTAAATTGTCAATTTTCTTAGTAATAATTACTTGCGCCCTTGCTGGCAAAATGTCATTTTTCGGGAGAAATCTTTGGGCAAAACCATTGACACAAATGGCAACTTTCGAAGCATTAAAAGGCCCAATATTTGATTGAATTTCAACTTGCTTTTCAGTTGATGAAAGTTCCAAAACATCAATTCCAGTCAATAAATATATTCCTTGTTCAGAGAGTAATTGATGGAATCTAACCATCATTTTTCCAGTATCAATTTGACCTTCCAGTTTGTTGTGAAAAGCTGATTGAATGGTATTAAAACCAAACTTTTCCTTGACATTATTATCTAAAGAATATACATTTTGAACACCAGTAATTGTTGCAATTCTTTGATTCAAATAAGGCAACTTTTCCAAGCATTTTTCCAACGTTGAATTTTCATCATTTCGAATTAAGTCCCAAGAACCAAAACCTTGAAAATCTAAATTTGCATCACCAATTAGTTCTCTCAAATATTTCAATCCTTCCCAGCGTTCAGCAACTGTCTCCCAAACGTCATTTTCAGACATTTTGGACAAATCGTCTATCAATTCTGTCACACTGCCAAAACAAGCAAATCCTGCATTTTTGGTACTTGCTCCAGCTGGCAAAAAGTTTCGTTCAACAACCAAAATTTTAGCAGCAGGATATTTTTGTCTGAGATGCAATGCAGTACTCGAACCTACAATTCCAGCGCCAATTACAAGAAAATCTAATTCCTCAAAATAAGTTTTTTTTTCCCAATAACTTAATTGTTCTAGTTTTAGCATCTTTTTTATTGATTATTAGTGTCTTTTTTACGATATTTGTTCAGAAATTTTAATCAAAATTAAACGAATTCTGTAACTAGTTGTATAGGAAAGCGTTTAGATGCTAGATATGAAACGATTTTTACTATTATTTCTCCTAATAAGTAGTTCTATTTCTGTTGATTGCCAAGTTCAAGTTGATATTGATGTAATGGCAAAAGATTTGAGATTGGGAAAAAAAGAAGCAGGCGTAACTGTGCGCGTATACGAAGGCTCAAAAGTTGTCGCTTCAGGTGTAACATCGTCAAGTGGCAAAGTTATTCTCAATGTTCCATCAGAAAAATTTTATAAAGTTGAATTTTCAAAGTCAGGAAAAGTGACAAGATTTGCCAATTTAAATGCTGGTAAAATTGATGTTGAATTATTACAAGGTGCCTCAAATCCTCTGATGTATCTTGAAGTAAGTATGTTTGATGAAACTCCCAATGTAGATTTTAGTTACATTAAAAACAATGCTATTTCTGAATTTTATTTTGATGGAAAGAATCCGAAATTGGCTTTTAATGCAAGTACTGCCTCCAAAATGGAAAAGGAAGTTGAAAAAGCGATGGCTGCAGTTCAAAATGCATCTGGAAATGTAGAAGCACAATTTCAAGCCAAAATGCAAGAAGCGGAAGCATTGGCAACTCAGAAAAAATATATTGAAGCTTCGAAGAAATTTGAACAAGCTTTATTTTTCAAGCCGACTGATAAAGTTGCCAATAAGAGGTTGGCAGATATGGATGCATTTGTTAAGGCAGATAAAGTCAATCAATTAGATGGTCAAGCGTTAAACAGTGAATTTGATAATTTGGTCAAAGCTGCTGAATTATTGAAAAGTCAGAAAAAATGGCAAGATGCAATCGATAAATATGAGGAGGCACTAGAAAAGAAAGACGATCAAGCGGTTAATGATGAAATTGACGATTTGATGTTGATCATCAAGAAAGAGAAAAAAGAGAAAGACAATGAAGTGGTGTATGTTAATGCAATGACAGCTGCTGAAGGTTTATTAAAGCAAAAAAGTTATCAAGCGGCTCTGGATCAATACAATACTGCTTTGAAAGCAAAAGCAGCTGACCCTGTGGCTATGAAGAAAAAAAGTGATGTAGAATTGCTTTTGAATGCAGCTAAAGGTGAACAAGAAAAGAAGAAAAACTATGATTTGGCAGTAACTGCAGCCGATGAATTTTTCGCCGCTCAAAATTGGACAGATGCCAAAGTTAAATACGATGTGGCATTAAGCTATCAGCCTTTGTCAACTTATGTCTCCGGACAATTGAATGCCATAAAAAATAAATTGGATGAAATTGAAAAAGAAAAGCAAAAAGCGCAACAAATTGGCAATTTATTAGCTGAAGGAAGCACAGCAATGAATTCAAATCAATGGGATTTAGCAAAAACTAAATTTGAAGCCGTGCAAAAATTAGATCCTCAAAACGCAACAGCAATTGAAAAACTAAAAATTATTTTCGCGAAAATTGAAGAAAATAAATTGAATGCAACCAACGAGGCCAACTTTAAAAAGTTTGTTGATGAAGGTGATGTTTTGGTGAAAACGACTAAGTATACTGAGGCAATTGTCAAATACGAAGAAGCAATTAAATTAAAATCAGATGCTTTGATTCTTAAAAAAATTGAAGATGTAAGATTGGAAATTTCAAAAATTAAGAATCAAAAAGAGACCAAAGAAAAGTTTGATTTAGCAATGAAAGATGGTGAAGCTGCTTTACTCTCCAATAAATTAGAAGAAGCAAAAACTAAATTCACTGAAGCTAAAAACCTGGACGACAAAGCACAATTACCAAAGGATAAATTGAAAATCGTTGAAGATAAAATTTTGGCGGAAGAAAATAAAAAAATGGCTTCTCAAAAATATAACGATGCCATGGCTAGCGGAGATAAATTGTTTGGAGAAGGTAAATTGGTCGAAGCAAGAACTGAATATTTTAAAGCCAAAGATTTTGATAAAACACAAACAACTCCTGATGCCAAAATTAAATTAATTGATGATCAACTGAAGTTGGATGCCGCCAACAAGGAAAAGGTTGATAAATATAATAATGCGATGAAAGCAGGCGACGATTTCAGAAAAACAGGAAAATTGACTGAAGCACTTGCAGAATACAAAAAAGCAAAAGTTATTGATGAGACAAAACCAGAACCTGAAATCAAAATAAAAGAAATTGAAGCTGAATTATTAGTTCAAGCTGATACAAAAGCCCAAAAAGAAAAAGCTGATAAATTTGCCGAGGCAATGAAATTGGGCAATGATTTTAGAGGAACAGGTAAATTATCAGAAGCAATAACAGAATACAAAAAAGCAAAAATTATTGATTCTGCAAAGCCAGATCCTGATATTAAAATTAAGGAAGTTGAGGACCAAATTTTGGCAGAAAAAGAATCTAAAAGCAAGCAAGAAATCAGCCAAAAATTTGATGCTGCCATGAGAGCCGGGGATGATTTTAGAGGAACAGGTAAATTGACGGAATCAATTATTGAATACAACAAAGCGAAAGCAATTGATGCGACTAAAACTTCTCCAGATATAAAAATCAAGGAAGTTGAAGCGCAAATATTGTCAGAGAAAGAAACCAAAACCAAAAAAGAAATTGCAGATAAATATAATTCTTCAATGAAAGCGGGAGCAGATTTCAAAGTTGCAGGGAAATTATCAGAAGCGCGCGCAGAATTCGTGAAAGCAAAAGGTATTGATGCAAGTCAGACAGAGCCCGATAAAAAAATCGCGGAAATCGACAATGAAATAGGCGCTCAAGCTTCTCTGGCAGAAAAGAAAAAGCAAATTGACGGACTGCTCAAAGAAGGCGCAGATTTAGAAATCAAAAATGAATTAGAAAACGCAAAATCGAAATATAATTCTGTGCTTCAAATCGATGATAAGAATGCTGAAGCAATCAAAAAGGTGGATGAATTGACCAAAAAGATTGAGGCGGAAAAAAATCTAAAAGAAAAAGAAAATCAGTTTAAAGATTTTAAAAATAAAGGATTAGAAGCTTTCAATGCTGCAAAATGGGCGGAGTCTAAGAAATTTTACTCTGATGCAAAAGCAATTAAAACAGATTCGGAAGTTGAACAAAAATTAAAGGATATTGAAATAAAAATATTGGAAGAGCTAGCACTAAAAAGTGCCGATGCACAGTACAATGATTTAATTTCTGAAGCTGGTAAACTGGAAGCTAACAAAGATTTTGACGGAGCAATTAAAAAATACAAAGAAGCATCGTTGAAAAAGCCAAATGAGAATTTACCTAAAGAGAAAATTGAAGAATTAGAGGGACTGAAAAAAATAGCCGCAGCCCAAAAGATCATTGATGATAACTACAATGATAAAATGAAAAAAGGAAATGATGCAATTAATGCTGAAGATTATCCGCTGGCAATAAAATTTTTCAACGAAGCAAATGGCATCAAACCGTCAGAAAAAGCACCTGTTGATAAAGCTGAGGAAGCCAGGGTGAAATACGAGGCGCAAAATATAGATTTCAAAATTAAATATGAGAAAATGTTAGTTGCGGCTCAAAATGCAATTGATGAAAAAAACTGGGACAAAGCAATAGATTTATATAATCGCGCCCTCGTTATCAAAAAAGATGATACACTTCCAAAATCAAAATTAGTTGAAATTGAAAATGCGAGAAAAGCAGAGGAAGAAAGTAAAAATGCTCAAGCTCAAATTGATAAAAATTACAATGTCAAAATGGCTGAAGCTGAAGCTGCAGTTAAATTGAAGGAATATGACAAAGCAATCAACCTTTTTACTGATGCTAAAAAAATGAAGCCAACAGAGTCTTTACCAGAAACTAGAATTACTGATGTCAATAATTTGAAATCTGACATTTTAAATTTGGCAAAGGCAGAAGAAGCATACAAAAAAGCAATTTTAAACGGAGACGAGGCTGTAAAATTAAAAGAATACGACAAAGCAATTTCTGAATACAACAATGCATTGAACGCAAAATCTGGCGATAAAATAGCTACAAATAAAATCATTGAAGTCGAGAAATTAATTGACAATCTGACAAACATTGAAAAACAACAAAAACAGAAAGAAGAATTTGACGCTTTGGTTAAAACGGCTGATAATTATTTCAAATTTTCTGATTGGGAAAATGCTAAAAACACCTATAATGAGGCTTTGTTACTTCAAAAAGATGTATATGTAGCCAGTCAGATAAAAAAATGTGAAGCAAATGATAAATCACAAAATGAAAGCGAGAATCAGTACAAAAAAGTAATTGATGAAGCAGATGCAAATTTCAATAAAGGAGATTATCTTAAAGCAAAAGAGTTTTATCTTAAAGCACTGACAATAAAAAAACAAGAAGAATATCCGAAACAAAAATTGGATCAAATTGAAGGGATTATAAATCCGAAAATTGTTCAAGTCGGTTCTCTGCCAGTATTAGGAATTCTAAGTAATAATTCTGTAATTGAGGGTGAAGCATTATTGGCAAAGGCTGATGCTAATAGAAAAAATCTGGTGACTACCAAAATGAGTGAAGAAGTAAAATCTCAACAAGAATTGGTTTCATCAAGAACTGAAGAAAGAAATGAAGTAAATCTATCCATCACAACAGGAATACAAGAAATTGAAAAACAACGGACAATTAATGCTCCTTCAGACGATGAAAATCGCAAAAACATGGTATCTGATGTGTTTGAGAAGTCGAATAATCTGGAGAAAAAAACGACAGTTGAAAACAATTTTGAAAATGGTGAGTTCGTAGATTTGCAAAGTAAAGTGCTTACTGAGAAACAAACGGTTGATCGAAATTACAAGGAAAAGGAAGATGTTTACAATAAAAATACGAGTACTTTGAAAGTTTCCAAGTTGGCTTTAGATGATAAATTCAGCAAAGATGTAAAAGATGTTTACAAAACCAATTTAGAATCTCAAGTTGTGTTGAATGGTATTGTAATCAAAGTTTCTGAAAATACTTTTGATGATTTAGAATCAAGAAAAGTGACAGAACTTGATGTTAGAAATGCACAGATTCTAGTCAATAAAAACGAAGGCGAGAGATATGTGGTCGCTTTTGATAAATCCTACGTAATTAGTAAAGAGGTCGTCAAACAAAATGATGTGAAATCCTTTAATGAAGCGGAAGATGCAAAAATTACAACTGCAATTAAAGAGGATTTAAAATTGATTGAAAACAATATCTTAGACAAAGATTTTAAATCAAATAATAAAAATGTTCAAGCGAATTTAGAAACTGAAACACGATTAGATAATCAAAGAGTAGAACTAAGTAAAACCAACATCGAAAGAGATGACAACCGCCTGGAAGATGTTGAAGCACTTAAAAAAGGAAATGCTGCGTTGGATGAAAATAGCAGAATTGAATTCAATAATCTTTTTGTTAAATCGCTTAAAAATCAGGAAAATATTTCAAATGAGAAAAAAGTAAAAGACGGTGAATTGGTTGTTTCAACCGAAAAACAACAGTTAGATTACAACCTTATTTCAAATTCTGACAAAAAAATGCGACTTCAAGGTGATGAAGTAACATTTAGTGATGAAAAACAGCGTCAAGAAGCTACGTCAAAAATGTCAAGTGAGATTGTAAATTCAGCAATTGCAAATGCCAAGAATATAGATAAACCTCTTGATAATAAAGAGATTTTGAAAAAATCAGACGCAATAAGTAATGATAAAGATGCTGTGGAACAAGCAAATCAAGTAGAGAAAAATTACAATGCCCGAAAAATTATTGATCAAATCGAAAGTAAAACAATTAAATTCGACGAAGCTGCAGCAAATGAATTAGGCGCTTCATATCCAGAAGGCGTTTCTCAAGAATCTTTCAATCAAAATGGAAATGATGGTTTGCTGGTTGCAGTGGTAACTAGAAGGATAGTTGTCTTGAATGGACATGGCGCAATTTATGTTAGAAAACAAACTTTGACAGGTACTACTTTTTCAAAAAATGGAGAAGCATCTACAGAATACATTTGGCAAAAAGAAACTGCCGATGGAAAATTGAAAAAGAATTATTAAAATCTAAATTTTCATTAAAAAGGCAAATTCAACTTTGCCTTTTTTTATTTCCTGTAATTCTGTCAGGAATCTTAAAAAGGCATAAATATTGTCATTTGAATCAAAATTGTTCCTGTTTAAAACTTGAAAGCAGTACATTTGTACAACATCAATATTGAAAAGCAGATTAAAATTTATTGAAGTAAAATGAGTGAAGTTATCCGTTTATTGCCCGATCATATTGCAAATCAAATTGCGGCTGGTGAAGTAATTCAACGACCTGCTTCTGTGGTGAAAGAATTGGTTGAAAATGCGATTGATGCAGGGGCAACTCAAATAGATGTCTTTATCAAAGATGCAGGTAAAACATTAATTCAGGTACTTGACAATGGATTTGGAATGTCTGAAATGGATGCTAGAATGGCCTTTGAAAGACATGCGACAAGTAAATTAAGTTGTGCCGAAGATTTATTTGCTTTGCACACAAAAGGTTTTAGAGGTGAAGCATTGGCATCAATTGCTGCTATCGCGCATGTAGAACTGAAAACTAGAATGACAGAACAAGAATGGGGTACGTCTATCGTTATCGAAGGAAGCAAAGTAATTGATCAAATTCCCGTTACTTGCAAAACAGGTTCCTCTTTTGAAATTAAAAACCTTTTTTTCAATGTTCCAGCAAGAAGAAATTTTTTAAAATCTGACGCGGTTGAATTCAAACACATTGAAGATGAATTCATAAGAATCGCTTTGGCACATTCAGCCATTCATTTGACATTGCATCACAACGGAAATCGATGTTTTCACCTAGAAAGTGCCAATCTGCGCAAAAGGATAGTTGATGTTTTTGGCAGATCATTCAACGATAAATTAGTTCCCGTGGAGGAAAATACTGGAATTGTAAAAATTGTTGGTTTTGTTGGAAAACCTGAATTTGCAAAAAAAAGTAGGGGAGAACAATTCCTTTTTGTAAACGATAGATATTTTAGAGATTCCTATTTCAATCACGCCATTACACAGGCTTTTGATGGACTATTGGTTTCTAAAACTTTTCCATCTTATTTCTTGTATTTACATGTTGACCCAGCTTCAATCGATGTAAATGTGCATCCAACAAAAACTGAAGTCAAATTTGAAGAAGACAAAGAGATTTATGCCATTTTAAGAAGCACTATTAAACAAGGTTTAGGGAAATTCAACATTGCGCCAGTGCTGGATTTTGACCAAGAAACTAGTTTTGATTTACCTTGGGAGATGAGAGATAAACCCACTGTTGAACCTACAATAAAAGTGAATCAATCCTACAATCCATTCAATATTACAACTTCATCAAACCAAGGATCTGGAGTCAAATCTGGAAATTCAAAAGCGATGCAAAGCGCAGGTTTTGGGGCCAATGAAGTTTCTAGTAAAGATTGGGAAAACTTTTATAAAATTGATGACATTCCCGAAATTGAAGCGCAACAAGTTTTGATTGAAGATTCTGAATGGTCGCAACAAAAGCAGTTTGTTTTTCAAGGGAATTTTCTTTTTTGTCCAGTGAAAAGCGGTTTGATGGTCATTCACAGCAAAAGAGCGAAAGAACGCATCATTTACGATGAAATCATGCAAACTTTTATCTATCAATCTGTTCCTTCTCAGCAATTGTTGTTTCCGCTGAATTTTGATATTTCACCTGCTGAAAGGTTGATTTGGGATGAAAATCAGAAAACACTAGAAAGACTTGGTTTCAATTGGGAAATTGCAGAAAATGGGCTCAATATTCAAGGTGTTCCAGCACATTTAACTGAGGAAAACATTCAAGAATCAATCAATAATTTGCATGTCAATTTAGGCTTTTCGCAAATCGATAAAGGAGAAATTGCGCATAAAATTGTCAGTGTGATTGCTTCAGCATCTGCACGACAAAAAAATAATTGGAATAATGAAACTGCAAATCAATTGCTCGAAAGTCTTTTTCAATGCGCTGAGCATCAGTATTCACCCAAAGGAAAATTAATTTTGAGCACCATTTTAACGTCTGATATTTCACAAAAATTCTAGTATGTTTAATTCAATAAATAATTTGCCAAACGTTACAAAAAACTTATTGATTATCAATGTTTTGTTTTTTATTGTAACTTTCGTTTTCAAGATTCAAGGAATTGACTTGATACCAATTTTAGGGGCCCATTACATAACTAGTCCACTTTTCGAGCCATATCAAGTGGCTACACATTTCTTCATGCATTCGCAAGAGTCAATTTTCCATCTTGTTTTCAATATGTTTGGTTTGGTGATGTTTGGATCGATATTAGAAAAAGTTTGGGGACCGAAAAAATTCTTATTCTTTTACATTTCTTGTGCCATCGGAGCATTTATTTTTTACAATTTTTTAGGTGCTTACGAGCTTTGGAAAGTAAAGGATCAACTGATGCATTTGGGTTATTCAATGGGTGAATTGACAGGTTATTTGACAGATCAAATAGATTTCACAATCAGAAACGAATCTGACATACCTTTAATTCAGTCATTTATGGAGAAATCCTATACGCCAATGGTTGGTGCTTCAGGTGCTATTTTCGGAATTATGGCAGGTTTTGCGTTTTTATTTCCGAATACAGAATTGCAAATGTTGTTTTTTCCTATGCCTATTAAAGCGAAGTATTTAATTGGCGGCTATTTTTTAATTGAGCTTTATTTGAGTTTTCAGCAAATTCAGGGAGATAATGTAGCTCATTTGGCGCATGTGGGCGGCGCGGTAATTGGATTTATTTTTGTTTTTATTTGGAATAGAAATCGGAAAACATTTTATTAATTTTTATGCAAAACGATCACAATTTAATTGAAGATTTAAAATACCGTTACAAACATGGTGGTATGCACATGAAATTGATTTTCATCAATGCGGCGGTCTTTTTGTTGATTGGAATTTTAACAGTATTAGGCAAATTGTCAGGAAATAATGCATCATATTTAGAATCGATTTTTGCTCTGGAAGCTAATTTTAATGGACTTTTATTCAAGCCTTGGGGGTTGTTTACCAGTATTTTTGCCCACTTTGGATTTCTGCATTTTTTGTTCAATATGATGTTTTTGTATTTTTCAGGAAAGATGTTAGAATCTTTTTTTGGACCTAAAAGATTACTTTACATTTATATTTTTGGTGGAATTGCTGGTGGACTTTTTGAAATTATTGCGCATGAGATTTTTCCAACCTTGGTAAGTCAATTAACAGTTGTGGTTGGTGCATCTGGTTCAATCATGGCTATTTTTATTGCATTGGCATTCTATCGTCCAAATATTCAAGTGAATCTTTTTGGTGTTTTAGCAGTTCGTTTGATTATTTTAGCGTTGGCTTATATGGCGTATGATTTATTTAGTCTTGCAAACAATGATGGAACAGCTCATTTTGCCCATGTTGGAGGTGCTTTTTTTGGAATTATATCAATCAATAATCCCCAAAGTTCACGACATTTTCTAAAAAGAATTGAACTTTTTATGGATGGATTTTTTAACAAATTGAAATCGTTTTTTGGGCCTAAAAAACCAAAAATGACCGTGAAACGTGGTGGAAAAACAGACTATGAATTCAACGCTGAGAAAAAAGTAAAACAAGAGAAGACAGATGCAATTTTGGATAAAATTTCTAAATCAGGATATGAATCATTGACAAAAGCTGAAAAAGACTTTTTGTTTAATCAAAGTAAAAATGGCTGATAAAAGTCGCAAAATAGCGCTATTTTCTTCAATCATGAAGTTTGCAACCATTTTTTGTTTGCTTGGTTTGCTATTTGCATATTTGTGCCCTTTTGTCCATCCTTCAACATTTTGGCCCTTGCCATTTTTCGGTTTAGCCTATCCTGTGATCATGATTTGTGCGCTCATTTTATTGGTTTTTTGGGCTTTCAAAAAATCACGTTGGTTTTTTGCAGTACTAATCGTTCTTCTCATTGGAGGAAAATTGCATTTTAGAATGATTTCTCTTCCTTTCGGTAAAGAGGAAGTACCAGAAAATACCGAAACTTTGAAATTATTGAGTTACAATGTCAGGTTGTTTGACCTCTATAATTACGAGGAAAATAAATATGCCAATAGAAATGCAATATTCAAGTATTTGCAGGAGGCTGAAGCTGACGTTGTGTGCTTTCAAGAATTTTATCATCAAGATAAACCTACTGTTTTTCCTACGCGCGATACACTTACAAATTTACTAAAAACACCTTTTTTCCATGAGCGATATTCTCATAAATTAAGTGGAAGACAGAATTTTGGAATCGCTATGTTTTCAAAATATCCCATGATTGCCCGCGGTGATGTTATTTTTTATGATCCTGAAAATAAAGACAATACTTATTGCATTTTCGCAGATGTTGTAAAGGGTGCTGATACTTTCAGAATTTATAATGTCCATTTACAATCAATTAAATTTCAAAAAGATGATTATGCACTTTTTGGAGACGGAAAAGAAGTAGCTGGTGAAATGAAATCTACTGCGCGATTGATGATTGATAAATTGAGAATCGCTTTTCCCAAAAGAGCAAATCAAGCAAAAAGAGTAGTGGAACATATGGAACAAAGCCCTTATGAGGTCATTATTTGCGGAGATTTTAACGATACGCCACTTTCTTATTGCTACAATACTTTCAATAGTAAATATACGGATGCTTTCAGAAATTCGGCAAGCGGAATAGGAGTGACCTACGCTGGCAAAGTGCCCGCAGGAAGAATTGATTATATCTTTCATTCCAAAAAACTGCACTCTGCAAATTTTAAAGTGCAAAAGGATGTTTTTTCAGACCACAGATCTGTTTTTTGTGAGATTTGGAAAGAATCAAGTTCCGCAACGACTGTCGATTAATCTTTCAATCGCGTAGCAAATATTTTTCTGAACTTTTCAACTTTTGGTCTCACAACAGCATTGCAATAAGGATTTCCTGGATTCAATGCGAAATAATTATTGTGATAATCTTCCGCAGGATAATAATTTGTCAATGGCTCAACCATAGTCACAATCGGTTTTTCCCAAACTTGGTCTTGCGTTAATTTTTGTTTGTATTTTAAAGCTAATTCTTTTTGAATTTCATCGTGGTAGAAAATGACTGACCTGTATTGTGTTCCGACATCATTTCCTTGTCTATTTAATTGTGTTGGATCATGAACAAACCAAAACACCTCTAATAATTCATCAAATGAAACGCGTTCGTCATCATAAACAATTCTAGCGATTTCAGCATGACCCGTATTTCCCTCGCAAACTTGCTTGTATGTTGGATTTTCCAATGGTCCACCAGAATAACCAGAGGTAACTGAAATTACTCCTTCTAAATCTTGATAACATGCTTCTATGCACCAAAAACAGCCAGCTCCGAATGTTGCTTCTTTAATCATATGATGATTTTTAAACTCGACCAAAGATATAGAATTATTCGATTTAAGTCAATGAATTTACTCGATTTTATTTATCCAATCAAGCATCATTTTGAGAACATCTGGAGCAAAGGTTTCTTCATTTTCAAAATACTCATCAATGCCTAATTTTTGCGTGGTTTGAAACAAATGATTTTTATTTTCGACTAATTTTACCTCATAATTTTGGTTTCCTGCTTTTTTTAATGCTGCTTCAATTCCTGCTAGATTTTCTTTGGCAGTTACCTGAATGTCTTTGTCTCCGTTGATTGCCAATACTGGACATTTTACCTTTTCCAAAGAAATTTTCGGCTCATACTTCATAAAAAATCGAAACCAAGGCGAGCAAACAAGATTGATTGTGTTTTGTATGTCAAGTTCTGACATTTTATTCTTGGACAACAGTTTTTTAAGTTTTGATTTCGTTTTTGCTAAATCTTTTTCTGTTTTAATTATTGCATAACATTTATGATTCAATGCCGCGTTCTCTTTGATCGTTGATTCGGCTAAGCCAGCTGCTTTGGAAACTTCAATATTCTGTAAAGTCATCAATTCATCTATGGGAATTCCTGGTCCGGCTAAAAGGATAATAAATCCGATTGAACTGTCTGATGCGGAAATCATTGGAGCAATCATTCCTCCTTCGCTGTGCCCGACAATTCCCAACTTGGAAGCATTGACTTTTGGATGTGTTTTCAAAAAATCGACGCCCGCTTTGGCGTCCTCAGCAAAGTCCTCGGAAGTTGAAGTGGCAAAAAATCCCTCTGAATTGTCAATTCCACGGTCGTCATATCGCAATGTAGCGATCCCGTTTTTGGCAAAATAATCTGCAATTACCCAAAATGGTTTATGATTAAACAATTCCTCGTTGCGATTTTGTCCACCAGATCCACTAATCAAAATCACAGTTGGAAAAGGTCCATCGCCATTGGGATAAGTGAAAGTTCCTGCCAAGGTGATTTGATCTTTGGTGTTTTTAAATTTAACTTCTTCAATCTGATAATCAAAAGGCGCTTTGGGTTCTTGAGGTCTATTGATTCCTTTATATTCTCCCGTTTTTCTAGATAAAGACAGAGGATAGTTTTTTCCATATTGAGTGTAAATACCTGTCAATGAATCATTTTTATAATTTAATTTTGTGAAAATCTTGTATTCAGGAAAATTTAAATTGATTTCATTTCCATTGACAATTATTTCTTTCACTTTATTTCCAAAGGACTTTTGATCCGGACTATCCATCGTTGCTGTAAAGCCATTTTCACTTTTAGAAATATGATAATCAAGTGTCAATGGAAAACCTTGAACGACTATTTTTCCTGTCCAATGTCCTTCAAATTCTTGATTGAAGCTTAAGAAAGCATTTAATATTAGAGCAAACGAAAGAATATTTTTCATAATTGATAAATTATAATTTTGGACAGTATTTCGGCAATGATTAGCCCCAAAATAAAACTGACAATCAAAT
Organism: Chryseobacterium gleum; assembly: GCA_945897805.1. GTDB lineage: Bacteria > Bacteroidota > Bacteroidia > Flavobacteriales_D > Crocinitomicaceae > JAQVCM01. The sequence goes on from CAMDFX010000001.1 coordinate 625,092, forward strand.
TGGCGCCTTTTAAATTTGTTGAGATTTTATATGCCTTAAATTGTAAAGCGATAAACCAAATTATCAGCAATAAAGATATAATACCTGAAACGATTAAATAAATCCATTCAAATTGAATTAGTTGCATTGCATCTGGTTTGGTAATGCTTTGAATAATTTTCTCACCAATCAATCCACTTTTATTTTGTATGTTAAACAATGGAATAATAAACAGCGGAAATCTAGAAAGAGTGGATGTTCCAATAATATCGATAAATCTTACTTTACCTTTAGTTAAGATGGAACCAAAAGCATAAAAAATTATTGTAATCACTGAAATATTAATCAAATTATCTAAGTAAGAAAGGTAGAAGATTTGATTATTAGTGTAATGCGCATCCAAAATACCGTCAAATCTGGTATTAAAAAAAGCAGCCAAAGTGGAACTTAACAACAAAAATAACAAGCCAATAAGCAACGATTTTGCACCTGCAATTTGAACGAAAGGATTGAATAATTTTTGAATCATCTTATTTGTTTTCAAGGGTTTTAACTTTTTCTATTAAATCGTCAAGCAGATTTCTCATTGTGGGATAACTCTTTCCCATTTGATTTGACATTTCTTTGATACTTCCACTTGATTTTAAAAATGAAATGACAAATTGTTGTTCTTCATTATTCAATTGAGCCAAAATCGGCAATTTATAAGATCCTTCTACATTTGTTTGGCAGGATATACAATGCATTCGACTCACAGAAAGCAAAGATTCACAACTTGGACAAGAAAGCGGTAATTTGTTAATGAGATTCATTTTATTTATTTAAAAGTAAACAAATTTAATAATATTTTAAATAAAATTTAGTAATTCTCTCTGCTTGTAATTTAATCTGTATTATTACTGAATAAAGATTAATTTTAGTTTGATAAAATATTATATGAGCCACAGAACTAGAAAAAATATCGAAAAAGGATTTAAAGTTAAAATCGTTTTGAAAGCAGATCAGCGAACAGGCATTCTAACTGAAGGAATCGTGAAAGATATATTAACCAATTCGCCCAATCATCCGCATGGAATAAAAGTTAGATTAGATACAGGTGAAGTTGGAAGAGTAAAAGAAATTCTTGACTAAATGATTGTATTTCTTTTTTTTAGTACAATTCCAATTAGTGTGTAAATGGTAAAAATGCCTAAAATCACTTTTCCAAAGAAATAGATCTTGGGATCATCATTCTGTAAAACAATTAGAATTAAAAATCCGCACAGGAATGAAGTTATCACACGACCTAAAAGAAAAAACTTCCCTTTCCGATTTGTACCCAATTGAATTTGATGAAACAAACCGATTAAAATTGAAATAGCAATTGGAATAACACCGAAAGACCAATAAACTTTCATTTCCAGAATTTTAAAAGTTGCCAATGAGAGGATTATGAAACCAATTATTGCAAGCGAAAACGACACCCATCTCACTTTATTTTGATTTTCTTTGACAAGATTCATTGAAGTTGTCATTGCGAGAAAAGAAATTCCAAAAATCAAAGGACTAATTCCATTGATGAATTTTATCCAACCTAGAATTATCGCAACCGTTGTCATAATTAGAAAAAGGTTACTCAGGAAAGTAAGAGATTTTAGAATTTTCATGAAAATGTCAATTAAAGTGTGAAGTTAAACATTTCCTTCATGCACCAAATAAAGCAATTTATTAATTTTAAAATTTAAAGCAATTTCAACCACTATTTCATTTTTGCTCTTGATATTTTCCTCAATTAGCTGGTTTTTGGAATTTAATTTTTTATCTATTCAAGAGATTCAAAATCAATACTTTTAATGAATTTTAAATAATAAACTAAAAAGATTTTGTAATTTAACTTGCATCTAAAGAAAATAAAATTAATTTTGCGCCAAATTAACCCATTAAAATAAGAAAATGTATTGGACACTAGAATTAGCATCATATTTAGAGGACGCACCTTGGCCAGCAGCAAAAGATGAGTTGATTGATTTCGCAATTCGCAATGGCTCTCCTTTAGAAGTTGTAGAAAATCTGCAAGATTTAGAGGATGAAGGTGATATTTATGAAAGTATTGAGGAAATCTGGCCGGATTATCCATCTAAAGATGACTTTCTTTTTAACGAAGATGAATATTAAAAATAAATCCTGGTAACGTCAGGATTTTTTTTTGACCCATTTTTTGTCTACATCTAACTATTAAACTATTTTTGGGATATGTTATCAATTGCCGAGGAGAATTATATTAAACAATTGCTTTTATTGTCTTTAGAACAGGCAGGTAAAACTGGAGTTGGAACAAATGACCTTGCAATTAGTTTGGAAGTTAAGCCTTCTACTGTCAACGATATGTTGAAAAAATTAAGAAATAAGGAATTTATTCAATTTGAGAAGTACGGAAAAATATATTTGACAGATTTGGGAAAGTCTACTGGTTTACAAATCATACGTAAACACAGACTTTGGGAGACTTTTTTATATCAAAAATTGGATTTCACCTGGGCTGAAGTGCATGAAGTAGCAGAACAATTAGAACATATTCAGTCGCCTAAATTGGTTGAAAAGTTGGATAAATTTTTAGGATTTCCAACTTTTGACCCTCATGGAGATCCAATCCCAAATGCAAAAGGAGAAATGATGCAGCTGTCCAAAAAGTTATTGTTTGAAGCAGAAATTGGCTCTATTTGTAAAATGGTTGCAGTAAAAGATAATTCAGCAGTATTTTTGAACTATGTAATTGAAATTGGTCTTGGAATAAATAATCAGATGAAAATTATTTCAAAACAAGATTTTGATGATTCGATCGAAATTGAAGTTGATAAAAAAAGAGTGCGGGTAAGCAATAAGTTTGCGCAAAATATCTATATTGTTGCAGAAAATCAATAATTTAGACTAAATTTAGATTAATGCACACAATCAAATTATAACTATTGAAAATGGGAGAATATTAGGGAAGTTTATCGGGACTAAAAAAGGTAAAGTTAATAGCAACAATCATTTTGAGTGTTTTTGTGGTCATCTTCGCCATTGTTAACTGGCAAGAAATTGAAGTTGAGTTTATTTTCTTTCGTTTAAAAATGTATGTCACTCTTTTGATAATTATTTGTCTTTCCTTAGGATATTTAATTTCATCACTTTTTGAATACAAATATTACAATCAAAAGCAAAAAGAAGTATTGGCTTTGCAAGCAGAATTGGCTGAACTGAAAAAGAGGTTTCCTGAAATGGACGATGAAGTTGTGCAGGTAAAATAGGATTGAAGATTGAAGGAATAATTTTAATTTCTATTTTCAAACTACTGGAAACAAAAAGAGGCTGGATAAATCCAACCTCTAAAAGTCATTAAATAATATTCGTTAAACTAAGCTTGTTTTACGTTTACTGCATTTAAACCTTTTTTTCCTTCTTGAAGTTCGAAAGTTACCTCGTCATTTTCTCTGATTTCATCAACCAATCCTGAAACGTGAACAAAATATTCTTTGTTCGAATCTTCCTCTTTAATAAAACCGAATCCTTTAGTCTCATTAAAAAATTTTACTATACCTTTATTCATGATGCAATATTAAGAATAAAGTTTGTATAAAGTTCTTTTTATCTATTTTTTATTTTTGAAAAATTCTTTTTAATCAATACTTTTTCTGTCGGAATAGCCTATTTCATTGCATTTGGTGTATTAATAAATAATTAATTTTTTTTTACTTTGTTGTAAATATTTAAATGAAAAATTGCAATTCTCGACAAAATCACTAATTTTAAAACATGAAAAATATGTTTGATATGTTCAAAAAAATGTCGCCTTATTTTCTTGATGTGTGGCAATATTTGATAATTATCCTAATTTTTATTCTGGCAGCTATTTTTATTCTTTAATTACAAGCTTCTTGTGTAGATTTTCAGTCACTTTTTTACTTAATAAGTTTCAAAAAAAATATATGTTCAAAATCTCTGTTTTCTGCATTCTTTTTCCCATTTTTTCAATCGCGCAATTAAATATTGATTCAGTTTCGCATATTGATTACCAGCAACTTCATGATACTTATCTGAATGATGTTTGGGGATTTGTTGATGAATTGAATAACGAATACGTGCTTGTAGGCGCCAGAAAAGGAACTTCAATCGTCGATATTTCTAATCCCGCCAATCCGCAGGAAGTGTTTTGGCAACCTGGAACCGAATCTATTTGGAGAGATTTAAGTTCTTGGAATAATTTCGCTTATGTAACCACCGAAGCTGAAAGTGGACTAATGATTATGGATTTAACTTCTTTGCCAGATCCTTCTGGAATTAACGTCAGTTTTTATAGTGGTGAAGTTGGCTCTGAATGGACAGCTGCACATACTTTATTTATTGACGCCAACGGTTATGCCTATATTTTTGGATCAAATAGGGGAAATGGTGGTGTAATAATTTTAGATGTTAATACCGATCCGCTCAACCCTATAGAGGTTGGAACTTTTGATAATTGGTATTGTCATGATGGTTATGTGCTCAATGATACGATGTATTTGGCCCACGTTGCTGATGGATTTGTCAGTATGGTTGATGTTACTGATAAGGCAAATCCGGTTCTTTTAGGTACAAAAAACACGAATAATAATTTTACGCACAATATTTGGACAACGCCTGATGGTAATATTGGTTTTACAACCGATGAAGTTTCAGGTGCTTTTATTGGCTCCTATGATATGTCAGATCCGCAAAATATTGTGCAATTAGATAAAATCCAAAGTAGTCCGGGGAAAGGAGTAATTCCGCACAACACGCATTTTAGGGATAATTTTATCATCACAAGTTATTACTCTGATGGAATAACTATTCATGATGTTACTAGGCCCTCAAATTTGGTTCAAACAGGATTTTATGATACCTATCCAGGTCAGACAATTAATTTCGATGGTTGTTGGGGTGTTTTTCCATTTTTTCCTTCAGGCAATATAGCCGCGACAGATATTACAGAAGGACTCTACATTTTGAATCCGACCTATACTCATGCATCATACCTTGAAGGTTTGGTCAGAAATGCTTCTGATTCAAGTCCTTTGAACAATGTTTCTGTAGTCATTGAAGGAGACGATCAGACTGAAATCAGCAAGTCCACCGGGAATTATGAAACAGGAATTATGGGGGCTGGAAACTACAACGTAACTTTTTCTAAAGTAGCTTTTTATCCTCAAACTATCAGCGTGAATTTGCAAGAGGGATTGGTAACAGAGTTAAATGTTGACTTGATTCCGATCCCACCTTTTTCATTGACTGTTACTGTTTTAGAAACTGGAACAGAACAACCGATTTTCGAAGCGCAAGTTAAATTGGAAGCAACATTGATAACCCATGAACAAGTGTCAAACGGTTTGGGAGAAACCAATTTTAATCTTTTTTACAGTGAAACTTATAAAGTTACTTGCGGTAAATGGGGATTGGTTACTTTCTGCGACGAAATTGATATTAATCAATCGACAGGTAACATTATAATTCATTTAGAAAAAGGGATTTATGATGATTTTTCTTTTGATTTTGGTTGGACTGCAACAAAAACTTCCTTAGTTTCCTCTGGTGAATGGGTGAGAGGAAATCCAAATCCAACTTCGACTTTGAGTGCTCCTGCAGATGACGCCCAATTTGACTGTGGCGATTTTGCGTATGTAACCGGAAATGATCAGAGTTTAAATCCTGATGCGGATGATGTTGATAAAGGACGAGTTACCTTGTATTCTCCTATTTTCGATTTAACAACATACGCAAATCCATACTTGAATTATACAAGATGGTTTTTTAATTTCCATGGTCCATTGCCTCCAGCTGATGATACCTTAGAAATCATATTGTCAAATGGAATTACTTCTATTTTGATTGACAGTCAAGCTTCTGAAGATGCGGCATTTTATCAATGGACGCCTAAAAGTATTCACGTTTCAGATTTCATGACACCAACTGCAAATATGCAATTAATTGTTACTGTTTCTGATGATGATCCAGCTGTAAACATTACAGAAGCTGGGATAGATTTCTTTAGTGTTTCTGAAACAAGTATTTTGGAAACAGAAGAAAATTCCTCTTCAAAAAACACTATCTTTCCTATACCAACAAATGGAGTTGTGTCTATTGTGCAGACAGAAATATCTAAAAACTGGAAAGTATATTCTGTAGACGGAAAAGTTTTGCAAAGTACTGAAATTCATTCAGATAAAATTGAAATTGATTTGTCTTCATTTCAATCTGGAGTATACATAATCCAATCAGATCAAGAAATTTACAGAGTTATCAAAGAATAATTGTTAACGCAATTTTTTTAAGTTCAACGAAATGGTAAATTTGAAAATGTATCTTTGTTAATCAAAATTAGAAAAATTGTCATATCCAATAGAAATATCAATTGTAGTTCCATTATACAACGAAGTTGAATCTTTGCCTGAATTACATGAATGGATTTCCAAAGTGATGGATTCCAATAAACTAACTTATGAATTGATTTTCATTGATGATGGAAGTAAAGATGGTTCGTGGAATGAAGTTGAAAAATTAAAGCAAATTAATCAATTTGTTAGAGGAATCAAATTTCAAAGAAATTACGGAAAATCAGCTGCTCTACAAAAAGGCTTTGAAGCTGCAAATGGAAGGGTTGTAATAACCATGGATGCTGATTTACAAGATAGTCCCGATGAAATTCCAGCGCTTTACAAAATGATTGTTGAGGATGAATTTGATGTTGTTTCAGGTTGGAAAAAGAAAAGATATGACCCGTTAACCAAAACTATTCCAACGAAACTATACAATTGGGCAGCTAGAAAATTAACCGGAATTTACCTACATGATTTCAATTGCGGTTTAAAAGCATATAAATACGAGGTTGTCAAAAGTATTGAACTGTACGGAGATATGCATAGATATATTCCACCATTGGCAAAATTTGCTGGTTTTTCTAAAATTGGAGAAAAGGTAGTCGAGCACAGGGCTAGAAAATTCGGAACAACAAAATTTGGACTAAATAGATTTTTAAACGGCCCTTTAGATTTACTTTCTGTTGTGTTTATGGGGAAATTTGGAAAGAAACCAATGCATTTTTTTGGTGCAATTGGAACTTTACTTTTCATCATTGGATTTGGTTTTACTTTTTACCTAGTCATTGACAAATTATTTTTCGACCAAACAGCCAAACTTTTAGCGCAAAGAACCGAATTTTTTGTTGCACTTGCAGCTATGATTATGGGCGTTCAATTTTTTCTAGCTGGTTTTTTGGCAGAACTTGTTGGACGAAATTCCTCTTCTAGAAACAATTATTTGATTGAAAAAGAAGTCTAATGATGGGTTTGTTTGATGCAGATAAAACTTGGTCTTTATTTCTTGACAGAGATGGAGTAATCAATGAGCGCAAAATGAATGGTTACATTTTAACCGTAGATGAATTTCAATTTTTACCACAAGCATCAGAATCAATCGCTTATTTTTCAACTGTTTTTCATCACATCTTTGTCGTCACCAACCAACAAGGAATTTCAAAAGGATTAATGACCGAACGTAACCTTTTAGAGATACACGATTATATGTGTGTTCAAATTGAAGAAAAGGGAGGTAAAATATCTTCTTGTTATTTTGCGCCAGAGTTGAAAACGGAGTTAAATTCTTTGCGCAAACCAAATCCAGGAATGGCCATGTTAGCAAAAAGCGATTTTCCAGAAGTTGATTTTGAAAAGTCAATTATGGTGGGTGATACAGATTCTGATATCAAATTCGGGAAAAATCTTGGCATGAAAACTGTCAGAATAAAAACTGTTGAACCAATTGGAATCAATGCCGATTTGACTGTTGAAAGTTTAAAGGAATTAATGGATTTATGGGAAAGAGAAATTTGATATTTTACTTGTTTATTTTGCTTTTTTTGTCGACACCAATATACGCTCAGAAAAATCAAGTCGATGCGAAGGGGAGGAAACAAGGTGTTTGGGAAAAACAATATCCAAATAGTTTGGTTTTTGAGTACAAAGGCCAATTTAAAGACGATAAACCTGTTGGCACTTTTACTTATTATTACACCAATACAAAAGTTAAAGCGATTATCAAGCACAATGAAAAAACGGGTCGTTCTGAGTCGCATATGTATCACGATAACGGAGTATTGATGGCGTTTGGTATTTATCTAAATCAAAAAAAAGACAGTGTTTGGACTCAATTTGGGCCATCAGGAAGATTAAGTTACAAGGATACCTATAAAAATGGCGTTTTAAATGGTAAAATGACAGTTTATTATGTTCCCGAAGATTTGGAAGACAAGTCACAAAAAATAGCCAAAACTTGCACGTACCAGGAAGGAAAGATAGAGGGGGAAGCGATTGAGTATTTTAATACAGGTGTTGTTAAATCAAAATGTTTATACAATAAAGGTGAAAAACATGGTTTGTGTATTTTTAATCATTCGAATGGACAACCAATGATGCACGAGCACTATCGTTATGGTGTGAGATATGGTTATTTTATGGCTTTTGATGAAACAGGAAAAGAGATTGGCAGAAAATACTACCGATATGGATCTATTTTAGAGGGAGATGAACTCAAAAAATGGATAGAAGAATGCAAATCTAAAGGGCAAAACCCTTATGATTAATGATTAAAACTTGATTTTTTGAAGGAATTATTCAATTTTAAATAATTATAAAACTTTTCTGTATCTTTATCGCAAAGAAATTGTTTGAAAGGTTTCTCTAAAATTTGTAACTAATGCTAAAATTCAGTCGGTACAATTTATTCTTTTGCTTGTCAATATTTACGGCAATTTTTAGCTGTAAAAAGCAAGATGAATCCATCGATAAAAAAACAGAATATTTCGGACTCGAAAAGGGTAACTTTGTAGAATATGAGGTTACATATATGTTTCATGATTCATTATTGCAAAAACATGATACCATCATTTACCAATTGAAAACATTGATTGGAGATACAATCCTTGATAATGTGGGAAGGATTGCAAGTGAATTCCATCGTTTTCAGAGAAAAAACAGCACTTTACCTTGGGAAGAAACAGATATTTGGACAGCTATTATTGTTGACAATCGCGCTGAATTGATAGAGGAAAATCAAAGAAAAGTGAAGTTAATATTTACGCTAACACTTGAAAAAGTTTGGGATATCAATGCTTTCAATAATATAGGCACTGTCGATGCATTTTATAGCTCTATTGATGAATCAAAGACCATAAATAATTTAACGTTTGAAAATACTTTGACTGTTGAGGAAGAGAATTACAAAACGTTACTTGAAACTAAAAGAAAGTTTGAAGTATATGCCAAAAATATAGGAATGATTTCTAAGACTTATAAAAATTTGCAATTCAAATTTGGATCAAGTAAGCCGATCAAAGGGGAAGAGTACTATTTTAACGTAACCAATTACGGCGTAGAATAATAGCGAATGAAAATAGCTTTTCTTTCCACATTTTATCCCTTTCGAGGTGGGATTGCTCAGTTTAGCGGTGCTATGTTTAGGTCCTTGGAAATAAATCACCACGTAAAAGCCTTCAATTTCAAGCGTCAATACCCTCAGGTTTTATTTCCAGGAGAAACACAGTTTGTAAAAGATGAAGATGTTGCAGATGCTATTTCTACCGAAAGAATCTTAGATTCAATTAATCCATTATCGTTTATAAAAACAGCGAAAGCAATCAATAATTTCAATCCAGAAATATTTATATCTAGCTATTGGATGACATTTTTGGGTCCTTCGATGGGAGGAGTGGCGAAAAAATTAAATCCTTCGATTACAAAAATTGCATTGCTTCACAATGTCAAACCGCACGAAAAAAGATTTTTTGACAAGGCTGCGACTAATTATTTTTTGAATAACCACGATGGTTTTGTTGTGCTTTCTGATGCTGTTGAAAAAGACTTACTGGAAGTTAATCCAAAAGCCAAGGTTTTGAAATTAAAACATCCCAATTACAATCATTTTGGAACTAAAATAAATCAAAAAGAAGCGATTGAAACTTTAGGGCTGGACTATGAGAAAAAAACAATTTTATTTTTTGGGATAATTAGAGAGTATAAAGGTCTAGATGTACTTATAGATGCATTTGGCAGCTTGAGTGATGAATTTCAGTTGATTATTGCTGGAGAATGTTACGGTTCATTTGAAAAATACAGTTTACAAATCGAAAAAAATAAAAATAAAGATCGAATAAAATTACATCTAAAATATATTTCAGACCAAGAAGTTGCAACTTTTTTTTCTGCAGCGGATGTTTGTATTTTACCATATAAATCAGCTACTCAAAGTGGAATTACTGCCATTTCTCATCACTTTTGTGTTCCAATAATTGCCACTGATGTCGGTGGACTGAAAGAAACGATAAAAAATGGTGAAAACGGATTGATAGTTGAAAGTGCAGAGACCGAAAAAATAAAATATGCGCTCGAAAAATATTTCAAAGAGGCACTAAAATTAAAATTTGAAGAAAAATTAACCGAAGAGAATGAAGAAAATTCTTGGACGAATTTCACCAGTAAAATTGTAAGTTTTGCAACTGAAATAGGCGTAAATGCTAGAGAGTAAATAAAGTAAAATGAATTTTTATTCTAAATTTGGAATACCAACTTCAAACTAATTTTAAACCTTTTTTACTGTTTAATTGACTTTAACAAAGGGAAATTCTATATTTGCGACCTTATTAAAGATAAATTAACGAAATAGCAATTATGCGTAACAAAGGATTTTTTTGGTTTTTGACCATATTATTAACGATAGTATGTATTTACCAGCTTTCATTTACTTGGGTAACAACTTCTGAAGAAAAGAAAGCAGAAAAAGAAGCAATGTTCTTAGTTGACAGTTTAAGGGCGGACGCGAAAAATAATAATAATATGGCCATTCTTCCGAATGGTGATACGATTGATTTCAGTAAACCTGAATCACAAGAATTGGCAAAGTCTGCTTTTGTTAACCAAGTTTTAAAGTCGAAATCTAATACACCAGTTTATCCAGTATTAGGTTCAAATTTTCAGGATGTAAAATCTCGTTCTTTGGCTTTTGGTTTGGACTTAGTCGGAGGGATGAGCGTGACCTTGGAAGTTTCTGTTCCTGATTTGATATTAAGTTATGCTAGAAATCAAAGAGACCCTAAATTTAAAAAGCCATTTGAAAGTGCTTTAAATGAGCACTTAAGTAAAGGTGGGGATTTTATCGATTTATTTGCAAGGTATTTCAAACAGTACAATGGTGCTGATGCTTTAATTGTTAAACAATTAGATTTTGATGAGATTGAAGGTCTGAGCAACAGTTCTTCAAACTCAAAAGTACTTTCTGTATTTAGGGAAAAAGTTTCTGGCTCAATGAATGGTATTGAGCAGATTATGAGTAAACGTATCAATCAATTTGGTGTTGCTCAGCCAAACATTCAAAAAGATTTATCTTCAAACAGAATCTACATTGAACTTCCTGGAGTGCAAGATGAAGCAACCGTAGTGAAGAAATTAAAATCTACTGCAAACTTGCAATTCTATGAAACTTTCAACAAAGAAGAAATTCAATCTAGTTTGACACAAGCAAATGGTCTTTCTCGTCAGGAGGAAATTATTTTTGACATGGAAACTGATACGTTGACTGATTCAACAGGTGTTGCCTCTAGCGTAGATACTTCCGTTCTGAAAGAAAAAGAAATCACACCAATTAAAACAAATGATAAAGGCTTATTAGATTTGGTTACTGGCGGTGGTGGCGCAACAATTGGTTTAGTTACAATAGAGAACAAAGCCAAAGTTGATAAAATTTTAGGTAGAAAGGATATCAAAAGACTTTTTCCTGAAGATTTAAAATTTATGTGGTCTGCAAATGCTGAGACAAATGGTGCAGGAAAAGAATTGACTTTCCAATTGTTTGCAATCAGAATTCCTGAAAATGGAAAAGCAATGGTAGGTGGAAGTCATGTAAGCTCTGCAAATGTTGGTGTTGACCAAACATATGGAACAATTACGGTAAACGTCTCAATGACTACTGAAGGTTCTGAAAGATGGGCAGAAATGACCAATGACAACAAAGGTAGGAGCGTAGCAATTACTATGGATGACGTGGTTTATTCTGCTCCAGTGGTTCGTTCTGCAATTAATGGCGGAAATACTGAAATATCAGGTAACTTCTCTAGAGAGGAAGCAGAAAGTTTATCTGGCCTATTAAATGGTGGATCATTGCCAGCTCCTTGTATTATTAAAGACCAATCTAAAGTTGGGCCAACTATTGGTGCTGAAAACTCTAGAGCTGGTTTGATTTCTTTCGCAATTGCTTTCCTTGCTGTATTTGTTTACATGTATTTCTATTATGGAAAAGCTGGAATGGTTGCGAATGTTGCACTAGCAATAAATGTAATTTTTATATTTGGTTGTTTGGCATCTTTCGGTGCTGTATTGACTTTGGCAGGTATTGCTGGTATCGTTTTAACTATTGGTACTGCCGTTGATGCAAACATTTTGATCTTTGAAAGAATCAGAGAAGAAAAAGCAAAAGGTGCAGATGTTAAAACAGCTGTTTCTATTGGTTTTACAAAAGCGCTTCCCTCAATTATCGATGCAAACGTAACGCATTTATTGGTAGCGATTATTTTGAAAACTTTTGGAACAGGTGAAATTGCATCATTTGCAACAACATTGATTGTTGGTATTTTTACTTCAGTTTTCTCTGCGATTATAATTTCAAAATTGATCATCTCTTCAATGGTTGATAAAGGGAAACCATTTTCATTATCAACAAAATTGTCTAAAGGTTTATTTCATAACTTCAATTTCGATTGGATTGGTAAAAGAAAGTACTTCTACATTTTCTCAATTGCAGTTACAATTTTAGGTATCGTAGCCTTAGTTACTAGAGGATTGAACCCAAGTGTTGAGTTTACAGGAGGAAGAACAATCTCTGTGAAATTAGAGAAAGAGGCGGATATTGAATTAATTAAATCTAATCTAGAAAAGGTTTTCGTCGAGAAAGGTGGAAGAATTGCTTCCGTCGAGGCAAAAACAAAATCGAATAATTACAATGTTGAGATTTTAACAAATTACAAACTATCTGATGATGGAGCTTCAGCCGAAGTTACTGAAAAATTGATGGAAGGTTTGGAAATGGGAAAAGCAAAAATGGGTGGTTACAAAATTTTGGAATCAAGAACCATTTCAAATTCAGTTTCCCGAGAAATGTTGAAATCTTCAACAGTGGCCATTGGTTTAGCATTGATTGCAATTTTCGCATACATATTATTGAGATTTGGTCAATGGCAATATTCAATAGGTGCAATAGTTGGTTTAGTACATGATGTGATGTTTACGATTTCAATCTTTGCATTGCTTCATGGAATTATGCCATTTAATATGGATGTAAATCAAGCATTTATCGCTGCGATTTTAACTGTAATTGGATATTCTATGAATGATACAGTCATCGTTTTTGATAGGATTAGGGAAGATTTGAATTCAAACAAAGGAACAGATGATCACGGAAGTGTAATCAATAATGCTTTGAATACAACTTTGAGTAGAACTGTAAATACCTCAATGATTTTATTCGTAGTATTATTAATCATGTTCATTTTTGGTGGTCCAGCAATCAAAGGATTCTTATTCGCATTGTTGATTGGTGTATTGATTGGAACTTATTCATCTTTGTGTGTAGCAACACCAATCCTAGTAGATTTCAACAAGAAATTAAAAATCAAAGCGAAATTCAAACCAAATACAGTTAAATAATTTGGTTTCAAATTATATTGAAAGTCCCGCAGAAATGTGGGACTTTTTTTGTTGGATAATATTTCTATTAGAGTTAAATTAGCTTTGTAAATTTGAAATTTAAAAAACAATTAATCTTCATTAGGGTGTAAAACTAAAGTGATTTTTAATTCAATTTTTTTTTTAAAGTTCAATTTTTTAGTATTTTAACTTGTTTTGTATAAAGTTTAACTTTAACTTATTATGCTGCATTATAGTTATTCTCCAAAATAAAAAATACAAGCACGAAAAATCACGTATCTGCGCACGGAAAATGCCTTTTGCAATAATCCTTATTCTATGAATGTGCCAAAACCATAAAGTCTTTTAACCCAATAATCCGTTTTTTCAATATCAGTAATCGTGATTCCTTTCGATGAACTAGCATGTATCATAATTAAAGGTTCGCCTTTACCCGAAACAATGATTCCTACATGATTTATTCCAGAACCACTATCAAAAAAGACAAGATCGCCTTGCTGCACATTTTTTTGTTTAATCTTTTTTGAAGCTTCATACTGTTCAACTGCTCGGCGAGGAATTGTCTTGTTATTAGTTTTCATTACATAACTTGTAAATCCACTACAATCAAACCCTGAAGGTTCATTTCCTGCCCATAAATAAGGTACACCAACTTGAATTTTGGCTAAATTAACGATTGCTTCTCGTTGTGATCGAATTGATACACTTTCCGATAAATCTGATTCAATCTCAATATTAAAAGGTATTAATGGCTTTTTATCATCAATATCTGGTACATTTTCAAACAGAGATCTTAAAGTGTTTTGAACTAACTCAAATGTCTTTTTATCATTCTTTCTTTTTAAATCTTCAAGCCAAGAACTGACATCTTTTTTGAGCGCTGATACTTCATAAATGTGGGCATTAAAAATTTTCATCCCATCATTTGACTTTTTGACACCTAAGAAAAGATCTTTTGCTTCTTCTAAATAATCTGGATGCTTCTTATAATAAAGTTCATTCTGACATAGTTGAATAATAGCCATACTCTTATAGAGCTTAGGTAATTGGGAATAATCAAATTCTGGATTATCGAGAATTCGATTGGCTTTTTTATAGACTAAGTTGTAATGTCCTTGAGAATAAAGCATTTCAAGTCTATCAAATTCTTTTATTTGTGCACTTAGATCAAAATTTACAAATAAAAATGTGGCAAAAAGAATTAAATATATTTTTTTCATAAAATTTGAATTTTTCATGTACTAAATTCAGAAATTAATTCCGTAAATATGCACTTGCAGTAATATTTTGATGAACAGCTTAATGTTTATTAGAGCTGCAATAGGTAAAATGAAATTGTTAACATTAATTTTAATCTTTACTTAATTTTTGGAACGCTCATATTGAATTATAGATTAATTTAGGAGTCTATATTTTATGAGATTTTAAATGAAGTTTTTTTTATTAGTATTGGCATTTTTGCCTGTAATGTCCATTTTTTCGCAGGTGATTCCAAAGCCTGAAGTTCAAAAGTTTGAAGAAGTAATGACTTACATATGTAAACTTTATGTTGATGAAGTCAATGTTCAAAAACTAACTGAATCAGCAATTGAAGGAATGTTGGAAAAGCTTGACCCCCATTCAGTTTACATTTCAAAAGAAGAGGTGCAAGGAGCGAATGAAAAAATCAATGGTAGTTTTGTTGGAATTGGCATCAGATTTCAAATTTTGAAAGACACTTTAATGGTGGTGGCGACGATACCAGGTGGGCCTTCTGAAAAACTAGGAATTCTTGCCGGTGATAAAATTATCAAAATTGAAGGTAAATCTGTGGCAGGAGTCGGATTAAAAACCACAGAAGTTCGTGAAAAATTGATGGGTGAGTTGGGTTCAAAAGTTAAAGTTGAAATAAAAAGAAAATCAATCAAGAAAACGTTAGATTTTATAATCACAAGAGATAATATTCCCGTAAACTCTGTTGATTGCGCTTACATGGTGACTCCTTATACCGGCTATATCAAATTAACTAGTTTTTCAAGAAATACAACTGAAGAAATAAGAAACAGTATAAGATCTTTGAAAAATAAAGGAATGAATAATTTGATTTTGGATTTACAAGACAACGGAGGCGGATTATTATATACAGCCAAAGATGTTTGTGATGAGTTTCTTTCATCGAATAAATTAATAGTTTATTCTGAAGGTAAGCACCAACCAAGATCTGATTTGAACGCAGGTTTGAAAGGACTTTGGGAAGCTGGAAAATTAGTAGTTTTGACTAATGAAAATTCAGCTTCTGCTAGTGAAATTGTTTCTGGAGCTATCCAAGATTGGGACAGAGGTTTAATTGTTGGCAGAAGAAGTTTTGGAAAAGGATTGGTTCAAAAGCCGATTTCTTTGACCGATGGATCGGAAATCAGACTTACAATTGCCAGGTATTTCACACCAAGTGGAAGATTCATTCAAAAGCCATACGATGATTTAGAATCATATAAAAATGATTATATGGATCGATATTTAAGGGGAGAGTTCACAAATAAAGACAGTATTAAGAAGTTCCCAGATTCTCTCAAATTTAAAACTAAAATTAAAAAAAGAACTGTTTATGGTGGTGGTGGAATTATGCCAGATGTTTTTGTTCCTTTAGACACGAGTGAAATCACTGAATATTACAAGTCACTGTCGAGAGGTGGGCATTTTAATACTTTCACTTTAAGTTATGTGGATAAAATTAGAGACCAGGTTTTTTTAAAACATCCTGATTTTGAATCGTTCAAGAGAGAATTCGTCTGTGATGATAAGTTTATGAATGAATTTTTTGACTTTGTAAAAAAGGAGCAGGAAGATTTAAAATTTGATCAAGAGCAATATAGCATTAGTGAGAAATTAATCAAATTGCGATTGAAAGCAATGGTTGCACAAGATTTATGGGGTACGACTGAATTTTATCAAATTTACAATGAAACCAATGAAATTTTGCAATCTGCAATAAAATCTATCGAAGGATCAGTTTATGATGCTTCAGGTTTGGATAAATATTGATTTTTTATAATTTTGAGGAAAATTAATATGATGAAAAAAGTATTTTTATTTACGTTTTTAAGCGCATTGGCATTTTCATGCAATGAAGATAAAAAAAACACTTCTGAGAATAATTCAAGCTCTCTTATTGCAGCTGGAGGTCAATCAGAAGAAGAATTAAAAGAGAGTTTAAAGGACTTTAACAAAGAAGAAGAAAAAAGGTTGGCAGACGAAAAATCAAATATTACTACCCTTGAATTTGATAAATTGATTCATGATTTCGGGGATGTTATGTCAGATACGGACAACAAATGCAAATTTAAAGTAACAAATACAGGATCAAAGCCTTTGATTATTAGTGACGTTAAGGCAAGTTGTGGTTGTACAACTCCACACAAACCGGAAAAGCCAATTTTACCTGGAAAATCAGATTTTATAGAAGTTGGTTTTCATCCAAATCCGGGACAGCTAAATGAAATCATTAAAACAATTACTGTCACTGCAAATATTCCCGAGTTAACTGCTGAAATTAAAATAAGATCTTTCGTAAAATAAATTACGGAACCCAATAATTTTATCTACAATTTCTTAAATTCCTTGTTTTTAGAAGATTTAGCAAAAAAAAAGGAACTTTTAAGTTCCTTTTTTTATTTAATAATCATCTTCGTCGTCATAGTCGAAACGCGGCTTCTTTCCGCTTTTCTTGTATGCCTCCATTTTATGTGTCTTTGGTTTTGATTCAGATTTTTTACTCAAAGGCGCTTCCTTCTTTCGACCTTCAGTCTTTAAATTTTCAGGAGAAATAAAGGGATTAAAAGCAACTGGGGGGTCTAATTTCTTATAGTCGTTGCTCATCTGACTATCATTCGAACGAGCAAAAGGTTTTCTTTCAGACGAAAAATCTTTCCTTGGACTATTTGAAAAGTCTCGTTTTGGGCGACTATCCTCTCTGCTTTCAGCTTGCTTCACGGCGATTTCTCTACCGTGCATGGTCAATCCATCTAAGGATTTAATAGCTGCTTGTGCTTCTTCATCGTTTTCCATCTCAATGAAAGCAAAGCCTTTCGACTTACCTGTATCCTTATCAATGGCTAAAGAAGCTTTATTCACTTGACCGAATTGCTCAAAAGCCTTTTGTAATTCTTCTTGAGTAACGCCATAATCCAATCTGGCAACAAAAATATTCGTCATATATAATTAAAAATAAGGAGATTATACTCCTTAACTTGTTTCAGCAAATTATTTTAAATAAACTTATCACATCGAAAGTAATAAATTTTTTAATTGCTTACCAAAAGTAGTAAAAAAAAATATCTTAAATCAATTTCAAAGCAAATTAACTATCTTCGTATTCCAAAAAAAAATAAATGAGTCCATTACTGATTGCGGCAGTGCTAATCACCTATTTTACGGTGCTTATTTTAATTGCAAATTTGACATCAAAAAATGCAACATCAGAAACTTTTTTTTCAGGAAATAAGGAAAGTAAATGGTATTTAGTTGCTTTTGGAATGATTGGTACATCCTTATCTGGCGTTACTTTTATTTCTGTTCCTGGATCTGTTGGCGCAAATGGATTTTACTATTATCAATTGGTTCTTGGCTTTTTTATAGGTTATTTTGTTGTTGCATATGTTCTTTTGCCATTATACTACAAGTATAATTTAACATCAATTTATCGATTTTTAGAATTTCGCCTGGGTTTTAGGGCTTATAAATGGGGCGCGGGATATTTTATTTTATCTAGAACCTTAGGTGCAACTGTTAGATTGTATTTAGTAATCAATGTGATGCAAGTTTTTGTGTTAGATGATTTAGGAATTCCATTTTGGCTAACCACCGTTTTAACAATGTTGATGATCATTGTCTACACTTTCAAAGGAGGGGTGAAAACGATTGTTTGGACCGATACATTGCAAACTTTTTTTATGCTTTTGGCTTTGGTTGTCTGCATTTTTTCAATCAAAGAAGCCTTGCATTGGAATTGGTCAACAATTTGGAAAGACATGCATGAGCATGATATGACTAAATTGTGGAGTACAGATATTCATAGAAAAGACCATTTTCTGAAGCACATTTTGGGTGGTGCATTTATCACAATTACAATGACAGGATTAGATCAGGAAATGATGCAGAAAAATATAAGTGTCAAAACTTTAAAAGATGCACAAAAGAATATAATTACCTTTAGTTTTGTGTTATTGATTGTCAATGCTTTGTTCTTACTTTTAGGTGGAATTTTATACGTTTTTGCTAAAAAAAATGGTTGGGAATTTGCACCTGATGATATGTTTCCGTCAATTATTCAACAACATTTGCCACAAGGAATTTTCTTAATTTTTATTATTGGTTTAATTTCAGCGCTTTTTCCCTCTGTTGATGGCGCAATTACTGCATTAACTTCAACTTTTTGTATTGATATTCTTGGTTTTCACCGACGAAATGACTTGAATGAGAAGCAAAAAAATAAGTTGAGAAAACAAATCCATATCGGTTTTGCAATGCTTTTTACAGTGTTGGTTTTCTTTTTCAAATGGAAAAATGACAAGAGTATCATTGATTTGGTTTTTATAATTGCTGCCTACACTTATGGACCTCTATTAGGATTGTTTTCTTTCGGAATTCTTACCAAGCGGTCAATTAACAACTTGTTGGTTCCAGTCATTTGTATTTTATCTCCAGTCATTTGCTATGTTTTTGATTTTTATTCTAAAACACTTTTTGATGGCTACATCTTTGGAAATGAAATTCTTATTTTGAATGGATCAATCACTTTTCTAGGCCTATTTCTGATCTCAAAAAAAAGTAATTCTGACGATATTCAAACTTTAAAAGCATAATATGAAAATTCTATTACACGACAATCAATTGCATTTGCGATTTGCGCCTTTGACTTTAACTCGTCCAGTCGGAAATTTAAGGATGGGAATTTTAACCAACGATGAAAGATGGCAAAAACTTATTCCAGGTGTTGAAGTGTTTTTTGCAACTGAAGAATACCTGACTGCTAAATTTAAAACTGCAGAAAATGTTGATTTAACTGTCAACGCAGCTGTTATTCCTTCAGAAGAATTGGTTTTAGAAACATTGAATTTAAAAGAAGGAGATTTGCTTTTTCAAGGAAATAATTGGCTGGTTAAAAATGGAATTGATGCTTCAAACAAAATTGAGTTCAAAGGAAATTTGGTGATTCTAGAAAACCGCTGGGATATTTACCAACACAATGGCTTGGTTTTGAAATCCGACTTTGATTTGATTACCAAAGGAAGATTTTCGCAACCGCTTTCGACAACCAACACTATACTTGGAGATAAAAATCAAATCTTCTTGGAAGAAGGCGCGCAAGTTGAAGCATCTATCTTAAATGTAAAAGAGGGTCCAATTTACGTAGGGAAAAATGCCGAAATAATGGAAGGATCGGTCGTTCGTGGAGCATTAGCGCTTTGTGAATCAGCAGGATTAAAAATTTCCACCAAAGTATATGGACCAACAACGCTTGGGCCACATTGCAAGGTAGGAGGTGAGGTCAATAATGTTGTTTTTCAGGCGTATTCAAACAAAGGTCACGATGGATTTTTGGGGAATTCTGTTATCGGAGAGTGGTGTAATTTGGGCGCAGATACCAATTCATCTAACTTGAAAAATAATTACAGCAAAGTGAGTGCTTATTCCTACGAAACTGAAAAAATTGAACCAACAGATGTTCAATTCATGGGGTTAATCATGGGTGATCACAGCAAGTCTGGAATCAATACGATGTTTAACACTGCAACCGTTGTGGGCGTCTCAGCGAATATTTATGGCGCCGATTTTCCAGAAAAAGTGATTGATTCTTTTGTGTGGGGAGGTGCTTCAGGATTTGTTCCATTCAAATTAGACAAAGCTATAGAAGTAGCAAAATCGATGATGTCTAGAAGAAGGGTGGAATTTACAGCTGGTGATTTACAAATTTTCACGCATTTATCAAACAAAAAGTCATAAAAAAGCCCTGCGAAATGCAAGGCTAAATTTTATTATTGAATTTTTTCAAAAGTAAGAATTTCAATGTCTTCAGATGTGATGCCTTCTTTGGTCTTCACTCTTTTTTGATTCAGTGTAACCGTATTGTCTTTGTTGAAAGTATAGGTGTACATATTTTTCTCAGTTTTCTCTTTTCCAATATAGATTGAACTTCCTTCGATGTAGTACTTTTTCTTTTCTTTGGTTTTTCCATTGTCTTCAATTACAGTCAGTTTATCTTCTGCCATGAATTCATAGATTTTCTTGTTTGGTTTGTAATTTTTTTCACAACCTTCTTGCAACAAACCGTTTTCAAGTTTTTGTGTAATCTTTGCCTTCAATTGCCATTTCCCCAAAAAAGGATTGGCCATCATTCTGAAATTAAGAGAAATAGCCAAAGTGGCAACTGTAAATAAGATAAAAGTAGGGTTAATGGACAAAAAGTAGGCTGAAAGCTCTGGAAAGCGTTATGTTTAGTAGCTTTGGAGCAAATCAAAGACTTTGAACAAAAAAACTGCTTTTATTGTAACTCTACAATTACCAAGAAAAATGGTAAAAAAGATGAAAAACAAC
>CAMDFX010000002.1 GCA_945897805.1 Chryseobacterium gleum
GTGTCTTTTACACCTGCTTCAACAACAACCTATACTGTAACGGGAACTAACACAACAACTGGATGTACAAATACAGACCAAGTCGTTTTAACTGTTAATGCTCTTCCAACAGTCAATGCTGGAAATGATCAAACTGTTTGTGCTGGAACCACAGTAACACTTTCAGGTACAGGAGCAAATACATATTCTTGGAGTAATGGTATAAGCAACGGAGTGTCTTTTACACCAGCTTCAACAACAACATATACTGTAACAGGAACTAATACAGCAACTGGATGTGCGAACACGGATCAAGTGGTGGTTAACGTAAATGCTCTTCCAACGGTTAATGCAGGACTTGATCAAACGGTTTGTGCTGGAACTGCTGTTAAACTCACAGGAACTGGTGCAACTACCTATTCTTGGAATAATGGTGTAAGTAATGGTGTATCTTTTACACCTGCTTCAACAACAACATATACTGTAACAGGAACTAACACAGCAACTGGATGTGCGAACACGGATCAAGTGGTGGTTAACGTAAATGCTCTTCCAACAGTAAATGCAGGACTTGATCAAACGGTTTGTGCTGGAACAGGTGTTATACTCACAGGAACTGGTGCACCTACCTATTCTTGGAATAATGGTGTAAGCAATGGAGTGTCTTTCACGCCTGCTTCAACAGCAACCTATACTGTAACGGGAACTAACACAACAACTGGATGTACAAATACAGACCAAGTCGTTGTAACTGTTAATTCTCTTCCAACAGTTAATGCTGGAAATGATCAAACTGTTTGTGCTGGAACTGGTGTTACACTTACAGGAACTGGTGCAACTACCTATTCTTGGAATAATGGTGTAAGCAATGGAGTGTCTTTCACGCCTGCTTCAACAGCAACCTATACTGTAACAGGAACTAACACAGCAACTGGATGTGCGAACACGGATCAAGTGGTGGTTAACGTAAATGCTCTTCCAACGGTTAATGCTGGAAATGATCAAACTGTTTGTGCTGGAACTGCTGTTACACTTACAGGAACTGGTGCAAATACTTATTCTTGGAATAATGGTGTAAGTAATGGAGTTGGTTTCATCCCTACAATCACACAACAATATGTCGTTACGGGCACAAATGTGGCTAGTGGTTGTACTTATTCTGACACAGTTTCTATTGTTGTTAATGACTTACCCCTAGTGAGCGCAGGTTCCGATCTGACAATTTGTAAAGGTGACTCTATTTTGCTGTCAGGAACTGGAGCATTAAATTACACATGGAACAATAATGTTATTAACGGCCAAGAATTTTTTCCAACAGTTACTCAATCTTATCAAGTATTTGGTACTGATGTTAACAATTGCAGTAATACAGATGAAGTTAATGTTATTCTTAATGAATCATCATCCTCTACTCTCACAGGAAACGCAATAGATTCATATACTTTAAACGGTCAAACCTACACTCAATCAGGAACTTATACACAAGTAATTCCGAATGTAGCAGGTTGCGATAGTACAATTACTTTGAATTTAACTTTGAATTTTTCAGGTATTATCGAAATTCAAACATCGTTCACTATATACCCAAATCCCGCAATTGACATTGTTATTATTGCCTCAAGTGAATCATTACATGACATATATGTACTATTTGACCAGACAGGTAGAAAGATACTCAATGGCAAACTGACAGGTACAAAAACCCAATTAGATTTATCAAAACTTGCAAAAGGAAATTACCTACTTCAAATTGGAGAAAATAAAACTAAAATCAAGTTGATGAAAGATTAAGAATTTAAAATCCATTTTCAGTAAGGGAATTTTAACTTAAAGTTTTCTTCAAATATCTAATTGCTACTAAGGAAAGAATTATTAATTATATACTAGACATCCAAGGAAGATTGGTACAAATTGAGATTAAAAACAAAGTGATTTCAATTTCTTCGCTTCAAAAAGGCACATACATTATTCGCCTTTTAGATGAAAAGTAAAATGTTATTGGCATTCAACAACTAGTAAAAGAATAAATCACTACAACTTAAAAAAATGGTTCGGGAAAAATTTTTCGAACCATTTTTTATTAAAAATAATTCAAAATTTTATCTGCTAAAACAGCACTCAATTTGAAATAACTTTCATTCGTCCAACCACCAACATGCGGCGACAAAATGACTTTTTTGGATGCAAGTAATTGTTGAAACGCTTCAGGCATGTTTCCATCGAAGAAATTTTCAAAGCTTGCTTTTTCAAATTCCAATACATCTAATCCAGCGCCGAGCAATTTTCCGTTTTCAATGGCTTTTAACAATGCTTTGGTTTGAACTATTTTTCCTCTGGAGAGATTGAGCAAAAAGAAGGTTTTTTGAATGCTTTCGAAAAAAGTATCATTCGCCCAAAAAAGCGTTTCTTCATTTTGCGGAATGTGAAAACTAATTACATCGGCATTGGCATACAATTCTTCCAAGGTCGATTCTTTCACAAATTCATTTCCGAAATTGCTTTTGTATTTATCGTAAGCTAGAATTTGAACATCAAATCCGCGTAGTTTTTTGGCAAAAGCTTGACCATTGTTGCCAAAACCGATAATTCCGACGGTTTTACCATCCAATTCGATTCCTCGATTTCCTTCGCGATCCCATTTACCTGAACGCACTTCTGCATCTGCAGTAACTAAATTATTCATTAGTGCCAATAACATTCCAAGGGCATGTTCGCCCACCGCATTGCGATTTCCTTCTGGCGCATTGAAAAGTTGAATGTTTCGTTTTGCGCAATATTCCAAGTCAATGTTTTCCATTCCAGCGCCTGAACGTGCGATAAATTTCAGATTGGGAGCTGCATCTAACAAATTCGCATCCATCGGAAAACGGGAACGAACTACAATTCCATCGGCAACTAAAATTAATTTTTTCGTTGAATCAAAATCACTGTTTGTTAAATGGATACATTGATGATTGGCTGCAATTAATCGCTCTTCTAAAATCGGATGAACTGTATCCAAAAAAATGATTTTCATAATTGAAATTTATAGTCCGTACAAAATCATTCCTACGGTGAAGTAGATGAACAATCCAAGAACATCATTCAAAGTTGTCACAAATGGTCCTGTTGCAAGTGCTGGATCAATTTTGTATTTATTTAGGATTAGCGGAATCATAGAACCCATGATGGCTGCAAAGAGAATCACTACAAAAAGTGCAATACTAACGGTGATTCCAAGTGTTTGATTTTCAAAAACTGAAGCAATTCCAAAAATGCAAATGGAGCAAATAAGTCCGTTTAGCAAACCAACAAGTGTTTCTTTGGCTAGTTTGGAGGTAATAGAATTAAATTGATTTCCACGAGCCAATGATTGCACTACAATCGCTGAAGATTGAACGCCCACATTGCCGCCCATTGCCGTAATTAGCGGAATAAAAAACGCCAATGCTGGAATCTTGCTGATACTTCCTTCATAGGTTGAAATCACTTGTGCACCTAAAGTTCCACCAAGCATTCCGATCAGTAACCAAGGCAAACGTGCGCGAGACATTCTCCAAACTGTCGCGTTGGATTCAATTTTTTCAGAAATCCCCGATGCCAATTGGAAATCTTTGTCGGCCTCGTCCTTGATGATATCCATGACGTCATCAATGGTGATTCGACCAACTAATTTATTTTGAAAATCGACCACAGGAATGGAAACCAAATCATATTTTTCCATGACTCTCGCTACAACTTCGCTGCTGTCAGTGGTTTTTACAGAAATAATATTTTTAGCTTGATAAAGATCACTGATTTTAGTTTTTGGACTTGCGAAAAGCAATCTTTTCAAAGACAACAAACCAACTAATTTATTAAGTTGATCAACCACATAAATCGTGTAAACTTGCTCAACATCTTCTGCTTGTCGACGCAATTCAACAATACAACGATCCACTGGCCAGCTTAAATTTGCTTGAATAAATTCTTTTTGCATCAAACCACCGGCGGTATCTTCGTCGTAATTTAAAAGGTCAACAATGTCTTCAGCGGCTTCGTCATCTTCCATGTGGGAGATAACTTCTTGAATTTCTTTGTCCGTTAATTCCCCCAGGATATCTGCAGCATCATCAGAGTCAAGATTTTCAAGTTGTTCTGCAATTTCTTTAGAAGAAAGCGTTTTGATGAAACGATCCCGAACATCCTCTTCCAGCTCCATCAAAACATCCGCTTGAAGGTCTTCATCCAATCGGAAATAAACGAATTTTGCTTGCTCTTTGGTTAACTCATCTAATAACTCTGCGATGTCGGCAAAGTGCAAACCAAGGATATGCTCGTCAATCCAAACAGTATCTTCTGTTTGAATCGCGCGACGCAATTGTTCTAAAAAATCTTTGGTTAACTCAAAACGCATGATACAAAGGTAGGCATTTCATTGAAAAAATTTAACAAACAATTGGAAAGCTGCTTTGAAAAATATCGATGCAACTAAAATCTTAAAAACTAAGTCTATTTTATCATTAATTGTATTTTTGCTTTATAATTTTAAAAAAAATAATTGAAATTAGAAGTAAAATGCTAAATTTGAGTGATTACTAAGTATTATTGCTAATAGATTATCTATGTTATTAATTAGAAAATGGGACTTAAAGATAGTTTCAAAAACAAAGTTTTATCTTGTATTTGTTGTCTTTTCAATTGCAAACATCTCAGCATTTGGACAAATTTCAGCGACTTTTACAACTACAGTAAACACTGTTTGTAATGGTTCAGGATGCGATTATACAGGTCCTAGTATTTTGATAAATGAGTTGATGATTTCTCCAACATCAAATGATGGATCAATGAGTGGAGATGGAGGAATATCAGCAGGAAGAGGTGAATGGATTGAGTTATACAACCCAAATTTATGCGAACCTGTAGATATTTCTTGTTTTTACTTGGGCAACAATACTGGTGAGGGAACAGGTGGTTATGTAATACCAGCA
Source organism: Chryseobacterium gleum (assembly GCA_945897805.1). Classification (GTDB taxonomy): domain Bacteria; phylum Bacteroidota; class Bacteroidia; order Flavobacteriales_D; family Crocinitomicaceae; genus JAQVCM01. The sequence goes on from CAMDFX010000002.1 coordinate 4,929, forward strand.
GGAACAATCATTCCGCCTGCAGGATTTTGCATGGTAAGAGGCTCAAATATGACCCCAGTACCATCAAATCTATTGGTACAAAATGGCGGCAATGTTGTAGAACTTGTTGTTCCAACAAATGTGACTGATAATGGAGTTTGCAGCAGCGGTACTCGCCTGTGGTTTCCAAACGCTGGTGGATGGTTTGCGTTTTATGACGCAGCAGGGGTTCCGCAAGATGCCGTTTCTTGGGTTAATTCTACCACAAGTACAAGTGGTTCTCCTTGTGTGGCAACACTTGGTGGCTGCACAGCGGTGGCTTCATTAGCAAGCTATAACAATATCCCTGCAAACAGAAAAAATTGGATAAGTAATCAAAATGCTGGTAACCACGTTGGCCAAAGTTTAAGAAGAACAGTTGATGGAGGAGCATGGCCTTCAGATTTATCTGTGGCATATGGTGCGCCAACTTATGGAACTTGCAATAGTACTTGTATCACACCTGGTGTTTCATCTTGCACGGGAACAGCAACCGTTAACCCAACTGGTGGAACAGCGCCATATACTTTTATTTGGAATGATTCACAAGCGCAATTAACACAAACAGCAACTGGACTTTGCGCAGGAACATACACTGTGAACATTAGTGATAACGCAGGAATTTCACAACAATTCAATTTGGAAATTTTGGATTTAGTTCCAACAGTTTCTTTGGATTTAGTTCAAGAAGTTTGTATTGATTTAGCTGCTTTTCCATTATCAGTTGTAAGTCCTATTGCAACAGCAGGACAAACAGGAGTACTATCTGGAAATGGTGTTTCTGGAAGTAACTTCAATCCAGCAACTGCTGGCGCAGGCACACAAACAATCACTTATGTGTTTACAGATGAAAACACATGTACCAATACGGCTACAGATCAAATTATTGTAAATCCCTTGCCAATTGTAAGTATTACAGGAATAACAAATCCATATTGTATTTCAAATCCAGCTTTGCAGTTTACACTTTCGCCTGCTGGCGGAACACTTTCTGGTGCTGGAGTGACGGGAACGAGTTTTAACCCCTCAACAGCAGGCGTTGGAACGCATTCCTTAACATACAGTTTTACGGATGCAAACGGTTGTTCAAATTCAATCATCGCAGATGTTGAAGTAGTTGCTTTACCAACACCAAGTATCACAGCACCTGCAACCATTTGCGCGAATGACAATCCAGTTGCACTTGTTGGTTCGCCAGTTGGAGGAACATTCTTTATCAACACAACACAAACTAACAACTTAAATCCAGCAACATTAACAGCTGGTATTCAAAACATTTCATACAATTATACTGATGCCAATGGATGTCAAGCAACAGCAACTGCGCAAACTGAGGTTTTTGCAGTTCCAGCAGTTTCGGTCAACCTAGTATCAGCAATTTGCATTGATGGTGGAATTGTTCCTATTACACTTTCTCCAGCGAATGGAAGCGGTGGAAGTGGCCTTTTAGTGGGAAATGGCGTTGCAGGAAATGGTTTCAATCCGCAAACTGCAGGAGTAGGTCCAGAGACAATAACTTACACATTTACAACTACAGAAGGATGTGTCAATACAGCTACTGATATTATCACTGTAAATGCGCTTCCAGTAGTTACTTTTACAGGCATTAATCCAACTTATTGTATCTCTAATACGCCCGTAAATTTCAATTTAACTCCGGCAGGCGGGACACTTTCAGGTCCAGGTGTTGCAAGCAATAGTTTTGTACCATCTGCAGCTGGAGTAGGTACTCATGTTTTGACATATACTTTTACCGACGCAAATTCTTGCACAAGTTCGACAACAGGAAATGTAACAGTAGTTGCGGTGCCTTCGCCAACCATTACTACACCGCCATTTTTATGTAATTATGCTTCTGCAATAACTTTGGTTGGAACACCAGCTGGAGGTGTTTTTACCGTAGATGGAACGCAAACAGCAACTTTCAATCCAGCAGCTTTGAGCGACGGAACACATGCTATTCTGTATACTTATACTGATGCAAATAACTGTATCGCGACGGCAACTGAAACCATTGATGTATTGCCAAGACCAGTTTTGACAAGTAACATTGCTGCAAGCTATTGCTTTGGATCTCCTGATGTATTATTGACAATGACACCTGCGGGAGGAACGCTCACTGGAACATTGGTTTCAGGAAACACAATAGGGATTGAAGGAGAAGCACCAGGAAATTATTCTGTTACTTATGATTACACAGATGCAAATGGATGCGCCAATACATTGGTTAGTCCTTTTGTAATTACGACTCCCATATTAGCCAATTTCAGTTACGAAACGGATTGTTTTCAGAACGGACTTTTTGTGAATTCATCAACTCCTTCAGGATTCTATCAATACAATTGGAATATCAATGGGATAGTAAATTCGACTTCCATAAATCCAACGATAAACTTTCCACAATTTGGAGATCAAACTGTTACATTGACAGTCACAGACCAATATAACTGTAGCTATAGCACAACATTGCCTGTCTTTATTCCTGAAGGTGTAAGTATGAAAGATTATGTGATTCCAAATGTTATTACACCAAATGGTGACGGAATCAATGATGTAATGCAACTACCAATATTGTTTGACGAATGCTTGACTTACAAAATTTTAATTTTAAATCGTTGGGGAAATCTTGTATATGAAATGACAAGTTCATCAAACGTATTTAGCGGAAAAGATGCGAATGGAAAAGACCTGCAAGAAGGTGTTTATTTCTACACCATAAAATCGGAGGATTTTGACTGTGATTCGGATGAATTTAGAGGATTTTGTTCAGGAATGATAAGCATCCTGAGAAAGTAAGCATTCCTGATACTCAAGATAAAATTTAAATCCTGTTGCATTTGTAGCAGGATTTTTTTTATAAATACAGGTTAAAATCATTTTGATTCTGAATAGTTTATACAACAAAAAGCAAGTTTATTTGTTAAGATTAAACAGAAATACAACTGCTTTAGTAATTATTTAAAATTATCCCATGAAAATCATTTTGTCTTTATCACTTCTGTTAATCATCGGTTCTTGTCAAGCGCAAACAAAAAGCATCGTTTCTGGCAAAAATCCCTATTATTCGAAAACAGACACAACACATTTGAATGTAAGCGATGCTGAGTGGAAAAAGGTTTTACCCAATGATGTATATCAAATCGCTAGAAAAAAAGACACTGAATTTGCTTTTTCTGGCAAATATTGGGATTTTGAAGGCATAGGAACATACTATTGTGCAGCATGCGGAAATCCGCTTTTTTTGGCTGATTCAAAATTTTCAAGTTCTTGCGGTTGGCCAAGTTTTTATGAAACAATCAGACCGAAAAGTGTCAACTACATTTCCGATAATACCTATGGAATGGAAAGAATTGAAGTCGTTTGTGGAAGATGCGATGGACATTTGGGACATATTTTTGACGACGGCCCCGCTCCTACTTACAAAAGGTTTTGCATGAATTCATTGATGCTAGATTTTGAACCGAAAAAATAAATCTTTTTTTTAGATTAAAATCCCATATTAAAAAGAATAAACGACTGAATATCTGCGCTTTCTTGTATTGTTTGTGCGATTGATTTCCCAGCACCATGACCAGCATTTACATCAATTCTAATCAATACTGGATTTACTCCTGCTTGTTTTTCTTGCAACTCTGCCGCAAACTTAAAACTGTGCGCAGGCACAACTCTGTCGTCATGATCCCCAGTTGTGACCATCGTTGCGGGATATTTTACACCTTCTTTTACTTGATGCACAGGAGAATAGCCCAATAAATATTTGAACATTTCTTCGCTGTCGTCAGCTGTTCCATAATCATAAGCCCAACCTGCGCCAGCAGTAAATGTGTGATATCGCAACATATCCAAAACCCCTACAGCAGGTAAAGCAACTTTCATTAAATCTGGTCGTTGCGTCATTACAGCGCCAACTAACAAGCCGCCATTTGAACCACCTTTAATGGCTAAATAATCGCTTGATGTTATTTTTTGTTTAATCAAATATTCAGCTGCAGCGATAAAATCATCAAAAACATTTTGCTTTTTCAATTGAATTCCAGCATCGTGCCAGCTTCTTCCATATTCTCCGCCACCACGCAAATTTGCAACTGCATACACTCCACCTTGCTCCAACCAAACGGCATTCGCAATGCTAAAAGCGGGAGTCAAACTGATGTTAAATCCTCCATAACCATATAAAATCGTTGGATTTTTGCCATCCAAAACCAACCCTTTTTTGTGGGTGATAATCATTGGAATCATCGTGCCATCTTTCGAAGTATAAAAAACTTGTTTTGATTCGTAACCGTCTGAATTAAAATCTACTTTAGGTTTGGTATAAATCTTAGATTTTCCTTTAGATGGTTCAAAAATATAAATGGATCCTGGTGTGATATAATTTGAAAAAGAATAATAAAGCACTTTTTCTTCCTTTTTTCCGCCAAAACCACTCACGGTTCCAATTCCAGGCAAGGCAATTTCTCGGATTAATTTGCCGTTGTAATCATATTGCAAGACCATAGAGACAGCATCTTTGATGTATTGTGCAAAAAAGTATCCACCACCAGTTGAAGGTGATAAAACATGGGCAGTTTCTTTGATAAAATCTTTCCAATTTTCGATTTGAGGCTTAGAAGCATCTACCGCAACAATTCTTTGGTTTGGCGCATTTAAATTGGTCATTATAAACAATTTTGTGCCTACATTTTCAATAACGTAACTGCTTGATTCAAAATTATCAACGATATTTAAAATGGCCCCGTTTGGCGTTTTTAAATCCAATATATACAACTCATTTCCAGAAGTCGAATTAGCAGCTGTAATCACTAAATATCTGTCATCTTCTGTTACTGAACCGCCAACATATCGGCGTTTTTCGCTCAAGCCAAAGATAACTTTATCCGTTTTTTGGGAAGTTCCCAGCACATGGTAGTACAATTTGTGCTGATCTGTTTTGGCAGAAAGTTCACTTCCTTCAGGCTTATCGTAGCTAGAATAGTAAAACCCTTCGTTTCCTTTCCAAGACACACCGCTGAATTTAACGTCAACCAAAGTATCTTCTAAAATTTTCTTGGTAATGGCATTCATTACAATTACTTTTCTCCAATCACTTCCACCTTCAGAAATAGAATAGGTGACAATCGAACCATCTTTCGAAAAACTCACTTCAGCCAAAGAAGTAGAACCATCTTTCGAAAAAATATTGGGGTCTAAAAAGATTTCTTCTTTCCCATTCTCATCTCGTCTGAATAAAACAGATTGATTTTGAAGTCCATTATTTTTATAAAAATAAGTGAATTTCCCTTCTTTAAATGGCGCGGAAATACGTTCATAATTCCAAATAGCTTCCATTCTATTTTTAATCTTATTTCTGAACGGAATTTGATCCAAGTAATTGAATGTGATTTCATTCTGAGCACTTACCCAAGTTCCAGTTTCTGCGGATCGATCATCCTCTAACCAGCGATAAGGATCTTGAACAGGCGTGCCAAAATAATTGGTCACTGTGTCCACTTTTTTGGACTTTGGATAATTTATCATGGACTGTTTTTGTGCGTTTTGTGCATGCAAAATTATGTTTGCGCTCACCAAAACAAATGTGATAATTTTCTGCATAAATTTAATTATCTGTAAAATTCAATAGACAAAGAACGGTAATTTTATCAAAATAGAATTAAAACTGTCTGATTATCTATCAGCTTAATACAAATAGCATAACCTAAATCACTTGTTTTTTTGTAATTTAGCACTCTCAAGCGAAGACTAAAAATCATGCGATTAACCAAAATGTTCAAAGAATTTTTCGAAAATGAAAAGGCTGGAGGCATCATTTTAATCTTCTGTACAATTCTTTCGCTAATTCTTTCAAATTCTTCAATTAGTGAATCATACATTCATATTTGGCACTCGAAAATCGGTTCTGAATCTATAGAATATTGGATCAATGATGGATTAATGGCGATTTTCTTTTTGCTCATCGGCTTAGAATTAGAACGTGAAATTTACATCGGCGAGCTCTCAAATTTCAAGAAAGCTTCCCTTCCAGTATTCGGCGCTTTGGGCGGAATGCTCATTCCTGCTGGCATATTTATGATTTTCAATTTTGGCACGGCAACTCAATCAGGAGGTGGAATACCGATGGCAACTGACATCGCTTTCGCGATAGGCGTACTGTCAATTATGGGAAATAAAGTACCAAATGCACTGAAAGTTTTCCTGGTAGCTTTGGCCGTCATTGATGATTTGGGCGCAATCGTTGTAATTGCCATTTTCTACCCTTCGCAACCAGAAACTGGAATATTGGGACTCACTCCCGGCCTAAATTTATTAATTGCAAGTGGTATTTTTGCACTTTTATTATTGTTTAATCGATTAAAAATAAAGAATATAATTCCTTATCTATTTGCGGGTGTTGCCATGTGGTATTTCATGTTGCATTCTGGAATTCACGCTACAGTTACAGGCGTATTATTAGCATTTGCAATTCCTTTTCAGAACGGAAATGAAGATTCAACTTCTTATAAATTACAACGTCATTTGCACAAACCGATTGCTTTTTTCATCCTTCCGCTTTTTGCCTTGGCGAATACTTGCGTTGCCTTTGATGCAAATTGGGCAGAAAGTTTGACTACAAACAGCAGTTTGGGAATCATGCTTGGCTTGGTAATCGGAAAACCACTGGGAATTATTTTGATGTGTTTTATTGCAGTGAAATTGGGTCTCTCGGCATTGCCAGGAAAATCAAAATGGCATGAATTACTTGCAATGGGAATCTTGGCAGGAATTGGTTTCACCATGTCCATTTTTGTTACCATACTTGCGTTTGATCAAGCAGAAATAATCAACCATGCAAAAATCGCAATCCTAGTTGCGTCCTTAACTGCTGGTATTTGTGGTTTTATCTATTTAAAATTGGTGTTCCAAAAAGAAATACCCCTTGAGGATGAAAATCTTGATGAAGAATTAATTACGGAACAAATCGATAGGTAATTTTCCCTTCTTGCGAAGCCAATTCCGATGCATTGAATCTTGATTTCTTAGCGTATTCTTTGGCTTGTTTTGCCAAGCATGGATTTAGGCCAGAAACATCGCCCAAAACTGTTGCTTCAGTTACATCGCCGTTAGAATTTACTTTGATTTTAACAACAATTTCGCCCGACAAACCTTGTCCACAAGTGTATCCAGGATTGCGAACATACCACAAATCATTGTTGTGGGGCGTTCTCCCTTTCAATTCAAAATTCACCATCGTTTTGCCTTTCGCACCATTGTTTCCTCCGTCGTTGTTGGTCGATTGACTGCTTTGATTTTGTTGTTGTTGTTTCTTTTGTTCTCTAATTTTTCGTTTTTCCTCCGCCTCTTTTTGTATTCTTTCACGCTCCTGAACCCCTTTTGCGTCTTCAAATAATTTTCGCTCGAAATCTTTCACTTCTTGCTCTGCGGATGAAGTCTTATTAGTTTTGGTTTTTACCGGTTTTTCTGTATTGGGATTGGTGTTATTCGATTTCACTTTTACATTTTCTGGCACATTCTCAACATCTACATTTTCTGGCGCTGGTTCTTCTGATTCAGTTTGAGGTTCAGAGGCATTGCTCGCACTTGTTTTTGGCCCTGAACCTTGCTTGCCATTAAGTGTGTATGCAGGCGGCAAAGTTTCATTGTGTTCCAATGGGGGCGCGTTCAAAGTCAGCATGAAAGTGTCGCTTCTCTCTTTTTGTTCAGCTACTGACCGACCAAAACCATAAAATTTGTCATAACTGATGTAAGCTGCAAAAGCCAATGAAAAAATCAGAACGATACTTGTAAGCACTAAATTATATGATTTTCGGAGATCGTAAGCACCGTATTTTTGTGCTTTTAATTTTGAAACACTCGCTGATAATCGCTCTACATCTCTGGATGAAACGAAGTCGTAAAGACTTAGAGCCAGCGTAATCAAAACAATTAAAACGATAACAGCCATATTTTTTAATTAACAAAGCTTTTGAAAGCCAAACATTCAAAATTAATGAATTAATACGCTTTCATCGAAAAGATGTTCAAATGAATGTGGAATTTTATGAGAAATTGGAAAAAACAAGTCTTATTTATCCAAAACTTTCGGAATTCTGAAATAGTCAGAATCTTTTTTAGGCGCATTTTTCAGTGCTTCAGCTTGAGAAAGAGTTTCATGCGCAACATCTTCTCGTAAAACATTTACTTCATCTGACATAAAAATCAATGGTTCTACATTTTCGGTGTCGATTTCACTCAATTTGTCTATAAATTGAATAATTCTAGAAAGGTCTTGACGAATGGCAATTTTTGCATCCCCTTTAAACTCTAAACGAGCCAAATGCGCAATATGATCAACGATTTCTTCAGTAATTTCCATGTCTTTTCAAAAATGAGATACAAAGTTAGTGAAAACTTATGGTTTTAAATTTGGATGCGTTGCTAAAATTGGCTCATTGATTATGTCAAATGCCAATTTCATCAATTCCCCCGCAGAAAGTTCTAGGACTTTTTCTTTGGCAATAAAATCATGAATATAAACATGAGAAAATCCGGGGCGCGCTTGTCCCAAAAGACATTCTGGAATCGAAAGCAATTTGTAATTATTAGTAAAAGTCAAAGGCACAATGGGAACATTTGCACTTTTTGCCAATTTGAAAGCACCCTCTTTGAAAGGAATCATTTGCGGCCAATTTTCATCAGGGATTGTCGCTTCAGGAAAAATGACAATAGACCAACCATTATTCAAAGCATTTTTGGCCTGAATAAAGGATTTGGCGGCTTTAATTCTGTCTTTTCTGAAAACAGGAATATTCAATCTTTTGAATAAAGTTTTAAATAAAGGATAATTTAAAATCTCCGATTTACCCAAAAAAAGAAACGGGTGCGATGGCATGATTGAATACATCACAAAAATATCTAAATAGGAAGAATGGTTGGCGATAATAATATATGGACCCTCAGGTAGCGGTGCTTTTTTCTTGAAAATCACGTGAAGGAAAGCAAAAAATCGAAAAGTATAAGACCAAACAATGTGCACCTGGAAAGCCGCTTTTTTCCAAGATTCTTTACTCAAACAGATTAAAATTGGCACATAAAAAATGAGGAATGTAGTAACAAATACAAGCCCCACATAAATCTTAAAAATCAAACCTAAAATCCCTCGAATCGTGTTCACATTTCAAATTTAGTGATTTTCATGAAATCAATTTACTTATTTACAAGACTATTCCTTCAAAATCTTTAAATTCGCAATTCAAAAGGAAAACAATGGCACGCATACTCACCGGCATTCAAAGCACAGGAACTCCACATTTAGGAAACATTTTAGGCGCCATTCAGCCAGCAATTGAGTTGGCAAACGACCCAGAAAATGATTCATTTTTGTTTATCGCTGATTTACACTCTTCTACTCAAATCAAGGACAGCGAAACGATGAAAAACAACACGTATTCTACTGCTGCAGCTTGGTTGGCCTTCGGTATTGATACAGAAAAAACGATCTTTTATAGACAAAGTGATGTGCCACAAGTAACCGAACTTTCTTGGTATTTATCCTGCTTTTTTCCATTTCAAAGATTGACTTTGGCGCATAGTTTTAAAGACAAAGCAGATCGGTTGGACAATGTAAATGCGGGACTATTTACCTATCCAATGCTTATGGCTGCAGACATCTTGATTTACGATGCAGAATTTGTACCTGTTGGGAAAGATCAGTTACAACACTTGGAATTTACAAGAGACGTTGCCGCAAGATTCAATGCCAAAATGGGCGAAACTTTTGTGCTTCCGCAAGATAAAATTCAAGCAAATACACAATTAATCCCGGGCACAGATGGCGAAAAAATGAGTAAATCTCGAAACAATTACATCGACATATTTTTACCCGAAAAAGAATTAAAGAAACAGATTCTTTCCATCGAAACAGATTCAAAAGGTCTAGAAGATGTTAAAGACCCTGAAACCTGCAATGTGTTCAAAATCTATAGATTATTGGCAACTGAAGCGCAACAAAATGGAATGCGCACAAACTATTTGGCAGGAGGTTTTGGATATGGACACGCGAAATTGGCCTTGTTGGATTTAATTTTAACCAAGTTCGAAAACCATAGAAAAATTTACAATGATTATATGGAAAATCCAAGTAAAATTGATGTAAAATTGAAAAATGGAGCAGAAAAAGCAAGTAAAATTGCAAATGGCGTTTTGCAACGAGTAAGAGCCAAATTAGGTTATTTGACACAAGACAATTAAAAACTAATTTCACAATTACAACTGTTGCAATTTGTTTTTCCTATATTTGATTTCAATTAGATAGAAAATGAAATCAACACTGTTCTGGATTGGTTTATTCTTTATGACTTTTGCTTGTTCTGACGATTCAAACGAAAAGTTAGTTGCATCAGGTGGAGCTATTTACGGTGGCGAATTAAGATTGATGTCTTCTGAAAAAATCACCAATCTCTTCCCACTTTCATCTGAAGACGTTTATGAGCAAAGGGTCAATAACCAGATTTTTGAATCTCTTTTGAAAATTGATCAAACAGGAACACATGTAATTCCCTCATTGGCAGAAAGTTTTACAATCAGTGCGGATGCCAAAACATACACTTTCAAACTCAGAAAAGGCGTTTATTTTCACGCTGACGATTGCTTTTCAAACAAGGATGGGCGTGAACTTGTGGCGCGTGACATCCAGTTCTGTTTGCAATTTGCTTGTAGTGGTTTGCCAGAAAATAAAATTGGAAACCTCTTGATTAACAAAATAAAAGGCGCAAAAAAATTCCACACTTCGACTAAGCAATCCATTAAAGGACATTCGGTTAGCGGAATAAAAGTAATCGATGAGTATACAATCGAAATAAATTTAGATGAATCATATGTCGGTTTTGATAAAATTTTAACACATCCAAATTTAGGCGTTTTTGCACCAGAAGTATATGAAAAGTATGGCAAGCAAATATTGAAACATCCGGTAGGAACAGGTCCTTTTCAAATAGATACCTGGAATAACAAAGGACTTACACTAAAAAGAAATTCAAAGTATTGGAAAAAAGATGTTTACGGAAATAAATTGCCTTTTTTAGACAAAGTTCTTTTAACTTATTCCAAAACTAAAAAAGACGAATTGTTGGCTTTCAGAAAGGAAAAAATTGATATCATTCTTGAAATTCCTGCTGATGAAATTGAAAACACTTTGGGAACATTAAAAGAGGCACAAGCAGGGAAAAATATCAAGCACAAAGTGGATTCAAAAAGCAGTATGAGTGTCAACTTTTATGGATTTGCAACAGGTGTAAAACCTTTCAACGATGTAAATGTTCGCAAAGCCTTCAATATTGCATTAGACCGCAATGAACTGGTTACAAACTGGATGAAAGGTGAAGGATATCCTATGTTGAACGGATTTGTGCCACCAGTAAGCAATTATTACACCAACAAAGTCGAGGGATTTAAATTTGACATTTCGCAAGCAAAACAATTACTTGCAAATGCTGGTTATCCAGATGGAAAAGGCTTTCCGGTGCTCGATTTATACCTCAATTCACAAAACGGGAGTTCTACTTATGAATTGTCGAAAGGAATTCAAAAGCAACTGAAAGAAAACCTAAATATTGATGTACAAATCAAATTGTGTTCGCTGCAAGACAGAGAAAACGCCATCAAAAATGGAAAAGCTTTGATTTGGAAAACTGGCTGGGTCGCTGATTATCCAGACGCTTCAAATTTCTTGGATTTGTTTTACAGCGGAGAAAACAGTGTTTATAAATCCAACCCATTTCAATACAATAACACAAAATTTAACACTTTACTTGAAGCTTCGATGAAGGAAAAAGACAATGAAAAACGCATAGCAATTTTGGTTCAATGCGACCAAATCATTATAGATGAAGCGGTAGTTATGCCCATTTTTAATGACGATTTTATCACGATGGTGAATGCGAAAGTGAGAAATTTTCAAACAAATTCTATGGAGATTTTAGATTTTTCTACTATCTTTATCAAGGAAACAAAAAAGTAGGTTTCATAAAATAATGTTTAACAATTTAAAGCTCTCAGCTTGCAACATTTAAAGCGCTCTATTTTAAGAAATAGGGCGCTTTTTTATTTACCTGAATTCGATTATTACGTGTGTTTTTTCCGAATGACTTAAATTACTGAGGTTATGGTCGGGATTGAATCAAAATCTTAATAATTTACACCGTGATTTATCACGCACAATACTCGCAATAATTGAAATATTCTGTCGTGTGTTCGAAAGGTATTTCTTCGTTGTAAATATCTTCTAAAATCAAGCGCAAAACTTCAGGGAAAACTTCAACAGCTGTATGCATTTTTAATTCGCCCAAATTGATATCGAACGGACTATCTTCTAGTTTCACAAAAGAAATAATCGAACAATTCGCTGGAACAACCTGGTATTTTTGGAAATATAAATAGTTATAGACCAATAATTGGAAGAAATGTTTGGATTTGATGCAAGTGTCAAAAAGCACTAAAACTGCGTCTTCTTCATCCTCTGCTTTCATTTTTCCACCTACATCTTTTGCGTCTACTTTTCCCGTTTTGTAGTCCACAATTCGAATATGGCCGTCGCAAGAATCAATGCGATCTGCGAAACCTTTGAGTTTAATTTTGCGCATTTTTCCGGCTATTTCGAGCTCTAAAACATGGATAAATTGTTGCTCCAACGCTTCTATGAAAAAAGGTTTGTTGTTTAAACTCAATAATTGTTTTTTCTCAAATTTCAAAAATCTTTCCAGTAATTCCTTGGCCATTTGAAAACTCAAAAAGTTCTTTCCAGTCTCAAATGATTTGGGATCGTTGTTGAAGTGCGCACTGAACTTTTGACGCAATAATAACTCAAATCCTTTCAACATTTTATCAATATCTTCTGGCTGCAATGACGGCGGTTGTGGCATTTTTAGTTCGCCAACGGAATCTCTGCGCGAAAATGGTTGATATAAATCTTCCAATACTTCATGGATAAAAGTTCCAAAAGTATTGCTTTCTACTTCTTCCTCAACCTTTTTTTCTTCGCCAAATTTCAATACATATTTGTAGTAAAAATCCAACGGGCAATTGATGAACGTTTTGATAGCACTGGCAGAAGTTCCGCCTTCAAACAATTCGTCTAAGCGCTCAATCACATCAGGCGATTTTTCGATGGAGGTAATTTTTGAATCCGATTCGTCGCTGTCGATAGTGTAAAATTTATTGGTGAGCTTGATGTTTGTATTCACCCGAGAAAGTTCCAATTCAAGTTGCATCAAATAGCGGCTTGGTTCGCTGGAATTCAACGATTCACTGGAAGTTGAATAAGTGATATACATCGTTTCACATTGGTGCAACAAGCGGTAAAAATGGTGCGCAAAAAGTCCTTGTTTTTCCCTTGGCGTTGGCAATTTAAAATACTTGCGCAAATCCATAGGAATGATCGTTTGAATTGGATTCGTAGGCGGCATTTTCCCTTCGTTCATTCCCAGAACAATGATCGTTTTGAAATCGAGCAAACGGGTTTCCAACAGCCCCATGATTTGCAAACCTTCGATTGGATTTCCATAATACGCCATGCTATCAGGCATCCATTGCTGATTGAAAAGCGTTTTGAAAGTGCGCAAAGCCATTTCAGGAATTCCTTCCTCGATACAATTTTGAAAATCGATAATAGCGTGATCAAAACCTTCGATTAAGGCTTTTTCAAATTCTTCTGACTTCTCTAAAAATTTGTAAATTAATTGATTTAATTGTCTGATTGATTGCATTGCAAGTACCCAATCGCCTTTCCAATCGGTGTAAAGTACGTCGATTATTTCTTGCAGTTTTGGCGACAAATCCAATTTAGTAGGCGTTTGAAATACGGTGTTAAACTTCCGCATTTTTTTCTCTCGCTGATACACTTCTTGCGTTTCCTTTTCGGTCATTATCGCAATCATGAAAGGATGATTCCAGCAATTGATCAAATCTTTGTGGTAAGCGACCACGCGGTTGTATTTCAAAATTCCTTCTTGAATTCTAAAAATCAATTCCACCCAAGTGCGCAAAGAGCTGTTTTTTAGCGGCAAACCCAAAGTGATATTCGCTTTCTTGGCTTTTGATGGAATGTTTTTTAACAACGGCACAATCAAACTTTCATCAGCCAAAAGCACCATGGTTTCATTCAATTGTTCGTCGTCCATGGCTTCCAACAAAGTGCCGACAACTTTGGCCTGACCAGTAGTTTGTGCGCAAGAAATGATTTCAATTTCTTTGGTTGCAGTCGCCAATGAATTTTGAATAAACGGCAACGTTTTGGTCTCACAAGCTTGCATTAAATCGCGCAAAAAAGCGCCTGCCTCGTGGTTTTTATCATCCAAATAAAATTGATCGGCATCAATGAGAATATGTCCGCGACCTTGATTTTTGAGTTGCTTAAAAATACTCGTTTCGGCTGGAGAAAGCGCATTAAAGCCTGCAAAAAGGAAATGTGATTTCTGATTTTCTTTGAAAACGACATCAAGATTTTCTTGCAATTTGCGGTAAGCTTTGCCCATGTAAATGGTGTCGTTAGATTCTAATAGTTTATTGAAGTCAGCGTAATAACCGGGCAAACGGTCCCAAAATTCCATGAATCTTTTTTGACTTTCAGACAAAGTTTCTTTCCCAAAACTCCAGTTTTCGAGTTCTTTGATGTCTTTCAGATTTCGGAAAAGATCTTTGGAGGAGATCAAATACCTGTCCATTTCATCAAAATCGCTCAGGAGAATATTTCCCCATTTCATGAATTCATCGAAAGAAAAATCTTGTTCCGTTTTGGCATGTTTAGTATGAATTTCAAACAAGCGAAGCATTAACCTGGCTTTGTCTAAAACAGTTTCAGGAGTCAAAGATTGCACCCAACGGTAAATAGTGACAATTTTAGGCGATAAAATCGGTTTTTCGTAGGCTTCATAAAGTGCTTTTTGCAGGTATTGCTTAGCTCTTTCGGAAGGCAAAACGATGGTCCAATCCTCCAAAGGAATCTCTTGGGATTTAATGTATTGCGCAACTTGATCTACGAATTTTATCATTGAAAAATAGATTTGTTGCTAAAGGTAGAAAATTAAAGCCAAAAAAGAAAGCGCGAGACTGGCATCCCGCGCTTTCTAAAACCTAACCTAACTACTACTTATGAAAACTAATTCCTCACTTGTTTTTCAAAAAACATGCCATGCTAAATTGGCGGTGTTTTCAAGTGATTCTATTTCATTAACGGTAGATTTTAAAGTTTGGTACATGGTTGTTTGTGTTTTAACATTTATTTGCAAAAAGAGATTAAATCATAGATATTAGACCTAAGACATTAGACCTAAGATATTAGACTTTTCAATCTTCTTGAAAATTTTGAAAGCATCTAAAGTTGCGAAGCAAAAAGAAAATCCAGTCTAATAGTTGCGAAGCAACGGGTCTTTTGTCTTTTGTCTAATAGCGAAGCGGGTCTTTTTATAGATACTAGAATTGTTTCATTAAATTGAAATATTCAACGCTTTTCTTTAGTTTGTATAACGGAAGTGTTTCCATTAGTTCTTTCACTTTTTCTTCGTCAACGCCTTTGAAAATTAAGATGGCGCCATTTCTTCCTTGTCTTAAGAATAGATGTTCCAAAATCCCTTCTTCTCTCCATTGAGCAACAACTTCTTGCTCATGTCTAATGATTTCTTGAAAATTTTCAGGAAGATTATCTGTATCGATTGTTAAAATTGCTTGAATGCTGTTCATTTTTTGTGCTTTATGCAGTTACTAGAAGCTCCGATTTTTGGTCAATTTTCCAATGTGACATCAGTCAGATTAAGGACAAATTTAATAAAACCTAACAAGTATTAAGAATAAAAGAATCTGATTTAGCCACATCTAAAAATGAAATAACCGCAATAAATTTCTATTTTTGAACCTAAATTTTGTGCGATGATTACACCATTTAACGATGAATATTTCATGAAACAAGCGTATCAAGAAGCTTTGAAAGCGTTTGAAATGGGTGAAGTGCCAGTTGGCGCGGTGATTGTTGCCAATAATCAAATCATTGCCCGGGCACACAATTTGACAGAACAATTGACCGATGTGACAGCACACGCAGAAATTCAAGCAATTACAGCGGCGGCCAATTCTTTAGGAGGAAAATATTTGCACGGTTGCACTTTGTTTGTCACACTTGAACCTTGCGTGATGTGCGGGGGCGCTTTGTATTGGTCGCAAATTGACCGCGTAGTTTTTGCAGCAAGAGATGAAAAACGTGGCGCTGGAAAATTAGGCGAAAGCATCTATCATCCGAAAACATTGATTTCAAACGGAATCATGGAAAATGAATGCAGCGAACTGATGAAATCTTTTTTCAAATCGAAAAGGTAAATTACAAAGCTAATTTGTCCTTATTTTTCTGCTTTTTAATTTTAGATTGAACCGTTTACCATTGTTTGCATTTATAATCCAAAACTTTGTTTTACTTTGCGATTTCAAAATTGAAAAAGTATGGCATTAAACATCGATTTACTCGCAAAAATATGCAAAACACCAGGCGCACCAGGATTTGAACAAAAAGTTCGCGCCTTGGTCTTGGAAGAATTAGAAGGTTTGGTTGACCAAATCGAAGTGGATAACATGGGTAATGTTTACGCCATCAAAAAAGGAAAATCAGACAAAAGAGTGATGATTGGTGCACACATGGACGAAATCGGTTTCATGGTGACACACATCGACGACAAAGGATTTATCCGTTTTCACACTTTGGGCGGATTTGACCCAAAAACGTTGACGGCACAGCGCGTAATCATCCATGGAAAAAAGGACATTATTGGCGTGATGGCATCTAAACCAATACACGTAATGACGCAGGATGAGCGCAACAAAGTGGCCAAATTATCTGACTATTTTATCGATACTGGTTTGACACCCGAAGAAGTGAAAGAGTTGATTAAAATTGGCGATTCTGTAACCCGCGAACGTGAATTCATTGAAATGGGTCAATGCGTAAACTCAAAATCTTTAGACAATCGTTTGGCTGTCTTCATTTTGATTGAAATGTTTAAAAACCTGAAAGGAAAAGAAGTTCCTTACGATATTTACGGCGTTTTCACGGTTCAGGAGGAAGTTGGAATCCGTGGTGCAAATGTTTCAGCCTTAAAAATAAATCCTGACTTTGGATTTGGATTAGACACAACCATTGCTTTTGATTTACCAGGTGCTGCTGCGCACGAAATGATTACTAAATTAGGAGAAGGAACAGCAATTAAAATCATGGATGCATCCACCATTTGTGATTATAGAATGGTTGAATTCATGAAAAACACGGCTGATAAACACAAAATTAAATGGCAACCAGAAATTTTGACAGCTGGCGGAACAGACACCGCAGGAATTCAGCGCATGACACAAGGAGGCTCGATTGCTGGGGCAGTTTCAATTCCAACGAGACATTTGCATCAAGTAATTGAAATGGCAAATAAATCAGATATTCAAGCAAGCATTGATTTATTGACAGCCTGTGTTTCTGAATTAGATCAACACGATTGGAAATTTTAGACAAAAAACTAGCCCTAACTTGAAAACAAATTAGGGCTAGTCTATATTTTAGCTGATACAATAAATTTCTATTGCAATACCACTCTTCTGGTTGTAAAACCTTGATTTGTTTCAATTTTAATCAAATAAATTCCATTCGAGAAAATCGAAGTTTCAATTTGATGATTGAATTTTGTGTTTGCAACAAATCCTTTTTGATAAACAACTTTACCATCCAAAGAAATAAGTTCAATGTTTGCTGCTGAATTTAAATTGGTTTCAAAATCAACAAACAAAACATCATTCGCCGGATTTGGATAAATTGTCAAATTATTGGCAGCATTCACATCCTCTAAACCTGCGCAATCCTTTACAATCAGTGGTTGATTTGCACTCGCTGTGCAACCTTCTGCACTCGTGTAATCATAACTAATATCTTGTGTACCAACTCCAGCAGTTGCAGCGTCGAAATTTCCACCGCTTACACCTACTCCAGAATAAGTTCCACCAGCAGGATTTCCTCCCACCAAAGCAAAAATAGCTGCATCAGCACAAACTGTTGGTTGTATTTCCAACGTTACAATCGGTGCAATATTCACAGTAATTGTAGTACTTGCAGAATCAGAACAACCATTTAAATCAGTGTAATTATAGGTGATCACTGTGCCTGTTGTGGCAACACTTGCATCCAAAGTTCCATTTGTGATTCCATTTCCAGAATATGTTCCTCCAGCTGGAATACCTTGATTGAGTGAAACTTGATTTTGATTGTCACACAATCCAGTAATCTCAGCAATTGAAACTGTTGGATTTTGAAAAACATTTACGTTCGCAATTCCAGATCCAATGTTAGAACAAGTTCCATCTGTTAACAGCGTAACCGAAAAAGCACCATTCTCGGTTGCGTCGATTGAATATGAATTCGAATTATGACCCATAATCATCACAGGATTTACCCCATCAGTATAGGTAAAATCAAATGGAGGATTTCCGGTAAATGTAATTGCTACAGTTGCAGAACCTGTAACTCCTATTGCATTACAAATCGTTCCGCCACCAGAAACCGCAGCTGTTGGTTGCGCATTAATCGTAATTGGATAACTATCTGAAAATGCAGGACAAGAGCCAGCTGCCTCAATTGAATTGGTTACCACAAAAGTTCCTGCTGAACTTGATGTCAAATCGACTTCTCCTGTTGAAGCATTTATTGTCAATCCACTTGGCGTTGCAGAATACACACCTGAACTTGCCCCAATAGCTAACACAGGAACAGGATTACTCGTACCGGTGCAATAAGCAGCATTTGGAAAACTGAAAGTTGCAATTGGATTATTTGTAATCGTTACCGTTTGCGATGTGCTGTTTGGACAAACCACATTCGTGCTATGTGTAATTGTATAAGTTTCCAAAGCACTATTTGCGATGTCAATTTCTCCTGTTGTAGGATTGATTATCAAACCAGCTGGAGAAGAACTGTAAGTTCCTACTAAACTTTCAGTTGGTGTTACATTGGCACTTCCAGCACAGTAAGTATTGGCTGAATAGTTAAAACTTGAATTATCCAAAGCTGCTTGTGTGACAGTTACCGCATTCGACAAAGGAGTAACACAACCATTGTTGTTTGTTGTTTGCGCTGTATAAGTTCCGGGCATTGTTGCCATGAATGAATTTGTGGTGACACCCAAATTGGTTGTACCTTCAAACCATGCAAAAGTCCCAGTTTCTGTTGCGTTCAATTGAGCACTTCCACCTGTACAAATAGCAGTTGAACCAGCAGCAGAAAGCACCGGCGCTGGAGCAGGCAAAGTTAAAGTTCCTATGTAATCGTTGTATGTATTACATGCATATCCAGAAAAAATGTTGGGAGCAATAAAAGCTACGTAAGTTCCAGTTGCAGTAAAATTATAAGAAACTGTTGCGCTTTGACAACCGTTTGAAGTAGCTGTAGCCAAAGCAACAGGCGATGCACAATTTGTGATATCCAAGAAATAAATCAAGAATGGAAATTCAGCTGAAACATTGAAAGTAGCAACACCTGGTGTATTTATTACAAAAGAATACCAATCGGTATCTTTATTTGTTCCATTATTCCAAGCTTTACCAAAAACGGTTTGTCCACAAGTAAGCGATTGATATGCAGGAGTAGTCATATTGCAACCACCGTTTAGATCTAGACCACAAGTTTCTGTTTCCAAAACTGAACCTAGTGGTTGAGTCAAATCACATTGGGTAAATTGGGTAACACAAATCGTGAAACCAGTCGTTGTTGGCACAGCAGAATACCAATCGAAAACTCGAATGTAGTAGGTCTGCCCTATCGTTAATGAATTAAACGTTGAATTTTCAATACCATCTGCCAATGTTGCATCTACGCAACCTAAAGAAGTTAAACCTGCGCAAGTTCCTGAAAACACCTCAAAAACACCGTCAAAACCTGTCGAACCATCGACAGTAACATTTGCCCCATTACTTGTGGCGGTAAATCTGAACCAAACATCATCATTGGCTGTTCCATCTCCGCATGCAGCTTGCGATTGTGTAGCTGACAACACTGTTCCGTTTGTTGGAGAACAAGTAGCGCCTTGGATTAAATTGATTGCACCCGCACAATTGTCATTAAGCGGCGCAGAAGCATTGGAAGTATAAGTGTAAGAATCGACACCAATAAAATCGGAATTTGCCCCGGCAAGTCCGCCATTTGTTACGAAATATCTAAATGCAACGCGACCAGTTGTGGGCGCAGCTAATCCAGAAATTGTAGCTGAATATAAAGTCCAAGTGGCAGGATAACCTGTTGTAGTTAAACTTGGATTAATGGTCAGCAAAACAGTTGTAAAATCTCCAACTGAAGAAGAGGAAGTTCCTACATTCATTCCTGAACCGGCAGTACTTAAACGAACCTCCAAACGATCCGGATAGGTTGTTGGATTTATTGAAACTCTTGAATAAAAACTAATAACATCCCCATTTGAAAATGTTCTAGAAGGTGAAAACAACCAATTGCTCAATGTTGCGCCGGTGGTAACATTGTTCGTACTTGCATAATTACAAGATAAAAATGAATTAGCAGCACCAGCCTGCGCATTGAAGGTAGTAAGCGGATCAGCAAACGACCAATCGGCTGCTAATGTAGTAGAAGCAATTGTATCACTATTGTTTCTCACATACCAATCCGTCAATAAAGAAGTTGTTTCAAAACCTTCAGAAAAAGATTGTGCGGATAAATTTGATCCAATGTTTAAAAACCCAGCGGTTAAAACTAAACAGCTAGCTTTTAATAATTTAAAATAAGATTTCATAGTAATAGTTATTTGGTTTGGGTTGATTTACCAGCTCTTTGACCAGCGCTTACTGCAGGCTTTGCTACTTTCAATGCTTTTGCTCCAGAAGTTTGACTCGGCTTCGAAGGTTTTGCATTTGAAGTATTTGCCTTTTTATCATTTTTTACTGGTTCTTGAACTTGCGCAAAAAGCGAAAAACTGCTCAAAAATAAAACGGATGTGAAAATTTTAGTATAACTCATAATTTCAAGTAATAGATTTATGTAAACTTAAGATAATTATATTTTTAAGGGTCTTTTTTTTTTTACTTTAACACTTTGAATGAAGATTTATGGTTTTCTGGTTAACATTTCGTTAATATCGCTGAAAAGAATTTAGTTTGAACTTTATCACCGTAGGCAAATCAAAGCTTGTGAAACAAAAAATTGAACTAAATTCTTTAAATATTAATATTCGTACATTAAATAAAATTCTACTTTTACAAAAGATTTCAAACAAGCGTCAATCATTATTCATGGATTACTTTTTCAGTCACCTTTGGCAAGCATTTCATCTTCCCTTGAAGAATCCTGTATTGATTTTTTCGCTCATTCTTTTCATCATACTTTTATCGCCCATTTTACTCAGAAGAATTAGAATACCTTCCATTATTGGGTTAATTATTTCTGGAGTAATTGTAGGTCCAAAAGGGTTTAATTTGATTGGAGAAAAACTACTTGAATCTGAAGGTTCGGTCAAATTATTTTCAACCATTGGTTTGCTGTATATCATGTTCATGGCGGGATTGGAACTCGACATGAAAGAATTCAAAAAATACAGAAACAAAAGTTTTGCCTTCGGATTTTTGACTTTTGCCATTCCAATTTTACTTGGTTTTCCAATTTGCTATTACGGATTACATTTAGGAATGACCGCCAGTATTTTGACCGCCTCGATGTTTGCCACCCATACGTTGGTTGCCTATCCAATCGCAAGTAAATTTGGCATCACTAAAATGCCCGCAGTAGCGATTACTATTGGCGGTACAATTTTAACCGACACAGCAGTTTTAATCATTTTAGCCGTTATTTCTAGCTCTGCAAAGGGTGAATTAAATACCGAATTTTGGATTCGATTAATCACCTCATTGACCATTTTCACTTTGATCATGTTTTTGATTATTCCGCGCATTGCTCGGTGGTTTTTTAGTAAACTAGAAAGTGAAAAATCATCGCATTATATTTTTGTTTTATCTATCATTTTCTTTGCGGCATTCTTGGCTGAAATGGCTGGCGTGGAACACATTATAGGCGCATTCGTTGCTGGATTGGTGTTGAATGGCTTAATTCCGCACTCTTCCGCTTTGATGAATAGAATTGACTTTATTGGAAATGCCATTTTTATTCCATTCTTCTTGATTTCCGTGGGAATGGTTGTGGACATAAGGGTGCTTTTTGATGGATATTGGGCATTAATCACCACCGCTGTTTTGACTACTTTTGCTATCTTTTCGAAATGGTTGGCAGCACTCGCAACACAAATTATTTTTAAAATGTCGGGCGCCGAACGGCAAGTAATTTTTGGACTTAGCACCGCTCATGCAGCCGCAACACTGGCAATTATTATTGTTGGATACAATACCATTACCGGCACAACTTCCGCAGGAGAACCAATTCGCCTTCTGGATGAAAACATTTTGAATGGAACGGTAATTTTGATTCTAATCACCTGTATGACAGCTTCTTTTGTGACAGAAAATGCCGGAAGAAGATTGCTGGTAGAACAAGCCGAAGACAGTGATCTATTGGCCGCTCCTCAAAAAAGAACGCAACATTTACTTGTCGCTTTGAACGAATTGAAAGGAAACGAAAATATTCTCGACCTTTCCATTTTGATTACAGACAAGAAAGTCATTAATCCTATTTCTGTGGTGAGTGTTCTCCCCGACGACCAACAAGCAGAAAGCCGAATTCATCGTTCTAGAAATCACATGAATGATATCATCACACATTATTCAAGTGGAGAAACCAAGGTGAACACAATTGCGACAATCGACCACAATTTATCCAGTGGAATCGCGCGAACATCCAAAGAATTGGCAGCTGATATTGTCGTTATCAATGACAGCGATAAGATGAATTTGCTGATGCGCATTGTGGGCGATGACCGAGAACACTTGCTAGATGTTTGCGATAAAACTGTGTTTTTCTGCCAGTTAGACATGCCATTCATCTCTAAAAGAAGAATCATTTTGATTTGTCCTGAATTGGCGGAATTAGAGAATAGTTTCACTAATTGGCTAGACCGAGTGTTGAGATTATCGAGAGAATTAAACTTACCGACCATTGTTTTTTCAGGAGAACAGACGTATGAAAAAATCAACACGTATACAGAACAAAGAAAATTTAATGTTTCGTTAGAACAAAAAACAATCAGCGAATTAGACGAGTTTTTTATGTTGAATTACAAAATAGAATCCACTGATTTAATTATATATTGCACAGCCAGAAAAGGCGCTATTTCTTATACGGCAAGTGTAGATTCTTTCTTGAATAAATTAGAAAAGGCATTTCCTGACAATGACAGAATTTTGATTTATCCATCGCAATTATCCGACAATCTATTTAATTCTTACGACGATATTTCAACCAGTCCGATCACCAGAGGGATGGAAACAATTCAAAAAATCGGGAAAGAAGTTGGAAATATTTTCAAGGGAAATGAAAACAAAACGAATTAATATTCTACTTTCCGCATTTTCTTGATTTCAGCTTTGCGCTTTTTTGTGAGTAGCCGCTTTTGCTTCACTGCAAATGGAACTTTGGTTTCTTTCCGTTTCTTTTGCACTTTAAAACTGCTTTCGATACATTCTTTGAACTTTGAAATGACCGTTTTCTTGTTGCCAAGTTGGCTCCTTTCCACCTGAGAAATGATTTGTAAAATACCTTCAGTCGTGATTCTATTAGCTAATTTAGATTGAATGATTTCCCTTTGACTTTCGTCCAAGAATTGCGAATTCGTAACATCAAAATTGAGTTCCACTTTGGTCGATACTTTGTTTACATTTTGTCCACCACTTCCGCCACTGCGGCTGGTTTTAAAAGAAATTTCCGTCAGTAAAAGGTTTATATCTGGTTTCATAAATGATTATTTGAGTTTAGGGTTTTTCTTCAAAGATAAGCTTTTGGTTGATTTCAAAAATGATTAGTAACATCTCATTTAATAAATATTAACCAACAGTTTCAACAAACTTCGATTTAGTAACCCTCATTTCTATCGTGATAATTCAATTAGTAACCCTCATTATGACAATTAATAACTAAGAAAAGTAGCTGTTTTGAAAATCGCCAAATTACTTCTTAACCAAATTGGGATAATCAGTAATGATTCCGTCAACACCTTTTCCTATTAATTTTTTGCTAATTTTTGGATCATTTACCGTCCAAGCAAAAGTCTTAATTCCTAGTTTTGTCAAAGTTTTGACATTTGTTTTCGAAATCATGGGATAAAATATGCCGATTGCATAAGGTTTAAAAGAGAAATCAGCAATAAAATTTGAAGTAGCTCTGAGCGGAGATTCTGTCAAATAGACCAATCTGAAATTCGGTGCTTTCAGATTTAATTCCTCTAAAATTCTGGCGTCAAAACTCATAAAAATGATGTTTTCCTTGTATTTGAAATCCTTTACTTCATTCAAAATAATGGAAACATATTCTGCCGGCGCAGGTTGAAAAACACCCTCTAAATCCTTGTCCGATTTGATTTCAAATAAGATTGTAGTTTGGGAAAAATCGATGGAATCAAAAACCGTTTGCAAGAGCGGTTTCGTTTCCTTCACTTTTTGCTGCTCAGGAAAACGTTGGTGCACTTTAGAACCACAATCAAATTGCTCAATTTGACTTTGAGACATTTGATAAATATTGGTGGCTTTTTCATCCGAAATTTCAGAACCATCGGGCATTAAACAAAATTCTCTTTCAAAAAATTGATCGTGAGAAATGACCAATTGCTTGTCTTTGTTCACAACAACATCCCATTCAATGCCATCAACGCCTAACTCAATCGCTTTTTTGAAACCAACAATGGTATTTTCAGGATACAAACCGCGGCAACCTCTATGACCAAAAAAAGAAACAGGATTTTCCTGACCTGAAACAATTAATTGCGCCAAAATAGAAAATATTAGAAAGGAAATTTTAACCATTTTCTTTCAAAAGTAAACCAAAATAAGCTAAAATTTGTAAAGCGAATATTAATCTTTTGAAAGTTAATTAACCACTTGCAAAACGATATTTAATGCTCTGTATTTACTTCTGATTTTTCCACCTTCAGATGATCCTTGAGAAACGTTTACCTCTGTTTGTCTGTCCATATAAACTGTTGAAGAACCCAACGCCAAGGCTGCCATTTGATTGATTCCAAGCACCAGGTTTGTTGCGCCGTCCGCATCTTGATATGCCAATGCATTTTGCCCCCAAGTCCAACTTCCTATAAAAATTCCAACAGCTTGATTTGCTGCCAAAGGTGAACCAACCCAAGAAATTGTTTGTGCAGATGATTTAGACAAGGAATTCAATGTTGTTGGAAAAGCAATTGTATCGCAAGCAGGAATCGAATTTTGAAAAACTTGTCCTGCAACATTTGTGTAAGTAAAAGTTCCAGACGTAATTCTACCTGCATATTCTTTAAAATGGCCTGTAAACAAACCGTTATAAGCCAAAGTATCATTGTTAAATCGTACACTTGAAGTTGAATCTAACTCTAAAATTGTTCCTGTTGGACCACCGAATCTAAATTTTGCAACAACCCAAGATTTGTCGGTATTTCTGTCGTAGAATACTTCATAATCTGTATAAATTTTATCTTGATTTACATCTGAAGCCTTTTCTTTTTCACAAGAAGTGAATAAGCCTAAAGCTAAATAAAGTGCAGTGATTGCAACGAACCCAAATTTTTTCATAAGAACCGAATATTTTATTTGTTCAAAGATATAATTTTTTTTTAGAAACAAAAAAAGCCTAAAGATTAATCCTCAGGCTTTCAAATATTTGGAATTGAATTTTAAAAATCAAAAGTTTCCATGAACTTTGTTGTGAAATTTCCGGCGTTAAAATCAGGATTTTCCATTAATTTTTGATGAAAAGGAATGGTTGTTTTGATGCCTTCAATGATATATTCATCTAGTGCTCTTTTCATTTTTAAAATTGCCTCATCACGCGTTTGAGCAACTACAATTAATTTGGCAATCATTGAATCGTAGTTTGGCGGAATTGTGTAACCTGCATATGCATGTGTATCAATTCTCACACCATGTCCTCCTGGAGAGTGATAGGAAGTGATTTTTCCTGGAGAAGGTCTAAAATCAGCAAAAGGATCCTCAGCATTTATTCGACATTGAATCGCATGCATTTGAGGATAGTAATTTTTACCTGAAATTTTATGACCTGCAGCGATTTTAATTTGCTCTTTTATCAAGTCAAAATTGATCACTTCTTCAGTAATTGTATGTTCAACTTGGATGCGTGTATTCATTTCCATAAAATAGAAATCGCGGTTTTTATCAACCAAAAACTCAACAGTTCCTACACCTTCGTAATTCACCGCTTTGGTAGCTTTAATAGCCGCTTCACCCATTTTTTCACGCAATTCATCTGTCATGAATGGAGAAGGTGTTTCCTCAACCAACTTTTGATGTCTTCGTTGAATAGAACAATCTCTTTCAGACATGTGACAGGCGGTTCCGTATTGATCACCAGCAATTTGAATTTCAATATGGCGTGGTTCTTCAATGTATTTCTCCATGTAGATTCCATCGTTTCCGAAAGCTGCAGCAGCCTCTTGACGCGTAGAATCCCATGCTTGTTCGATATCTTCTTCTTTCCAGACGATTCTCATTCCTTTACCACCACCACCGGCAGTAGCTTTCATGATTACTGGATAAACTATTTTGGCAGCTTGTGCTTTTGCGTCTTCCAAATCTTTCAATAAACCTACAGAACCCGGAATGCAAGGCACGCCAGCCGCAATCATTGTAGCTTTGGCCGTTGCTTTGTCTCCCATTCCATCAATTTGATCAGGCAAAGCGCCAATAAATTTGATGTTGTGTTTTTGACAAATTTCTGAGAATCTTGCATTTTCTGACAAGAAACCATAACCTGGGTGAATTGCATCTGCGTTTGTGATCTCTGCAGCGGCAATAATATTAGGAATAGATAAGTAAGATTTTGAGCTAACAGCTGGTCCGATACAAACGGCTTCGTCTGCGAACCTTACAGGCAAACTATCTTTATCTGCAGTAGAGTAAACAGCAACCGTCTTGATTCCCATTTCTTTACAAGTACGGATAATGCGCAAAGCGATTTCTCCTCTATTTGCGATGAGTATTTTTTTAAACATAGCTTCAATTTAAGATTTAAACTTTAAATTTTCAGATCGAAAATGAACATTCAGATTCGAATTTCAAAATTTAAATTAATTAAGCTGGATCTACCAAGAATAAAGGTTGATCATATTCAACTGGAGAAGCATCGTCAACCAATACTTTAATAATTTTACCAGCAACTTCCGATTCGATTTCATTAAACAATTTCATTGCTTCGATGATACAAACTGGTGACCCCTTTTGAATAGTACTTCCAACAGATACAAAAGCGTCTTTATCTGGAGATGAAGAACGGTAAAAAGTACCAATCATTGGAGATTTCACTATGATGTACTTAGAATCATCAGAAACAGCTGGAGTTTCAGCAACTGGAGCGGCTGGTGCAGGAGCAGGAGCAGCAACTTGAGCAGGGGCAGCTTGATAGACTACTTGTTGCTCGGCCTTCGCTTTCGATTCAGCTTTGATGATTATTTTAAAATCTTTTCTTTCGATTTCAACCTCGCTTACGCCTGATTTTGAAACGAATTTGATTAAATCTTGGATTTCGTTCAGATTCATAATTTTTGGATTTTAATTTTTCTTTAATTGTTTTTATTTTAGGAGTTATAAGCCCATTTCAAGTAAATAGCTCCCCAAGTAAATCCTCCACCAAAGGCAGAAAGAATGACATTATCACCTTTTTTCAACTGACTTTCCCAATCCCACAAGCAAAGTGGCAAAGTTCCGGCAGTTGTATTTCCATAACGTTGAATATTGATCATTACCTTTTCTTTAGGCAATCCCATGCGATTAGCTGTTGCGTCAATGATTCGTAAATTTGCTTGATGCGGAACCAACCAATCAACGTTTTCACTGGTTAAATTGTTTTTTTCCATGATTTCAGCAGAAACATCAGCCATGTTTGTAACAGCAAATTTAAAAACAGCTTTTCCCTCTTGTTTTACATAATGCATGCGATCTTCAACGGTTTGCATTGAAGCAGGATGCGCAGAACCTCCACCAGGTTGAATCAAATATTTCCTCCCAGAACCATCTGATCTCAAAATTGCATCAATGATTCCATTTCCTTCTTCGTTTGGTTCCAATAAAACTGCACCAGCACCATCTCCAAAAATCACGCAAGTTGTTCTATCTTGGTAATCAATGATTGAACTCATTTTATCCACACCGATAACGATTACTCGTTTATGTGTGCCCGCTTCAATGAATTTAGCGCCTGTTTGCAAGCCATAAATAAAACCTGAACAAGCAGCAATCAAATCAAAACCCCAGGCATTGGTCATACCAACTTTATCACAAACAACATTTGCGGTGCTAGGAAACGGATAATCTGGCGTAACTGTAGCAACAATTACCAAATCAATATCCAGAGGACTCAATCCTTTTTTTGCAAGTAAACCCTTCACAGCTTCGGCTGCCATATCTGAAGAAGCACCATCTTTCATGATTCTTCTTTCTGATATTCCAGTTCTTGACAAAATCCATTCGTCAGAAGTATCTACAATTTTAGCCAGATCATTGTTTGTAACAATGTTATCTGGTAAATATCCTTGAACACCAGTAATGGCCGCTGTCATTTTAGTCATATTTTAATTAAACGCTTCGTTAACTTTAATTGCCAAACCCGATTTTGCTACTTCAAAAGAATGCATTAACATACTTTTAACCGCTTTGTCATTTGAAATTCCATGACCAATGATCACATTTCCTTTTACTCCTAAAATTGGAGTACCGCCATAATTTTCGTAATTAAAACGGTCAAAATATTCATCCTTAATCCCTCTTTGCTTCATCAAAGTATAAATTCCTTCTGCTTCTTTCAAAACTACATTTCCTGTAAATCCATCACAGACTACAACATCTGCTTTTCCTGAAAAGATATCTCTTCCCTCAATATTACCAATAAAATTGATTTCATCAGACTCTTTGAGCAATTTATAGGTTGCAATAGTCAACAAATTTCCTTTTGATTCTTCTTCACCGATGTTCAATAAAGCAACTTTTGGCTTTTCAACACCGTAAACATTTTGAGAATACAGAGAACCCAACAAAGCAAATTGATACAAAACATCCGCTTTGCAATCTGCATTTGAACCCACATCCAATAAAATAGAATTTCCTCCATCAATTGTTGGAAGAACAGATGTAATACACGGGCGAATTATCCCAGGTATTGTGTTGATTTTGTAAATTGAACCAACAAGCATGGCGCCAGTATTTCCGGTACTTGCAAATACATTTAAATATTTGGAAGCCAGTAAATCAAAACCTACAGCAATACTGCTATTTGGTTTCTGTGGAATAGCGCGCGTTGGATGGTCATGCATCGTGATAACATCAGGTGCATGTACAATTTCAAAATCTTCAGGATTTGCTCCACGGCTCAAAAGGCCACTCAAGATTTGCTCTTGGTCGCCAATCAGAACGAGCGTTACATCCTGAGGAAGTTCTTTTTGGGCTAAAATTGCTCCAGAGATATTAGCATCTGGAGCAAAATCGCCTCCTAAAATATCTATTCCTATCTTCATCAGGAAGAAATTAGTGGTGCAGCTTAAATCGCTACTTCTTTTTCAGCTACTACTTTACCTTTATAGTAAAGTTTTCCTTCATGCCAATGAGCATGGTGAAATAAGTGAGGCTGACCAGTTGTTGGACAGATCGCGATATTATCAGCAACAGCTTTAAAATGCGTTCTTCTCTTGTCTCTTCTTGTCGTCGAGGTTCTTCTCTTAGGATGTGCCATTTTACTTTATTTATATATTCTTTATTTGTATCAATTGCTACTTTCAGCGGTCAAATTTCTCAATGTCGCCCACTTTGGATCTTTGGGATCAAAATCATCTGGTCCTGGTTCATCGTCTTCTTCGTCGTCCCAATCTTCATCCTCATCGTCTTCATCAATTTCTGTCGCATTTACAGTATATTGCTGAATCAATTTCCACATTTCTTCGTCACATTCTCCTACTGAATGAACCATTCTAGCAGGCAAAGAAACGATGGCCAATTCGTAAATCGCATCTCTTACATCTATTTCAAATGTTTCAGGATGCAAGACAACCAATGATTCATCTTCAGATTCTTCTAAACCGAATTTATAAACGAGTTTAAATTCACCTGAAATGGGCAATTCCATTTGCGTATCACAACGATCACAATTTGTTGAAACAATTCCTTCCGCAATAAAATGTGCAGTCATCATTGTTTCTCTTTTTTCAAATTCTAAAGTGACGTTTAAATCACCTTTGTGAATCATGGAATACTCCATGGATTCAAAGAACGAGTCATCAATCTTGTAATCGAACGTGTAAGTTCCTATTTTCAATCCGATAAACGGAATTATAAAATCTTGTTTAGAACTTTTCACAACTCAAAATTAAGGAGGGCAAAGGTAATAAAATTAAACAAACAATGTTGATATCTTTTGTAAAAATCATTCAATTATCTTTAATTGTCAATAAAAACGATTTATTTTCAAGGGTTTATTGAATAAATCTGTTGTTGTCAATTTATTGAAATTTGTGGTTTGGAAAGGTTGTTTGACGAAGATTTCAAAGTGTTTTTAAATATTAGGTTTTTCGATTGCACAACAAACGTTTATTTTCAAGGATTATCGAAAGTCTAAAAATCCAATTATCTATAAATCTATCTAACCTAAAATCCGTGCATCCGGGGCTATTTTCATAATCACTTAATGACTTTCAAGACATTGCCGAAAAATAAATCTTTGCCAGTTTTGGTTTTCATCCACAATTCGTTGACGGATAATTTATTTACGTCAAAATATCTTCCTGCGGTATTTCTTAAATCTTTGGCAGATAATTTCGGAGAATAAGTATTCACAATCAAAAATCCATTTTTATTCAGCAATTGATTTGCAACGTCTAATAACAGCGGTAATTTTTCTTCTAAAATCCATTTTTCGCCTTTTGCGCCCAAACCGAATGCGGGTGGATCCATGATGATGCCATCGTAAAAATTTCCGCGTTTGACTTCTCTTTGTGCAAATTTCAAAGCGTCTTCAAGCACCCATTTTATGCCAGACAAATTACTCGCCTCTTGATTTTCATTCGCCCAAGTGATTAATTGTTTCACAGAATCGACATGAAAGACAGATGCGCCAGTTGATTTTGCTACTAGAGATGCCGCGCCAGTGTATGCGAAAAGATTTAAGAATTTTTGATTTGGCTTCAAATTTCCTAGAATATATTCCCAATTGGAAATTTGCTCGGGGAAAATACCAACGTGTTTGAACTTCGTTAATTCCAAACAAAATGATAAATCATGGAATTGGATTTTCCATTTATCGCTCGCATCTTTGAGTTTTTTCCAAGAACCTTTGGCCTTGGATTGTTCAACAAATTCCCAATGCGCCAAATTATACCATTCCTCAAATGGCCATTCTGATTTGAAATATGCTTGTAATTCAGGTCGAATGGTTATCACATCCCCAAAACGTTCTAACTTTTTTCCGCCACCAGCATCTAGCAATTCATAAGATTCCCAAGCGGAAGAATACTGTCTTTCGAAGTCCAAAATTATTTCGCTCTAGGCGTTTTTTGACGGCCTTTAGACATTTGAGCCATGCGCATTTGATTTTTAGAAACCACTTGCGTCATTTGTTTTTGCATGGTGTTGATTTGATCTCTCATCACTCCATTATTGTCTAACTTTTTAGCTTCTGAAAGTAAAGTTGCTGCTTCCGTTTTACGTCCTGTTTGCGCACAAATTCCTGCTAAATGCATTTTTGCTACCGCTTTGTCTTGCGCTGTTCTCAAGCCCAAAGCCAAAGCTTTACGCAACATTTGTTCACTTTTTGCAAAACCATAAGCCTGTGTGTTCAACATCGCTTGCAAATAAATCACATACGCGTGTTGCTTTTTAGGCATCAAGTCTGGTCTTGAGATGCGGTTCAAATGTTTGGCTGCTTTTTCGTGATTTCCGACACGCATTTGATTCAATGCTAAAATCATGTTTTCATTTCTGAAAAAGCTCAAAATGATAATCGCAGAAACAAAAATCATCACAATTCCCCAACCCCAGTAACCTGAGATGAATGCATAAACATTTAAAAATAAAGTTGCTGCTGCTACAAAACAGCGAATAATAAATCCGATCATAATTTAATCAATTGTTGCTATACATTTTAATTCAATGGCAATTGGCGTTGGCAAAGAATTGATTTCGCAGGTTGTTCTGCAAGGCAAGTTGTCTTTGAAATATTCAGCATACAATCTATTGTAGGTATGGAAATCTCTTTTCATGTTCACCAAAAAAACCGTCACATCGACCAAATTTTCCCAACTTGAACCAGATTCTTCCAAAATCACGCGAACATTGTCGAAAACGCTTCTGCATTGTGCTTCGAAATCAAACTCAATGAAATTGCCATTCTTGTCTAATTTCAAGCCTGGAACTTCAGAATCTGTTGCATCAGAACCAGCAGTTCGCGGACCAACTCCTGATAAAAAAAGTAAATTCCCAACACGGCGCGCGTGCGGATACAAACCAACAGGTTTTGGTGCTTTCGAAGTAGAAATGCGAGAATTATCTGACATATACTGAATTTTAACGTTGCAAATATACGAAAGCAGTTTTAGTTGTGGGGAAAAGATGCTAAGATTTTAAGATATTAGGATGTTAAGACGGAAGACTCAAGATTGGAGCTGGAAGACAATAGACTCAAGACAAAAGACTTTTTGATTGTCTTAGGCTTGACACTTTGTTTTTAGGTTTTTGGAAAAAGGTCTTCCCCCTAGGTCCTGGTGCTATCGCTAAGTGTTTGCTTCGCAGCTGCCTCTGGCGGTCAAAAGCTATCGCTTTTTCTCCTCCGAAGGGGGAAGTATGCCAAATTATCAATAATCTAAAAAACGAAAATTTTGTAGCCAAGTTTTAAACTCTCCATGTTGACGAAAATTTGAGTTTCCCCCTTTGGAGGGGGATAAAGGGGGAGGAAAAAACGAAAATTTATGAATTTAGCGACTCACCACCAACTTCTCCACCACACTACTTTTACTACTCAAATCCGAAACAGTCACAAAATAAATCCCATTCTCCACATCCAACGCAAACGAATTCACCTCTTTCGAAAACTCCTTCTCCTCAAAAACCAACTTCCCATGCACATCGCGCACCTCAAGTTGGAGCGGTTTATCGCTCGCAATACCTGAAATAGAAAAACTCCCTTTACTCGGATTTGGAAAAACGCGCAAATTCTGCAATTCATTCTCTTCCAAACCCGCTCCACCAATGACGGTAACGTGCACCACATGTTCGGTTTCTACGCCATTAAATGTTTCTTTGGCGATGTAATCTCTACTTGTGGGCGGTGTGACATAAATGCCCGGCGCATTGGAAATGAAATCTAAATTATCGGTATACCAATCAATGTCTAACCCAGTAAGCGCAGGACCGATGAGCACGCTATCGCCATAATAAATCGTGGTGTCGTGGTATTGCCAGAATGGTTGGGTGATTTCTTCGACTGAGACATCGTCTATGAAATAATAAGATAATGGCATAGCTAATGTGTCAGGATTATCTTGTGTTTGAGTACTAGCATCATCTTTGAAATTACCCATAGTAATAAAAGATTCACTACCTGATGCTAAATATATTCCTGAGATTTTTGTCCAGTTCAATGTATCGCTGATTATTGGATTTCCAAAGTTATAGATTTGCATTTCAGCTTCAAGTAAATACTGAGAATACAGAGGACCTGGAATAGTTAGCGCTTCTGTCGAAAAATGAACACCAAAATTATTTACAAAAACTTGTGAAATGTTACATGCATTGACAAAAAGTGATACATTGTAATATTTACCCACTTGTAAAGGAGAAACTAAAGGAGCTTGCAGGTATTCCCTTACATTTGGTACATCTGGTGACAACATCCAAAGCGCAGCGTATCCTACACCCGACAATGCTAATTGATAATCATGCCCTCTCCACGGAACAGATGATAAATCCGAGCAAGCATTAAAGTAGTCAACACTTCCGTTTGTAATACTGCTCCAGGGAGAAGCAAGTTCTATTCCTTCATTAGGATGGTTTGAATCCGGGCAACCCGTATAAAATTCAAAATCCGAATTTGAAATCAAATTTTGAGCAGAAACCTCAGTAACCCAAAGGAAAAACAATGATATATAGAATAAAATTTTTGCCAATTGATTGATTTTTCAGTTGATTGCTGGTTTCGAAAAGCCCAAAACGCTTCCGTAAATATATTGAATTCAGTTATATATCCAACAAATCGCAAAAAATAATCCTTTCCGATTTTCAAAAAAACTTACTTAAACCACTAACGTTAATCTCAATCCACTTCAAACTCAATTTCCTCTTCTTTGGTAGATTCTTTGAGTTTGTTGATTTTTTCGCGCATTTTTTTCTTGAGTTCCGACTCTTTGGGTTCTTCGGGAGTTGGAGTTTCTTTGGTGTTGTTGAAATCAATGCGCAATTCTTCTGTTGGTTTTTTGATGGGTTGATACACGCCAATCGTGGTGTCATTTTTCCTGAATCCAAACTCGGTTTTCAAAATGGAAAGTGCTTCCAACTTCGCAGCTTCGCGGTTTTCTTTGGCTTGCTCTTTTTTGGCTTTTTGGTCCCACTCGATGATTGGTTTATCCGTGGTGCCGTGCATGCGCATGAAAATCATCAATCCTGTGCCGTCGTCTTCTACGATTCCAAATTCAGTATCTCTTTCAGCAGTCATCAAATCTCTGAAACGAAATGCAAAATGGTAATCAATCTGATTGTCAAATGTATGCCAACCAAAAGTTTCAATGTCCAAGGCATTGGACTTGATTTCCATCAAAGGAATTTCGAGCTTTCCATTTTGTATCACGATAGTATTTTCCAAGGTTTGAAATCTCAAATCGAGCAATTTTTTCTCAAAGTCGTTGATATTTCTTTTCTTCAGTAAAAATCGCACTGGAGAAGTTTTTAGACTTTCAGTAATGGATTTAAAAGTAGAAACCGACTTCAACGCGCCGTCGGTAATTGAAATGTGCGCCTTGGCAACAATCGCATTTTTGATAATTCCCGAACGCAAATCAAACGGGGCTTTGAATTGCAAATTGATGTGTGCCTTGCCTGCAATGTTGTTTTCAGTGATGACTTCTTGGTCAAAATTATTCCATTCTTGAAAAAGTGGTTTGAAATAAATATTGTTCGATTCAAGCACCGATTGCAGCACCAAATATTCAGGCGAAGTTTCTTCAATGATCAAATCGCCATTCACGGTTGCATTTGCATTTTGCAAGGTCAATTCTTTGAAAGTCAACAATCTTTCATCGACAGTTAAGTTGCTTTTCAATTGGTTGAATAAGTGCTTTTCGTATTTCAATTGTCCGATATTCAACAACACTGTACCATCGATATTATTTGGCAAAACGTAAGCCTTTTCAGCTTCAATCCTCACCCCTTTTTCAACATGTTTGGAGCTTAAATCTTCGACATCAATGAAATTGCTTTGTAAATCTACATTGGCAATCAATTTTCCTTTTTTATCGATAAAGGGTGCTATTTCTTGGAAAATTCCATTCAGTTTAAAATCAGATTTTCCAATTTTGACGCGTATATCTTGCACTGCTGCTTCGTCGCCTTCAATGCCAACAAAACCATTGAGGGATTTGAAAGTTCTAGTATCGTTGATTACGCTGGCATTGATGTTTTGCAGATTTAACGACGCTGAACATTTAACGAAATCCAATTCATTTTGACCAGTTTCATCCTGAACAGTTTGAATATCAAATTGGCTATTGATGTCTAAATTTCCAGTGATTTGGTCGATTTGCGGAAGATGAAAAAGTCCGTGAATACTGGCTAAATCAACATTTCCTTTGGCTTTTCCTTCGTAATGTGGCAATGTAAAATTGGTCAGTAAAAATTCTCCTTGAAAAGGTCCAGAACTGGTATTGAATTTCAAGTTCCACAACTTCAAAAATTCGGCATTTTTTCCCGCTTCGTTGGAATATTTTCCTTTCAAATTGATTCCAGTAAATTTCAATTTTTGCTCAGGTTCGCGCAAGGAACCATTTTGCACGTCAAAATTGCAAATCATTTTGGGAACCACTTTCTTGTCGTTTTTTCCCGCAATTTTCAAGTCGAAATTGAAAAATCCTTGTCCTTCGAAAGTGTTAATTTGATCTAGTTGGTTCGACAATTTGGAAGCCACTTCCTCTAATCTCAATTTTTTGGCAGAAATATCAAATTTGATTTGTTGAGGATTGACGAAACCAGAAACTTGAAACGGCAATTTGGAAATCAACAAGATGGTTTTTGGAAGTTCAAAGGTATTTTTTTCTTGATCGACTTTAATCTGTAAATCAAATTCAGCTGGTTTATTGGTCAGTAAAGCGATGCTTTCACTTTTCAACGAATTGATATACAGATCGCTTTTGGCATTGAGTGTAAATTTCTTTTCCGTAAATTCTCCAGAAAGATTTAGCTGATTGATCTTGGTTTTATAAAATTGTCCCGTGGCCTGATTTGAATAGGCGAATTTTATCTGATCGAATTGGACTTCCTTTAATTTTAGTTTGAATTTAGATTTGGCTGAAGATTTACTCTTTTTAACAAGATCATAATTCACTTTTCCTTTAGAATCCACTTTCAATTGAATCGTTCCGGGATGAATTTCTGCGCGTTTGACATCATATTTTTCGTTCCACAAATCGATTGGATTGAATTTCAAACGTATTAAATCTGAATACAACAACGTGTCGCGCTTGGTTGCATTTGGCAGCGCATCTTGGATGAAAACATCTTTAAAATCGAGCGAAACATTGGGAAACGTTGCCCAAAATGTCAAATCGATTTTAGAAACAGTAACTTTTGCATTGAGATTTTTATTGACTTCTTTGACTACATAATTGATGATGTCATCTTTGAAAATATAAAGCAGCAAGGAAATTGTGAGGCATAAGCCAAAGATGATTCCGAAAAACCATTTGGTAAATTTCCACAAAAAACTTTTCATCGACATAAAGGTACAACGCAGAAAGGACGAAAAATTACGGTGAACCTTTACTTATCAACGCTGATTTATTAAGAATCTAATTTTAAAATGAATTAAATTCTTAATTAAATCATTAGATTGAACTTAGAACTGGTTTTAAAAATCAGCTGAATTAAATCGTCTGTTTTTCCTTTAAATTTCAGACCTTTGAAAATGAATTCAAATTCGAGAACAAATGGGTAGTTATTTGCGCAAGCCAGTGGTTGTATTTTTTATAGCGATGATCGGACTTTCTGCCGTCTTTTTTCTAGTTCCCATTAATCTTTTTGATGCGGAATATACTTTCAACGTCAATGGAATTTCTACAGTAGCAGAAGCTAAAATGAGTTTGTCTTATTTTATCGGCATTGGCGCAAGTCCTGAAGATTTGAAAGATGTTGTTGCTTTTAGATTATTGCCTATGGGTTATTTTTTAGTGTTTTTGATGCTTTTTGCATTGCCGATTTTAATCGCTTATAGGGTTTATGTCGGTAATCAGTTGGAAGTTCAAAAAGAGGAGGAAAAGAAATAAACCCTTTGTTCCTTTCACCTCTTGGCTGCTTCGCAGTACTTAGTCAAAACGATTTCTATCCCGATAGTTATCGCGAAAGGGTACTATCAAAGTTACAAAGCTAGTTTTTCTAAGAAAGGTTTTTTGGCATGATTTTTTTCAAAAATGCATGCCAAAAAAGGAATTCATGTAGTTTTTTCTTCGACGGATTGCATCCGTCGTTATTAATATGACGCTCCTATGGAGCTATTAATATAACGCTCCCATGGAGCTATTTTTATTTTTAGAAAATCAACATATTTCCTCCGAACAATAATGCTAACGCACAAATTGCTAAGACAATCATTTGCAATACAGGAACTTTGTGTTTGGGTGTTTTTGGTTTGTCCTCGTCTTCTTTTTGAAGCACTAAAATGACCATTCTCAAATAGTAGAAAATACCTATTCCAGAATTGATAATCGCAATTGCAACTAGCCAAGGATATTGTGTGATTGCTTCTGAGAAAACCAAGAATTTTCCAAAGAACCCCATTAATGGCGGTACACCAGCCAACGACAATAATCCTAAAATCGCCACAAATCCTGTGAATGGATTTCTTCTCACCAAACCTCTGAAAGCTTCGATTCTGTCTTCTTCATCGTGAATGATGATGGCAACGGTAATCAAACCAATTGTTGAGAAACCGTAAGAGAAAATGTAAGCCCAAAGATTGAATGCGCTGTCAGGACTTTGCACGATGATTGTCAACAAAGCGTAACCCACATGCGTGATACTTGAGTAAGCCAATAATCTTTTGAAGCGAATTTGTTTCAGTGCTGAAAGGTTTCCTACAAACATCGTAAGTATTGCCAGGACAGACAACGCTGGCGCCCAAAAATCGTGTAAACCACCGAAAGTAATGGAGAAGATTTTCATGAAAGCACCGAAAGCCCCTAATTTTACAACCGCAGCCATGAAACCTGTTACAATGTGCGGACTTCCGTCGTACACATCAGGACTCCAAAAATGGAAAGGGGCGGCACCAACTTTGAATAGGAAAGCACTTAAAATCATCAATAAACCAACGTAAATCATAGAAGAATGAGTTCCTTCAGTATTATTAATAAATGCCGCAATTTCGTCTAATTTGAAAGAAGCGGTTCCTCCATAAACCCAAGCAATTCCGAATAACAAAACGCCAGTTGCAAAAGCACCAGTCATGAAATATTTCAAAGAAGCTTCCGAGGAGCGTATATCGTCTTTGTTGCTTCCTGCCATCACATATATTGGAATCGAAAGAATTTCTAATCCTAAGAAAAACATAAACATGTCCGTGAATGCAAGCATGCTCAAAGCACCCGTCAAAGAAAACAGCAATAAGGCGATATAATCACCCGTGTGTTGCGGTTTGTCTTTGAAAGAACTATAACCAGTTAAAACAATCAACAAAGTAAATAAAATCGCGATTAAACCAAATGCAACGGCAAAACCATCAAACTTTAGTCCTTCATAATGGATGAAATCATACTGATAATAATACTGCGTGAAAAGTGAGATTCCACCAGCAATCAAACCAGCTGAAGCAGTTAACAGAACTAACCAAGGTTTTTTTGCAAAAGCCAAGAAAAGAGAAAGTAAACCGCTGATGAATATTACAATTAGAGCTATCATATTATTGAACTGAAATTTTTGAAGGATGAATATTTTCGAATAAATGTGTAACGCTTGGTTGAACAAAATCAATCACCAATTGCGGATATACACCCAAAATCACAATTAAAACCATCAGAATGAAAAACACCAACCATTCATTCCATGTTAAATCTGGGAAATTGAAATTCTTTGAAGGACCGTACATTGAAAGTTGGTAAGCACGCAAGGTGTAAACAGCACCATAAACCAAGGTTGAACCGATGACCAAACCGATGATCCAATTGTAGGAATAAACTCCGCGAATCAATAAAAACTCACCAATGAAACCACTTGTCAATGGAACTGAAATCGATGCTAAAGCAACAACTCCAAACCAGAAAGCAAATTTCGGCGCTTGTTTGGCAATTCCGCCCAATTCGCTCATGTTCCTGATTCCTGTTCTGCTTTCAATAATATCTACTGCTAAGAAAAGTCCAACAGCAACCAAACTGTGATTGATCATCTGAACAAAAACACCCATGGTTGAATCGACGTTCAACAAAACAATTCCGGCGGCGATTAAACCAACGTGTGAAATAGAAGCGAAAGCAAAAGTTCGTTTGATATCGTTTTGCTTAATTGCTAAAATTGCAGCGTAAACCACACCAATCGTTCCCAAAATGATGATTGGCAATTTGTAAGATTCCAACGATTCAGGAGCCAACGGAATCATCCAACGAATCATTCCGTATAACGCCATTTTCAGCATCAATGCAGAAAGTAACATGGTTCCAGCCATTGGAGAAGTGGTATAAGTATCAGGCTGCCAAGTATGGAATGGAAACAAAGGGATTTTCACTGCAAAAGCGAATAAGAAACCTCCAAAGATCCAACAAGCTGAGCAAGCTGACAATTGCACTGCCATCAAATCATCGATTGCAAAACTTTTAGCTGGTAGATTTCCACAAATTCCTGTTTTGATTGCCATCAATGCCAACAACATCGCCAATGAACCAACAAAAGTGTAGATAAAGAATTTGACCAAAGCTTGTTTTCTTCCAGGAGCGCCAAACCACAAAGCGATTAGGAACACTGGAATCAAAGTGATTTCCCAGAAAATGTAGAACAACAATCCGTCCATTGATGTGAACACGCCCAACAATGCTACTTGCATGAAAAATACCATCGCAGTAAACATTTTATTGGAAGCCAATTCTTTGTTGAAATTGCTGAGTAAAATCAATAGCGTGATGACATTTGTCAAAACTACCATGATTAAACTGATTCCATCGTAACCCATTTTGTAGGTCAACCCAAAAGTTGAAGTCCAATTTGGGTCGATTAAAGAAACGTATTTTGTCGTCGGTGCATAATATACAGCATGTACAATAGCAACAACAGCAGAGGTAACA
The DNA here is from genome assembly GCA_945897805.1 of Chryseobacterium gleum. Lineage (GTDB taxonomy): Bacteria > Bacteroidota > Bacteroidia > Flavobacteriales_D > Crocinitomicaceae > JAQVCM01. The sequence goes on from CAMDFX010000002.1 coordinate 45,605, forward strand.
CCACCAGCTAAACCGAAGTATCGCATGAAGTTTCGTGGAATCACTAGCGCCGCGAGCGCAAATAAACTAGGTATTATAAGAAGTTCCAAAGCCTTTATATTTTAACAAGATAATACACGATCAAACCAACGATTCCACCAACCATCCAAAGGATGTACCAGTTCACACGTCCAGTTTGCCATTTTTTAACCAATTCACCGGATGCTCCGATTCCTTTTGCAAATCCAAGAATGATTCCATTCAAGAACATAATTTCAATGAATTTATGTCCAACAACTGAAAGCCATTCTGTAGGACGGACAAACAAGAAATTGTAAATTTCATCGATGTACAATTTGTTGGCAGAGATTTTTTGCCATCCACTCAAATCTGCATCTGCAACTGGCACGTTTTGTTTTTTGCCGTAAACTAAGTAACAAACACCCAATGCGCCCAAACAAACAGCAACTGCAACAATCATTAGCATTAAAGTAATCATATCGTCCGCATGTTCTGCTTTGATTAAATTCAAACCGCCAGTATTGTGTTCTAAATGATGCGACAACCAATGCGCTTGGCCTTTCAACCAAATCCCTGGTAGGTTCAGCAAACCACCAAAAATGGAAAGAACTGCCAAAATCACCAAAGGCAAAGTCATTGAAATTGGTCCTTCGTGAACGTGGTGTTCTTGCTCGTGTGTTCCTCTGAAACAGCCGAAGAAAACTACGAAATACATTCTGAACATGTAAATCGCTGTCAGCAGAATACTGAACATCAACATTCCATAAATCAACACATTGTGGCTGAATGCGTGTCCAACGATTTCATCTTTCGAAAAGAAACCAGACAACAATGGGAAACCAGTGATTGCCAAAGTTCCGATTAAGAAAGTGAAATGTGTCAATGGGATTTTCTTGCGTAAACCACCCATTTTGCGCATATCTTGTTCGTCAGACATGGCGTGAATAACGCTTCCAGAACCTAAGAAAAGTAATGCTTTAAAGAATGCGTGTGTTGTGACGTGAAAAATCGCTGCTGTGTAAGCGCCCATTCCAAGTGCAACAAATAACAATCCCAATTGAGAAACGGTTGAATAAGCCAATACTTTTTTAATATCGTTTTGGCGCATGGCGATGAAAGCAGCAACCAAAGAAGTAGCCAAACCGATATACAACATGATTTCTTGCGTCATTGGCGCATGTTCAAAAAAGAAATTTGAACGCACAACCAAAAAGATACCCGCAGTTACCATTGTAGCAGCGTGAATCAAAGCAGAAACTGGTGTTGGTCCCGCCATCGCATCTGGCAACCATGTGAACAAAGGAATTTGCGCACTTTTTCCCGTTGCACCAATGAATAAGCACATGGTGATTCCGAACATCATCCAAGGCGTTCCGAGGATTTTGTCAACCGTTACCAAATTTGTCAATTCTTGGTATTCCAGCGTTCCGAATTGAGAAAGAATCAGGAACAAACCGATTAGCAATCCTAAATCCCCGATGCGGTTCATGATGAAAGCTTTTCTTGCAGCAATACCGTTCAACATTCCTTTTTCAGCATCGCTGTAATGGAAGCCGATTAAGAAATACGAGCAGATTCCCACACCTTCCCAGCCGAAGAACAACATGAAATAGTTGCTTCCCAAAACAAGGATTAACATTGCGAAGATGAAGAGATTCAAATAGGTAAAGAATTTGGAATATCCAGCATCGTGCTTCATGTAGCCCATGGAGAACAAATGAATCAAAGATCCAATTCCGGTGATGATTAAAACCATCCACAAAGCAAGATTATCAGCCAATAAACTTGCGTTTAAATGCAAATCTTTCAGGTCAATCATTCTAAATAAATGAATTTTTACTGGTTCATTTAATTGGAAGAATACCATCAAAGCAGTTGCGAATGATAACGTTGAAGCCAAAGTAGCCAACGAACCAACCAATGCTTTTGGCAATTTTTTCCCGAATATGCCATTGATAATTCCACCGATTAGTGGAAACAATAAAATTAAGGGTACGAGTTGTTGTATTGACATCTGATTATCCTTTTAATTTGTTAAACAATCCGATATCTACTGATCTGTTGTTTCTGTAAAGCAACACCAAGATGGATAAACCGATGGTCGCTTCTGCAGCGGCAACAACCATGATGAAAAACACAAAAACCTGCGCATCGCCATTTCCGAAATAAGTGGAAAAAGCAACCAATAAAAGGTTTACAGCATTTAGCATGATTTCAACACACATCAACACAATAATGGCATTTTTTCTTATCAAAACACCCAAAACACCAATCGCAAAAAGTATCGTTGATAATACAATGTAAAACTGTATCGATACTCCGGATTCAAAAATAGAAGCTAATATCATTCTTACTCGATTATTTGTTTTTCTCTTTTTGCTAATAATACAGCTCCCACCATGGCAGCAATAAACAAAATGGAAGACATTTCAAAAGGAAGTACATATTTGGTGAACAACAATTGTCCTAAATTCTCAACCATTCCTTGCTGATTTTCTAACATTTCTGTTTTTGGCAAAATCACACTGTCTTTCAAAGCAGCAATCAAAACTGTCAAAAGCGAACCACCAGCAAAAGTGGCTGCAATTTTCATTTTGATAGATGATTTTGGCTCATTGTCTTTACTCAAATTCAATAGCATCAATACGAACAGGAATAAAACCATGATTGCACCGGCGTAAACGATGATGTTTACAACGGCAATAAACTGTGCATTCATCAAAATGTAATTCCCTGAAATCAGGAAAAAAGTCAGTATCAAATACAAGACACTTCTCACGGGATGCGGACTTAAAATAACCATCAGTGCAGCACCAATCGTTAATCCGCCTAAAACCGTTGCGATAATTTCTAAACTACTCATTTTTCACCTCTTTTACCAGTATTTTGTCTTACTGTGATGTCTATTCTATTATCCAATTGTTCTACCAAACGGTCTTTTCCGTAAATAAACTCATCGCGGTCAAAATGCGTAGGCACAATTCTATCTGTCAAGAAAATCGCTTCTTTTGGACAAGCTTCTTCGCACAAACCACAGAAAATGCAACGCAACATGTTGATTTCATAGACTTCAGCATATTTTTCTTCTCTGTATAGACCTTCTTCGCCTTTTTCTCTTTCGGCAGCCACCATTGTGATTGCTTCAGCAGGACAAGCTACTGCACACAAACCGCAAGCAGTGCAGTTTTCGCGCCCTTGTTCATCTCGCTTCAAGACGTGCATTCCACGGTAAACTGGAGCAAAAACACGTTGTTCTTCCGGATATTTAAGCGTATTGTGTTTCTTGAACATGTGTTTGATTGTAATCCACATTCCTCCGGCGATTGCTGGTAAATATAGACTCTCAACAAAACTCATTTTTTTGTTAGAAACAACCTTTTTTCGATTTGATAAACTCTCCATATCTTGGGGTATGCTTACTGTTTAATTATTGAAATTGATTTTGTAATTAGCCTCGGCGCCTACTTTTGCTTTTGGCATCATTGCAACACTTTTTTCAGTCTGTTTCGCTTTTGCTGATTTTTTAGTAAACCAACCTGCGTTGAATCCAATCACAACTGCAGTAATCACCAAATTAATCATTGCAATTGGAATTAATTTTTTCCATCCTAAGTGCATCAATTGATCGTAACGAAATCTTGGTAAAGTCCAGCGAATCCACATAATCACAAAGATAAAGAAGATGATTTTCGCAAAAAATGCTGCTGTTCCTAATATAGCCAAAGTATTTCCAGAAAAATGATCCATACCTGGGAAGTTGTAACCGCCAAAGAATAGTGCTGCAATTACTGCAGATGAAATAAATAGATTCACATATTCAGCAAACAAGAAGAATCCTAATTTCATTGAACCATATTCTGTGTGGTAACCACCTATCAATTCACTTTCACATTCCGCCAAATCGAATGGTGCTCTGTTACATTCAGCGATTGAACAGATAAAGAAAACAATGAATGCAACTGGTTGATATAAAATGTTCCAATTCATTCCATGTTGTTGTTCCACAATTTGTCCCAAGCTCAAACTTCCCGACATCAAGACCAAAGTGATGATGGAAATTCCCATTGCCAACTCGTAAGAAATCATTTGTGAAGAAGCACGAATTGCAGCAAAGAGAGAGAATTTATTGTTAGAAGCCCAACCACCAATCATGATTCCATAAACACCGATAGAAGCAAATCCCATGATGAATAAGATTCCGATGTTGATATCAGCCACTTGCAGCGCCACCGTTCTTCCAAACATTTCCAATGGCGGTCCCCAAGGAATTACGGCACCTGTCATTGAAGCAGTAAACATCGCGATTCCAGGTCCCATGATAAACAACCATTTGTCTGCATTGGCAGGAATAAAATCTTCTTTGAAAAACATTTTTCCGGCATCGGCGATAGGTTGCAAAATGCCAAAAGGCCCTGCTCTATCTGGTCCTACACGGTCTTGCAACCAAGCAGCGACTTTCCGTTCCATGTACGTTTGATAAGTTGCAATAAACAATGTAATTGCAAAAATCACGACAACAAGAATCGTTTTTTCTATCAATAATCCAGTATCCATTATTTGATTTTTTTAGTATTGTTTTCCAATGGATTTGCTTTCTCATAGTGATTGGCAGAGATCACAGAATGGCGGTTGATTTTTCTTGGCCCTTCGATGTTCCAATCAGAAACATTTTTGTGATCAAAACGACAATCGTTGCAAATCCAAGCTGGTTTTCCATCATTGTCTTCAACTTCTCCGTATTTGTCTTTTCTTGCAGTGACACGGTAAATTTCTTCACCAAACATCCAAACCACCGTTTTACCTGAACATTTTGTACAAGCGCGAGATGCTTCCATTGGTTTCAAGAACCAAACACGAGATTTGAAACGGAAAGTTTTATCTGTCAATGCGCCAACTGGACATACATCGATCATATTTCCTGAGAAATCATTTTCAACAGCATTGCTGATATAAGTGCTAATTTCAGCATGATCGCCACGGCCTAAAACTCCGTGCACACGTTTGTTGGTTAATTGATCTGCAACCATTACACATCTGTAGCATAAGATGCAACGATTCATGTGCAATTTGATTTTGTTACCAATATCGATTGGATCAAAAGTTCTTCTTTCTTCCTCGTAACGCGTTCCAGAAGCGCCATGTTCAAAACCTAAATCTTGCAGATGGCATTCTCCAGCTTGATCACAAATTGGGCAATCCAAGGGATGATTAATCAATAAAAATTCAGTTACAGCGCCGCGACCCACGTGCACTTTTTCACTGGTTTTATTTTTGATTACCATTCCATCTTGCACGGGCGTTGAGCAAGAAGCGACCAATTTTGGCATTGGTCTTGGATCGTTTGCAGAACCAGCTGCAACTTCAACCAAACAAGTTCGGCATTTACCACCGCTACCCTCTAATTTACTGTAATAGCACATCGCTGGCGGAACAACATCTCCTCCAATTTTACGCGCAGCGTTCAAAACTGTCGTTCCAGCTTCTACTTCTACTTCTATGCCATCAATGGTTACTTTGACCATGGTTATTTTTTATTATCGTTCTTGGTTTGATCCAAAAAGTTGATTAAACAGTAATTCCTTTTAACAAGCCATAATTGCCTTTCACTGCATCTTCTGGATGCGTAACGTGCCACTCAAATTCTTCACGGAAATGACGAATAGCTGCAGCAACAGGCCAAGCAGCAGCATCTCCAAGTGGACAAATTGTATTTCCTTCGATTTTCTTATTGATGTCTGCCAACAATTCGATGTCTCGCATATTTCCTTTTCCAGTTTCAAGGCGGTACAGTACTTTTTCCATCCAACCAGTACCTTCGCGGCAAGGTGAACATTGACCGCAAGATTCGTGTGCATAAAAACGGGCAAAATTCCATGTATTTCTTACGATACATTGGTCTTCATCGAAAACAATGAATCCGCCAGAACCAATCATAGAACCTGAAGCAAAACCACCGTCAGCCATACTTTCATAGCTCATCAAGCGATTTTCTCCAGCTGCTGTTTTGGTAATCAAATGTGCAGGCAATATTGGGACTGAAGAACCTCCAGGAACCAATGCTTTAATTTTCTTATTATTTGCAATTCCACGGCACCATTCGTCACCGTAGATAAATTCTTCAACAGAAATTCCCAATTCAATTTCGTACACACCTCCACGAGCAACATTTCCGCAAGCTGAAATCAATTTTGTTCCGTTGCTTCCTTCCGTTCCCAATTTAGCATATTCATCACCGCCATCATTGATAATTGGAACGACAGTAGCCAAACTCTCAACATTATTTACAACTGTAGGGCATCCCCATAAACCTTTAACGGCTGGAAATGGTGGCTTGATTCTCGGATTTCCGCGCTTGCCTTCTAAAGATTCGATCATGGCAGTTTCTTCTCCACAAATGTATGCGCCTCCACCTGGAGCAACACGCAAATCTAAATCAAATCCAGAACCTAAAATATTTTTCCCAAGAAAACCTTTGGAATATGCTTCTGCGATTGCTTTTTCAAGAATTTCGAGCACCCACATATATTCTCCTCTAATATAGATGTAAGATAAGTTTGAACCTAAAGCATAGCTAGAAACGATCATTCCTTCGATCAATAAATGAGGGATTTTTTCCATCAAATATCGGTCTTTGAATGTGCCTGGCTCAGATTCATCCGCATTGCACAATAAATATCTTGGAACGCCTTCTGGTTTAGCCAAAAACGACCATTTCAAACCAGTTGGGAAACCTGCTCCACCACGGCCCTTCAAGGTAGCTTTTTTTACTTCCTCCACAACATCTTCAGGAGACATTGTTTTCAAAGCTTTTTCTACCGAACGGTAACCGCCATTTTTTCTATATACATCAAACGTTTCAATACCAGGAACGTCAATGTGTTCTAAAAGTAATTTTCTTCCCATCCGTATTAAAAATTAGCTTTGATCTCTCCTTTTCTGCAAGCTTCGATTAGCTCGTCAACCTTAGTAGGAGTTAAATGTTCATGATAATGTTTTCCGCATTGCAACATTGGTCCGTAACCACAAGCACCCAAACATTCAGCAGTTTTCAATGTAAACATGCCGTCTGCAGTTGTACCTCCAACCTTAACATCCAATTTATTTTCGATATATTCAATGATATTGTCGCTTCCAACCAACATGCAAGGTCCTGTTCTACAAACTTCAAAAATGAATTTTCCAACTGGATTTAAGTTGAACATGGTATAGAACGTCGCAACTTCATAAACTTCGATTGGTTGTATATTTAAAATTTCAGCAACCATATCCATCGTATCAGGACTCAACCAACCGCCTGCTTCTTCTTCCACAATATGTAAAATTCGAATTATTGCACTTTTTGATTTCCCTTCAGGAAATTGATTGATTACACCTTGAATCTCGGCCATTTTTTCGGCGCTAAGAACAGGTCTGCTTTTTTGTGTAACTTCTACTTTCATAAACTAAGCGTCCAATTCTCCAGCGATCACATTCATGCTACTTAACGTCAAAACGGCATCACTGATGCTTTGACCTGTAATCATTTCTGGATAAGCTTGGTAATAAATAAAACAAGGGCGACGGAATTGTAAACGGAAAGGTGCTCTTCCACCGTCACTAATCAAGTAAAAACCTAATTCACCATTTCCGCCTTCCACACTGTGGTAAACTTCTCCAACTGGAACAGGTGTTTCACCCATTACAATTTTAAAGTGGTAAATCAAAGCTTCCATTTTATTGTAAACATCTTCTTTTGGAGGCAAATAAAATTCAGGAACATCTGCAAAATATTTACCTTCAGGCATTCCGTCTAAAGCTTGTTTGATAATTGACAAACTTTGGCGAATTTCTTCCTGACGCACTTGGAAACGATCGTAAGTATCTCCTTGTGTTCCTACTGGAACGATGAAATCAAAATCTTGATAAGAAGAATATGGATTCATGACTCTCACATCATAATCCACACCTGCTGCTCTTAAATTTGGTCCAGAAAATGAATACTCTAATGCACGTTCCGCAGAAATTGGTCCTGCGTTGATTGTACGATCCATAAAAATCCTATTTCGAGACAATAAACTGTCAAATTCATTGAAAACCTTTGGAAAATCTTTCAAGAAATCGTTTAGTTTATGGTAGAATGTTGGAGAAAAATCTCTTTCAAATCCTCCGATTCGACCAACGTTTGTTGTCAAACGCGCACCGCAAACTTCTTCGAAAAGTTCGTAGATTTTTTCTCTTTGTTGGAAAAGGTAAGTAAAACCAGTCAAAGCACCCGTATCCACACCGATTACAGAATTACAAACCAAGTGATCTGCAATTCTTGCCAATTCCATGATAATTACACGCATGTAATCCACTTTCTTTGGCATTTCAGTTTGAATCAATTTTTCAACGGTCATGTGCCAACCCATGTTATTGATCGGTGAAGAGCAATAGTTAAGTCTGTCCGTTAAAGGAGTGATTTGATTATATGGTCTATGTTCAGCAATTTTTTCAAAAGCGCGGTGAATATATCCAACCGTTTGCTCCGAGGATAAAATTCTTTCGCCATCCACCTTCAGGATATTTTGAAAGATTCCATGCGTTGCTGGATGCGTAGGCCCTAGATTGAGCGTTGCAATGTCGCCGTCAATTGTCTCTGCTGATAAATTGTTTCCCGGCTTAATATCGTCGTCTAACCATTCATTCATAATACTACTGTTCTATCTTCCGAAAAAGCGGTTGTCTTTATCTTGTCTTGTATCGTCTTCCAATTGATATTCTTTGCGCATTGGATGATAATCCATGTCTTCCTCGTTCAAAATTCTTGTCAAATTTGGATGACCTGTAAAAATGATTCCGTAAAAATCAAAAGTTTCTCTTTCCATCCAATTGGCGCCTACAAATAAATCTGTGATTGTTGCAATTGAAGGATTACTCAAAGGGATAAACGATTTCAAACGGATTCTGTAATTATTGACCAAACTGTGAATATGGTAAACCACAGCAAATTCTCTGTTTGTTTCAGTTGGATAATGAACACCACCTAAATTTGTCAAATAACTCACTTTCAAAACCTCATCTTCCTTCAACCACTGAATAATTTCGTGTGCATCTGCACTAGGAACTTCGATAGTCAACAAATCAAAAGGTGTTTCAGCTGAAATGATTTTATCTCCAAATTTGGCTGTCAATCTTGCCAACGCAAATTCGTTAGTAATTGTACTATTTGACATCTGTTTCAATGTTATAATCGTTCAACATCGATTTGTATTTGTCAGAATATCTTCTTCTCAAAGATTCTTCTTTCACCAAAGCGTGGATATTCATGATTCCATCAATAATTTGCTCTGGACGTGGCGGACAACCTGGCACGTAAACGTCTACTGGAATGATCCGATCAATTCCTTGCAAAACGCTATAAGTATCAAAAATTCCACCGCTTGAAGCGCAAGCACCAACAGACAAAACCCATTTTGGTTCAGCCATTTGCTCATATACTTGACGCAAAATTGGCGCTAATTTTTTGGAAATAGTTCCTGCAACAATTAGCAAATCAGCTTGACGTGGAGAGAAAGACATCCTTTCCATTCCAAAACGAGCCAAATCATAGTTACTTCCCATGGTTGCCATGTATTCGATACCACAGCAAGAAGTAGCGAAAGGCAGTGGCCACATGGAATTGGCGCGGGCTGCACCGATTGCTTTGTCTAGCGTTGTTAATTGATACCCTTGGTAATCAATCGTTTCAACTTTCCCATCAGTTATTTTTCCCATTCTAATGCTCCTTTTTTCAATACATACAAAAAGCCTATCAAGAAGAAGGCTACGAATAGAATTACAGCCAAAAGACCTTCTAATTCCAGTGCTTTAAAGTTCACAGCATACGGATAAAAGAAAATGACTTCGACATCAAACAATACAAATAAAATTGCGGTCAAAAAGTATCTTACAGATACAGGAAAACGGGCATTTCCCTCTGATTCAATTCCACATTCGAAATTTGAATCTTTATTTTTGGAGTGAACACGTGGCCCCAACAAGTGAGTTATAATCAAAACTGACACCACAAACCCCAGGGCTACAATGCCTTGTATAACGAGGGGCAGATAATCTTGAGCACTTGACATACGTTTACAAATAAAATTGAGGTGTAAAATTAGTACTTATTCACATAGCAACAAATCTAAAATTAAAAGTTAATTCAAACTCTACTGTTGAAAGACAAACTTACACGGCATAAAGTTCATAAAAACAATTATTTATATATGCTTTTTTTGCAAAAATTTTATAAATAAGAAAGATTCTAAATAGCATTTTGAAAAAGACTTGCTTCGCTATTAGACTTGCGATATTAGACTCGTTGCTTCGCAACTATTAGACTGGATTTTCTTTTTGCTTCGCACTTTTAGATTATCTATAAAAATTTAAGAAAATTGAAAAGTCTTCTGTCTAATATCTTTGGTCTTAATTCTGAAAAGAAAAGACTCGCTTCGCTATTAGACTTGAGACAAAAGACCCGTTGCTTCGCAACTATTAGACTAGATTTCCTTGGTTGCTTCGCAACTTCACGATAATCTTAAAAAATTAAGAAAATTGAAAAGTTTTCTGTCTAATATCTATGGTCTCATGTCCGAAGTCTTCGACAAAAAATCAGCTCAATTTATCTGATAATATGCGCATTTCGATGACGGGGGAAATTTTTTCATAGAGAATGTTGTTCACCGCTTCAACAATAGGCATTTCAACTTGGAATTTTTTGTTGATTTCAACCAGGCATTTTACGGCGTAATAGCCTTCGGCAATCATATCCATTTCTAGCTGGGCGGTTTTTACTGAATAGCCTTTGCCGATCATGAAACCAAAAGTGCGGTTTCTGGAAAATTTTGAATAAGCTGTAACCAATAAATCCCCTAAATAAGCGCTCGATTTCACATCGCGGTGAATCGGACTTACCTCATCGATAAAGTTTTCGATTTCTTGGATGGCGTTCGCAATCAAAACGGACTGAAAATTATCTCCATAGCCTAATCCTGCACAAATTCCGGAAGCTATGGCGTAAACATTTTTCAAAACTGCCGAAAACTCTGTTCCAAATAAATCGTCGGAAATGGTGGTTTTGATATATCTGCAAGCCAACAATTTAGCCATTTCGCTGGAGATTCGTTCGTCTTGACAAGCAATAGTTAAATAAGAAAGTCGCTCCAAAGCCACTTCTTCCGCATGACAAGGACCGCAAATAATTCCAATTTTTTTGTACGGAGTGCCAAATGTTTTGTGAATAAATCGAGCTGGAATGGCATTGTATTCTGGAACAATTCCTTTAACCGCTGAAAAAACAATTTTCCCTTCAAAAAGTGATTGATCAATATTTTCAAAAATTTCAACTAAAAAAGCAGATGGCGTTGCAATGATTACAATGTCTGCAGGTGCAATGATTGCTTCCAAATCATTGGAAACATTGATTTTATCCAAATTAAACTCAACAGATTGCAAATATTTTGGATTGTGCTTGTAGCTCAAAATATAATCCACTGATTCTTGACTCCGCATCCACCAATTTACAGTATCTAGGTTGTTACACAAGATCTTCACAAGTGCGGTTGCCCAGCTTCCGCCTCCAATTACTGCTATTTTTCTTGAATTACTCATCTGCTTGTTCGTGCACAAATGTAATAAAATTGATGTATTAATAATGATGGCATTGCTCAACAAAAAATAAAATAAGAGGATTGATTTTCAAATCCATTTAAATTTAAATCATTGCTCGGATGTCTTTGATATTTAATTGCAAAGTTTCTAAATCGCGCCAAATGTTGGATTCTAGCGTGTACAAAACTTCAATTGGCAGTTTACTTTGGATGATTTCTAATTTATCTATCATGTTAAATCCAATGGCGTCAATGGTAACTTTGGAATTTGGTTGACCTAAAATCAATTTCAAATGAACGTCTTTTAAGATTTTGAATGATTTTACATATACATTTTGCGATACGAAAACAGGCTTCATGTTTCCTGGTCCGTGTGGTTCTAGCTGACTGATAATTCTTTTGAACTTTGGAATTTTATTCAGCAACTCATTTTCCTGAAAAATTTCATCAAAATGCAAGGCATAATCAACGATTTGTTGCGGAACCAAATCTTCCTTCGCAATCATCGACTGCACAACAGCTTCAAATTTCGCTTTGAATGCATCTACATTTTCAAGTGGCATAGTCATTCCAGCAGCAAAAGTGTGACCGCCAAATTGTTCTAACAAATCGGTACATTTTTCTAATGCAGCGTGAATATCCAATCCACGGATACTTCTTGCAGAACCAGTTGCTTTTCCGTTGGATTCAGTCAAAACAATTGTTGGGCGATAATAATTTTCTATCAAGCGAGAAGCGACAATTCCAATCACGCCTTTGTGCCAATCTTTCTGAAAAAGAACCGTGGTGATTTTTGAACCAAAACTGGAATCATTTTCAATTTGTTCCAATGCTTCTGCAGTAATCAATTGATCTAAATCTTTTCGTTCTGCATTGTTTTCATTGATACTTTCTGCAATGATTTTCAATTCTTCTATGTCTTCGGAAATCATCAAACTGACTGCCTTTTTGCCCGTATGAATTCTTCCTGCAGCATTGATACGCGGCGCAATAATGAAAACGACATTTGTGAGCGTCAAAGGCAATGCTTTTGCAGCGACACGCAAAATTTCGGTGATTCCTAAACGTGGTTTGGCATTCAATAATTGCAACCCGAAATAACACAAAATGCGATTTTCGCCCGTAATTGGTACAATATCAGCGCCTATCGAAATGGCTAATAAATCGAGTTGCTCAAACAAAGTCGTCGTTTCCCAATCATTGGCGATGCACAATCCTTGCAGCAATTTAAAGCCAACTCCACAACCTGACAATTCTTTGTAAGGATATGGGCAATCTGCTCTTTTGGGATCCAAAACCAAGCATTTTGGCAAAGATTCTCCTGGTGTGTGGTGGTCGCAAACGATGAAATCAATGCCTAAACTATTCGCAAAATCAACTTTTTCATTTGCTTTCACTCCACAATCCAGCGCAATGATTAGCTCAATATTTTGCGTATGTGCATATTCAATTCCTTGAGAACTCACGCCATAACCTTCAGCATAACGATCTGGAATGTAAAATTCTAAGTTTTTATAATGTTCGATCAAAACATTCCACATAACAGCAACGGCGGTAGTTCCATCAACATCATAATCGCCATAAATCATGATTTTTTGATTTTTCTCCATCGCCAAATTGATGCGCTCAACGGCTTCTTGCAAATCTTTCATCAAAAAAGGATCATGCAAATCATCCAATGATGGTCTAAAAAAATGTTGAGATTCATCGAAAGTTGAAATACCTCGCTGCAGTAAAATCGTTGCCAATGCAGGTTCAATATTCAAGGCTTGCACCAAAGTGTCTATTTTGTTTTGAGCAGGAGTGTCTTTAATTAGCCAGCGTTTTTGCATTTTTTGGTTAAATTTTAAGTCTAAAAATATGTTATCTAAATTAAGGTAAGCAGAATTTTTGAATTAGAAATCTTTTTTTTCAATAATTCATTCCAAAACGCTAAAATGAATCAGCGAAAACTCTAAAAATCGCTAAACTAATTCAGCGATTTTTAAATTTATTGCAACTTTAATTCAGCGAAATAGTTTCAATTATTGGTTTTTTACTGATAAAGTCATCATGATACTGTCGCAATAATGTCCATTTTCTTTGAATAAATTGGGGATTACACCACATTGCTTGAATCCCATTTTTTGGTACAAATTTATTCCAGCCAGATTTTCTGCGTAAACTTCCAGTTGCAAATTTTCCAACAACGGATTTGAAATTGCCCAATCAATGGCTGCTCGCATTAAAGCACTTCCCAATCCTTGGTTTCGCCATTCGATCAACATTCCCATACCAACCAAAGCATTGTGTTGCATGACTTGGCGTTTGTTTCCTGTCAAGTCGATATTGCCAATTAATTGATTTTCAAACTCAGCAACCAACAACAAAGAATTTGGCGCATCCAAAAAAGATTGAATCCAAACTTCCTCTTGCGCTACAGTCAATTGAAATTCAGAAGTCGATTTAGGAATGTAAGGACTATCTTCTAAATAATTTTTGACCATTTCCAATAAAGCGAAAGCATCGCGGACAACTGCTTCCCTGATTAATATCGATTCACCATTTTTGAGCTGGATATTTTGAGGAGTGAAAATCATTTTAGTTGGGCGTTTGAATTAATTTTCTTCGAAACAAACTTACGAGAATTTCAAATCTAAAACACATTCAAATCACATTTAATTTCCGCAAATACCACAACTCAAAACTATTTTCCCATCAATTTCATATTTCCTTTTTCAAACCTTATCTTTGCAATCTCAAATTCAATAAAATGTACAGATCTCACACCTGCGGCGAATTGCGCGCAAATCATATCGGAAACAAAATTACCTTGGCTGGCTGGGTTCAGCGCTCTAGAGATTTAGGTGGAATGACTTTCGTGGATTTGCGTGATCGTTATGGTATTACACAATTGGTTTTCAATCTGGAAGAGAATGAAACTCTGTGTATGCAAGCACGCAAATTGGGTCGTGAATTTGTGATTCAAATTGAAGGTGCTGTCATTGAGCGTTCAAGCAAAAATGCCAATATGCCAACAGGTGATATTGAAATCGTGGTGGAAAAATTGACTATTTTAAACGCTTCCAAAACGCCTCCTTTTACCATCGAAGACGATACAGACGGTGGAGAAGAACTGCGCGCGCAATACCGTTATTTGGATTTGAGAAGAAATACTGTGCAACAAAAATTGCGATTGAGAAATAAAGTCGCTTTAGAAACTAGAAAATATTTAGATGGTCAAGATTTCTTGGACGTTGAAACTCCTTACTTAATCAAATCTACGCCAGAAGGAGCGCGTGATTTTGTGGTTCCAAGTCGCATGAATGCAGGTGAATTTTATGCATTGCCGCAATCTCCTCAAACTTTCAAACAATTATTGATGGTTTCTGGATTTGACCGTTATTACCAAATCGTGAAATGTTTCCGCGACGAAGATTTACGTGCTGACAGACAACCAGAATTCACACAAATTGACTGTGAAATGGCGTTTGTGGAGCAAGAAGATATTTTGCAAACTTTTGAAGGCTTGATCAAACATTTATTTCAAGAAGTACGTGGCGTTGCATTTGAAGGTGCTTTTCCAAGAATGACTTACGCTGAAGCGATGGAAAAATACGGTTCAGATAAACCAGACATTCGCTTCAATTTAGAATTTGTGTATTTGACTGATTTGGCTCAAAACAAAGGTTTTTCGATTTTCGATGCTGCAGAAACAGTAATCGCGATCAATTGCCAAGATTGTTCGGAATATACGCGCAAGCAATTGGATGCGCTGACGGATTGGGTGAAACGGCCACAAATTGGCGCGACTGGTTTAATTTACTTGAAATGCAATCCAGACGGAACTTTCAAATCTTCGGTAGATAAATTCTATTCGCAAGAAGATTTGGCGCACTGGGCTGAACGCGCTGGCGCTGTGGCTGGTGATTTGTTGCTGGTACTTTGCGGCGGATTAGAAAAAACGCGCAAGCAAATGAATGAATTGCGTTTGCACATGGGAAATGAATTGGGATTGAGAAATCCGAATGTTTTCAAACCTTTGTGGGTATTGGATTTCCCGTTGTTGGAATGGGACGAAGAAAACGAACGTTACCATGCGATGCACCATCCATTTACATCTCCAAAACCAGAAGATTTTCATTTGATTCAAACGGAGCCAGGAAAAGTTCGCGCAAATGCGTACGATTTAGCGATGAATGGCGTGGAATTGGGCGGAGGTTCGATTCGTATTCACGACCGTGAGTTGCAATCGCGCATGTTTGATTTATTGGGATTCACCAAAGAAGAAGCGCAAGCACAATTTGGTTTCTTGATGAACGCTTTTGAATACGGCGCGCCACCGCACGGAGGTTTGGCTTTCGGTTTAGACCGTTTGGTAGCAACCATGGGCGGTTCAGATTCCATTCGTGATTACATCGCTTTCCCAAAAAACAATTCAGGTCGCGATGTCATGATTGACGCACCTTCGCCGTTGGACGAGAAACAGTTGAAAGAATTGCATATTCAATTGAATAAATAATCGCAGAAAAAACATCATTGAAAGGGTCGGATTGTTTCTGACCCTTTTCTTTTTTCAAGTAGAGACCTTTTTTATCAATTCAAATATTCCAAAATCCATTTCGCACTTGGGATTTTTGACAATTGTGTTTTTTTCAAAATCAATTCAAAACCCTGCGATTGTCCTTCAAAAAAGTACAATTTGATACCATTTGAATGAAACGAAAATTGGGTTGCGCCACTAAACAGAATATCAGGTCGATTGCAATCAATTTTGATACCTGGATTTTCTTGAATTGCGTCTAAAATTTGCTTTTGATAAATTGGACTTAATGGATTGAAAAGATCAGAAAACACGATTCTTTTGTTGGATCCGTCATTTTTGAAAATCCAGCTTGCCAATTCTAAACCTCCACTAGAAACGGCGCTGCTAATCTCGTAATCCAGCTGAACGGTGGGAGCTTGTGTAATACTCAAGGTCATTGTTTTCGACGAAAGAAATTCCGCTTTGAAAGATTTTGACTCATAACTTGAACCACGCACACCATTGATTACAGTACTTTTATTTCCTTGAATTCGGCTCCAATATGTTGGATAGAAAAAATCATAAACCAAGTTTTTATGCGAATTCAAAAGCTGTTTCTGCTCGTAAGCGCATTGAATATTGAAATAATAATAGTTGGTCGACTCTGTCCAATTGTTCATCAATATTTCCTTCTTAGAAAGTGACACTTGGTTGCCATCTTTGTCGAAACACAAAGATTGTCCATTTTTTTCTAAACTGTAGTAAACTTTTTCTCCAGTCGCGTCAAAGAATAAGGGAATAAAACTGGTATACGAAGTATCAATTAATACTGTCTTACTGATATTGATTACTGCCACTCGATTTGTCGTTGTAATGCCAACATACGATGTTTTTGTGAATTGAAATAAATCACTAAAAATCGGAGGAATTTTCCAAAGATAGCTTTCATCAAGCAATCCTTTTTTGGCATTTTGTTGCACAATCATCGCTTCCCAATCGTATGACATTGCATCAAATTCAGCATCGATTCGTTGCACGCCAAGTGTATCATAAATGCGCCATTTTCCTGCTTTCGTGTGCACCCAAATGCGATTTTTTGAAACCATTTGTTGATTGATTGTAGTATGAAATTCCTTGAAAAGAAACCCTTTTCTGCGGTGAATAATATTGACACCCTCTTTGGTATAAACAATTGGTAAACCACCATTTTGCAAATCAATGAATTTTACTTTTTCATAAGTATTGGTGGTTTTGTCATAGATAAATCCACCCATATTTCCGCTGATGAGCAACAGATTACCATAACTTTTTGGAAGATTGTAACCGTACATTTCTTGTCGCCATATTTTCTCTGTATTATCATAAATAAGCGGGTAGTAGTTGTTTTCATATTGAAAGAGAAAAATGCTATCTAGTTGATTTTTATAAGTTACAGGTGACGCATTGAAATTTTCTTGTGCTGTTAAAAGTATGCGATTAACTGTTGGGATATTTGTATTTAAATCCTCAACGAGTAATGCTTCAAAATTACTGGTCACGAGAATGTTTGCATTGATTGCAGGAATTAAAACTTCACCTTTTCCGTTTAAAATTCCCCAACGAAAATCGTTATTTTGGCGCATTCCAAAGAAATAATACACACGGTAAGCGTCTGATGCGTAATAATTGTTTTGGGGAATACGAATCAGTTTCGTCAAAAAAGTATCTGCTTCAATCAGTTTTTTCCCATTTAAATCAATCAAATCGTAACTATTATTTTCAGAACGGTGTCCAAAATAACGTGCTGGAGAAGCAGATTGAACTTGAGAATTTATAGGGATAATTCGCTCATAAATGGGCTCTGTAATCACTTTCCAACTGCCGTTTACAATTCCTTTTTTACCATTTTCAGTAAAAATGAGCTGATGGTGAGAATGCAAGCAGGGCAAAGAAGTATTTGATTCATAGATGTTCCTCTCAAATTGAAACCTTGGCCAAACAATCGGTTTTCCTTCTGGATCAAAAAGTCCGAATTTGTTGTTTTTTACTACCGTAAAATTGTCACCACAAGGCATTCCGATGTCGAATGTACTATCTGAAAGCACTTTTCCTGCATAATTAATGAAGCGTACATTTCCAGCAAGTGTAGAATTATTCACTTGTTTATCACCGACTAAAAAGATTTCTTGCTCATTGTATTTATAAAGGATAATTCCATCTATGTAAGGAATCAATAATTTGCCTTGCGTATCAAGAATGGCAGATTGATTTTTGGGTTGGGCGTTTTTAGAATAGGTGGTTTTCACAACCAAAAAACGCTCTCGAATAATTTGTTGTATGGAGCTAAATTCCTGCGGTAGAATCCAGGTTTTGTTGGTGTCCATGATTCCCATTAAAGTTTGGCTTACATTGTCATCCACCTTTTTGGTGACGAGCACAAAACGATCCGCACGTAATTGATAAATTTGATCGTATTTTGTGTCAACGAATGTTTTACCGTATCTATTTAAAATCCCCCATTTTTCGCCTGTTTTGCAGGAAAAAAACCCATTTGCATTCAATTGTATATCTTGATATTGAGCAGGCACAACCCATTTTTTGTCTGCGTTTTTCAAGCCATAAGCACAAGCAATAGGGTCACGAACAACTTGAAGTTGCGCAAAACACAATGAATTCAGCAAGAGGAAAAAAATAAAGCACGTTTTTTTCATATTCAAAAGTAAGTATCCTTTTTTGATGACAATGTTAACTTTTTCCTATTTAGAAAGATTATTGTCCAACTAAGATCTTTTGCTCCTTGTTCTTAATTAAAACGAACCTAATTATATCGCTATAATTGGAAATATCTATTAAAAAATCATCCATAAATCCAATTAAAAACTAAATTTTTCCGCCAAATATTAGTAAATGGAAAGCATACACCAAGCCATTCAAATGTCGTTATAAATAAAAACCGTGCAAATTGAAAGTCCGTCTTTCAATTTGCACGGTTTGTAAAATTATTGTATCTTAATTCTTGTAAATCAACAATTAAGAACATGTATTTTCATCGACATTTAGAAGATTCTATTCGAAAACACCAACAAATCTTCCCAATTATCGCTATTTTGGATCATTGTCAGTACGGAAAAAACGCTGATAAAACAACTGTTTTCTCACGAGACGAATTCTATTTACCTTGATTTACAGAATTTGGAAGACTTGAATAAATTGAAAGATCCTCGGTTATATTTCAATTCGAATGCGAAAAAAAATAAATCGTGCAAATTGAAAGTCAGGGTTTCAATTTGCACGATTCGTTAAATTATTGTATCTTTGCTCTTGTAAATCAATAATTAAGAGCATGTATTTTTATCGACATTTAGAAGATTCTATTCGCAAATATCAACAAATCTTCCCAATTATCGCTATTTTAGGTCCTCGTCAGTGCGGAAAATCAACGCTGATTAAACAATTATTTTCCCCTGAAAAAAATTCAATTTACCTTGATTTACAGAATTTGGAAGACTTGAATAAATTGAACGATCCTCGGTTATTTTTCAATTCCAATGCACAAAAAATCATTTGTTTAGATGAAATTCAATTAATTCCTGAACTGTTTTCTGTTTTGAGAAGCGTTGTAGATGAAAATCGACAAAATGGAAGATTCATTCTACTGGGTTCAGCTTCGAGGGAATTGGTGCAACAAAGTTCAGAATCATTGGCGGGAAGAATTGGCTATCTATCGCTTACCCCTTTTCAAATCAATGAACTTCCAACAATTGACCAACAAACGTGCTGGAATCGAGGTGGCTTTCCTGATAGCGTGTTGGCTGAAAACGATGAATTTAGCGCAATTTGGCGTGAAAATTTCATCAAAACATACGTTGAAAGAGATTTACCACAATTGGGTTTTCAAATTCCAGCTTTACAACTAAGGAGATTTTTGATCATGTGTGCACACAATCAAGGACAGATTCTCAACCTAAGTAAACTGGGAAGTTCCATGAATTTAACGCATCCAACCATCCGAAAATACATTGATATTTTTGAGCAAACATTCATCGTTCGCGCTTTGCCCCCATTCGAAATCAATGTAAAAAAACGACTCGTAAAATCCCCAAAAATATATGTCCGCGACAGTGGATTACTTCATCAATTATTGGGAATCAAAAACATGGATGCACTATTTAGTCACCCTGTTTTCGGCTCCTCTTGGGAAGGATTTGTGATTGAACAAATTTTATCAGCGATTGACGTGCCAGCCTATTTTTATAGAACTGTCACAGGTGATGAAATGGATTTGGTATTGGATATTCATGGAAAAATAATCGCCATCGAATGCAAAGCTTCCGTTGCCCCTCAGGTCACCAAAGGATTTTACAAAGCCATTGAAGTGCTGAAACCTGTCAAAACATTTATCGTCGCGCCAATTGAAACAACCATGTATGCGCTGCAAGAAAATATATTTGTCGGGAGCATAAAAGATGTGATTTTTGAAATCGATCAAATGCTTTGACGTTTTTTGACATTTTGGGAAAACCTCACCCAATTCAAGCACAGTATTATTTTAATGTTAATGTGAACAAATCGATGTAAATAACCTTTTTTGATTGCTATTTTGGAGATTTCATTTTCGAATACCTTTAATAAAAAAACCCATGGCAAAAAAAGAAAAATTATTCGTGCTCGATACTTCTGTATTATTACATGACCATCAATCGATAACCAATTTCAAAACCAACAATGTTGCCATTCCGATTACTGTTTTAGAGGAGTTGGATAAATTCAAAGTTGGAAATGACACCAAAAATTTTAGTGCCAGGGAAGTCATTCGTTTCATCGATAAATTGTCGGGAAAAGGATCGTTGCAAGAATGGATTTCACTAGGAAAAGGACTAGGAAAGTTTAAAATTACCATGGAACAAATGCCGCTTTCTATCAATGCGGAAAAGGTTTTTTCAGCCGAAAAAAACGACCATAAAATTATCAATTCAGCGCTTTTCTTGAAAGAACAAGAAACGAACCAAACGGTTGTTTTGGTCACAAAAGACATCAACCTACGAATCAAAGCCAAGGCTTTAGGATTGATTTCGGAAGATTATGAAACTGGCAAAGTAAGTACTGAAAACTTAAAAGAAGCAAATTCTTCTAACATTGAAAATGTTGATTCAGAATTGATTCGGGAAGTTTTCATCAAAGGATCTATCGAAGAAAATGGTATTTTAGGCAACAAAAAAACAGTCAATGGATATTATATTTTAAAGAATGGAAAAACGTCTTCCTTGGCATTTTACAACCATCTTTCAAATAAAATTGAACGCATTGAAAAGGAATTTGTCTACGGTATAAAACCCAAAAATGCAGAACAAGCATTTGCTTTTCACGCACTATTGAATAACGATGTAAAATTAGTCGCACTGCAAGGCGTTGCAGGAACTGGTAAAACCTTGCTTGCGCTTGCAGCTGCTTTAGAACAAAACAAGCAATTCAACCAAATAATTTTAGCCCGACCAATTGTGCCGCTATCAAACCGCGAAATAGGTTTTTTGCCCGGCGATGCAAATGAAAAAATCAGTCCTTACATGGAACCTTTGTGGGACAATTTGAAATTTATAAAATCCCAGTTTGGCGAAAATGAAAAAAAGCACAAAGCCATTCAAGAAATGCAAGATTCGGGCAAAATTGTGATTACACCTTTGGCTTTCATCCGCGGTCGCAGTCTTTCAAATATCATTTTCATTGTTGATGAAGCCCAAAACTTGACACCACATGAAGTAAAAACAATCATCACGCGCGCTGGAGAAAACACCAAGATTATTTTTACCGGCGATGTGCACCAAATCGATTCGCCCTATTTGGATGAAAATAGCAATGGTTTGGCTTATTTGATTGACCGTTTGAAAAATCAACCACTGTTTACAAACGTAAAATTGGAGAAAGGCGAGCGATCTGAATTGGCTAATTTAGCGAATGATCTTTTGTGATGGAGTTTTTCTACTATTTGATATTCAACAGAGTCAAATTACCGCTTCAATATTTTAAAAAAATTAAAAGTTCAAGTTAGTTTAAGTTGCTTCTTCTTGTTTAGTTTTTTAGAATAACATTATCTTTATTAAAAATAAGATGAATGCCCAAGCCCAAATATTTGCTTTCTGAATATACTAAAAAAGAAATTTTCAAGAAAATATGTGTTCAAGTTGGGTTTCCTATTTTCACCAAATTAGATTGCAAGAAGGTCAGTGAATTAATCACAAAATCAGGCTTTTCTGGTATTTCAGAAAGTACGCTTTATCGTTTATTTCTTTGGAAGGGAAATAAAAACATGCCTTATTTGCACACGCTGAATACCTTGGCTGAATTTTGCGGATATGCAAGCTGGAATGATTTTGATATTCAATTACAAGAAATAGATTCCTTTGTGCTTGGGTTTGGTAAATTTCAACAATCGGATGCTTCGATAAAAAGTTTGATTACAGTCTGTATTCATGAAAATGAATTAAAGCCTTTGTGCCGTTATACAGAGCAATTTGAAACAATTGATGATTTTAAAATAAAAACAAAATTTGCAGAAGAAATTTTTAATTCAACACTTACAAATTCAAATAACGAACAGTTTTTTAAAACTTTTCACCACTTTCCAGTCATCAGAGAATTTTACTTTGAATTATTAGCAGATCCTTCGTTTTCCATACCTAATTATGAATCTGGAATACAGTATTATTTAAAAAATATCAATCCTGAAAATTCATTGAAAGATTTGCAGGATTATATTTTTGGAAATTGTTTGCTGTTTAGGCATTATTTTTTGACAAAGAAGGTATCAAAAGCCAAAAAACTAGGGAAAATATTATTTGAAAATTTAGCGTTGACAGACCAACAACTGCAGGAAATACATGTTTTCCCCGTTGCCAGATTTTTTGCCTGTAAATTGATGTATTTAGACTCGAAAAACAACCTCCTTGAAACCTTTGACTTTATTAAAGAAATTCATGATTTTTTAGGGAAAATAATACCTGCAATTTCACTTCATGAGCAAAGAATTTTGTTTTATAATATCGGGGAAGCATACGTTTTTAATGGTATGATTTCAATGCAAGACCACGACCAATTGAAAGCGTTATTTTCCCATTTATTTGATCAACTTCCGCATCAATTGATCGATCAGAAATTAGAAAAAATCGTTCCATATTTTAATAAAAATGGTTCTTTTTACATCCATCATTTACACAAGCTTGAACAAAATTAATTGCCTTTAAATGAATCTGAACGAAAGAAATTAACCCAAATTAAATTCAAAAATATAAGTAATGTCTAAACAGTGGAATAAAATTATTGTGATTTTTGTCATCCTAGCGCTAATTCAACTTATTCTAGAAACCACCCCACACATTTCTGCAAACTACAGGAATTATTTAATCGTTTTCGATGGATTTATAACACTTGTTTTTATGATTGATTTTTACCTCAAGATCAGAATAAAAATGAGTGATTATCACCAAGAAAAAAAGATTTCGGCGTTTTTTAATCTTGAATTGCTTATTGATTTTTTAAGTATCATTCCGTTTTTTATCTCCTTGTTTTTTAGCGGGTTAAAAATAATTGCAGTTTTGAGGTTATTGCGGATGTTGCGGATTTTAAAATTAATGAACTTAGTGAAATCTCACTCATTGATTATCAATGCAATGAAAAACAAGAAGAATGAATTATACATTTCGATGCAGGTGGTTTTCATTATTACTGTGATTCTTTCTTCTATTTTATACTTTGTTGAAAATCCCAGTCAACCGGAGAATTTTTCCAGTATTACCGATGCTTTTCTATGGTCAATTTCTAAATTTATTGGAGAAATTGGAGGATATGGAGATTTTGCACCAATTACTTTTTTAGGTAAGATTTTGGCCACTTTCGTCGGGATTCTTGGAATTGCCATTTTTGCCGTTCCTGCCGGAATAATTGCATCAGGATTTGTGGAGGAAATAGAACTTGTCAAAAAAAATGAAGAATTAGAAGCGCTTTATACAACACTTTCAAAAGCTTTCTGTTTTGATATTTTGGCAGGTCAACGCGCGAAAGAAGAATTGGGTTTACCAAACGCTAGAAGAAGATTTATTTCGTTGGTTGACGCTTCCATTCAACTCAAAACTAGTCAAACAAATCTTTTTGATGTTTGTGCGCTCCAAAGAAATATAAAGCTATCCAAAAGATTAAAACCTAGTGGTGATGAAGAAATACTATTAGAATTCTTCGAAAACAATACTACTTACGGGACTTTTGTAAATAGGAATTCCAATATTACCATTATGAGTCCGCACTCGAATGATGGATTCAATCTTGGTCACTATTCATATTGCTTAGCAGAACTGTTGCAAGCAAATTATATGAGTGTTGAAAAATACGGTATTTATTCTTTTACAGAAGAAAATAACATCAATTTTAATTTCAATGATGCTTATTTAATGTCAAAAGATTTAATTGAAAATGAAGTAATAAAATCATTTATCCATGACTTAAAAACACTCGTAAAGCCAAATTCTTTTGTTTTCAATATAGGCAGCAGCATGGGAAATTCACCAAGTTTTCATTGTTTGACCGGTGGTAAATTAGGAGAATTAGGTGTCTGTAAAGCGGGAACATTTATTGAAGAAGATAAAGCAGAAAAAATAATATCAAGGTTGAATGAAACTGGGACTGAAGATTTATTAACCACCACCACGCACACGCACTATGGCACAAATGCTGAAAATCATTTTGACTGGTACGTTCGAAATGGTTTTAATGCCAATGCCATGTCGATCAAAGTCAATGTGGAAATCATGAAAGGATCTCATGAAAAATACTACAAAACCATTGGATTATTAGGCGAGAGTATTAAACAGATTTCCAATTGAAGAAAATATTAATCACTTATTTCGGCCCATTTAAAACGTTTAAAGAAAACCCGGCTGAACTTATTTCTGCTGAACTAAAGCTATTATTTAGGGAAAATCAACACATTGAATTCAAGCGTATCGAAGTCACCTATGAATCGATAAATCATTTCTTAGATTCAGATCTATCTGGTTTTGACACAATCATTGAATTGGGTGTCGCAACAAAATCTGAAAAATTGCGGCTTGAGTTATTTGGAACAAACTATATAAACGGAGTGGACAATAATAATCATTCCAAAATTGGAGAAATTGAAAATACAAATACATTTTCAATTGGTACGAAATTTCCATTAAGCACTATTGATCAAATAATTAATCTTTATCCTGATTCTGTATTAAAGTCTGAAAGCGCTGGAAAATACTTATGCAATTTCCTTTATTATAAATCAATCGTTAAATTCCCAGAAAAAGACATTCTATTTATTCACTTAGCTAACTTTTATGACCTTGCCGCTGCCCTTTCTGCAGAAATACAAGTGGAAATAGTTGCAGCGCTGATAAAATACAAATCAAAAAATACTTGACCTAACTTAAACTAAATTATAATAGTTAAAAAATTTAAGTTTGATAAAAATTATAAACTTAATATTATGTCAGAAATTTCAATTAGCGGAAGAATGAAAGTAATTTCTTTTCAAAAAGACTTTTTAAAATCTTACCCATACCTTTATCCATCACTGCGATACCCGAATGATAAAGTTGTAGATGAAGATTCAACAATTGCAAATGCAAAAAATGTTTCTTTAGGAGGAAAATACGTGCCAGCAGGTGATGCAGACATTTCTATGCGAGGAAACTTAACCGTTGGTGGTTTTGAAAAACGTTTTGAAGAAGCATTTTCTGTAACATGTCAAATTCACTTCAAGAAAAATGGTAAATGGGTAAAAACTGGTCCCAAATACGACGGAATGACATTGGCTTCAGCAAGCAAATTGTTGGAAGAAGAAGGATGTGAAATTATCAAATTATAATAATGGCTGGGCGAAAAATTAAAGCTAAACGAAGAGCCGACGGTAGATTAGACCAGAGAACTCGCAAAGGTAAAGAAATTGCTCAACGTTTAGAGAAAGCACGTGCTGCGAGAAAAAAAAGCATTTGGAAGAGAATATTCTTCTTTTGGTAAAATTTATATAGATTATGAAAGAAAATATTAATGATTTAGCGAGCATCCTTGCAGTTTCGATTCTTGCAGATGGTGAAATCGACAATCAGGAAACAAAATTAATTGAAGATTTAGAACATGATACTGAATTGCCAGGGCTTGCTGCTGCAATACAACAAGTGGTTTCAATGGCACATCTTTTTTCAGATGATCAATTAACTGAATTACTTTTTAAGAGTGCTTCAAAATTTAAGGCAGAAGATAAACCAAAAGTTTTTGAAGCTGCAATATCTACCATTTTAGCTGATGGGGTAATTACAGAAGATGAAATATCTAATGTCTTAACCATTGCGGAAGCTTTAGAAATCCCTGTTGAAAAAGCCATCGCTAGATTACTTTTTCAAGTGCAGGAAAAAGAGGGAGACTTGGTAGTTGATGTAGAAGATCTTTTGGTAGATTTTATAATTGTTGGTGGCAAAACTAGATATACTAGTTGGAGTTCCTTCGAAAAAATGCTGGTTGATGCAAATTATCCATCCAATTTGATTGAAATTCTAGAAGCTGTTCAAAATTGGTCTGAAAGTACTTTTCAAGACAATGTTACATTTAACTACACCCCAAATTTCATGACTTTGGCTTGCACAAATCCCGTTTCAAGATCAAAAACATTTTGTTTTGTGAGAATGAAACCTAATTGCATCCGTTTTGAATATATGGGAACTGTAGAAGATGTAAAATCTGTCGCTGATTTATCAGGAAACATTAAAAATGGGATCACAGAATATTTTAATCAATTATCGATCAACAAAATTTGATTTGTAATTTTTTTAAAGTTCTGAATTTCTGAAACTTGTAAATGTGTATTATTAATTTACAACGATTTTTTAATGTTCGGTTTTAAAAACAAATTTGGCTTTTCCTTCTCTTGGAAACGGCTACTTGGAATATCCGGATTTAAAAGCAGCGTTGCTCAAAAAACGGGTATTCCAACCACTCGTGGTGGGATGGAAAGAAAAATCGGCCGCACATTCATTAATTTTTTATTTGGTAAAAAATGACGAATAGCTCCAATAATGGTACTTCAAAAACATCACTGACTATGTTGATCGTTTATTTGATTTCCTCTATTTTAGGTGGATTGATTTTTAGTGGTCTTGCATTGCGCGCAAAAAATAATGGTGGCTCAGGAATTGGATGGGCTATCCTATCACTAATTTTCATAGCCATTTTTGGTTATTTAGGATACGCGTACTATTACACTTCTAGTCCAACAAAAGATCCATTTTGGTATTACCTCGGAATCACGACTTTAATTGCGAATAGTTTAGCTTTATTTATTGTCTTACTAGTAATTTTTAAACGTAAATAATGGGACTCGTACAAACATTGATTGATGAAATAATACCGCTCCCAAAACACGCTGATTATGAAAGTGTTGGAAACAAACAAATGGTTTGTGTTTATCGCTTGGGCTATTCATTTTTAAATCTGATTTTCCAAACAATTGATTGTATTGTTATTCCATTTTTTGTATTTAGTTGCTTTAAAGGACAACTAGATTTTGGATGGCTAAACTGGATTATCATCATAGTAGGCGGACTATTTTCCATATTCAGCTTATCTCAATGTTTCTATTATTTCTTGATTCCCGCTGAAAAATACTTGAATCCATTGCATGGAAGAATTTTTGGAGAAACCGCTATTGGTGCTTTTATAGCAGCATTGTTTAAGGTCAAAATAATAACTTATGTAGAATGACTGAACCAAAGAAAAAAGTCGAAAGAAAACCAATATTTTCTTTATTCAGAAGGAAAATTGAGGACAAAAATTACGAACACGATGCAACATTAAACCGTGATTTAGATTCGTTTGGGTTTAAACTAATCAAAGCAGTGGGAGCTGTTGCAACGGTAGTTGGATTACTTATTGTAATTGCGTTTTGGATATGGGTCATTCGTTGGTTATATCAAGTTTGGTAATAAAATCTATCTCAATTAAATTGACACGCTTTTCTAATTAAAAAACATGCAAAAAAATTCAAATATCATAGACAAACCTCGCAAAGAGGGCGCTGAAGATTTATTGGGCGTTGACAAATATACTGACGCATTAATTCAATTTATTGAAACGTGTCAAATGCCAACAACCCTGGCTATTCAGGGAGAATGGGGAAGTGGAAAAACCTCTTTACTGAATCAAATTCGCCACCGATTGTGTGAATCAGATTTAAATACGCAAGAAGTAAATACAGAACGCCCATTTTATGGCATTTGGGTAAATACTTGGCAGTATTCCTTGATGAAAAGCAAAGACGAAGCACTCATTGCGATTATTGGAGGATTAACCAATGAAATTCTTTCCATTCTTAAATCAAAACACGAATCGAAAGCAAAAGCAACCATCAATAAAGTAAAAGGCTTATTTTCTAAATTAGGAAAAGCGGGCGCAAAAGCTGCCGTCAGTACGATTGGTTTGGAAACAGATCTTGTAGATTCTCTTTTAGAACGGGAAGAAGGTGAAGTAAATTTACTTCAATTTAAAAGCGCTTTGCAAGATGCCATCAATGAATGCCTAGAAGAAGACCGTAAACATGGAAATAATAACAAAGGTTTTATTTTCTTCATAGATGATTTAGATCGAATTGATCCGCCGGTAGCTGTAGAAATTTTAGAACTCATTAAAAACATCTTCGAAGTTGACAATTGTTTATTTGTTTTAGCAATTGATTATGAGGTTGTCGTAAAAGGATTAATCCCAAAATTTGGACCTTTAACGGAAAAAAATGAACGCGAATTTCGTTCTTTCTTTGATAAAATTATTCAACTTCCTTTCTCAATGCCGGTTGCCAATTACGATGTGACCAAATTTTTAATTCATTCTTTGGAAGACATTGGTTACATCGATAATCGCATTTTAGAAAATGACTTACTGAAAGAAAAATTGGCAGATTTAACTTTACTGTCCGTTGGCACAAATCCGCGTTCTCTCAAAAGGTTAATTAATACACTTTCCCTTTTAAATATTATTGGGAAAATGGATGAAAATGAAGAAAAGGAAATCCACGAATTACTCATTAATTTCGCATTAGTTTGTATTCAAATTGCGTATCCTAAAATATATGAATTACTGACTCAAGAGCCTTCATTTAGAGATTGGACGGAGCAAACCGCTAAAAAACTAAGACTTCCTGAATTGAATGAATCTCAATTAATTGTACTAAATAGCACAAATGAATTTGACGAAGAATGGGAAAAAGTGATGTTCAGAAAATGTCAGCAGGATCCATACATGGCAAGCAGGGCTTTTCAAATTTCACAATTGTTGAATTACATCATTGAATTGGTGCCAGAAAAGATTAATTTTTCAGAGGAAATTTCACGAATTATTGGATTTAGCGCCGTTACAAGTATCAATTTGGATCGAATTCCTAAAGTGGTTTCAAAAGGAGAAAAAGTTCGCTTTGAAGGTTTTGCTGCACTAGGTGAAATTCTAAAAGTGAACAAATTTAGTGATGCTTACATTGGTACTTTAAAAATCATTCATGATAAAATTGAAACTAGATTTAAAGATTTAATTCAAATCAATTATACGCCAAATTTTATCACTTTTACTTGTAAACATCCAAAAGGTAGAAGCAAAACATTTTTATTTATCCGATTTAAGAAAAATTTGGTTCAATTTGAATTTTCAGGTCAAACGGCACAAATCATGGAGCCAACAAATTTCACAGACGATTTGATGAATAAATTAGTGGATGCATTCAATAACTTATCTGAAAATCAATTGAACTAATGTTTGGTTTTAACAAAAAATTGGGCGTTTCTTTTTCGATGAAAAGATTACTCGGAATTACTGGAATGAAAAGCAGTTTTGCCCAAAAAACAGGCGTTCCAACAACGAGAGGTGGATTGGAACGAAAAATTGGAGGACAAATATTAAAAGCCATTTTTGGCAAGAAAAAATAATTAATTTTAGTGTTTTGAAATTGAAAGATTCTATCTGAAATGTACGCAATTCATCCGAAACAAAAACAAATCATTCAAGTACTTGAGGATGAATTTATTTGTCCTGAAAATGGATTGAAGCCAATTTATAATCAAATTGAGCGGTATGCTGAAAATCAAAAATTCAATTCAATTCAAAATGGTATCGCTGAAAACTTAAAATCTCCGTTCTCACAAATTTACCAAGATTTTAGTGCTTCAATTACCACGATGGCCATTGATTTGCCAGTTTTTTTGTCTAACAATTCAAAAAACAAGAAAACCATCATGGTTTGTGCCATGGATTCGCTTCCTCCCCTGCCCACAAATCCATTTTGGGACAACCAACAAATTGATTTTAAAAAAGACATTGGTTTTTGGGCGCCATTTAGCGTGATTGATGATTGGAAAAGTCCAACTGGTTCGATGCGCACAAATATTCCGTTTTTTGAGACATTATTGGCTGAATACAATATTTACATAACAGATATTTACAAGCTGTTTTTCCGCGTTGAAAAAGAAAATGGCTTGGTCAATAGCAATAGTATCGGTTCATACACAAATTTGTGTGACCAAAAAGGAGTGCATATTCATGGCAAAATTTTAGCGCAGGAAATTGAAATTATTCAGCCAGAAGCGATTATTACACTTGGAAATGCATCAAGAAATACCTTGCTTCAAATCAATGCCAACATGGGTTTTGATGCGCAAAATCCTTTGGGTTGGAAAGACGATTTACAGGCCTATTTGTGGGCAGATAAAATCAAAATTATTGCTTCAACACACATTTCTGGAGCAGCCAATGGCGCTAAATCTGCCATTCTCAAAAACTCCCAATACGCTCATATTCAAGGAAAATACCAGAATGAGCGACTCGCAAAAATTATCCTTCAAAAATTAAATGATGAATAAATTTATCTGTGGAATTTGGATTGTAATATTTCATTCTTTTTTGACTCAAAGTCAGGTGTTAAACATTGATCGAGTGACAGAAAATGATTCTATATCCAAGAAATTTAGGGCGTACACCACCTTGAGTTTTTCAAACGAAAAGCAAAAGAAAGCATTGATAGATTTTACCAACAAAACAGAGTTCAACTATTTCTTACCCAATAAGTATTTGGTGATTTTTTTGAGCCAGGTTGACATGGCTTTCAACGGCAAAACAATCAACGAAAACAATGGGTTTTTTCAGGCGAGATTTAGAGACAATGACTCGCGAAAAGTCAGTCCAGATGTTTTTACGCAATACCAATGGAACGGGATTCAAGGAATGGAATACCGTTTTTTAAATGGAATTAATGCGCGTTTTAAATTTTTGGAGAAGAAAAAATCTGATTTATATAC
Source organism: Chryseobacterium gleum (assembly GCA_945897805.1). Classification (GTDB taxonomy): domain Bacteria; phylum Bacteroidota; class Bacteroidia; order Flavobacteriales_D; family Crocinitomicaceae; genus JAQVCM01. Next base: position 77,041 of record CAMDFX010000002.1, read on the forward strand.
AGGAATTGGTGTTTTTTACGAAGCGGAAAAATGGAATCCTAACTTGACTTCTTACGCTTTCAAAGGCACTGATCTAAATACAGTTTATCGAAACATGTTTCGACTCAATTGTTCTGCAAAATTTGCCATTAAATTGAGTAAAGCGATAGATTTTTCGGGTTCAACTTTCGTTCAATTTCCCCTCAATGCACATTTCGGTTCGCCCCGCTGGTTTTTCGACTCCAATCTAAACTTCAATGTCAGCAAATACTGGTCTTTCATTCTTCATTACGACCATAATTTTGACGCGTTTCGCCCCTTACCGATTGATCAATATTATTATGCCATGACATTGGGAATTCAGTTGAAAGTTTGATTTTACTCAAGTAATTCAAACACCCAAGTTTGTCCTGTTAATTTGGCAAAGGAATAAACATTGTCTTGCATCAAATTTTTTATTTTCGAGTCTGCATACAAGATTGAAGTGGAGGATTCTAAAATCACTCTTGCATTGTTTTCATTTTCAAACTCTTTGCTTTGGAGTTTCAACGGTGGATGATATTCTAATTGGTCAAAATAATATTTATGCACCACAAACTGCAATATTAATTCAGCGATGGTTGCAACTTCAGAATTTTTGTAGCACTTTAAGATAGCGCGTGAAAAATCAGTTGAATCTAATGTTTTTCTTAAAATACCATTGTAAGCAAATGCTTTAATTGGTCGAGCAATGACCCACGCAAAGGAATGATTGTCTAATTTTTGCTCATAATTCAATAAAAAATTCACGTAATTTGAATAACTTTTTTTCAGCCTATTAGACTTTCCATCAATTAGAATACATGTTTCGATGTAACGAGAAATTTCGTGAAAGTGTAATTGGTCAAACTGCAAATTTGCTTTGAGTTGCTCGAAATCTAAAAGCAATTGCGCGTCTACTTTCTTTTTCGAATAAACTTGCTTGGATATCAAATAACAAATCCCAAAAAGTTTATTATTTATGGTGGAAACATTTTGAAAATAATACGTTTTTAGAGCGCTTGAAAAATATTCTTCGTGGTCATCTTCATCCACAAAACTCTCGTAAAATAATCGCCTCCCATTTTCAATAGAAATCAATGTTTCAAGCAATTCTTTCTTGCAATTTGATTTCCGAACCATCCTGCCCAAGAAACTAGTTAGTTTTCCTATGGATGGGTGATTCATGTCAAAAGAACCAATGATTTCTTTTATGGTATTAAAATCTTTGGATTCAATTGCCATTTCGAGCGCAACAAAAGAATATTGACCCAATTCAAAAAGATTATTGGGCGCACTTAATCCTCGTTCGATGAATAATTTTTCTTGCTGAATAAACGCTTTTAAATTCTCAAAACCGATATAAGTAGCGAAAATATCCAATGTTGCAGGATACGTTTTTCTAAAGGGCAAAACACCAAAAAATCTGGCGATGGTATGCGTGGATATGGCGCACCCTTTTTGAGACATTAAAACGGCTAAGCTTTCGCACTCCTTGAAATTAGAAACATTGAGCCCTGACATTGCCCTAATTTTTTTACACAATAATTGGTAAAAAATACTTTGATAAAATTCTCCGTCATGTTTCGTAAGCATTTTCAAATAAACGAATTTTTAATTTAATAGAAACACTACTTAAGTAGTTGCAGTAAGTTGCAGTTGATAGGGGTGGTTGAAATGAATATATTTGCTTATAGTTTAAGCTCGAATGATAATTTATACTTTTAAAAAGTCAAAATTACAGCACATTTGGACAAGGGTGACAATACTTGGATAAACAGCAGATTAATGAAAGAATCATATAGGAACTTGACACAATTTAATTAGTTACAAATAATTTAAATAAAATTCAAAAAAATGAAAATAATCGCAATTTTACTCGTAAGTGCAGTTTTATCCATTAATGCCTTTTCACAAAAACTTATGAGAACGTATTATGATTACGGAAAAACGAAAATTCAAACAGAGTATTACGCTAATGCCTATGGAGTAAAGAACGGCATCTTTAAAGGATATTCCAAGTACGGCGGCATACTTTTACAAGGTTCCTTAAAAGATGGGGCAGCGATTGGAAAATGGATAGAAAATTATGAAGATGGTAAACTACATTACATAACAACATATAATACTCCGGGTTTGGGTTTGGGTTTCGGCATGAATGATGGAAAGATTATTGAATATTATGAAAATGGGAAAACTATTAAGTCTGAGAAAAATTACAAAAATCAGGAATATGATGGCGATTATAAAATATATGACGAAAGTGGTACTTTAACGCTAGAGGGAAAATATGTAAATGGTTTTTTGAAATTATCTGAAGAATTTCAAAAAATACGTGATGAAGAAGAAGAGAAGCAAAAACAACTGCAAAAAGAAAAAGAAGCAGCAACTTTAAAAAAGAATACTGAAGAGTACGAAAAAAATATATTAATAGCAGATAAGGCTCTCGAGGTAAAAGATTACCTCAAAGCGGTAAGATGGTACAAGTCTGCATCAAAATTTCTAGAGAAAGAGAAGTATCCTAAAGAAAAAATTTCTGAAATGAAAGAAACACTCCTAGCAAATAGTAGGTTTTTTGACGAATATTTTAAGAATGACACCCTAGTTAACGACTTCAATATGTTAAAAGCTAACTTCAAAATAAAAAGCGTTAAAGAATACAATAATTCCACTTACGCCTATGACATTAAAAGCCCATATCCTAATTCGTTTGGTTGTAATTGTCTAGAGCCATGGAATGAGTCAAGAGAGTCTAGCGCATTAGGCTGTTTTCCAATGAACAAAGAATTTTATGAGCCTTATCAAATAGCAATTACTGAGGCGTTTTTTAAATATAAAGAAGCTTTAACTCAGGAAATAAGAAATTATAATGACTCTGATGTTAGTTACGACTTAACAGAAGGTGAAGATGGATTCAATGGTTTTGATTATAAAAAGGCAAATTTGCACACATACGACAAAACTACTTTTTTGAATAATCTTAAAGAAGCAAAAGCAAATTTCGAACTCAGTAAATCTTTAAAAACAAATTATTTAAAAGCATTGGAAAATCAAGTTAATATCACAAAATTAAACGAACAAAACAAGAAGAAAACCTTGTTCAATAAATACTTAATGGTGTATGTAGACTTAATTTCTAAAATCAACGCATATCCTGGTTTATCTGAAACAATTTCACTATTGCAATCATTAAACTCAATTTCTGACAAAGTAGTAGTCTTGTATAGTCAAGAAACAAAGGATTTAGAGAAAAAATTGAAAGATGCTGAAACATCAGAACAAATACAAGCGATAATACTAGGACAATAAGATTCATGGTAAGCTTGCCTAAAAAATCATAATTAAAAAAGTAAAGTTCACAAAATAAAACTTTCAAAAAAATTAATCCTACTACCAACTCAAATGAAAAATCCCCGCTTTAATCTTAAAAGCGGGGATTTTTGTTTTTGATCTATTTCAACAATTCAAACACCCAAGAATGGCCTGTTTTTTTGGCAAAGGAATACACATTTTTGTCAAGCATCGATTTGTTTTCGCCATCTGTATAAAGCAAAGATGTGGAAGCTTCGATAACCAATCTTAAATTGGTTTCATTGTCGTGGGCTGCTGAAATTCTAACTGGAGGAAAAATTATGGCGTTTTTCACGATTTTATTCTGAAAAATATGAAACGTAAATGGTTTTCTGATTAAAAAATAACTATATTTATGATGGAAAATTAATCAAAATGAGTTTAGACAATAAAACAAAAGACGAAAGCACAATAACGAATCTTCATTTAATTGAAGAACAACAGCTGCGCACTGTTTGGGATTCTGAACAAGAAAAATGGTTTATTTCTATCGTGGATGTAATCGAGGTACTTACAGGTACTGACCGACCAAGGAAGTATTGGAATGATTTGAAAACCAAACTTAAAAAGGAAGGCAGCCAGTTGTCCGAAAAAATCGGACAACTGAAAATGCAATCTTCTGATGGGAAGTATTACCAAACTGATGTAGCTGATACAGAACAACTTTTTCGTTTAATTCAATCTATTCCTTCACCTAAAGCAGAGCCTTTTAAACTTTGGTTGGCACAAGTGGCAGCAGAAAGATTAGATGAATTACAAGACCCTGAGTTGAGTATTGATAGGGCTTTAGAACAATATCTGAAATTAGGTTATTCAGAAAACTGGATAAACCAAAGGTTGAAAAGCATTGAAATTCGGAAAGAATTGACAGATGAATGGAAAAAGCGTGGTTTAAAAGAGGGACTTCAGTTTGCCACGCTTACCGATATCATTACCAAAGCTTGGAGCGATAAAACAACCAAGGAGTATAAAGTACTAAAAGGATTGAAGAAAGAAAATCTAAGGGACAACATGACCAATACAGAATTGATTTTAAATATGTTAGCAGAGGCTTCTACCAAAGACATATCCGTTGCCACCAATCCCAAAGATTTTGAAGAAAGTAAAATTGTAGCCAAACAAGGCGGTAATGTTGCCAATGTCGCACGGATAGAATTAGAAGCGAAAACAGGCAAAAAAGTGGTCTCTGAATTGAATGCAAAAGATGTTTTTAAAAGCATAGAGTAAGAAAAAGCCTCAAAGACAAAAAAGTAAAAAAGGTTCCATTTTATTTGAATAGATTGTTGTTTTTATTAGCTATTTCGGATACAATATCTGTTTAGTTTAACAATCTGTTTCATGCAAGTCATTTTATTTCAACAATTCAAAAACCCAAGAATGGCCTGTTTTTTTGGCAAAGGAATACACATTTTTTTCAAGCATGGATTTGATTTCGCCATCGGCATAGAGCAAAGATGTGGAAGCTTCAATAACCAATCTTGAATTGGTTTCGTTGTCGTGGCCTGATGGAATTTTTAGGGGCGGAAAAATAATGTTCCTTTCCACAATCTTTTTTTGAAAGCTGTGAATTGTAAATTGAATGATTAATTCAGCGATGCTTAAAATTTTGTTATCCATTTCACGGTAAAGGTTTAAGACCATTTCTGAGAATAATCCGTATTGAAAAGCACGTTTCAACTGCCCAGAGAAAGCCAATGCTTTGATGGATCTAGCCACAATCCAACAACTATCGTAATGATTGAATCTTTGGCGATGTTCAATGATTCTTTCCAAGTGAAAAGTTAATTTATCTTTTAATTTTTTAGTTCTAAAATCTAACAATATTTGAATTTCAAAATACCGCGATAATTCATGAAAATGAAGATGCATTAATGGAATATTTTCATTCAAAATGATGGAGGATAACATAGTTTCATCGACCGCTTTTTTATCATAAATGGCTTTTGAAATCAAAAAACAATGCAAGAAAATTTCATTGTTTATGTCCGTTATTTTAGATTGATAAAAAGTTTTTAGAGCATTTGAATAATAACTATTTGGATCATCTTCATCTACATAATTCTCATAAAATAGCCAACGCCCATTTTCAATTTCAATCAGTGCATTTAACAATTCTTTTTGTTTTGGATGTTTGCGCACAATATTCCCCAACATCATCACTAATTCATTTTTTAGCGGACTAGTTTTTTCAAAACTGGTCAATAAATGTTGCACGCTTTTCCAATCTTCGTTGGCAAGTGCAATCTCCAAAGTGACCAATGAAAAAGGCCCTGTTTGAAATGAATCTATTGGAGAATAAAGCGCTGTATCGAGTTCGTTTTGAATTGAAGTGCAAAAATCCGCATAGGTTTCAAATTCTAAATAGTGGCAAAATAGATTTAAAGTAGAAGTATAAGGTCTGTGATTTGCTTTCAAAATGCCTAAAAATCGCGCAATTGTATGGGCCGAAACATGAAACCCTTTCAAGTTCATTCTGTCAGAAATCAGCTTACAATCAGCAAATTCTTTGACTTCAATCCCCGTTTTTTGTTGCAAGCGCTTTGCTAGTTCACGCACAAATAAAGTGTCGTAACGTTCGTTGGTAATTTTTTGCATGCACAAAGAAAACATACTATAAAGTTAGTTAAATGCATTTTGAAAAGATGCAATAAGATGCAATTTAGCCGTGAATATTTAAGTAATAAATTTGAACTAAATTTTAATGTAAAAAAGATGAAAAAGATGAAAAAATTCACGCCGATTTTTGGAGTAATTTTAATTACTCAATTGTTAACTAGTTGCGGAGAAGATACCTCTGTTGATGCAGTTTCAAAAACAAAAGAAGTAGCTGGCGACTTTGTTAAAAATATTGAAGTTTCCTCCGAAAAAATAACTTTGAGTATGAAGGAGGATTTGGGCAGTAATCTATTGGTTGCAAACATAGAATTTAAGGGTATTGCACCTTGCCCTGGATGTACATATGATTATGTTAATCTTACATTGTTAGACGAAACAAACATGTCTTTAGGAGTAATACAATTCGATCGAGCTGAAGGGGATCAAATTGACAGATTTAATAACTTACTTCAAAATGGTTCTGGTAAAACGACTTTTACATTTACTGGGGGACAAATTGGAGATGGAATTGGTGAGGAAGATATGAAAAAAATAATTGAAAGCTGTAAGTCTTTTTCAGTTGAGGCCAAAGCTTTAGAAATGCCCACAGCTGGTGAACTTCTTATTGGAAAAGAAAAATTAGGTGGAATGATTGTTTCGGCAGATGAAAAAGGTGAACACGGTCTTCTAATTTCATTACAAGATCTCAGCACGGAATCTGATTGGTCATCTGCAAAGAAAATTTGTGATTCTTATTCTGCAGGTAACAATAGTGAATGGAGACTTCCAACAAAAAGTGAAATGGAATTGATTTACAAAAATATTTCAGGAGATAAAATGGAGCATAAGTTAGAGTCTACTTATTATTGGACTGGAACTGTATATAACCAAAATTTTGGCACTACATGGCCATATTCCTTCGATTGCAGCAGAGGTGTTTCTGATCACAATAAAGGCATGGTAAATAAATTTCACGTTAGAGCTGTTCGCGAATTTTAACAATTCTGATAAAAAACAGAGTCCTTAACAGCACATTGGCGACTATGGCGGGTTTAGTGGTAAATTGAAAGTTCATTGCTTCTAAGTCCGCCACATCGCCATAATGCAAACCAAAATAAACTCAATGGGTATTTATGAACTAAGCAATATTGCTGTGTAAAATTTGTCCTTACCAATTATCGGAGTAAAAAGTTTCAATTGTTTAAACAGTTTGCCCGCGTAAAAAACATACTATAAAGTCCGTTAAATTTATTTTGGGAAGATGCAATTTAGCCGTACATATTTAATTAAAAGATTTAAACTAATATTGGAGATATGAAAATAATAATAATTTTAATCACAAGTTTAGCATTATCCGTTAGTGCTTTTTCACAAAAACTCCAAAGAACATACTACGATCTTTACAATACGAAAATCCAATCGGAGTATTACACTAACGCTTATGGTGAAAAGGTTGGTACTTTTAAAGGATATTCCAAATTCGGTGGCATACTTCTGCAAGGTTCATACAAAGATGGGGCACCGATTGGAAAATGGACGGAAAATTATGAAAATGGCAAACTGCATTTTATAAGAATTTTTGACACCCCGGGTAATGGTTTATCAGTGATTAATGGTAAAATTATTTGGTATTATGAAGATGGCAAAACTATTAAGCAGGAGAAAAATCTTAAGAATGGAGATTATGATGGAGTATATAAAGAATTCGATGAAAAAGGTACTTTAACGCTCGAAGGGATATATGTAAAGGGTGTTTTTGAACCTACAGGAGAAAGTAAAAGAATATATGAAGAAAAGCAGGCCTTGAAAGAAAAAGAAACATTAAGGAGAAATAAGGAGGAATACAATAAAATCATACAAGAAGCAGATAAGGCATACGTCGCAAAGAATTTCCAAAAAGCGTTGGAATTGTATAAAGAAGCATCTGCTCTAGTAAATGAGGAATATCCAAAAGATAAAATTTCTGCAACGATTGAAAAATTTGCGATAAATAGTAAGTTTATATATGATTATGGTAAGAGTGAAGAATACAATACATTGATTGAGGACTTTAACACTCTAAAAGCAAATTTCAAAATAAAAAGCGTAAAAGTATACAGCAACACCACATATACTTATTACGAACAAACAATAAGAGGATTGTCCGATATTTGTAATTGCGAAGAACCTTGGAATGAAGAATATGCTGGGCAAGCCTTTGGTTGTTTTGAAAAGAACAAAGAATTTTACGAACCATATCAAAGAGCAATTACCGAGTCATTTTTTAAATATAAAGCTGCTTTTAAAAAGGAAATCGAAAATGCCAATAATTTATATGTTAGATTCAACTATGAAAATAAAAAGTATGAGTTTTCTACATATGACAAGACAACTTTTTTAAATAATCTTAAAGAGACAAAAGAAAATTTCGAGTTAAGTAAATCTTTAAAGACAAATTATTTAAAAGCGTTAGAAAGTAAGGTTAATATCACAAAATTAAACGAACAAAACAAAAAGAAAACCTTGTTCAATAAATACATAATTGTGTATGAAGGTTTAATTTCAAAAATCAACGCATATCCTGGTTTATCTGAAACAATTTCTCTATTGACATCATTAAGCTCAATTTCTGACAAAGTAGCAGTTTTATACAGTCAAGAAACAAAGGATTTGGAGAAAAAATTAAAAGATGCTGAAACTCCAGAACAAATACAAGCTATTATACTCGGACAATAAAATTCATGGTAAGCTTACCAGAAAAACGAAATTAAAAATAGAGCTTTTCAAATAAAACTTTCAAAAAATTAATCCTACTACCAACTCAAACGAAAAATCCCCGCTTCAATCTAAAAGTGGGGATTTTTGTTTTTTATCCTTTTCTATCTCCGATATATTTCAAAAAATGTTATTTTTAACATCTCGTAAATAACACAAACTTCGATTTAGAAACTCTGAAAATCAAAATCAACAACACGCGTCAATTTGTATTTTTTTCTACTCTATTTTGCATTAATTATTGGGATTACCTTTCTCCAAAAAAAGGAAATATTCAAAGGCGTATTCAAGGTTTCTGGGCAAAAATCTTGGATTGTTTCTGGCTTGTCGTTGTTTATGTTTTATGTTTCTGTTGATCAAGGTCAATTGATTACGGGCGTCATTCACCAAAAAGGACTTTCTGGACTTTGGATTTTTTGGCCAAGTATTCTTGGTGCTGCTTTTGTGCCGATTGTGCTGGCGCCACTTTGGTCTAAATTGGACTTCATCACCGACAATCAGTTTATTTTATTCCGATTTTCAGGCAGATCTGCCCGAATTTTACATCAATTTCGATCCGTTTATGTGGGTGGCATGGTCGTTGCGTTTTTAATCAGTTTCCATACACTTGCGTTTAGCCGAATTATTCAACTTTATTTCAAGATTAATTTAGATACTTCCATTTTAATTACAGGAATCATTCTCCTTGCTTTCACCCTGAAAAATAGCTTGAATTTGAAATTTACACTCGATGTTTTTCACTCCGTAATCTATGTTATTAGTTTGACGATTTCGTTTTATTTCCTTTATAAATTAGCCCACGGCTGGGAACATTCAGTTCAGATTTTAGCCAAAAAAAATCCTGAAACGCTTTCAGTTTTCCCCAAATCAAGCGATCATTCCAGCTGGAATTCAATTTACCTGTATTTCGGTGTTTTGTGGTGGAGCACGCAACTTTTTGATGGTGGCGGTCCAGAAATGGCGAGATTTACAGCTGTCAAAGGCAAATGGAATGCCATTAAAACAGGATTATTGCCCGTCATTTTAAATTTATTGCTCTCGCTGCTGCTCATTGTCATGGCGATTTTATCTATTTCAATTCATCCCAATCAAAAGGGTGAAATTTCGTTTGTCCAAAACATTTTTGAATCTGTTCCTGATTGGCTAAATCCAATTTGCTTGATCGGTTTTTTTGCCATGTACATCACAACGGTAGAATCCATGCTCAACTGGGGCGGTTCGTTTCTGACCATTGATTTTTACAAGACTTATTTGCGACCAAATCAATCCAAAAAGCACTACACGATTCTATCCTTTTTGGCGATGACATTCATTTGCATAATTGCGATTTTAATCACGAGAAACATGAGTAGTTTAGAAAATGTTATCAAAGTGGTTTTTGCAATTTCGGCGGGCGTTGCACCAGTTTATATTTTGCGTTGGTTTTGGCTTCGCATCAACGCTTGGAGCCAACTTTCAGCCATGATTGCCTCTGGAGTTTACACTTTGGCTTTTAACTGGTATGTTTCGATTTATCCAATTCAAACGCCAAATTTCAACGAATATAATTGGCAAATTGTAACTGTAACTGTTTTAACAACCATTACTTGGATTATCGTAACATTTTTAACACCCAAAGATGATGCAATTACGTTAGCGAGATTCAAGGCAATTTTGCCCTCGCGAAAGAAGATTTTGCAAAAGACAGGCATTGCGCTATTATTGGGTGTTTTGTTGCTGGGTTTTGCGATAGGAATGATTAAAATAATTTTAATCCACGCCTAGAAATTCCGCCACAGCAAACTCCCATCGCCATAACTCAAAAAGCGATACTCATTTTCCATCGCAAATTGATAAATCGTTTTCCATTCTTCACCCACGAATGCGTGAATCAGTAACAATAAAGTGGATTGCGGCTGGTGAAAATTTGTCAAAATAGCATCCACCATTCTCAAGGTGTAACCGGGTGCTATCAATAATTGGGTTTTGGTTATCAGGCGATTTATGTTTTTGTCTTCCATGTATTTAACCAAAGATTCCAGCGCAACATTTACCGCAATTTCTTGTGGCAAATCATACGCATCCCATTGTTGAATGCCAATTTCTGAAAGGTCCAATTGCGCATGCATATGTACTTTGACGCCCATCCAATACAAACTTTCCAAGGTTCGCAACGAAGTAGTTCCCACAGCAATGAGGTTTTTGGGCAAATGTTGTGCAAGCGAAATAATGGTTTCAAGCGAAACATCTATAAATTCCGAATGCATTTCATGTTCACCCAAAGTGGCCGTTTTTACAGGTTTGAAAGTACCTGCCCCCACATGCAATGTCACAAAAGAAGTTTCAATTCCTTGTGCTGAAAGACTTTTCATTACGTTTTCTGTGAAATGCAATCCGGCAGTTGGCGCTGCTACCGAACCGTCATATTTGGCATAAATCGTTTGGTACAATGCCTTGTCTTTTTCTTCAGTATCTCTATTGAGATAAGGGGGAAGCGGAACAATTCCTGCATCACTCAAAACTTCGGCAAAACTGATGTCATTTCCGTCCCAAGAAAATTCGATTAAGAAAGAATCCGATAAACGTTCTTTTTTGGTGGCCGAAAGCGTATACTTTTTTTGTGCGGTTTCTATTTGTAAAACAAGCGTTTCATCTTTCCACTTTTTAGCACCGCCAACCATGCATTTCCATAAAACACGGTCTTTTTGAAACATGGCGGTCGTGATATCTGAATAATGATCGGCTGGTTCGAGACAAAATAATTCAATTTTACCCCCTGATTGCTTGTTGAATATCAATCTTGCCTCTACCACTTTGGTGTCATTCATGATCAACATCGTATCAGAAGGCAAAAAAGAAGCCAAATCAGAATAAACGGCTTGATCTATTTTTCCATCTTTGTAAATCAACAACTTGCTTGAATCTCTGGGTTCAACAGGATATTTCGCGATTTTTTCCTCAGGCAAATCATAGTTGAAATGCGCCATCGAAGTGTTTTGTACAATGTTTTTTGACATAATCTATAAATTCCGGTGCACAAAAGTACGATTGAAAAGAGATTACTCCAACTTGTTGCATGATAATGAAATCACTTCAAGCAATTAAAAACTTCTTTTATCCATTGAGAAAATAACAAAACAATTTCCATAAATTTACGCTCAACTTAGAAATTAGAACCATGAAAAAAGATATGAAATTCGGTACAAAAGCCATCCACGCTGGTGCGCATCCAGATCCAACTACAGGGGCAATCATGACGCCTATTTTCCAAACTTCTACTTATGTGCAAGAATCGCCGGGTGTGAACAAAGGTTTTGGTTATGCGCGCGGGAAAAATCCTACGCGTGAAGCTTTGCAAGAAAACATTGCAGCATTGGAAAACGGTAAACATTGCGTTTGTTTTTCTAGTGGAATGGGCGCTACGGATGCCGTGATTAGAACTTTACGCCCTGGCGACGAAGTGATTACTGGTGACGATTTGTATGGTGGTTCTTACCGTTTGTTTACCAAAATTTATGAACCTTACGGTATCAAATTTCATTTCGTGAATTTAACGGATGCTTCGAATATTTCGCAATATATCAACGAGAATACCAAAATGATTTGGGCTGAAACGCCAACCAATCCAACAATGCAAATTATTGACATCGAAGCTTGTTCAAAAATTGCCAAAGCACATAAATTGACTTTGGTAGTTGACAATACTTTTGCTTCTCCTTATTTACAAAATCCTTTGAATTTAGGCGCAGACATCGTGATGCATTCTGTTACCAAATACCTTGGCGGACACAGTGATGTGGTGATGGGCGCATTGATTACCAACAGCGACGAATGGCATGAAAAATTGTATTTCATCTTGAATTCTTGTGGTGCAAATCCTGGTCCGATGGACAGCTTTTTGGTGATGCGAGGAATTAAAACCTTGCATTTGCGTATGGAAAGACATTGTTTCAACGGAAGAAAAGTGGCTGAATATTTGAAAAATCATCCGAAAATTGAAAAAGTATATTGGCCAGGTTTTCCCGAGCATCCAAATCATGAAATTGCGAAAAAACAAATGCGTGATTTTGGCGGAATGATTTCTATCGTTTTGAAAGATAAAACCATCGAAAATACCTTCAAGGTGGCTTCTTCGTTCCATGTTTTCTCGTTGGCAGAATCATTGGGCGGCGTTGAATCTTTGATCAATCATCCAGCGACGATGACACATGCTTCAATACCAAAAGCGGAAAGAGAAAAAGCGGGGGTTGTTGATAATTTATTGCGCTTGAGTGTAGGTGTTGAAGACATCGAAGACATCTTGGCTGACATCGAACAAGCATTGGCATAAATGTCAAAAACATACATCATCACGGGCGTTTCGAGAGGAATTGGAAAAGCGTTGGCGGAACATTTTCTCTCGAAAAACCATGCAGTAATTGGCATTGGTCGCGCGCATTCAATTCAAAATCCAAACTTTCACTTCCTTGAATTGGATTTATTAGATGCAGAAGCGATTCAAAATTTGAAACTTCCAACCATTGAAAGCGAAGAAATCATTTTGATTAACAACGCGGGAATTATTGGAAATATCGAACGCATTTCTTCCATGACAGAAGATTGCATCAGTGAAATTATGCAGGTAAATGTTATTGCTCCTATTCAATTAACTCGAAAAATCAGCAAATTTTGCGGTCATGAAAAACTATTTACCCTTGTGAATATTAGTTCTGGCGCAGGCAAAAGACCAATTCCTTCATGGGCAGGATATTGTGCTTCCAAAGCAGCGATAGATCTATTTTCTCAAACTTTTTTGTTGGAAGAACGAGAATTGGGAAAAGCGACGAAAGTGTATTCAGTTTCTCCCGGTGTGATAGATACAGATATGCAACTTCAGATTCGCACAACCGATGAAAAAGCATTTTCAAGCTTGGAAAATTTTCAAAATTTGAAATCAGAAAACAAATTAGAAACTCCTGAAAGAATTGCGCTGAAATTGAATAAATTGTTAAGTTTTGATTATGGAGATGAAGTAATTTTTTTCCTAAATGAACTAATAATTTAGATTAAAATTACCATTCAATCAATAAAAGGGCCATTTAACCAATAAATATTCTTTATTTTTGAACCTTTTTGTAACTTGTGGCGTTTTAAATAAACTCAAAAAATAAACTATGAAAATTCTTATGGACAAATTTCGATTAACAATTATCGCAATTAGCCTTCTCTCCTCATTCTCCTCGTTTGCACAAAAACAAACAATTGACTTGTCAAATACAAGAGACGGCGAAACGGTTGAATATTGTACAACTCACAAAAAAATGCATGCCTTGATGTCAAATCCTGAGTTCTCCGCTCAGTATGCAATCGACCAAGCACAAATGCAACAAATTGAACAAGATTTAGCTGCAAATCCTCCGCAAGAGCGCGTAGTTTATAAAGTTCCTGTAGTTTTTCACGTGCTTCACTATGGCGGAGTAGAAAATATTTCTCAAGAACAAATATTAGATGCGTTGGCAATTTTAAACCGTGATTTTAGGTTGCAAAATACTGATGCATTGAATGTGCATGCAGATTTCAAAGCAAGCAATGCAGCTGCTACATGTATTCCATCTGATGTTGAAATTGAGTTTGTTTTGGCTACAAAAGCACCTAATGGAACTTGTTTCAGTGGAATTACCAGAACTCAAAATGCGTTGAGTTTAGACGGGGCAGATGGAGGTGCTCAAGTAGATGCTATTGTGAGCGGAAACGATGTTTACAACGGACAATGGCCAGGTAACAAATACCTGAACATATTTATTGCTGCTGAAATTGGCGGTGCTGCTGGTTACACCACAAATCCTAGTGGTTGGAGCGCATCTGCTATGCAAAATGGAATTTGGATTTTACACAATTACGTCGGTTCAATCGAAACTGGTTCCATAACTGGATCAAGAGCCTTAACACATGAAGTTGGTCACTGGTTAAATCTATCTCATACTTGGGGAGGAAATAATAATCCCGGTATCGCTTGTGGTTCTGACCAAGTAAATGATACACCAGAAACAAGAGGCGTTACTGCTTGTGCATTGAATGAAAATTTCTGCGGTCCAAGAGCAAATGTTGAAAACTACATGGACTATTCCTATTGTTCAAAAATGTTTTCAGCAGGTCAAGTAGCTAGAATGCGTGCAGCAATGACCGCTACAAATACGGGAAGAGCCAATCTAAAATCTGCAGCAAATTTAACTGCTGTTGGTGCTGATGGAAATGTTTATTTGTGCAAAGCAAATTTCACCGTGCCAAAACAAGTGATTTGTGTGGGCGATACATTGCAATATTCAGATGAATCATACAATGCTGCTTCTGGTTGGACTTGGTCATTCCCAGGTGGAACTCCCGCAACTTCAACAGCACAAAATCCTACAGTTACTTATACAACTCCTGGCGTTTATAACGTTGTTTTAACCGCAACAGATGGAACAACTTCTGATGTTGAAACTAGAACTTCTTACATCACTGTATTGCCAGCTGGAGCTTCCGTTCCTTTCTTCGAAAGTTTTGAAACATACAATCAAACAGCTGATATCACTGGTTTTGCGATTGATAATTCAGTAGGAACTACTTCAACTTGGAGTTTAACAAACACTGCTGGTGCAACTGGTTCTAAAAGTATGAAATTGGGTAATTTTACACAATCAGGAACTAATTACGATGAATTGATTTCTTCTCCAGTAGATTTATCATCAATCACCTCTCCAACAAACGTAACATTATCATTTAAATATGCTTACCGTAAAAAAGCATCTACAAACAGCGAAATCTTAAAGGTGTTTTTAACTGCTGATTGCGGTGATTCTTGGCAACAAAGAAAAACAATTTCTGGAACAAGTTTGTCATCATTGGTTGAGACCGCTGCTTGGACGCCAACTTCTGCAGATTGGATAACGGTGCACATGACGAACGTTACTACCCAATATTGGAATCAAAATTTCAGATACAAATTCAGATTTGAGTCCACTGGAGGAAATAATGTATATTTAGATGACATCAATATTTACGCTGGTGCACCATCAAGTGTAAACGTGCTTGGAATTGAAGAGCAAATTGCAGTAGAAAGTTTATCTGTCTTCCCAAACCCAACAGAAGGTGAATTGAACGTAACTTTCAATGTGGTTACTCCAAAAGCAATGTCATTTGTGGTGACAGACGTATTAGGAAAAACTATTCAAACACAAAATATTCAAGCTGCAGCAGGCGCAAATGCTGTAGTTCTTTCAACAGAAGGAATTGCTTCAGGCATGTACTTATTGCAAATTGGTGATGGCAGCAACAAACAAGTTGTTCAATTCATGGTGAAATAATAAGCAAGCTTTTTTTTTAAAATCCCTGTATGAAAAAGTCATACAGGGATTTTTTTTGGATTGTTGGATTGTTGGATTGAATGCGTCGGTGCTTTGCGCTCACTGCGCTGCTACCTGCGGTGGTGTCAGATTATTGGACGAAACGATTCAATCGATGGTTGATCGGAAACTATCTTTTCCTCTTTGTTCAAAATAGTTTTAGATCTGCTAAAAGTTTAAGCTGAATCAATTATTTTTATCCAAAACTCTAAACTACCTTTGTTGCTCAAATTTCACGCTTTTTATGAATTATTACGGTCAAAACAACGATACAATCTGTGCTTTATCAACTGCAAATGGAATAGGCGCCATTGCCGTAATTCGAATTTCTGGCCCGAATGCATTCCCAATTTGTAGTCAGATTTTTTCTAAAAACATAGAAGAATCGACTTCTCACACTGCCCTTTTCGGCAGAATAAAAACGGGTGAAGGAAACGTAATTGACGAAGTACTTTTGACTGTTTTGCATGAAGGAAGAAGTTTTACGGGTGAAGCTACGGTCGAAATTGCTTGTCATGGTTCAATCTACATTCAACAACAAATTTTACAATTATTGATTCAAAACGGCTGTCGCATGGCGGAACCGGGAGAATTTACGATGCGTGCTTTTTTGAACGGAAAAATGGATTTGTCGCAAGCGGAAGCTGTGGCGGATTTGATTGCTTCTCAATCACAAAAAGCGCATGAAGTAGCCATGAACCAAATGCGTGGCGGTTTTTCGTCAGAACTGAAAGAATTGCGTGAAAAATTGATTCACTTTGCCAGCTTGGTAGAATTGGAACTCGATTTTGCAGAAGAAGATGTAGAATTTGCCGATCGTTCCCAATTGAAAACCTTGGTCGCCGAAGTGTTAAACTACATTCACCGTTTATTGAAATCGTTTGAACTTGGAAATGCCCTCAAAAATGGCGTTCCGGTAGCGATTGTAGGCGCACCAAACACAGGAAAAAGCACCTTATTGAACCAATTGGTAGGCGAAAATAGAGCGATTGTAAGCAATATCGCCGGAACCACGCGCGATGTAATTGAAGAAACTTTAAACATCGCTGGGATTTTATTCCGTTTGATTGACACCGCAGGGATCCGTGAAGGCTTGAACGAATCCGACAGCGACCGAATTGAAGCAATTGGAATAGAAAAATCACACGAAAAAATCGCCCAAGCACAATTGGTACTCTTGATGAGTGATTATTCTGCAAACGGTTCAGCTTCTGAAGGTCACAACACGATGTCTACAGACGAAACCATTCGTTGGGCACATGAATTGCAAGCAGAATTTCCAAGCAAAAAATTCTTGGTCTTGGCCAATAAATTAGATATACGAAGCGAAAACTCAAACATCGAAACCAATTCAGAAATCGAAATTCAAGCCATTTCGGCGAAAACCGGTCTGGGGATGGAAGAATTAAAAAATTGGTTAGTTACACAAATCCAATCTGGTTTTGATAGCAGTCAAGAAACGATTGTAACCAATGTGAGACATGTCGAAGCTTTGGAAAAAGCCGCGTTCTCGCTCAATCAAGCACAAACAGGCTTAGAAACCAACGTCACTGGAGATTTCATCGCTATGGATATTCGACAAGCGATGTTTCACTTGGGAAGCATTACTGGGGATATTTCAACGGATGATTTGTTGGGTAATATATTTTCTAAGTTTTGTATCGGGAAGTAAAAAATCTTACCTTTGATAGTATCAAGATACTATCAAGTGAAACCACCATATCAAATAACAAGCAGAATAACGAGTTTAATTACTTCTTCTTCGTAAAAATCGCATCACTCAACCCTGTATTCACTTTGTAATCCGTCAAAGTTATCGTAATTAGCCCTTTTTTACCAGTTTTGGTTTTCTTTTCCGCCGTTGTTTTATTGATATCGGCAGCAACACTTTTCGGAAGTTTGAAGGCTTTCACGTCAATCTCGAAAACAAGTTGACTCGGTAAACCAAACGCCGCTTTGTCGCCATAGGTATAGGTCGTGGTAACGGAACCGTTGGTTTTGGTGGTGATTTGCGATTTAATAATGAGCGAGCGTTTTGTGTCGATCCATAATTTTGCAAGTACAATTTCACTGTTTTCGCCAGTTGGAACGACGTTGATCAATTTTGTCATGACGCTACCAATTTTGGTCGAGTCGCCGGCAACAGCCAAGTAGGATTTCTTGTTCGCCAGAAAACCGTTTATTTCCGTGAATCCTTGTTTGGGCAAGATGACAATCCCTTTCGAAACGACTTTGAACTTATCTTTTTGCTTGAAATAGATAGTCGCTTTCGAAGGCAAGATTTTTATCATGGGAATGTTTGCTTTCACATTGGCAATCACCGTGTAATCGTTCACTGTGTTCAGCTTCGTTACAACTTTGCTTAGAATATCATTCGCTTCTTGCGCTATAACGCCAAATTGAATTGCGATGATTAAAAGGGTAAGGAACTTTTTCATCAGGATGTAATGTCTTTTTTATTGAATTTGTAAACAGCGATTGCTACTAGTAAAATGTTGTGAACTAAGAGAATGACAATCGATTTCATAATCGCAGAAAAAGGAACTGGATCTTCAAAGAAACTGCGCCAAGATGCCATGTGCGTGGTGAAAAGGTAGGGTTTTATATTGTCGAATACGGTAACATCCAAACTACCAATAATGGTAAACAAAATAATGATGGCCATCGTGGAAACAATTGGTCCGATTGAGTTTTCTGCAAATGCAGACAATGCGATGGAGAGTGTTGAAACGGTTAAAAGTGACAAAAACGCAACGCAAAACCCAAGTCCAAAACGCCACAAAATATCTGCGTCTTGCAAGATGACTAAACCATCGCTGTTGAGTACAATTAAATCGCCGGTTCCAAAAATTTGCCTTGAAACGAACAACGCAAAAAAGCCGAGCCACAATGTCAAAAACAAGGTGTACATCGCACCAGCAATAAATTTCGATAAAACGATTTGCGTGCGTGAAATTGGTTTTGTCGCCAACATGCGAATTGTTCCCATTGCTGCTTCACCGGAGATGAGATCGCCTGTCACCAGCGCCACCAATAAGGGAATGTGTACAATCAACATTTGCAAAATGATGAAGGCGATTAGGTTGCCATTCAAAACATCCCCATTGAAAGTCAAAGTCTGTTCGAAAGAGGAAGTAACAAATGAAATGATTGACCGGCCATCTGCTTTCATTGCAAAAATGATGATTCCGACAAGCAAGGTCAAAGCGCCAATTCCTAAATAACTTCGGGGTTTCGAAAGTATTTTAATAAACTCGTTGTATGTATTTTTTAGTAACATCTTATGCTTGTATGATTTTCATGAAATAATCCTCTAGTTTGCGTGTTGGCTCGATGGCGTGCACATCGATGTTGTTGCTGAACAACAGACGACCGAGTTCAGGAACCAACTCTTTAACGAACGTAACTTCTAATTCGCGCTCGGAATTGATTTTAAAAATCGATTCTGGATATGCCTTTTGCAAGAGTTCGGCAGTCGCAGCTGCATTGTCCACTTCGATGCGCACAAGCAATTCTTGCGTATTCAACAAATCGCTCACACTGCCTTCCACAATTGAGCGTCCTTGGTTGATAATCACCATTCTATTGGCAATCAGTTCTATCTCAGATAATTGATGCGAAGATAAAAGGATTGTTTTGTTTTGTTCATTTTTGAGTCTTAAAATCAAATTACGAATTTCAATGATTCCTTGCGGATCCAAACCAGTAGTTGGTTCGTCTAAAATGATCAAATCTGGTTTGTGTAAAAGTGTCTGTGCAATGCCTAAACGTTGCTTCATCCCATGAGAGAAACCACCCAATTTATGCTTGCCACGATCGCCCAAACCAACAAATTCTAGCATTTCTTGAATTTCCTTTTTGGAAACAACCGCTCCAGAAACACGTGCAAAAATTTCAAGGTTTTTTTGTGCCGACAAGTATTTATAAAAATCAGGTTTTTCAATGATGCTGCCAATATTCGATAAAATGGCTGACCGATCCGTCTTGAATGACTTCCCAAACAGTTCAATCGATCCAGCATCTGGCGTGATTAAGGATAAAAGACAACGAATTGTCGTACTTTTTCCAGCACCATTCGGACCAAGAAATCCAAACACATCGCCCCTATTCACGCTGAAAGAAACGTCTTTCACCGCTTCAAACGTACCAAAGCGTTTAGCCAAATGTTCAACTTTGATTATCGTTTCGCCTTCCATATTTAAATAAATCAAAATTACGGTTATTTTGAAGAACCACTTTGAAAAAAATTGATGATTTTATCTCTGACAACTAGCCAAAGTCCAAGGATAAAGAGTCTATATTTTATACAATTCACCAATTCATTTTAGTCCAATCAAAAACCAGTATAATGCCGATATAGTTTGACCACGAAGTCGCACCGTAGGTAATATAGTCCAGTTCATTGGACTATATTGAAAACATAATCGGTGTTAGATGAATCTGGTCTTCATTAACTATAACCATCAACTGCGCCATTTGTTCAGTTCAACCACCCTAAAAATTGCCTCTTTACGCTTTCAATCAATCTTAATTTTTCACTTTAGTTTTATTTCTAAAGTCTCTTAATGAACTCCGTTTGATAAATCAAGTATGGATATGAAATACAAAAAAATTCGAGAAGAAGAACTCAAAAATAAAATTGGGGTAGTTTGGTTCAAAGTATCTAAAAAAGCGGAAATTTGGGGAAAGATAGATTTTGCTATTTCTAAGAGTTTAAGTAAAATTCTTTCAAAGATTAAAATTAACAATCCTCACAAATTCACCTTGTAAACATCCGTCTTATTCCTTCTGATATCGTTCACCGAAAATCCGCCTGGTTCTGGTATTTTTTCCATCATTGAAAACACCTTGCAATTGGCTGGCAAACTTTTGAAAATGAGCGTGAATCGGAAAAAACCGTCGTGCATGACCATCGTCCATTGTGGAGCGAGTGAAATTCCGTCCCAAAACATCAACTGAATTTCAGTGCCGTCTTCAGTCACTAAATAAGTAGTTTTCCAAATGCGCATGCCCATTCCGCGTTCACAAGGAATTGCACAATGAACAATCACTTGCTTTTCCTCGAAAACCATTGGTTTTACGCTGACTTTTACTTTCTTTTTGGGCGCTACAAGTGTGGACATTTTACTTCTTAAAGCTTCTGGCGAAGATAGTAATTATGTCAACAACAATTCCAGCAGCTGCGATTGGAATCAATTTTAATTTGCAAACAATAACAGTTCTTATTCTTTGATAAAGTTTTTGAAAACTGTTTGATCAGGAGAATTGATTTTTAAAGTATAAACCCCCGATTGTAAATCACCAATTACGATTGAATAATTCCAAGATCCAGATTGACAATCGAATAAATCGGTCTTTACTATTTGTCCCAAAGCGTTCACTATTTCTATTTTTAATTGACTTGCAATCAAGTTAGAAAAATGGACATTTAAAAGTTCTTTTGCAGGATTTGGATACAAGCCGAATACGATAACATTTTCATTTTCGGAACTTTCAATATTTGCGAAATCAGCTTGCCTTGGACAAAGTTGCGGAACATCGTTGTAGATTTCATTTCTTGCTTGAGAAACAGTTGAAGTGTTCAATAAATTACTTGTTCCTTGAAGAGAATAAAATGAATTTGCCCAATAATTAGCAGTGTTTAGACCATCAATTGTGTTTATAAAAAACCAATCAGATTGAACCCTATTTTCATTGATATCAACAATCATGTATCCACGCTTAGTCAAATCAACCCACTTGATATGAGGATTTGCTGCTTTTATTGCCACTTCACCGATAAAACTTACTGATGATAAAGCTTCTAGCGCTGGCGAAGTAACACTTGGTGTCACAAATTCAACACCTGCATTGCCATTAGCAGTAGGTAAATTAGATGCCCATGAAGTGTGAATATCTCCTGTTAATACAACTACATTTTCAATATTTTGAGAGACAATGTGATCTAAAATTTGACTTCTCTCCGCAGGATAGCCATCCCATTGATCCATATTTACTGCAACACCAAAAACTTCAAGTGGGGCAACCATTATCTGTTGTGCAATCACTTTGTAAATCGCCGCACTAGAATCCAGTTGATTGATGAGCCAATCGTGCTGTTGGGTTCCCAAAATTGTTCGGGTTGTGCTATTTACTAGAGGATTTGCGGCGGTCAATTGCTCATTTCTTCCTTTTACTCTGGTATCAAGTAGTATTAAATCAACAAGTTGTCCATAAGAAACATTTCTGTAAATCTCAAAAAGACCTTGTGAATTATTATCTCTTATTGGGATCCATTCGAAATATGCTTGCTTTGCGAAGTCTTTTCTTGTCATCCAATTCCCTTCTGTGGTTGTAGTGTGATTTTGAGCTCCACCAGTCCAGGCATCGTTGGCGAATTCATGGTCATCCCAAACAAAAAACCACGGAAAATTTTGATGTAATCTTCGCAAATCACCGTCCAATCGATAAATCGAGTGGCGCATTCTGTAGTCTTCCAAAGTGATTATTTCATTTGATGGTTCAAAAAACCGATCGCTTTGAGGATTTGGTGCGTAACCACCTGTTTCATATTCATATAAGTAATCGCCCAAACAAATCACTGCATCAAAGTCTTTCCGTTGATTCAAAGCTCCATAAACGTTAAAAAATCCTGCCTCAAGGTTTGCACAAGAAACTACAGCAAAACGCAAACTGTCTTTCATTGCTGTCGGATTTGGAGTAGTTCTTGTTCTTCCCTGAATACTGGCTTTGCCTTCAGCATAAAATTCATAGTAGTACCAAGTATCAGGTTGCAGATCTTGAACATCAATTTTGACTGTGTAGTCTCTTTCAATAGTTGTTAATAAACTTCCTGTTTGAACAACTTGAGTCATATTCGTGTCTAAAGCCACTTTCCACGTAACCAAAGCTGGCTGTTGATCCGCAGCCGTTGGTGTCACTCTTGTCCAAATAATCACCCGATCATGCAATGCATCACCTGAAGCAACGCCGTGGTAAAATGGTTTCATACATGGCTCAGGAACGATGCTTTTAGGAATTTGTGACCATGAATTGAATGTCAAGAATGTAGCAACAAAAAATAGCAGATTTTTACTTCGCATAATTTTAAAATTTATCTTCGAAAAGAAGTTAAAACTTATGTTTAATTATTTTTTAGAAAATCGAGTTTGATGGGAGTGCATATCGCTATCAACTTTCAAAATATAGAAACCAGAATCAAATCCAGAAATATCAATTTTAGAAACATTTGATTTCATATCTCCACTAAAAATTAATTTTCCATTTAAATCCATAATTTGAAAACTAGAACCTTTGAAATCTTTGTCTAAAATCACTGTGATTTCGTTTTCAGCTGGATTCGGATAGACTTTAAAAGCTTGATCTTGTGTCAAATCTAAAACAGAAACAATTCCGTAATTAAGCTCTTCCGAAGTTGCAAAACAATTGTTCAAGTCTATAATAGTTACAGAATAATTCCCATTTACCAAAGGTTGATAAACTTGACTATTTGCTCCAACGATAGGATTTCCATCAAGATTCCACTGATAAGTAAATGACGAACCAAGAGGAGTAATTGCTTCCAAAGTTCCCGCAGGAGTTTGGGAGATTGTCGGAATTTCAAGATCTACCACGGTAATAGTAAAAACAGAAGTTTTTTCCTCTTGGGTAAACAAGTCAAGGACAGACAAAGTGTATTGTTCATTGCTGGTAGGCAACAAGGATAGTGTATTTCCAATTTGAGTTGTATTTCCTATCCATTGAATTAACAAGCTATCCGAACCACCTGTAAAAATTGCCTGTAAATTGAGAGAATCGCCAGCACAAACTGATATATTAGGTTGAAGTTGTAATTCAATGTCTTTTTTGAAAATGGTAAATTCGTCTCCAATTGTTCCGTTGGTTTTTAAATATTTAGCATCCAATCTATTTCTGTTTACATCAATCACCAATGAACCGTAAACATTTGCCCCACCATCAGTGTAAATCATTGCAGGATGGTTTAGTGCAGGTGAATTTTCTGAGCTTCCAGAATTACCACAAACGATATAAACTGTTCCTTCAGGCGTAGCGCTTGAATTGTCTTTCATGTATGCATTTCCCTCAGCGAATTTTCCATTGGATGGATCTACAACCATGGTACTGGGATCAAAAGTAGAAGAAACTCCGAAGTGGTTATTCATCAAGTAACTTCTTTCAAAAACATGGCTGTGTCCGTTAATGACCAAATCAACATCATAAGCTTCCAGCAGGGGAACAATTTTCTCTCTCATCGCCTTTATCACAAGTTCAAAAGCGGCATCAGAATCATGCGATCCTTTAGAATAAGGACATTGGTGAAAATAAGCTACGGTAAATTTTCTAGTGTTTTGTTGCAAATCGCTTTCAATCCATGCTTTCATCTGATTTATTCCATTGTATGTTAAGGCATAATCGAAAACTTCTGAATTTAAAGATAAGAAATGAACATCACCATAATCATATGAATAAAAAACTTCATGTTGAGATGGAAATCCTCCTGCTTCTGCATATTTAGGAACTTCAACGATATCAAAGTACGGCCCTTCATGATTCGCAAGCGGAATATTTGAATAAGGAATCCCTAGAAATGTACTCTCTGACCAAACTGTGTTATAATCGTGATTGCCTGGCGAGGGATAAAATGGAACGTAATTAAATATATCACTGAAACCATTTACATTAAACACACTTGATTGATATTCTGCATCGGTTCCGTCTTGATAAGCATTGTCTCCCAGCCACAACCAAACATCAGTGCCTCTTTCGCCCGTGTAGTTAACGTAAGAATTTTTTACATCAATTTGTCCCTGATTCCCTCTTCCAAAATCGCCAATTGCCCAAATTCGTGTTGGCTTTGCATCGCCAGGAATTGGGTGAGTTGTGAATGAAAATTGCTGCGTTCCGCCAACAAGCATTCCACTAGATGTACCTACTCCGTAATAATATTTAGTATAGGGTTGTAAATTTTCAATTTTGATTGAATGGTCTAAAACACTGTTCTGAATAAATTGTGATTGTGCTAAATTTAAAGAATCTGTTCCAAACCAAACTTTGGTGTTAGTTTGAACATTTGTTCGCCACATAATAATAATGCTTTGATGCGTATTGCTCTGAAGATAAGGGCCACGAACAATGTTTTGTGCATCGATTGTAATAGTTAGCGCTATTGACAAAATTACTAGTAATAGTTTCATAAAAATATTTTTACTTAAAATTTTCAATGATATGTTTTTCGTAAAGTCTAAAACCTTGAAAATCTCTACCAATTATCTTTACTTACAAAATTAAACGCACGAACGCTGAATCTTATAAAATCTAAATTACCAGTTTATTAAAAAATAGATAGGCAATTCAAATTTAGATTTTTTGAACTTAATCTACTATATATCATATTTTTAGTTATTATTTTGCTGTTATTATTAATTTATCCGAGTTTTGTTTTTTCACATTTAAATAATCTGTTTTTAATCTTAATTACGCAATAATATTTTTCTTTTGTGCTTAAAAAACATGAAAGTAGTTCCCTTTATTCTTTTGTTTCCTTTGCTTTTCGTCATATTGGGACTTTTTGAAAATGATAGAAATCACCAGAATTGTGCTGATAAGGTTAAAAATTACTACATCAAGGAGTTAACAGTTTTCTTGAATTCTTTGGATCAGCTCAAGCAAAAAGAACAAGCCTTTACAAAAGAAGAAGAATTAAAGAAGTACTTTTTAATTTCCCGAGAAAGGTTTAAAAGGGTTGAGTTTCTACTTACCTATATTGACAATAAAGAAAGTAAACAGATTAACGGAGCAAATATTGTTGTCAATAATTATACCTATTTGACTCCAAATGATGAAATTCAACCGCATGGATTACAGGTAATAGAATCACTAATTTATCATCCAACAAACACTTCAAGAGAAGAATTAAAAAAGGAAATTCTTTTACTGGAAGAATTAATAAAAAATATTTTAAGGCGGACGACTCGTCAAAATATTGTCAATCCAAAAGAATACAATATCATTATTTGGGATGCAATCCGATACGAACTTTTCAGGATAGAATCTTTGGGGATAACTGGTTTTGATGTGCCGGATTCTCAAAATGCTTTACCAGAAACCTTTGAAGCAATTGTTTCCTTGCATAAGGTGATTAAAATTTATGAAACACAATTTAGTGCCATCGATAAGAAAAAGCACTTTAAGAAAGGTCAATTAATTTTTAAAAAAGGGGAAAATTACTTGTCTAAGAATAAAACCGACTTTGATAGTTTTGATAGAATTACATTTATGAAAACTTTTCTTCATCCGATTGAAAATTGGGTATTGGAATCAATTAAAATATTAGAAATCAAATATCCACAGGAAGTTCGTCCTGTTTCGATAGAGGCAGATTTCATGTTTTCAGAAAAATTTTATAACAAATCTTTTTTTAATTCAAACTCAAATTTCGAGGTGGAAAATTTAGGAGCAAAATTATTTTACGACAAACAACTTTCTTCGAATGGAACAAGAAATTGTGCTTCTTGTCACAACCCTAATATGGCTTATTCTGACGGCTTGACGAAAAATGTTTCTTTAGACGGCAAAAATTTATTGCCAAGAAATACACCAACCCTACTAAATTCTGTTTTTCAAACCAAACAATTTTATGATTCACGCGCTTCAAATTTAGAGAGACAATCTTGGGATGCAATTCATAATCATATCGAAATGGGAGGAAATCTTTCCAAGTTAATTGAAGGCTTAAAACAAGATGAAACTTATAAAGCAGCATTCAAAAAAGCTTTTCAAAATGGAGAAATAAA
Source organism: Chryseobacterium gleum (assembly GCA_945897805.1). Taxonomy (GTDB): domain Bacteria; phylum Bacteroidota; class Bacteroidia; order Flavobacteriales_D; family Crocinitomicaceae; genus JAQVCM01. Next base: position 103,874 of record CAMDFX010000002.1, read on the forward strand.
TCAAAATAACCTGCTCCACGCAATTGCTTCGTATGTTTCGTCGCTGACAAGTTTAAATTCTCCTTTCGATAAGTACTTTAGAGATGAAAAAGCTGTTTTATCAGAAGATGTAAAAAAGGGATTTAATTTATTTGCAGGAAAAGCGAAATGCGCCACGTGCCATTTTTTGCCTCTTTTTAATGGTTTGGTTCCGCCGTATTACACCGATACAGAGTCAGAAATAATAGGAGTTCCGAAAAGCGCAGATGATCCAAAAATTATCGATCCTGACTTGGGAAAATACTTATTTACCAAATTAGATTTACACAGATATGCTTTCAAAACAAGCACTTCTCGAAATACAGAATTTACGGCACCTTACATGCACAATGGTGTTTTTTTGACGCTCGATGAACTGTTAGAATTTTACAATAAAGGCGGAGGAAAAGGCCAAGGAATGGATTTGGAAACCCAAACGTTATCCTCAGATTCACTTAAATTGAACAAGACAGAAGTTTCACAAATCAAACAATTCTTACTTTCACTTACTGATTGAAACGATTCAAAACTGCAGATTAAACTCACTTCTTTGACAAAAATCCCCAGTAGGTCGAGCGATTGAGTGCGTGAATGGAAGCTTCGGGATAGAAATTTTTGAAACTTGCAGGAAATTTGGGTTTCTTGCGTTTGTCCCAAATCGATTTATAAGCGGAAACTTTTTGATCTTTCACTTCGATAAAATCCATTTGTTGCTTGGTGTGCGTGCGCCAAAATGAATATTGACATGGATTTTCTTGCTGCTGATTCCATTTGATTCGTTCCGAAATAAGCCAATTTTTCCAAAGCATATCGACGTCATTTCTCAGGTCGATTTCGTTGAAATTTTTGATAATCGCATTGCGAATTCCATTGTCGACGAAATAAACACAGTGCGTCTTTTTCAATTCGTATTTATGTCCATTGTAAAACGATGGAATCTTTATCAAAATAAACGCTTTTTCAAGCAAATCGATGTAGCGTTCAACGGTTTCGTTGTCCAAGCCAGCTTTGAAGCCAATTTCGTTGTAAGAAATCGGTTCGCCAATTTGAAAGGCCAAAGCTTGCAACATTTTCAGCAATTTTGCAGCCTTGTTGATTCTTTCGTTTGGACTCAAATTAGTGAAAATCGCATCTTCCAATAAGTTGAGCAGGAAATTTTCAGCTTCAGCGGGATTTTCAATTACTTGGGGGTAATTTCCGTAAATCAATCGTTGCGCGATGTTTTTATCAAACTTTACAATCCCTTGCTGATTCGCCAATTCTTGAAAAAGCAACGGATAAAGACGCAATTCTAAACCTTGCATTTGCAGAACTTCGCGTAAAACTTCGTCTAAAATCAGTTCGAAAGAACAATTCAAAATCAAATTGATTGGATAATCTTTGAATAAAACTTCTTCAATAATCGTTTGTAAATGAATCAAATATTGTGCATCTTGAATGACGATGTATTTGTAGTTTTCAAAGATGGTTTTCAAACTAGCTTCCGACGGATTTTCTAGCGACTTTTTGGTTCTTTTCTGATTGGCATCCAAGTGCAAAATTGCATCAGGACTTGAAATCACGTTTTCAATCAATTGCGTTTTTCCGACACTTTTAGGTCCGAGAAGCAATAAAATTTTGTTGTTTTCAATGTGCTGTTTTACCTTTTCTTGCAGTTGCCTTTGTATCATTTTTTTGAAAAATTATAATTTTGATTGAGCATGTTAAATATGCCGATAACTAGCATTTTAAATCAAAATTTCAATTATTAATCCATCCTCCCCCTTGATCCCCCTCCAAAGGGGGAAAATTGAAAATCAATGTAAAAAAGTAAAATTTAAGTTTAAAATTCACAATTCAAATCAAAATTATCAAGTTCAAAAATACAGAATTTCGCAGCTTTACCTCGTTTTTTGATTGATTTTTGCGGAAATTGTTGATAAGTTTAGTTTTGGTGTGTAATCAAAACGTCACCACTCGGTCAAAGAATTTCTTGTATCTGTCTGAATTCATGAACTTATTTCCGCCATAACAGGTCAATTTAAACAATTGATCTTTGTAGATAAAAACCCTGCGCCAACAATCGCCCAAACCGTAAATATTGGCAATGCCTTCGAATGCTTGAATGTCGTTTGAAATGATTATTTCTTGAATGTTTAAGGCTTGAGAAGTGTAAAACAAATCATCGACTTTGTCACTTAAAACAGTGAAATTGTCGAAAGGCAAAACTTCGATGATGTACGTATTTCCCTGCCCCATTTCTTGGTACACAATTTTGAAATTTTTGGCAGTTGTATCTGCTTTTGGCATTCCGCCAAAAACGGCTGTGAAATGATGCGTTGCGTCTTTATAAAGGTAAGAATTGAACTTTCGCAAGGCAATTTCTGCGTTTGTCGGCTTGTCAGAAAAAGTAGCGCCTACTTGTCGCACGGTATAACCTTTATTTTTCAAAAGTTGAATAATTCCTTCTTTTCCAGCCAAATGTGCAGCGCCAACTGCTACAAACAAACTGTGTTTTTTGCAAAGGGAATCGATTCCTTTCGCCATCAAAATATTTCTATTCGTGATCAACAAATTATAAGCATTCGCTGAAACGGCCAATTGCGCTTTCAAAGATTGACGCATCTCTTCAATGTCACCACTTAAATATGTTTGCAAAATATTTTCTTCACTCAATGAAAACGTACTGATGCTGAATTGTTTGTAATTTTGATAACTGATATTTTCGTACGCATCTATTTGTGATTGTACACTTTCCAAAGGAAAAAATTTCTTTCCGCTGTTGTATGCAATTTGCTGAAAATAAGCATCTAAAAATTGCGGACGACCATTTTCATTTCCGTATTTGGTTGACGAGGCTTTTTTATTGGAGGTATAAGGTTTTCCGTTGGCGTCTATTTCAAGTTGAATTTTCTCGTCGCGTGTATCGTACAAGGTAAATAAACTGTAGATATCTGCTTCTAAAACAATCGCTTCTGAATTCAAAATAGCGGCAAATGTACTGTCTGAAAATTCAAATAATCGTGCATCGTTGGAATGATAACTGCCAAAAAGGTAACTTGGTTTTTTGAGTCCTTTCCCAGAAATCTGCCAAAGCAATTGATTGTCAGGGTCATATTGCTGTGAAATTCCACATACGCAAAACAGCCCAACGAAAACCGCCGAAAGCAAATTTTGAATATGGAAGATTGATTTTACCATTGAACTGATTCAATTGAGAGGAAAAACAGCAAATTAAGCGTCAATTAATACGAATGTAGTGAATTTTATGGTTTTGAAATGTTTCTTCACAAAAATTAAAAATCTAAAAATTGAAATGATAATTATTTATCAAGGTTCATATAATGCTGAAATTGTTGATTGGCATTTAGCAAAAATTTTAGTTTTACTATTTGGCCTTGGAAGAAAGTGTTTTTAAAGGTGCACTGAAAATGTAGACTTTTGGAGGAAGCTATGGAACGCTAGTGGAGTAGATCACCGACAAAATCACTTTTTCAGAAGCTTTTAAAATAAAGCGCTCGAAGCGATAAATTTATTTCGTGCGAAAAATTGCGCTTTAAACTTTCTGAGAAAGCCTTGATTTTTGGGTTCGTTTTGATCAAGCAAAAGGAACAAAGTAAATTTATAAACCTATAATTCGTTCAATATGATTATCACCAAACGCATAAGCCATATAAGCAAGCGAAGGAATTTGTTTGGTTAAAATCACATTTCCGCTTTTCCCTAAACTGATGGTTCCGTGCGTTTCTGACAATCCCATGGCATATGCAGCGTTGATTGTCAAAGCATTGATTGCTTCTTCTGGTGTCAATTTCATTTTGATGCAAGCCAAACTCATGACTACACCTAAATTTCCAGTTGGCGTTGTTCCTGGGTTGAAATCGCTCGCAAGCGCTACCGGCAAATTGGCTTCAATCAACCTGCGGGCATCTCCGAATGGAATGGAAATAAAGTGCGAACAACTGGGTAAAAGCGTAGGCATGCAATTCGAATTTTGCAATGCAACAATGTCATTTTCATCGATTTCTTCCAAATGATCGACCGACAAAGCACCCAATTCAATCGCTTTTTGAATTCCGCCCATCACAGAAAATTGATTCACGTGTACTTTGGGAACCAAGCCGTATTTTTTTCCAGCTAATAAGATTTCTTCCATTTCTTCAACAGAAAAATAATTTCTTTCGCAAAAAACATCAATATAGTCAGCCAATTTTTCTTCACCGATTATTGGCAACATTTCGTTGATAATCAAATCAATGTAGCCACGGTGGTTTTCTTTATATTCCTTTGGAAATGCATGTGCACCCAAAAATGTCGCTTTAATAGAAATTCCAGAGCTTTGTTTCAACCGCTGAATAACGCGCAATATTTTGATTTCAGCTTCGACCGATAAACCGTAACCAGACTTGATTTCGATGGCGCCTGTACCATACGATTTGAGTAATTCAACCCGATTCATGGCATCTTGGTACAATTCATCTTCTGTTTTTTCGCCCAATCTTCGCGCTGAATTGAGAATTCCTCCGCCTTTCAATGCGATTTCTTCGTAGGTAAGTCCTTTGATTCTATCTACAAATTCTTCTTCGCGACTTTTTGCGAAAACCAAGTGCGTATGAGAATCACAAAATGCAGGTAAAACATATTTTCCGTCCGCATCAATGATTTCCAAATCTCGCCAATCAGCAATTCCGCCCCATTCTTCCATGGTTCCGTAATCAACGATGACATTGTTTTCAATCGCCAAATACGCATTTTCAATCACAGGAAATTCAGCCATGGCTGTCCCTTTTACCATGTGAGCAAAATTTTCGCCCGCTTGGACAAGTCCTTTGATATTTTTGATTAGAATCTTTGACATACTGTTATTTTTTTGAAAATTAAAAGCAAAAAGTGAAGAGTTAAAAGTGATGGATGAAAAGTGGCGGCATTGCCTTCTGCCTTTTGCCCAATACCTTTTGCCTAATTCCTATTCACTAATTCCTCTTGCCCTTTACTCTGAAATCAACTTTATAATAGAAAATCGGCAAGAAACCTAGTTGTTGTTTTTCGGCAAGCGGCTCTTTTGTCGGATCTGCTAAATCTGGCGCGTAAGCTAATCCTAATAGATTTTTGGTGTTTAAAATATTGACTAAATCCAATCCAATTTCATGAGTCATTGCTTTGGCGTTGAATTTCCAATTAACTTTCAAATCCAATCTGAAATAGTCTTTGAATTGGCGATCATTGAAAGCAGAATCTGAAAAAATAACTTCTTTGCGTAATTCTGAAGATGCAATATCAACATAGCCATAACGTCGTCCACCAGCATAAGTTACTTTTAAACCTGCTGAAATCGATTGTTTTTCGTTTAATTTAAACTCTTTTCCAGCTAAAAAATTAGTTGCATAATTTCCATTGTAAGAGGTATTTCGCTCGATTCCGTCACTTCCTTTGTATTTTGAATTATACAAAGAGGCTGAAAACAAGAAGAAAAACGATTTATTGAAGAATTTTTGAATTGTCAGCTCCAAACCATAATTGCGCCCAGTTCCAGTGTTTTGCAATGAATCTGGGAAAAAACGTGCAAATCCACTTCCTTGGTTGATTAACGAAAAAGACGAACTTTTTACATCGACCGGAACCTCATATAAATGCTGGTAATATACCTCTGTTTTCACTTGCAAATTACCTTTGAAGAATTTTTCGTAAGCCAAAGCGCTATGAATACTTTTCGTAAATCCCATGTTTTTGTTGTGCAAATACGGATTTCCGTTGGCATCAATTTTTTGGTACGTGTATGTATAAGTTGGCTGCGTCTGACTATGTAAACCTGCACCTGCAGAAATTGATTGGGCTTTTTTCAATCTCAATTTCCAACCAACACGTGGTTCAACAGGACTCAAACTATTGCTGAAAGAATAATATTGACTGTGCAAACCAGCAGTTACATCCATATTTTCTTTCACACGCCATTTCCATTGAACAAATGGTTGAACTAACATTGCAGTTCCTTGATAATTCCACCGCGTTTCAAATTTTGATTGATCGACTGTAAGCGCAGAATCTCTCATGTTCATGAATTGCTCCTCAACATTGAATCCAGCTTTGATCAAATGGTATTTATTGATTTTGTGCACAAGACTTAAATATCCTGACAATCTTGTGGTGCTAAAAGCATAACCCATCAAAGGATAAATGGAATCCACATTGATATTGTAAATCGGATTTCCGTTTTGGTAAGTCGTATCCAAGGTTCTAATCAAATAATTGTGGTGCGAATTTTGTTTTTCGTAGGACACAGAAAGCGTTGAAGTCAAGAATGTTTTTTCACTCAAGGCCTTTTTGTAAACCAAACCAGAAACACCCATAGTTGTTCCAAAGTACTGATCTCTATCGCCTTCACCGTAAAATTCAGCGGAATATTCTTTTTGGTCAGAAATTTTAATCGCGATGTCACTTTTTCCACCAATTGCGAACCAAGAAAGTGAACCACCTCTTTTTAACTGCCAATTTAGTTTGAAAGCCATATCACCATAAGTTGGCACCGCGTCAGTTCCAATTTGCACACCAATCGCTTTAAACATGCTTAAAGTTGAATATCTCGCCATGGCCAAATAACTCGATTTACCGTTTTTACTCATCGGCCCTTCGGCCATCAATTCAGTACCCAAAACACCAAATTGACCCGTAATTTCATGCATTTTTTCGTTTCCGTTGCGCAGTTTCAGGTCGAAAATACCTGAAGTACTGTTTCCATATTCAGCAGGAAAAGCACTCATAAAAAAATCAGAATTGGCTAAAATCTTGTTGTTTAGAATAGAAACTGGTCCGCCAGAACTTCCAGAAATGGCAAAATGTGAAGGATTTGGGATATCAACACCTTCTATTTTCCACACAATTCCGAGTGGAGAATTTCCGCGCACAACAATATCATTTCGAGAATCATCAGCACCTTGCACACCTGCAAAATTGGATGCCATTCTCGCTGGATCCGCTCTAGAACCAGGATAACGATCTGTTTCCTCCACGCTAAATTGTTGCGAAGAAATAAATGAAAGTTCGTTCATCGTTTGACCTTTGCGTTGCCCTTTCACGACAACTTCTTCCTCTTGTTTCACAAAAGCTTCATTCAAAGATAATTGAACAATCGTTTCCTTTCCAGTATTGACAGTAATTGTCACTGTTTTTATTTCATAGGATATATAATCAGCAACCAAATCATGTTTTCCAACTGGTACATTTTTGATTTCAAATTCACCTAATTCATTCGTTGTTGCTTTGAAAATTTTAGTTGAATCAGCCGTATAAATCTGAACTTTTACGCCTAATAATGGAAAATTACTTTCGTTGTCAACAACTTTACCTCTCACATTTTGAGAGAGTTGTGAAAAGCTATAAAAAGCTGACAAACAAATGGCTAAAACTAAAACTATATTTTTCATTTCATGTATTGGTTTTGGTATTCTTCTTTGGTCCAATTCTTAAAATATACTTCCCTAAAATTGAAGTAATTCATTGGATTTTCCTTTAAGTTTCTAACTTTTGAAAAAATTATTTGATTGTCAGCCGAATACCACAAGGCAATAAGCGGCGGATTTTTCATCAATTCAACTTCTGCCAAATTGAAAAACCGTTGCTGCTCTGAAATTTTTCGTTCGCGCAAGGCCATATCATAATACGAATCAAAACTTGGGCTTAGATAGCGCGATTGATTTATTTCAGATGGTTCTTCAATCGTTTTCGGAACCAGTTTTCCATAGAAATTTTGCAAAAATGTTTCAGGACTATTGTAATCTGCGCTCCAAGCTGATCTAAAAATATCCCCTTTCAAATTGGTTGCATCTTTATTTAATGCATCAAAAGTAGAACCTTCTAAATTGATCATAATTCCTAAATTTTTAAGTATTTGATCTGCAAAATCAGCCGCAACTGCACTTTCCACTTCACCAAAATTAAATCTCAGATTGACTACGCCAAATCCTTTTCCTTCCGGATAGCCAGCTTCGGCAAGCAACATTTTGGCCAATTCAAGATTGAAATCGTAGCCAACAGCACCAACAGCTTCAAAATCATAGTTTTTCAACACACTTTTTACTGGCGGAACAATGCCATAAATTCCAATTTCATGTGATTGTCCAAGCAAAACATTTTTAGTAATTGCGGTTCTATCGATGGCATAATTAAAAGCTTGTCGCACACGAGAATCCTGAAAACGTGGATCTTTCATGTTGAAAAAATAGTAATTTGTAACCAGCAAAGGATTGTTTCTAAGCACCAAAACGGGTGGAACGCCATTGAAATCTTTGATTCTTCCCTCCAACATTTTGGTAATTCCTTTCGCTGGCAATGAGGTAATAATCGACGTTTTCCCAGTTTCAAAAAGCGCTAATTGCTTTTGCTTATTAGGTTCAACGATAAATTCTAATCTATCTAAATAGGGCAATTTACAACCTTTGATGTCTTTCAAATAGTAATCTATATTTTTCTCTAAAATAATTGTTTTTTGTGCATCATTTAACGTTTCTGAATACCAAAATGGACCAGTTCCAATTAAATCACTTTTGTTGGATATGAAAACTTTTTTAGAAGTAATGGCAGCATTGATATTGGCTAATTTATTTAAGAAATTAATATCTTGGGCTATCAACTTGATTTCCAATTTACCCTCTTTGATTTGAATTCCAGCAATTTTTTTTGCTTTTCCATCGAAAAATGCTTTTGCTCCGACCACATTTTTTTCAAAAATCGTTGCATAAGCTGCTGTTGGCAACCCTTTTTTGTCTTTGGTGCAAGCAAGTTCAAAACTGTGGACGATATCATCCATAGTTAAAATCCGATCGTCATCAGCTTCAAAAGCTTGATGTGGATGAAACAAAATATTCTTGCGGATTTTAAAAGTGTAAATGATTCCATCAGAAGAAGTTGTGAAAGATTCAGCAATTTGCGGTCTTACTTTTAAATTCTCTGGATCTAGAGAAACTAAACCCTCGTATATCTGGTTGAAAACAGTATTGGTGTAATAATCGGTCACTAAATTCGGATGATTAGCGCCCAAATCCATGTCAATCACCATTCGGAAAGTACCGCCAGCGTGCTCAAATTCTTTGGAATCTAGTCCGTCACAGCTAGAAAAAATCCAAAATAATAATAAAGAAAAGGAACTTATTCTCATGAATAGCTTTTATAACGCTATACAAGAATAGTGAAATTTTAACAAACTGACACAATAATTGATATTTAAGAAACAAGAAATTTGATTAAATCGACTGAAAAATTTCAATCAATTCCTCTTCTGAAGCGGTATTCAATGTGTAATTTACTTTTAGACCTTTTGAAATTAAGTGATTTTCTGTGGTTTTTCCCCAAGCAATAATTTTACAATAATCAGAAATTGCATTCTCCAATAAAAAACCATCAACATTGGAAGGACTTGTAAAAGCAATAAATTCAAACTTTATTTCTATTTTTTTAGTTTGCATTTTGGTGTTATAAACAACTACTTCAGAAACTTGCTTTTTTGGAAAAATTTTGGCTATTGAACGACTGCTGGCATTAGAAACAGGAAGAAATAAAAAATTAGTTTTAATGTGGCTTTTTAGTTCGTTTGCTACTGCTTCGGGATTGCCTGATTCTTGACCAAAAAAATCAACTTCAATGCCCATTTTCTCTAAATGCGATTTCGTTTTTTTTCCAATGCAAGCGACTTGGCAATTTTTGGGTATTTCAGCTTGTTGTAAGAAATAAAAAGCTGCTCTTTTACTTCCGAAGAAAATCCAGTCGTAATTTTTGGGAATATCTGCTTTTACAATTTCAAAATCAATGAAAGAATTACAGACCAATTGCATGTTGTTCTCATCACAAAACTTTTTAAATTCAGAAACTTCGTCTGCCGTTTTGGTGATTAAAACATTGATTTTCATAACTTTTAATCTTCGTCTGAATTAATTTCCTCGACGATTAGTTCTGCCATATTTTCCAATTCATCGAATTCATATAACATCCAATCGGCGCCGTCCTCCCAATTTTTGGCGTGGGAAACATACACTTTGCTTTCTGTTTCGCAATATACGCCCAAAGGCAATTGACATCCTCCTTCAAGTAAATTCAACACTTTTCGCTCAACAGCAATACGTTGCGCTACTTCAGGATGATTGATTTGCTGTAAAATATCAAACAATTTAGTGTCAATTTCTCTGATTTGCAAAGCCAAAACACCTTGCGCTGGCGCTGGAATCACCACTGTTGGGTCCAAAACTTCGACATGAAAATCACTTAAATCCAGTTGTAAACGGTCAACTCCAGCTTTGGCCAATAAAATGGCATCGTAGTTTTCATCTCTCAATTTTTGAATTCTTGTTGGAACATTTCCACGCAAATCTTTGATTTCCAAATCTGGTCTGAAACGAATTACCTGAGATTTTCTTCTAGCGGAAGAAGTGCCAATAATTCCCTTTTCAACCAAGTTCCATTCTTGGGTCAAATCAACTTTCGATTTACTAATCAATAACAATTCAGAAGGGTCTTCGCGCTCTGAAACAGCCGCAATCATTAAACCTTTTGGTGGGTTTGTTTCTAAATCTTTGTGAGAATGAACGGCCAAATCAATCGTTCCTTCTAATAAAGCAGTTTCGATTTCTTTGGTAAAAAACCCTTTACCTTCTAATTTATCAAAACTCAAATGCTGAATTGCGTCGCCTTGTGTAACAATTACTTTGATTTCAATTTCATGTCCCAAATCTTCCAATTGTTTTCTAACATGATTGGCTTGCCACAAGGCTAAATCGCTTCCACGAGATCCGATTACAATTTTTTTCATGAATGAGTTGGGTTTTTGATTATCAATGAATTGATATTATTTTAACATGATTTCTTTCGCCAATTTCATCGGCATGCTCATGTATTTCTTTTCCATGTAACCGATGATTTTTTCTACGATTTCTCTTGATTCATCGTCTAAATTGTTCAAGTCGTTTTTGAAAACTTCATTTACGGCAGTTGAACGAATTTCTTTCACCATTTTAGGTACTTCGCGCATCGCAATTTCAACAGATCTAACTTTTTGAATGTGTTGAAAATTCAAAATGGATTCTAACAAAATTTCTTCCACATGTGCGATTTCGTTTGACCTTTCTTTCAAGTTTTGGTCTGAAATTTTTTGCAAAACATCCACAGAAACATGCGTAACATTATGTTTTTCAACAATTTTCGCATCTAAATCATGAGGGATGGAAATATCAATTACTACTTTTCTACCCGTTTCATTTGTCAATAATTGTTCGTAAATTTCTGGGGTAATTATATGTTTCTCAGAACCTGTGCAAGAAATAATGATGTCGAAACCTTTGTCATACGTTTTTAAATCTTCTAATGGATAACCGATTCCATGCAAATCAGCAGCTAATGTTTCTGCCTTTGAGAAAGTTCGGTTGAAAACAGCAAAATTCTTGAACTTGTGCTTTCTCAAAAATCTTCCCATATTGGTATTTGTCATTCCTGCACCGATAATTAAAATTCGCGCATCTAAAGAGATATTCATATCTCTCAAAGTATGATAAGCCAAGGCAACGACTGAAACCGGTCTTCTAGCAATGTTAGTTTCAGTATATACTTTTTTAGCCGTTTCAACGGTATGACGCATCACCAAGCGGATAAAATCACCTGTCAAATTCATTTTTCTTGAATCTTCAAAAGCGTTTCTCACTTGCGTGATAATCTCTCTTTCGCCCACAATCATTGAATCTATAGAAGATGCAACTTGTAAAATATGATCAACCGCCGCAAGACCTGAATAGACATTTCCTAAACTAACAAAATTTTGAATTTGTTCAGTTTCATAATTTGGATACAATTTTTGAAAGAAATTCATCAAAAAAGCCTCCGAAACAGAGTCATTAGTACAAAAAAGGAATTCAACTCGGTTGCAGGTAGATAAAAACATCAATTCGCTTAACTTCATCTCATTTTTAACCGCACCCAAACGCGCTTCTTGTGAGTCCAATTGGATGTGTAATTTCCCAACTTCGCTTACATCGAAATTTCTGTGCGTAAATGCTATGATATGAAAATGTTCTAACACGTATTTTCTTGATTCTACTGCAAAGTTGGGGATACAGACTTTTTGGTTTGTCATAGATTTGTCAAGAAAGTTAATTTAGAATTGATATAAATTACACAATTTTTTAATGTCGTTATTACCCTTTCTTTTTCAACCATTTAGGCAGTAATAATGCACCGATAAATAAATAAGGAAAATAAGAAATTAATCTCCACAAAAGCGCCAAACCTGCTAATAATAACGCAGAATGACTGAAATCTGACATCAATTCACCAAACGCATATTCGGCAACACCACTTCCGCCCGGCGTGGGACTGATACGCATGAGCAACCATAAAACCAATTGTTTGGCCAGAATAAAAAAGTGATTACTGAAGCTTAAATTAATGAAAGCAGCTAAAATACAGTTAATTACCAAATATCTTGATGTCCAAGAAAGTATGGTTGCACCGAAACTGCTCAACCAAAATTTCCAAGATTCTTTTTTGAATTCCTTTGAAGTAAGAATGATCTCTTTTCCAGTTTCCTGCGCTTTATATCTCCACTTTTTAAGGAAAGGCAGTCTGAAAACAAAATTCAAAAATCGGCTCATCAATTGAGGATACCAAAAAATGCTGACAAAAAGCAACAAACAAACCAATGTAAAAACAATGTAGGCCAACCAAAACGCCGCTTCAACACCCTGTTGAGCGCCAGTTTCTGATGGAAAAAGCAGACTTGGTTGAATAAAAATAAAAACGAAAGGAACGAGCAAAACATAAAATAAATTGTCCATCATCGCGGTGATCACCACAATAGCGGTCGATCGACCCAAATCAACTTTTTCCTTATTCAAAATAAACATCGCAACGGTTGTGCCTCCCAAAACACCAGGCGAAAGCGCGGACGCAAATTCCCACAACATGATGACATTAAAACTAGATTTCCACGACAATCTTTTTTGAGTTAAAATTTTGATTCTTAGCATGTATGCAAAATCTCTACCGACCATAAATACCAAGGCCATCAAAATCCAAAAGAGTGATTTTCCGGTCCAATTAATTTGCTGCAACAAATCGCCAATTTCTTCGATTTTATAGTTGCCATGTTGCGTTTTTCTGAATTCTGAAGACAATTGAAAATCGACTTTTTGGTTGTGGTTTACGTCAACCCAACTGTAATTTCCATTGCCTTGCTTGGTTTCTACGAAATGTTTTTGTTGCAAACTGCTGTACATCATCCATGCAGCAATTCCCAATCCCAAAAAAATTGCAATCGCCATTTTCCAGGTACTGAAAGCTGATTTTATGGTGGCGTTGCTGTCCATTATTTTTCAGGAATCAAAGCAACTTCAATTTCCCAATTGGCTCTAACTTTGACACCTTTCGTGAAAAATAAAATTTCTTCAGGTTGAATTTTTTGGTCTAAAGATCCATCGTCCCATTGTTGGTTTTTGTTTTCGTCCAACACAATTCTGAATGAATATTTGTCAGGCAACAATTTCGCAACAATTTGATTGTTCTTAATGTCATTCGGATACCAAGTTTGCACTACCACATTTTTTTGTAATATTTCAACAAATGCGTTTTCAGGAATGCCAACGGTAGACAAAATAATGGTCCCAAATTCTGCTTCAGAAAACTGTTTAATTTCTACTTTTGAACTAATAAATTCGTTGTTATTTCTGAACTTGAGTGCATTTTTTAAAAAGTTTAAGTTCAAAACATTATACTCATTTGATTGATATGATACTTCAATCTTATTTGAATCAATTTTTACAAACGAATAATTTAGTTTCAACGAATCTTTATTTTCCAAATAAATCAGATTTGTATCGTAAGAATCGATGTAATCTGTAAACTTTAAAACCAACTTTTCACCCCTTGGAATGACGCCATTTTTCAAGTTCGTTTCAAATCCCGCTTTTTTGTTTCTTTCGGTTTCAAAAGTTTTGATCTTAAATGTATCAATAGCTTCTATTGTCTTCACAATTAGATCTAACGAATTCTTATTTTGGTGATCGACAAGCAGCGAAACTGAATCTTTTCTGAAAATATGATTCGCCTTGGTTGCCATTCCATTGACCCAAAAAGAGGCGTTTTCTAAACTTCGGTTTGAACCGACATTGACCAAAGCTGGACCTTGAAAAGCTGCGCGCGTTTTGATGCCGCCTTTTTGTTTGAAAACACGTAAGGGAATACTGTCTACCACAGTTGAATCAATCTGAACCATTTGATTTCTAAAACCAACGCGTTCAGTTTTTTGCAGTGTCAAATCTTTGTTCTTATCTTCAAAAGCCAACAACTGATATTGTCCCGGTTTGATGTAAGACATTTCCACTTTACCATCCATGCCTGATTTACTAAAATAAGCTGGTTTTGCTTTGTAAATACTGTCTGAAACGCCATAAAGTCCTACCAAAACATCTTTTAAAGGTTGATATGTAAAAGCATCTGTCACAAAAGTGGTGTATTTCAAAGTATCGATAAAATCTCCGGTAGAAAAAACATATTGAATCAAAGAATCGTTTCCTTCGGTGATGTCTTGGATCGTTGCATTGAGGTAAATCGCATAAGTTGTGGCAGGCTTTAAATCGCCCTCAATTTTCAAAGTAACCGTTTTCTTTTTTGATGTTGCGATGATTTTGGCATCTGCAGGAACGAGTGAAATTGTTTCTGTAGGATTATTCAATTTAACGTATTCGTTGAATTTCAACACAATCGTTTTAGATTGAAACTGCAAACTTCCATTTAGAGGTGAAACGCCATTATCTATCGTTTTTGGTGGCGTTTCATCTTTTGGACCGCCCGAAATTGAGCCAACTTGAGCGCAAGACCCCAAAAGTAAAATAAGGGTTGAAATTAAAAAGTATATGCGCTTATCCATTGACAAATAATTGATAAATATTTTACATCTGTTTCGTCAAAATCATTGAGTTGATCACTGTCGACATCCAACACACCAACAACATTTTCGCCTTGCATGATTGGCACCACAACTTCACTTTTAGAAAGCGAACTGCAAGCAATATGACCTGGAAAAAGTTCCACATCAGGAACCAATTGCGTTGTTTTTTGTTCCCAAGCAGTGCCACAAACGCCTCTTCCTTTGGCAATTCTGGTGCAGGCAACCGAACCTTGAAATGGTCCAAGAACGAGTTCATCTTTTTTCACCCAATAAAATCCGACCCAAAAAAAACCGAAAGTTTCTTTCAATCCAGCAGCAAGGTTTCCCAAATTAGAAACACAATCGGCTTCCCCAGCAATTAATGCATGTAACTGTGGGAGCAACGTTTCGTATTTTTCCGCTTTAGAATTTCCTTGAATTATTAAATCTTCTGCCATTACTTTTGAATTAGAACAAAGATAGGATTTATATATTTTAATTTGATGAAACAAAAACAGCTTCTCTTTACTTTCATTTTGAAAGTAGCTTTATTCCGAATTGAAAATCAGAGAATAAAACAAAAAAACATTCTATTATAGTTTGACAATCAAAAAATTTAGCGTAATTTCATTCCATTCAAAACCAATATTACATGTTAGAAAAAACACCATTGGAAAAAGTTTTGTTTCTGGATATCGAAACCGTTCCGCAACACCAAACCTTTGATCAAATGAGTCCCGAAGGACAAAAATTGTACGACCAAAAAACGAAATTTTTACAAAAGGAAACAGATGCTGAAGGCGTTTATGACCGCGCTGGAATTTATGCAGAATTTGGAAAAATTATTTGTATTTCTGTTGGTTTTGTGCACGAAACTCGCTCTGGAAGAGAAGTTCGTTTAAAATCATTTTACCACGATGACGAAGAAACATTGTTGAAACAATTTGTCTCCTTATTAGACGATAAGTACAACACGCCGTATCACATTTTATGTGGACACAATGCCAAAGAATTTGATTTTCCATTTATTTGTAGAAGGCTATTAATCAACGGAATGAAACTTCCTCATATTTTAGACATTGCAGGTAAAAAACCGTGGGAAATTTCTCATTTGGACACCATGGAATTGTGGAAATTTGGAGATTACAAAGCATACACTTCATTGGCGTTATTGTGTCATATTTTCAATATTCCAACGCCAAAAGACGACATTTCAGGAGCAGATGTGGCACGCGTTTATTATGAAGAGAAAAATCTAGAACGTATCAAAATTTATTGTGAAAAAGACGTAGTCGCTTTAATTCAATTATTCTTAAGAATGCGAGGCGATTCTTTGGTGGATGAATCTTCAATTATTTATAGTCACGGTTAAGTAGTTATTGACTATTAGGTTAGTAATAAATAAAAAGTTGGATTCATTTTAGACAGCTACCTTTTCAACATCCTGGAAATTCTGTCTTGAAATTAATTCTTGGAAAATTATACCAACAAAAAAGCGTGGAAATTAGATGTTCCACGCTTTTTATAATCTTATTTATTTTATAACCCTAGCAATACCTGCAAAGGATCTTTCCCTCCAAAAATCATTCTTTCTGGATTTTCTAACATTTCTTTCACTTTCACAAGGAAACTTACTGATTCCTTGCCATCAATGATTCTATGATCATAAGAAAGCGCCAAATACATCATCGGACGAATTTCAACTTTCCCATTTATTGCCACAGGACGATCAACAATATTGTGCATTCCTAAAATCGCGGATTGCGGCGGATTGATAATTGGTGTTGACATCATCGAACCAAAAACACCTCCGTTGGTGATGGTAAACGTTCCTCCAGTCATATCATCAGGCGTGATTTTTCCATCTCTCGCTTTGATTGCCAATCTTTTGATTTCTTTTTCAATTTCTGCCAAAGTCATTTGCTCCGCATTGCGAACAACTGGCACCATCAACCCTTTTGGAGATGAAACTGCGATTCCAATGTCTGCATAATTGTGGTAAATCACTTCATTTCCATCAATTTGTGCATTTACTGATGGATATAAATTCAACGCTTCCGTTACCGCTTTGGTGAAGAAAGACATGAATCCTAAATTTACATCGTGAGATTTTGCAAAACTGTCTTTGTATTTTGCGCGCAAATCCATGATTGGTTTCATATCCAATTCGTTGAATGTAGTCAACATCGCAGTGTCCTTTTTCACAGAAACCAAACGCTCTGCGATTTTACGACGCAACATCGACATTTTTTCGCGGTTTGTATCTCTTGTTCCGCCCCAACCTTGCACAGCATCGGTAGAAATTCCAGCAGACATTGCTGCCAAAACATCTTGTTTAGTGACGCGACCTTCTTTACCAGTTCCGCTGATTTTATTCGCAGGAATTCCGCTTTCAGCTAAAATTTTTGAAGCCGCTGGCGATGGCGTTCCTGAAGCATAAGATGCTTTTTCATTCACTGGATTTGGACTTGGTGCTGCCTTGGCTTCCACAACTGGCGCCGCTTTTTCAGCAACGACTTCCGCTTTCGGCGCTTCTACAGCAGGTGCAACACTTCCGGCAGGTCGAGCAGCTGAAGTGTCAATCAAACAAACTACTTGTCCAACTTTTACTACCTCGCCCTCTTCTGCTTTCAAAGTGATAATTCCACTTTGTTCTGCAGGTAATTCCAACGTCGCTTTGTCAGAGTCAACTTCTGCAATTGCTTGATCTTTCTCTACATAATCACCATCTGAAACCAACCAAGAAGCGATTTCTACCTCTGAAATTGATTCTCCTGGGCTTGGTACTTTCATTTCTAATACTGACATGTTCTCTATTTTAATGCGTTAATTTATCAATTATTTCGCTGCAACATTTGCAAATTTGAATAAATCTTCAAATAATTGCTTCAATCGTTTTTTATGCAAAGAAGATGAACCTTCTGCTGCTGCTGCTGAAGCTTTTCTGTAAACTCCATGCAAGTTCATCGATCTCAATTGCATCGCCATGTATCTCCAGGCACCCATGTTTTCTGGCTCTTCTTGCGCCCAAACTAAGTTTTTCGCATTTGGATAACTTGCTATTATTGCTTCAATTTGCGTTTTTGGCAAAGGATACAATTGTTCAATTCTTACGAATGCCATATTGTCAACGCCCATTTCTGCTGCTTTTTCAGAAGCTTCATAATAGAATTTTCCTGAGCAGAAAACCACCGTATCAATTTGGACTTTCTTTGCTTTTGGATCGTCGATTACTTCTTGGAATCTTCCTTTTGCCATTTCATCTAGCGTAGAAACCGCATTTGGATAACGCAACAACATTTTAGGAGAAAAAACAACCAACGGTTTGCGGAATTCGCGCTTCAATTGTCTTCGCAACAAGTGAAAATGATTTGCCGGCGTAGAAGTATTTACGACTTGAATATTGTCATCGGCACATTGCTGCAAGAATCTTTCAATTCTTCCGCTTGAGTGCTCAGCTCCCTGACCTTCATAGCCGTGAGGAAGCAACATAACCAATCCACTTTGTGTGGACCATTTGTCTTCTCCAGCGGTAATAAATTGATCGATCATGATTTGCGCACCGTTGAAGAAATCTCCAAATTGTGCTTCCCAAATTGTCAATCCATTTGGTGTGGCCAAAGAATATCCATATTCATAACCCAAGACAGCATATTCTGAAAGCAGAGAATTGTAGATTACAAAAGGTGCTTGTGAAGCAGACAAATTGTTCAATGTAATCACCTCTTCTTCTGTGTCTTCTGTTTTCACAACAGCGTGACGGTGTGAGAAAGTTCCTCTTTCAACATCTTGTCCAGAAATTCGCACTGGATGTCCTTCTGCCAATAGTGTTGCGTAAGCTAACATTTCAGCAGAACCCCAATCTAATTTATCTCCTTCAATCGCATTTAAACGATCTTCAAAGATTTTGGATATTTTTCTAAAGTATTTCTTACCTTCAGGAAGTGTAGCCAATTTGCGACCTAAATCTAGTAAAGTTGCTTTATCAACGCCAGTTTCAATCGATTTTTCAAAATCTTCATGCTTGCTGTGGCGGTAACCTTCCCAAGTTTTTTTCAAGAAATCCCAAACAATTGCCTTTTCATTTTGACGTGAAATTTGATGTTCACTTTCTAAAAATGCATTGTATTCATCCTCCAATTGTTTTGCTTTCTCACTTGTCAAAACGCCCTCAGCTTCCAATTGCTTCAAATAAATATCTTTCGGATTTGGATGTTTTGCAATGATGTTGTACAAACTTGGTTGCGTGAATTTAGGTTCATCACCTTCATTGTGACCGTATTTTCTGTAGCACAATAAGTCCACAAAAACATCGCGGTTAAACACTTGTCTGTATTCAATTGCCATTTCCATTGTTTTGGTAACAGCTTCAATATCATCTCCATTTACATGGAAAACAGGACAAAGAGTGGTTTTTGCAACGTCTGTACAATAAGTTGAAGAACGCGCATCTAAATAATTGGTTGTAAATCCAACTTGATTATTGACAACAACATGAACTGTACCACCAGCGCGGTAACCATCTAATTGTGCCATTTGAATGATTTCATAAACGATTCCTTGGCCAGCAACCGCTGCATCGCCGTGAATCATTACTGAACACATTTTTTTCTCGTCTTTGAAAATCAAATCGATTTTAGCCCTCGCAATTCCTTGCACAACAGGATCAACCGCTTCAAGATGAGAAGGATTTGGCGAAAGTGTCAAGCCAACTTTTTTGCCATTTTTTGTAGTAATTTCTGTTGTATATCCTTGGTGATATTTTACATCTCCATCAAAATCATCTTCGAAATCAAATTCTTTCCCTTCAAATTCTGAAAAAATATCTTGCGGACGTTTTTCAAAAATATTGGTCAAGGTGTTTAATCTTCCGCGGTGGGCCATTCCCATCACAAAATATTCAATGCCTAAATCCGCGCCCTTGTGAACCAAAATATCTAAAGCAGGAATCAATGCTTCTCCTCCTTCAATAGAAAAACGTTTTTGTCCAACGTATTTTTTTCCTAGAAAAGCTTCAAAGTTTGAGGCTTGATTTAATTTTTTATAAATCTCAATTTTACGGTCAGCGTCATAAACTGGCCGATTTTTAAGCTCAATTTTGTTTTTAATCCAGTTTAATCTTTCAGGATCTCTGATGTAAGCAAACTCAATACCAATTGATTGACAATAAGTTTCTTCTAAATGCGCAATGATATCTTTCAATGTAGCCGCGCCAATTCCGATTTCTTCACCACATTGAAAAACGGTATTCAAATCAGATTCTTCCAATCCAAAGTTTTGAATTTCAAGCGTTGGCGTATATTTTCTGCGATCTCTAACAGGATTCGTTTTGGTAAACAAATGTCCTCTGTTTCGGTAGCCCTGAATCAAGTTGATTACTTTGAATTCTTTCTGAAAATTTTCAGGAATTGCTCCGTCATCGTCAAAATTTGTGCGTGCAAAATCAAATCCTTCGAAGAATTTTTGCCAACCAATATCCACGCTTTGTGGATCATTGAGGTATTCTTTATACAAATAGTCGATTGCAGTTACATCTGCATTTCCAACGTATGTTACTTTATCCATGTTTCGGTGCGCATTAACGGAGTTGCGAAATTAAGATTTTTATCATTTTTACCATGACAATTAACCCTTTTATTTCATAAAATTAGGGAAAATGTTAATTTTCAATTCAATCAGCGCAGCTTTTCTCGGAAAAACACTTTTTGTGCTTCTCTTTTTATGACAATCATGGCAAAATCTCCTAACCAATTTTTATCTGCATTGCTAAAAAAATGGACATAATTTTTCTCTGAAATATCCAAAGAATACATCAACGGAAGCCATTTAGACGCTTGATTTTCTGCGATTTCTCCCAATTTTAATTGAACGATTTCTAACAAATTTGATAGCATTTTGGCATCAGTTTCAAAGTCAGATTCAAATTCAAACCCATGTTGACGAAAATCTTTGGCAATCTGCCGCTGCGTTCGCAACACAAAATCTCTTGAATTCATTGCTTGTTCAACGGATTCATTGATTTTTGAAAGTTCGTTTTCCATGGAATTAAAAGTACAAAAAAAATGCGAGGCTTAGTTCCTCGCATTTTCAATTATCCTATCTGAATATACAAAACATCTTCCTCTTTCGATACTTTCAATATTCCTGCTTTGGTCAAGTTCTTAACAGCGCCATCCCAAGCTTTGTTGCTCAAATTGACTTTTTCTTTCACTTCTAATAAAAGTCCTTTTTGAATTTTTTCAACTGCACTTAAAATCAATTTTTCGTTGTCAGAAAGTTCGATTTTGGTCATTTTGACTTCTGGGCGCATTTGTGGGAAAAATAGTACTTCTTGAATGGATGGATTGTTTGTCAAGTACATAATCAAACGGTCCATTCCGATTCCTAAACCAGAAGTTGGTGGCATTCCATATTCCAACGCGCGTAAGAAATCTTGGTCAATTAAACCTGTTGCTTCGTCATCGCCTTTTTCAGACAAACGCACTTGATCTTCAAAACGTTCTCTTTGTTCGATTGGGTCGTTTAACTCTGAATAAGCGTTTGCAACTTCTTTCCCGCAAACCATTAATTCAAAACGCTCTGTTAATTCTGGATTGTCACGGTGAACTTTACACAACGGCGACATTTCTTTCGGATAGTCGGTGATGAAAGTTGGCTGAATGTAATTTCCTTCGCATTTTTCGCCAAAAATCTCATCAATCAATTTTCCTTTCCCCATGGTTTCATCCACAGAAATTCCCAAGCCTTTTGCAGCCATTCTCAATTCTTCTTCTGATTTTCCATCAATGTCAAACCCAGTAAAATCAATGATTGATTGGCGCATAGTCACACGTTTGTATGGCGCTTTGAAACTAATTTGATTTTCACCAAAAGTACAATCTGAAGTTCCGTTTACGGCAATGGCGCAATGTTCCAACAAGCGTTCTGTAAAATCCATCATCCAATTGTAATCTTTGTAAGAAACATAGATTTCCATGGCTGTAAATTCTGGATTGTGCGTGCGATCCATTCCTTCGTTGCGAAAGTTTTTCGAAAATTCATACACGCCATCAAATCCGCCAACAATCAATCGTTTCAAATACAACTCATTGGCAATTCTCATATACAATGGAATGTCCAATGCATTGTGGTGCGTGGTAAACGGACGCGCTGCTGCTCCGCCTGGAATAGCTTGCAAAATCGGCGTTTCAACTTCCATGTAACCCGCTTCGTTGAAGAAGTTTCTCATGGCTGTAAACAATTTCGTTCTTTTCACAAACACTTCTTTCACTTGCGGATTCACAACCAAATCAACGTATCGCTGACGGTAACGCAATTCAGGATCTGTGAATGCATCGTGCACTTTTCCATCATCGTCTGTTTTGGTCACAGGAAGTGGTCGCAAAGATTTCGCAAGTAGCGTAAACTCCTGCACATGAATGGAAATTTCACCCACTTGAGTAGTAAACAAATATCCTTTGATTCCGATGAAATCACCTAAATCAAGTAATTTTTTGAAAACCTCGTTGTAAAGCGTTTTATCTTCTCCCGGACAAATTTCGTCGCGATTGAAATACACTTGAATTCTTCCTGTACTATCCTGAATTTCAGCGAATGAAGCTTTACCCATAATGCGTTGACTCATCAAACGACCAGCCACACAAACCTGTTTACTTTCCACGAAATCATCCTTTATACCTTGCGTATAATCTGTTACAGGATACAACGCTGCTGGATAAGGCTCAATGCCCATCTCACGCAGTTTGTTCAGGGTCTCGCGACGCTGAATTTCTTGACTGGAAAGTTCGTTAAAACTCATAATTAATTAATTTGCTTAAAATTTTATGCAGCAAAGATAATGAAATGCGTTTGAAATGAATTTGGAAAGTAGGTTTTAAGGGATTTTAATTTGTTTAGCGCTTCACGCAAACAATTCTTGCGCGATAAAATCTGCCCAATGTTTGCCTTTTTCGGTTAAAATAATTTGACTATCAACTATTTTCAACCAATTTTTTGACTCAAAATCTACCAAGTTGCGTTTAAATTCTTCGGAGAATGTCAACTGTTTTTGCAATTGATTCATATCTACACCCCAACTTGTACGCAAACCAATGAGCAGCAATTCATTGAATTGGTCTTTGGGCGTCAATATTTCTTTTTCAAAAGCAATTTCATTATCACAAATTAACCTTATGTATTTCTGATTGTTAGCAATGTTCCAAGAACGAGAATTGCCGTCAAAACTATGTGCCGACGGCCCAATGCCCAGATAGTGAACGCCTTTCCAATAATTGCTGTTGTGCTTTGAAATGAAACCTGTTTTCGCAAAATTGGAAATTTCATACTGCTCAAATCCAGCGGTTTTTAAAGCGGAAATCAACAATTCAAATTGCCCACTTTGCTGCTCATTGTCGGCTGGTTTAATTTCTTTCTCTTTTACCAATTGATGCAAAGCGGTTTTTTCCTCCACAGTCAAACAATAGGCAGATATATGTTTGATATCCAGATTAATCGCTTGTTGAATTTGTTTCATCCAACGGTCATTGTCCATGTTTGGCAAACCATAAATTAAATCCAAACTGAGATTGTCAATTCCGGCTAGTTGTGCAATGCGAATACAATTTAAACCTTCTTCGGCCGTGTGCGCCCGATTCATCCATAATAAATCTTCTGAATCAAAAGATTGAATTCCAACACTCAGACGATTAATTCCAGCGCTTTTCCAAGCTGCAACTTGCTGCAAAGTAATGTCATCTGGATTGGCTTCCAAAGTACATTCCACATTTTCAGTACAAGTGAATTCTGAATGCACAGTTTGAATAAGTTTTTCTAGATCTGCGACATTTAACAAACTTGGCGTTCCACCTCCAAAATAAATTGTTTCAACCTCTTGATTTTTGAGTTCGACGCTGCGCGCAACAAGCTCTTTCTGAATACAAGAAATCATCGAATCATAATACGATTGATAGCTCGTACTAAAGTGAAAATCACAATACGTGCATCTTTGTTTACAAAATGGAATGTGGATGTAAATTCCTGCCATGTTGCAAAGATAGTTCAATCAAGAACTTCATCTTTAGAAATAAAATAAATCATAAATTATTTCACCAGCATTTGAAATCCTTTTCCATGCACATTCATGATTTCAATGCGTTCGTCTTCCTTCAATAGTTTTCGCAATTTCGCAATGTAAACATCCATACTTCTTCCGTTGAAATAATTATCATCGCCCCAAATTGCGCGCAATGCGGCTTGTCTGTCTAATATTTCGTTTTGGTTTTTACAAAGCAATTTTAACAATTGATTTTCCTTGGTTGTCAATTTTACCGGCTTTTCACCTGTGTACAACAAGCGAGAAATTGGATCATATTTGATTTTTCCAATCATCATCGTTACATCTTCGTTATCCAAATTCAAGTCTGTTCTTCTTAAAATGGCTTCGATGCGCGCCAATAATTCGTCCATCGAGAATGGCTTGGTAATATAATCATCTCCCCCGATGGAAAAACCTTCCAATTTATCTTCCTTCATTGCTTTTGCTGTCAAAAACAAAATTGGCACTTTTTTGTCGATTTCACGGATTTCTTTGGCCAATGTAAATCCGTCCATTTCTGGCATCATTACATCGAAAATGCAAAAGTCAAATGCACTGGCGTTGAATTTTTCAAAGGCAATTTTTCCGTTGCGCGCCAATTCTACTTGAAAGCCTTTTGTTTTTAGGAATGTGTGCAACAATAATCCTAAATTGTCGTCGTCTTCAGCGAGTAATATATTTAATTTTCTGCTCATAATCAATCAATTATTATTAGTGTAAATTCTGATCCTTCGTTTAGTTTACTTTTAACTTCAATATTCCATCCATTCAATTCTACAATGGATTTCACGTAACTCAATCCCAATCCAAAGCCTTTCACATTGTGCAAATTTCCTGTAGGAACTCGGTACAATTTATCGAAAATTTTCGAGATATGTTCTTTGGAAATCCCAATTCCGCGATCTTTGATGGAAAGTGTTGCGCGGGCGCCTTCTTTTTTCAAGGAAACCAAAATAGAAGGATTTTCTTTGCTGTATTTGATGGCATTGTCAATCAAATTGGAAACAACACTGGTTGTGTGCATGCGATCGCCCACAATAAAAATGTTTTCATCGGCGATATTTTCATTCAATTCACCGTTCACAGATTGCAACCTAAAAATTGCATGTTCACAAACTTCTTTAACCAATTCAGTTAAATTGATTGTTTCAAACTTCATTTTCAATTCACCACGATCCAAAATTGCTGTTTGTAAAATTCGCTCAACCAGAACACCTAATCTTTTGTTTTCATCATCAATCATTTTCACAAAAGTTGCAGAATGTGTCAAATCTCCCCCCATCATTTCTTTGTCTCCCATTGCCTCGCAAGCAAGAGAAATAGTTGAAATTGGCGTTTTAAATTCGTGTGTCATGTTGTTGATAAAATCATTGCGCATCTCACTTAATTTCTTTTGGGTGATGATGGTTCTAAACATAAACGAAAGCGCAACGATAATTAGTATAACGAGGCCTAAACTTATAGTCAACATTCCAAAAATTTCCTTTACAACAAATGACTTTTTAGTGGGGAAATCGATGTAAATATTCAATTGTTCATCCAAGAAATTTCCAGGGAAAAGATTGATATGCGCTACTTTAGTAGTATCTAAATTGAATTTGTAGTTGGATGTCGGATGTTTATAGCGAATCGGCGATCCATCTTCCTTTACAATCAAAAATTCGAAATCATTCGGCAACTCGTCATCTTTAATTTCATGTGCTATAATTGAATCCAAAAATACGATATCGATGCGTTCCGACGGTTCATCGTACACATTGTCGCGAAATGCTTGTATCATCATGTCGCTGATATACTTTGATTTACGAAAAATCTGCTGCATCACCCGTTGATCTAATTGCACTGAAACTGAAGCAGAATCATTGTCGGGTAACATGCCAGATTCACGGTTAAATAATTCACGTAATTCCTTCACATCTCTGGCAAAAACACGGTGCTCAGCCGAAATTCCTGACAAAGAATCAAATGATTTTCCTTTGATGATTAAATACTTTTGAATCTGACCATTTTGGATGATAAAAGTATCTTTTATCATCACGGATTCTTGCGAATCAAGCAAATTTTGAAACTCTTTTTTGAGAATTTCCTTGTATTGACCGCTGAAATCTTTGTTGACCACATTCATGTACTTGCGAATGTCTTCCGCTTTTTCATGCCTGATGGCAACTCGGTCTAATAAAGTGACAACCTTCGCTTTAAATTGCGTTGATTTTCTGTCGTATAATTGAGCTGTTTGAAAAAATTGAATCACCAACAAAGCCAAAACGGCAACGCTAACTAATACAACAATAAGATTGATTCTGATTTTTTTCACTTCAAACTTTTGAACTAAAGTAACTCAAACTCTTAGTTTATGCCGATGCTTAACTTTTTTTAACAAGAAGAAAATGATATAAAATCAAGAAAATCAGATTTTTTGAAAATAATTTTGATATCTATTAACGCCCAGTTTTCGCACTAAAATGTTTCTCTAGCGATGAAAAAACGATAGAGGCTCACACCAAAAATCAAGGCAAAAACATAGTAAATTACAGGAATTTCAGCCAGCAGAGAAAGACCTAGAAATAAACCTGAAGCGGCAATCACCAGAAACATGGTTTTAAAATGCAATTTCCAGATTTCGCTCGGTTTGGTGGTTTGAAATTTCCCTGTCAACAAAAACTGCATTTTATACTGCGAAAAACCTGCATAAATGAGCAATGGAATTAAGATTATTCCTTGGGCAATACCCATTTCTTTGTAACTCAAAAATGCCCAAGTGTTTTTCAATAAATCAAACGCAGGATCAATTTGATACAAAGCAGGAATGACGGCCACAAAACCGATCAAAATCAAAGCAATAGTCAACAATAAATTAACCACTGGAAATTTGTTTTCTAAACCTTTGTATTGAATTACTTTGTGAAACTTAACAAATGAAAAAGCGCAAAATATCTTGTAATCCAACAGGTAAAAAAGCAGGATAAAGTAAAAATCCCAATTCCAAAAGAAATAACCCAACAGGGGAATGGCTAAATCCGCAACAGCTTGAATAATTCTAACTTGGGCTAAACTCATTTTAATTTCACAATTTCCTTTTTAGACAACTCAAAATCAGGATTGTATTCCAACGCTTTTTTAAATGATTTGAAAGCCAAAGATTTTCTACCTTGTTGCGTGTAACACAAACCCAAATTGTGCCAACCTTTCACAAAATCAGGCTGCATTTCAATGGATTTTTTATAAAAGAAAACAGCACTATCTAATTCATTTTGATTAAATTGTTTGATATAACCTTGATTGAAAAATGCCAAATAATAAGAAGTGTCTGTTTCAATCAAATGTCTATAACCAGCCAAAGCACCTGGATAATTTTGTAATTCTTGCAAGGAATAAGCGATTCCATAAAGTGCGTCAACAGATTTTGGTTCAATTTGAGCCGCTGTTCTAAAATATTCTAACGCAAATTTATATTCACCATCTTCAGAATACAACCAACCCAATTGCATGTAACCTGCAAAAAACTCAGGGTCTTGCTGCACAGCGGTTTCAAAAGAGGATTTTGCCAATTTTCTATCGCCCAAAGCAATGTAATTCGTTCCTTTCATTACATAAGCATCACGAAATCTTTTGTCGATTTTTAGTGCGATATTGATATTTTTGAATGAGTTTTCAAAATCGCCCTGCAAGGTATAAGTTGACGCCAAATTCACAAAGGCCTCCTTGTTTTTGGGTTGTTTTAATGTGATGTATTTCAAATATTTTTGTGCTATATCAACATCTGCTTGCGTGCGTTCTGCTCTGTTAATCAAGGATAAAGAGTACAAATAACGCGCTTCAATATTCGTTGTATCCAATCTAAATGCTTTCGCTGTCAAAGGCAATGCTTCTGCCGATCTGTAATCGTCCAACAATTGCTTTCCATATTCTAATAAAAGTGGAATACTGTCAGGATAAACCTTCACCAAACTGTCCAGATTAGTAGATTTGACTGCTGTTTTTGGATCAGAACCTCCACAACTGACAAAAAATAAACTTACAATAAATGAAACAAATAGAATACGCATTAATATAGTTTTTATGCAAATATAATGGATAAAGCGAAATCTTTCGTTCAAACAATTGCGCTTTGATTGCTTGGTAGGAATTATTTAGTCTGTCAACTTACCTATAATTCTGAATTGAAACTATCTTTGCCGCTTCAAATTAGAAGAATATGATTTCAATAGATGCGTTGGGCGTTGAGTTTAGCGGAACAACATTGTTTAGCGATGTTTCATTCGTGATCAACGAAAATGATAAAATCGCCTTGATGGGAAAAAATGGTGCCGGAAAATCTACGCTTTTGAAGATTTTAGCTGGAATTAGTAAACCAACTTCAGGAAGTATTTCTGCACCCAAGGATTTCATCATTTCCTATTTGCCACAGCATTTATTGACAGAAGACAATGCGACCGTTTTTGAAGAAACAAGCAAAGCTTTCTCATCGATTTTTGCCATGCGTGACGAAATTGAAGCCTTGAATACTGAATTGACTGTCCGCACCGACTACGATTCAGATGACTATTACAAAATCATTGAAAAAGTTTCAGAATTAAGCGAAAAATATTATTCGATTGAAGAAATCAACTACGAAGCAGAAGTTGAAAAAGTACTTGTAGGAATTGGATTTTTGCGTTCAGATTTCACCCGTCCAACATCAGAGTTTAGCGGTGGATGGAGAATGCGCATCGAATTGGCCAAAATTTTATTGCAAAAACCAGATTTGATTTTACTGGATGAGCCAACGAATCACATGGACATTGAATCGATCCAATGGTTGGAAGATTTTTTGGTAAATAGTGCCAAAGCAGTTGTGGTAATTTCACACGATAGAACATTTATAAACAACATCACCACGCGCACAATTGAAGTTACGATGGGAAGAATTTACGACTATAAAGTGAATTATTCTCGGTACTTAGAATTGCGCAAAGAACGCCGCGAACAGCAGCAAAAACAATGGGAAGAACAGCAAAGAATCATAGCCGATAATACCGAATTTATCGAAAGATTTAAAGGAACTTATTCCAAAACGTTGCAGGTGCAATCGCGGGTAAAAATGCTTGAAAAAATGGTTTTGGTGGAAGTGGACGAAGTAGACAATTCTTCCCTGAGATTAAAGTTTCCGCCAGCGCCGCGTTCAGGAAATTATCCCGTGGTTGTGAACGAACTTTCGAAATCTTACGGCGATCATACTGTTTTCAAAAATGCTTCTTTGACCATCGAACGAGGACAAAAAATTGCCTTTGTAGGTCGAAACGGAGAAGGAAAATCGACTTTGGTGAAAGCCATCATGAAAGAAATCGATTTTCAAGGAAGTTTGGAATTGGGACACAATGTGCAAATTGGCTATTTTGCCCAAAATCAAGCGTCTTTGTTGGATGAAACCTTGACTGTTTTTGAAACCATCGATCACGCAGCCGAAGGCGATGTGCGCAACAAAATCAAAGATATTTTGGGCGCTTTCATGTTTGGCGGCGACAATTCAACCAAAAAAGTAAAAGTGCTTTCTGGTGGTGAAAAAACCCGTTTGGCGATGATCAAATTGTTGTTGCAACCAGTCAATTTGTTGATTTTAGATGAGCCAACAAATCACCTAGACATGAAAACCAAAGACATTATCAAAGATGCTTTGAAAGACTTTGACGGAACATTGATTTTAGTTTCTCACGACCGTGATTTCTTAGATGGTTTGGCAAGTAAAGTAATAGAATTTGGCAATCAACGCGTGAAAGAACACTTGGAAGACATCAATGAATTCTTGGTGCGTAAGAAAATGGAGAATTTGAGAGAGATTGAAAAAAAATAATTTTGGCTCAATTATTGATTTTTCGTAATTTAGTATTCAATTTTTGATTTTTAGAAAGTAAAAACCACTTAAAAAGTTAAATTATGAAAAAGTTTCTCTTCATTTCTTCAGTCGTTGCAAGCGTATTCTTTTTAGATTCTTGTAAGAAAAATAAAAACAAATACGACAACAGCAATGCCCCCAAAACTAATGCAATCATCGAAAATGCTTTTGATGAAATGACCAACATGACAGATCAAGCCATTACAGGAAATATGATTTTCTATAAAAGTGGAAAAGTAACTGTTTATAATTTGGCAAGTGCAGAAAATATGTTCATAGAAAAAGCGGCTTGCAGCGTTATCATTACACTTGATACCGTAAGCTCTCCAAAGTCAATCACTATCGATTGGGGAAATACCAATTGTGACTGCAACGATGGCAAACAAAGAAGAGGAAAAATCATCACTACTTTTACTGGTTCATATTACGCGCAAGGAACTGTGATTACGCATACGCCTGTTGATTATTACGTGAATAACAACAAGTTGGAAGGAACGAAAACCATCACCAACATGGGTGTAAATGCAAATAGTCAGCCTTATTACAATGTTGAAATCAATGGTGTTGCAACTTTGTCAACAGGTGAAATTGTAAATTATACTTCTTCCAGGGTAAGAACTTTTACCAATGGTTACAATACGCAATTGAATTTTTGGGATGATGAATATGACATCACAGGAACTGCCAATGCAACGGTTGTAAACGGTGACGGTTATCAAGCACAAACGACAGCTCCATTGCACATCAAAGTTGGTTGTGGTTATATCACTCGCGGAACTTTAGAAATTACACCAACAGGAAAACCAGTACGCGTGATTGATTATGGTTCAGGAACTTGTGATGCAACGTTTACCATTACAATCAACGGAACGACTTATACGATTAATTGATAAGAAAATCTTTGTGAAATTGAAAAACCAGCATCGAAAGTGCTGGTTTTTCTTTGTTGTAAAATTCTAAAAGAGCTTGTTTCGTATCTATTTTGTCTCTCCCAAAACTACCTCAACATCGTGAATCAAACGGTCAACCTCTTTGGCGCTCGTTCCATCATAATATCCTCTTATTCTTAGCAATTGATCTACCAAAACAAAATTATTGGTATGAATAAAATCACTTCCAGCATCGCCTAAATTTTCTGCTTCAGCTGGTTTCAAAATGAAAAACGATTTTCTTGCCAAGTCGTAAAGTTCTTTTTTATCGCCAGTCAAAAAATGCCATTGTCCTTTAGCAGCGCCATGTCCGTCAGCGTACATTTTCATTTGAGGCACAGAATCTACTTCAGGATCGACTGTAAAACTCAAAATTTTGAAATCTGGATTGTTTAAAAACGCTTTTTGAACACGTTGCATTTGTGCGTTCATCTTTGGACAAATGGTGCCACAAGTGGTGAAAAAATATTCTGCTACAAAAACTTTTCCTTTCACATCTTTCAAACCAATTTTTTGATTGTCTTGATTCAGAAATTCAAAATTTCCAATCCTGTGACCAAAACCTTTTCGGATGACACTAGAATCAACCATTTCTGAAGAAATATCAATTGGGTTGATGACAGGTAAATCGTCTGATTTGTCTTTTGGTTTGACGATAAAATAGGCTAAAATAGTCGCTGATAAAAAGATGATGAAAAAGATGAAAACACGCATGGCTTTTTTTGTTGTAAAGTTAGTGAATCTTTGAATGTCAATTTTTGTATTGGTAATAAATAACAACCATAAGGAAGCCTTTATTAAATTTGATAACAAATTCAATATCTTTTTTCTCATCATTATTTTAGGGCATTCTTTAAAACAAAAAAACCGTGAGATTTTGCAATTCTCACGGTTTTGCTTTTATTTTAAAAAGCAATTGTTTTGGATATAATTAATCTACTATTTGCTCGTCATCACAGTACTCAGGACAGTCGCAATTACCATCCATAACCTGGTAATTATAAATAATCGATCCGTCTATACAATTAAAGTAATAATTTTCTGTTTCATTATCAATATCCTCCGGAGGAGTAACTACTTCCTCTACTATCTCTTTTTCAGGTTCTACTTTTGTTTGTACCTTTTCCTTAGTTTCAGTGGTGTCTGATTGTACATTTTCAGATTTGAAAAGTTGTGTTAATGAATTAAATATATTCTGATAACCTGAACTAAACAAAACACCCACGCTAATTAAAGCGATTAATAACATTCCTACCCAAGGCTGCAAAGGATCTTTTTCATTTGCATTTTTAAATTCACTTACTAAATAGCTTTTTGAATGCATCTGATAAATTGGTAAAACTGAATAACCATAAAGGTTTATCAATAAAGTTAATACTATTGAAAATAATATTGCTTTACCTAGAAGGATCAAAATATATGTTAAGTTATACTTTGTTTTACAAGACTCAACAAAAGAAATTTCTGAAATCTTTGAATTAATCAACACATTATAGTGTTGATTAGTTCTGGTAATTTGTTTGTTCTTTTTGGTCAATTCTGCAGCATCACCGTAGGACTGTATATCCTTCAATTCACTTTTTAACTCTTTTAAAGTTTTATTCAATTCACTTCTGAGTTCACTTTTCTCATCTTTTAATTTTGAAATTTCTTCTTTTAATTTACTGTTTGACAAAACTGCAACTGGGACAGACCTTAATGGAATATTACTTTTGAAATATTCCCGATATCTTTTATTTTCTTTTGATTCAACTTGTAAATCATTTTTCGTTTTAATTGTATCCAGACATGCTTTGAATTCTTGATCTGTTAAAGAATCATTCATTAATGATAATTTTAATGTGTTTAACTCTAACATTTCATTCAACTTACCATCTTTCCTTTGCAAAATTGGATCTATGATATTTGTTTGCAGATTACTATTGGAAAAATGAGTCAAGTAATATGGAATTAGTGATATAATCAATCCAATTAGAATTACAAATACAGGCTGCCAGAGAAAATACCAGCAACGGCTAAATGCATCTTTTACTACTCCCTTTATTTTAGCTGTAAAACTTTCTGATTCACCAATTGTATTCACATAGATGACGCCAACATTAGTAATAAATAGAACGGTTAAAGTCAATAAAAAGATTGAAACAATTCCCAATACGGAAGGAGCATATAAAAAACCTGTAATTACACCACTCCAACCGTGTATTATTGCAAATTGATTTGGTCCAAAAACAAAACCACTAATTAAAAGTATTAAGCCGATTACTGAAGTAGCAAAAAATGCTGCTTTTCTACCTTTTAAATGAGAATCAAATGATACAAGACCAACTACCCAAGTAATTGAAATTGCAATACAAAAAGGCCCGCCAATTTTACCAATAAGTGGAAGATCAAATAAGTGACCTAAAAATTCTAAAATGGCAAAGGCCGTAAAACCAAGAACAATTACCTTTAAAGAGCGAAAATAGCTTGACCATTTAACTACCGGTGAAACAGACTTGATTACACTTAAAAAGATTTCTAATGGTATTTTTATGAAATAACGGTTCAGTAATCTTAGAATTAGCAATAATACATCGACAATTAAAACAATAATTTTAATTATAACTTTACCAATCGGAAGAATAATTTTATCATAAATCCATTTAAAAATAGACCCAACATAGTCTAGAATTATTTTTATAAAGTGAATAGAATAAATTCCAACATTAAATAAAAATGAGAAAAACATTCCCAGCACAACGATTGGTAAATGCCAACTCGGATTTTCACTTATGACATCCGATAATTTATCCATTTTCAAAAGACCTGTTGGCGTTTCTTTCCTTTGTGTGGCGGCGATATACCCTAAAACTGGAGCTAAAGCGATAATTAAGTAGTAAATATTCATAGTAATAATGATTAAATGTTAAAATATAGTTTAATTTTTAAATTAAAGGTAATACAATTATTTAAATAAAAAACCCCTCTTATTCAAAAGATTATTAATGCCCTGATTTTACGCAAATTCTATTTTTGGAGATTTAACACTAGAAAGTGTTTCAAATTCTTTTGTGAGATTTCAATGATTTTCATTTTTCACCTACTCACCACATGAAAACAAGTTTGCCATTTTTCATGCGTTGCCCAACATTTTCCTTCACTTCGCAGTTCAAAAATACTTTGTGCTAATACTTCTTTCAAATAATCAAATTCTGCTGCACTCAGTCTCTTCGGATTGTGAAATTCGTCGTAACTGATATCGAAAGAAGTGCCGTGCAAATGTGAACTATATTTAATTGCATTTCCGTTTATTTTTCTCAGACGGGTGATAGAACTAACTGTACGCAGCAGGGACGTAACGATAAATTTGGATTTCTTTAAATGCGTATTTTTTAATTTCTGATGGAACTTTTCTCCTATTTCATTCAATAAATTAGCGCTTTTTACCGTCAAAAAAGGGTAACTGTAAAACATAGTTTCAAGCAAATAGTATTTGTTATTTTCAATCAAAACCAATTTTCCAGAATCTAATTTTGATTTTATTTCTCGGGAATATTTCAATATGCCAATGCCATGCAAGTAAGAATGTTCCAAATATTGATGCACACTATCGTTGAGTTTATGGGCGTGAGTCACATATTCTTGACAAGAATCAGGTAAAATTGAGTTAGTTGAAACTTTGGCTTTTTGAATGTTTTTGGTCAAAAAACGGGGTTGCGCAAAAAAGAAAATCAAGGCAATAATTTCAATCGAAATGATAAATAAAAATATGATTTTTAAGATCTTTTTCAATTCCAATGTTTATTTTAAGCTTTCAGTCGTTTTGGAAAAAGCGCAGCCATCACAACTATTTTTCTTCGAAAAAAAAGCTTTAACCCCTTTATAGCCGAGGTAAAACAAAGCCAATAAAACGGTAATAATAACTAAAACTATTTGCATCACGAAAACAATTTAAAAACAACAAAACTAGCTAAATAAGCCAATATTCCCATATACAAAATCTGAAGCAAGGGCCATTTCCACGATTTTGTTTCTCTTTTTACAATTGCCAAAGTGGCCATGCATTGCATCGCATAGACATAGAAAACCATCAAAGATAATCCGGCAGCCAACGAATAAATTGGTTTTCCATCAGACCATTTTTCAGCACGCATTTTTTGTATCAGACCCAAATTGCTTTCCCCCTCGTTCTGAACACTATAAATAGTAGCCATTGAACCTACAAAAACTTCTCTCGCAGCAAAGGAAGTAAGCAATGAAATTCCAATTTTCCAATCATAACCAATTGGCTTTATGACTGGTTCAATCGTTTTTCCTAAAATTCCCATGTAAGAGTTTTCCAATTTGGCGTTTTTTACTTGAAGGTCATATTTGGCAATTTGCTGCGCACTTGCCATGGTTGGTTTTTCGATTTTTTGAACCGCATTTTCAATTCGATCACCGGGACCAAAACTCGCCATTGCCCACAAAATAATGGAGACGGCTAGAATTACTTTTCCTGCATCGAAGACAAAAACTTTTATTTTCTCAAATAAACTGACGAAAACATTTCCCCAACGAGGGGCTTTAAAATCAGGTAATTCTAACAACAAAACACTCGTTTCATCTGATTTGATAAGCCATTTCAGCACCAGCGACACTAATAAAGCGGAAATTAAACCCAAGGCATACAAGCTGAAAAGAACCAATCCTTGCAGATTCAAAAAACCCAGTACTTTTTGAGATGGGATGACCAAAGCAATGAGCAAAGTGTAAACCGGAATTCTTGCGCTACAACTCATCAAAGGCGCAACCATAATGGTAATCATTCTTTCTTTCCAGTTGGAAATTGTTCTTGTGGCCATAATCCCGGGAATCGCACATGCAGCGCTCGAAAGAAGTGGCACCACGCTTTTCCCATTCAAACCAAAAGGGCGCATCAATCGATCCATAATGAAAAC
Organism: Chryseobacterium gleum; assembly: GCA_945897805.1. Classification (GTDB taxonomy): domain Bacteria; phylum Bacteroidota; class Bacteroidia; order Flavobacteriales_D; family Crocinitomicaceae; genus JAQVCM01. The sequence goes on from CAMDFX010000002.1 coordinate 139,563, forward strand.
AACACGAGACATATAGCCTGTTTCTTCCAAAATTCCTAAGCAAAGAAAAAGCAAACCGATTTGAGGAATAAAAATAATGACACCGCCTAAACCTGGCACAATTCCTTGCGATAATAAATCAGTGAATAATCCTGCGGGTAGGTTGGTTTGAATGTAGTCACTTAACGACCCGAAAACACTGTCAATCATATCCATCGGATAACTAGCTAAGGAAAAAATCAGTTGAAAAAGCAACATGAGAATACCCGCAAAAATTAAATATCCAAAAAAGGGATGAATGAATAGTCTGTCTAATTTACTTACTTTAAACTGTTTCTTATTTTCTTCTTGAAGAATGATTTTAGGAATCAATTCTTTGATAAACTGGTACCTTTTATTTGTTTCATCAGCATGATTATTAAAGTCTTGTTCTGCTGCAATGTCAAATTCAGAAATCACAGCTTCAAAGCCTTCCGAATCAAATCCTTTTTCAATATTTTCGATAATTCTGGCAATTCCTGTGCCTATTCGTGCATTTGTTTCCACAACGGGAACCCCTGGAAAGCGCTGATGGAAGGCAATGTGATTGATTTTTTTTCCTGATTTGAATGCAATATCCGACATGTTTAAAACCAACATCACAGGCATTTGCAAATCATAAACCTGCGTGAAAAGCAATAAATTTCTTTCCAAATTAGAGGCATCAACCACCACAATAAGCGCTTGCGGGTGATCAGGATGATTTTTGTTTTTTAAAACATCCAGCACAACTTGTTCGTCTTTCGACCTTGGATAAATGCTGTAAGTTCCAGGTAAATCAACAATTTCAACCGTATTTTCCGAAAGTTTTAGTTTTCCTGATTTTTTGTCAACTGTCACGCCAGGAAAATTTCCAACATGTTGGTTCAAACCAGTGAGTCTATTGAAAATAGATGTTTTACCAGTGTTGGGATTTCCAATTAACGCGATTTTTTGAAACTTCATTGTTTACAAAAATAGGAAGTTTTTAAAGAAAAGACTAAATCACCTCAACCAAACATGCCTCATTCAAACGCAAGGAAAGCACATATCCGTTGATATTCACTGCAATTGGGTCACCAAAAGGAGCTTTAAATAAAACCTCTACTTCTTGGCCTTGATACAAACCCATTTCCAACAATTTTGAAGAAATATCAGAAACGATCAATTTATTGACCTTGACTTTACTCCCAAGTGCTGTATTTGCTAATGTTTTACTCAATTTTGACTAATTATATGCCACAAATTTACGACAATAAGAAACAGTTCTGAATACCATAAAAAAGGTATTTTGAACCTCTTTACTAGTTAAATAAGTATCCATTTTCTATTATTTTATTGAAATGTTAATTCTTTCAAAAAGAAGTTTCTACTAAAATTTAATACTGCTATATTTGGGATTTTCACTAACTTTATTCCCAATCATTCAAATTTAAAGATTAAGCAATATGGCAACAATAACATTTAAAGGAACCAATATCAATATTTCAGGCGAATTACCAAAAACTGGTGCTAAAGGACTGGATTTTAAGTTAGTAAAAGCAGATTTAAGCATTGCAGATTTGGCTGAATTCAAGGGACAAAAATTAATTTTGAACATTTTTCCAAGTATTGATACGGGAATTTGTGCCGCTTCTGTTCGTCATTTTAACGAAGATGCTTCTAATTTAGAAAACACGAAAGTGTTGTGTATTTCAAGAGATTTACCTTTTGCACAAACGCGATTTTGTGGGGCTGAAGGGTTGAAAAATGTAATCATGCTGTCGGATTTTGTCAGAGGAGAATTTGGTTTAGATTATGGTTTAGAAATTACTGAGGGTCCTTTGAAAAATTTGCATGCACGCGCGGTTATCGTCCTGAACGAAAATCAAGAGGTTGTTTACACAGAATTAGTTCCTGAAATTGGTCAAGAACCAAATTACGAAGCGGCCCTAAACGCGGTGAATTAATAAATATTTTACAATGAAGTAATACTTACTTGCTAATCTTGCAGTGAGTTTTTTGTAAGTTTAGTTTTAAAAGTTAGGAAGTAGAATTCTATTTCCTAATTTTTATTTTTTATTGAAATTATTTGTGCGAACTGCACACTTGAAAAATGGAATTATTAAATCGTGAATTAAGTTGGCTTTCATTTAATGCTAGGGTTTTGCAAGAAACAATGGACACAAAAATTCCACTAGTTGAAAGAATTAGATTCCTGGGAATTTATTCCAATAACATGGATGAGTTTTTTAGGGTGAGAGTGGCCAATGTGAAACGAATGATTACACTTGATGAGGAAGAAGTGTTTGGATTTGATGGCAATCCTACTGAATTGTTGGAAAAAATCCGAACGGTGGTGATGGATCAACAGAAACAATTCGAGGCATCTTACCGAAATTTAATTGAAGAATTAAGCCAAAATCAGATTTTTCAGTTAACAGAATCCAAATTGAATCGTGCGCAAGCTGAAGAATTGGTTCACTATTTTCACAATGACCTAAAACATGCTATTGTTCCAATTATTTTAAAGCCAGAAACGCCATTTCCAAAGTTGCAAGACAAAAGTATTTACCTTGCCGTAAAACTTAAAACTGCAAACAAAGGAAAAGAGTTTTTTGCCTTGGTTGAAATTCCGCCCAACTATGAACGGTTTTACAAAATAGAATACCTTGGAAAACATTATTTTATACTGATTGATGATATTATTCGATTGAATTTAGAGTCTATTTTCTCAATATTTTCATTCGAATCTGTGGAGGCATATACATTTAAATTTACCAGAGACGCAGAACTAAATCTAGACGATGATCTTTCTGTTTCCTTCATTGAAAAGATTGAAAAGAGTCTCAAAATGAGAAGAAAAGGAGAGCCTGTTCGCTTTGTATATGACCAAAAAATGCCAACAGATCTTAAAAATTATTTACTCAAATCTTTAAATTTAAAAGCTGGAATCAATGCAATTCCTGGCGGTAGATACCACAATTTTAAAGATTTTAGTCGTTTCCCTAATTTTGGAAACAAGCATTTGACTTATTCCCCAATGCTACCCAGTGCACATCCGGATTTTTTACAAGTCAAAAGCTTGCTAAAAACGGTTTTAAACAAGGATGTTTTACTTCATTTTCCATATCAACGATTTGATTACGTGGTCGATATGCTTAGAGAGGCTGCTATTGACCCGAAAGTGAAATCAATTAAAATAAATATTTACCGCGTAGCAAATGATTCACAAATTATGAATGCCTTGATCAATGCCGTAAGTAACGGAAAGGAGGTGATCGTAATTCTTGAGCTTCAGGCTCGATTTGATGAGAAAAATAATGTTTATTGGGCGGAAAGACTAAAAGAACATGGTGCAAAAGTCATCTATGGCGCAGAAGGGCTGAAAGTACATTCTAAATTGATTTTCATCACCCGATTTTCGGGAGGAAAAGAACAGCTCATTAGCTTTATTGGCACTGGTAATTTCAATGAAAAAACTGCTAAGATTTATACCGATTTAGGGCTTTTTACCGGCAACAACGAAATCTGCCAAGAAGTAAAACGAATTTTCAAATTATTGGAAAACAACATTCATCGGGGTACATACAAACATTTATTGGTTTCCCCTTTTAATAACAGAAGAAAAATAACCGGTTTGATTCAGCGAGAAATTCAAAATGCCAAAAAAGGCTTAAGCTCTGGAATAAGCCTTAAAATCAACAATTTAGTTGACAATAAGTTGATTCAAAAATTATACGAAGCAAGCAACGCCGGAGTTAAAATTAAGTTGTTGGTTCGCGGTGTGTGCTGCTTAGTCCCCGGAATAAAAAATGTGAGTGAAAATATTGAAGTAATTAGTATCGTTAATCGATTTTTAGAACATGCCCGTTTTCTTATTTTTGAAAATAATAACAACCCACAATTTTTTATTACATCCGCTGATTTAATGGAAAGAAATTTGGATAAAAGAATCGAAGTCGGTACCCCAATTTTGGATCATACTATTCAACAAGAAATCAGATTTATTTTTGATACCCAATGGAAAGACAATCAAAAGGCGCGTATAATAGACAAAAAACAAAAAAATAAATACCGCAAACCACACGAAGGGGAATCGCCTTTTGACTCACAAAATGTTTTATACGATTTTTATCAGAAAAAATTATATTGATTTTCCTCTTTTGGGTGCGAAACAATTTACTTTAAATTTAACTATCTTCGGCGCCTATAATTCATGAATAAATGAAATTTGGTGCGATTGATATTGGAACGAATGCTGCAAGACTACTAATTGGCGAAGTTTGTAATGAAGGCAATCACTCCTTTGTTAAGAAAATTTCATACACAAGAATTCCTTTACGACTTGGAGAACAAGTGTTTGACAATGGAATAATTTCAGACGAAAAAATCACAGAGTTTGTTAAAGCCATCCAAGCTTTTAAACTAATTTCTGAAATGTTTCATGTGGTTGAACTGCGTGCATGCGCAACTTCAGCAATGAGAGAAGCGAAAAATGGAAAAGTGGTAGTTTCAAAAATTTTAGCAGAAACAGGTATAAGCATTGAGGTGATTTCTGGAGATGAAGAAGCAAGGCTAATATTTGGTACTTTTTTCCTTTTAGATTTTGATAAAAGCTCTCCTTTTTTAGTAATTGATGTTGGTGGTGGAAGCACCGAAATCAGTGTTTTTGAAGGAGGAACGCGTGTTGCATCCAAATCTTTTGAATTGGGAACATTGCGTTTATTAAAAGGAAAAACGGATTCGAAAATCTGGAAAGAACTGAAATTTTGGTTAGAAAAAAATGTGGACTCAAAAATGGAGCACAAAATTTTCGCCACTGGCGGAAACATCAATAAAGTGCACAAAATGGTCGGCTCAAATACTTCTGAAATTCAAACAAGAAAAGTTTCCAAACTCCGCAAAGAGCTAGAAAAGATGACTTTGGAAGCCAGAGAGGATATCTTTCAATTGAAACCAGATAGAGCAGATGTAATTGTTCCCGCTTGCGAAATTTTTGAATTTATCTTGAAAGAATTAAATGTCAAAAACTTCTTTGTTCCCAAAATTGGGCTATCAGACGGAATGATTTACGATCTATTTTTAAATCACCAATAATTCTTATTTTTCAGTTTCTCCAAAGCCAAATTCACGTCCTTTATCAATGGCTGGAATTCCTTCAATCAACCATTGGGGCGCAGGTTGATTGAGAAGATAGAAATCAAAAAATTGCCTCATTCTCCAACTCAAATCCATTCTATTTGCATTCTTCATTAAGTTGTGATCGTCACCATTATAATTCAGCATCCAAACTGGTTTATCTAATCTTTTCAAACCTGTGAACAATTCAATTCCCTGATACCAAGGAACGGAACCATCGGCATCATTGTGCATAATCAAAAGCGGTGTTTGCACCTTCGGCAAATGAAATAAAGGCGAATTTTCAATGTATAATTCTGGCGCTTCCCAAATGGTTTTGCCGATTCTACTTTGCGTTTTTTCATATTGAAATTGTCTATTCAATCCACTTCCCCAACGAATGCCGCCGTAAGCTGAAAACATATTTCCAACAGGAGCCCCAGCCATTGCAACTTTAAATCTGTTGGTCATCGTAATTAATTGAGCAGTTTGATATCCTCCCCAGCTTTGACCTTGAAGCCCCATTCTTGTTGAATCAATGGCCTTAAATTTTTTCAGAACGTAATCGGTTCCGCTCACTATACAATCATATGCACCTTTGGCTGGATGACCAATTTTATAGCGAATGTCTGGAATTAAAACAAAATAGCCAGCTGAACAATATTCTGTAGGATAGATAATTGAGGCGGTTGGTTTTGGTGCATAATGGTTGTGGAGTTCATCACTATACATTTCATAAAAGTAAACCAACAATGGATATTTTTGGGTGGAATCATAGTTCTCAGGCTTGTATAACAATCCTTCTAATGGAATTCCCTCATAGCTTTTCCAATTAATCAATTCAACCGTTGCCCAATTATATTCTCTTTGTTGCGGGTTGGTATTTGATATTTTTTGAGCCAGAGGATTACTTACCCAATCGCTACAAAACAAATCGGGATAATCTAGAAGCGAAGACTTTTGATAAATATATTCACTGCTTTTTTTAGCTTTTTTAAATCCCAACAAATCGTGGTTGCTCTGAAATACTTCTTCCAAAATAAGTTTTCCACCTAAATACTTAGGATTATAAATGGTGGAAGATTTGTCTTTTTCATGAAAACCAATAACATAAGTGTTATCAAATTGAATAAAAGTAGAATCACTTTCCCAACTATTTATTCGCAATCTTATTTTGTTTTTCTCCCCAAATTGACTGGTCATTGATGTCAGTAATTTTGAATCAATATTGTAAGACCAAATATCATATTTTGACTGGATTAATACTTCTTTTTCTCCTTTCAACCAACCAATTACACCTAATGGTGAAGGAGTTTGAGCCATTCCATTGACGTCTTCAAGCCAATCCGATTTTTGTCCGCAAGTGATACAAGATTCTTTTCCGCTCCTCAAATCGATGTGATATTGTTGCAAATCTTTGTCATTGAACCAAATCACAGATTTTCCATCAGTTGACAAATCAATGCCATAAATAATTGCTTTTTTAATCAATTTTGACTCTCCAGTTTTTACATTGATTAGATAGGCGTCTCTTTTATTTGGATATTCCCAATTGTAATTTTTTTGATAGGGTTTTTTGACATATCCAACAGCAAAATCGGAATTTCCATGGTCTAATTTATTGATTTCTAAAGTGTCAGATTCAAGTATTTTGATAGAATTATCGCTCAAATCATACACAGCGAGAAAAGTACTTTTTTGGTCATTTTCTAATTCAGATAACTGCTGTGGTTGCAGCCGATCGTCCTGCCAATGCCAAATATCTAATTTTACTTTTTCGCTCTCTAAAAGCGAATCTTTCAACTCTTTTTTCGGTTTATCAGCGATTCCAAAGAAAATTCTTTTTCCATTGTAAGAGAAATTGGGCTGATAGTTTTTGCTGACGGCGAATGATTTTGAAAAATTCGAGTTTACAGTATCAATCAACAAATTCAACTTTTTGTTTTCTAAATCAGCATGATAAAGTTGATAAACCTTGTTTTTGGCAGTATCTAACGATGCTGTAAAAGTAATTTCGTTTCCCCTTTGATTAAATTGGATTGCAGAAACCGCATTAAACTTCGCTGGAATTTGCCATAAATTTTCACTATTTATAGCGCTTCCTGCAAAAATTTGTAATGTGTCGAGCTTGTCTTTTTTATGTGTTACAAATACATAAGAATTCCCTTTTGACGGAAAATAAACTTGTTTTACATCTTTTTTCTTGAATTTCAGGTTTTCATTTGGCTCATAAATGACGAAAACATTTCCTTCAGATTCGTACTTTTTTTCTTCAACCTCTTTCCTAAAAAGTCTCTTCTTCTTTTTAACAACAGGCAATTTATTCCCATCTACTAGGTAAGACATCAAACTAGTTTCTGCTGAAACATTGAAAGATTTGATTTTTTCGATTTTAGTTACTTTTTTCGATTCAAAAAAATAGATTCCCAGACTGTCTTTGGGCCATTTCTCTTTTTTTATATCTTTCAATTCACAATTTCTCAAGGTATCAAAACCTGGTGTGATTTTGAAAGCCACATATTTTTGATCACCTGAAAAAACTGGGCTTACGGCTCTAAAAATCGAATCTTTTGCCCCTGTTTGATTGTTGATAATATACAAATATCCATCCCCAAGGTGAGGTTTGATGGTGTAAACTGTATGCTTTCCATCAGCTGAAATCTTGGTGTCGCCAATTTTTTTCCAATCATTGTAAACGGTGTGGTCAATTACTTTCTTTTGAGAAAAAATGATTGTTGGAAGACTGAAAATGAGGAGAAAAAAATATTTCATGGGTTTATTTTTGAATGAAAACAGGTTAAAAGTAGTGGTATTGTTTGGAAACAAAAAATCCCTTTAACAATTTGCCAAAGGGATTCAGTGATATTTGTTTTTCTTACAAGATCAACATAGCATCGCCATAAGAATAAAATTTGTATTTTTCTTTGATTGCAATCTGATATGCTTCCATCATCAAATCATGCCCGCAGAATGCAGAAACCATCATCAATAATGTGGACAATGGCGTGTGGAAATTAGTAACCATGCAATCAGCAATACTAAAATCATATGGAGGGAAAATGAATTTATTTGTCCAACCATCGAAAGGTTTCAATAAACTATCTGTAGAAACTGATGTTTCAATCGAACGCATGGAAGTTGTACCTACGGCGCAAACTTTGTGTTTAGTAGTTTTAGCCTTGTTCACAATATCGACGCATTTTTGATTGATAATCACTTGCTCTGAATCCATTTTGTGTTTGGTCAAATCTTCAACTTCCACCGTTCTGAAAGTCCCTAAACCAACATGTAAAGTAACTTCTGCAAAATGAACTCCTTTTAATTCCAATCTTTTCAATAATTCTCTTGAAAAGTGTAAACCTGCAGTAGGCGCTGCAACAGCTCCTTCTTCTTTGGCGTAAATTGTTTGGTATCTTTCTTCGTCTGTATCTTCAACACCTCTTTTGATGTATTTTGGAAGTGGCGTTTCACCCAATTCAGTGATTTTCGCCTTGAAATCTTCGTAGGGCCCGTCAAACAAGAAGCGCAAAGTGCGCCCACGAGAAGTAGTGTTGTCAATTACTTCCGCTACCAATGAATCATCTTCACCGAAATATAATTTGTTTCCTATTCTAATTTTCCTTGCTGGATCAACCAAAACATCCCAAAGTAAACTTTCACGGTTCAATTCTCTCAATAAGAAAACTTCAATTTTTGCACCGGTCTTTTCTTTGTTTCCATACATTCTTGCAGGGAAAACCTTGGTATTGTTGGTAATCATAACATCACCATCACTAAAATAATTGATAATGTCTTTGAATAATTTATGTTCAATTTTACCCGTTTTACGGTGAATGACCATCATTTTGGCTTCGTCTCTGTTTTCTTGTGGATATTCAGCAATTAATTCATCTGGTAAATCAAAACTGAATTCTGAAAGTTTCATTTTGCTCATTCGCTATATATTTTAGTAAAATATTGAATATCTAAACTGATAAAAAGTGCCTTTTCAACAGTCAAAAAGAGCACAAAGGTATAAAAATTTCACGTACTTTTTTGAGTTTCGAAGGCTTTTATTTTTTGTCGTACCAAAATATTGTTAAAACAAAAAAGTCGAACCTTTCAGTCCGACTTTCAAAATATTTATAACAAGAAACTATTGAATAAATACAGTTTCTTCATTTGTTACTTCTTCTTCTACTTTGATAATTCCAGTTCCTTTCAAACCATTTTTCTTGGCATCAATATTCAAAACAGCAACACCAGCTTGACCTAATTGATATTCCTCATTGAAATTAAAAGTAGCGATTCCATCTGCATCCGAATAAGCTGTGTCGTATAAAGTCACACTTGCAGGATTGTTTGTTGTTGAAACACCTTTCAAAATCACTTTACAACCTTCCACTGGTTGATTTGTGGCATCTTTTACAAATATGTTAGCAATCGTGTCTTTTTTCTTACGGCAACTAGTTGCTATCAACAATGAAGAAACGGTGAGTAAACTTAAAAATAGGAACGTTTTAGAGAACATGATTTTCATAATTTTTTAATTTATTTTTTAGTGAACGTAAAAACGGAATTAAGGTTCCATAATTATTGTTTCCACATTCGTGATGTTTGCTCTGCAGCGTATTCTGCCATAACCAACTTTCGTGTCTTTTTTAACAATAATGTCAAAATATCCAACTTCTCCTTTTGGTGGTTTTTCGCCAAAATAATCAGTCATATCAAATGTTGCGAAGCCAGTCGAGTTTGTAAACAAAGTGTCTACATAAGCTTTGGTTGCTGGTGTTGAATTAACATCTCCAATAATCACAACCTTTGCATTAGACAATAATTGATTGGCATCGGATCTAACAAAAATTTTCATTACAGATGGATCTCTTTTACACGACTGCAAAGCAATCGTTACCATAGAAACCATAAAGAAAAGCGCAATAAATTTAAAGGTCTTTTTCATCATTTAAAATTCTTAAAGTTCAAAGTTAATGTATTTATTTAACTTATTTTCCGTAATCTTGGTTATTTAGTAAATTCGCAAGCGGAAAGTAAAAATAACGCTAAAAAGAATACAAATTAATAAAAAAGGTTTGAATCTTGCAATTTAATTTTTCCAAACCTCTATTGAAGACGTTATCTTTGTGGTGAAAGTTGGTTGATTTTATGAAAATATGAAAGAAAAAATAAAAATTTTGTCTGCTGAAATTGAAAATTTTGTAATTACAAATCAGCAAGAATTGGAAAATTTCAGAATCAAATTCATTGGTACCAAAGGGTCTATCAAAGATTTATTCAATGATCTAAAATCTGTTCCAAACGAAGAGAAAAAAGAAATTGGTCAGTTGATGAATGGATTGCGAATGTTGGCTGAAGAAAGATTCAATCAGTTTAAAACCAGCCTTGAGGAAGCAACCAATAAATCTGAAACCATCGATTTTTCAAAACCGGGAGAAGATTTTTCTATCGGTTCACACCATCCTATTTCTTTGGTACGCTCTGAAATTATCGCTATTTTTAATCGCATCGGGTACACCGTTTCTGAAGGTCCAGAAATTGAAGACGATTGGCACAATTTTTCTGCCTTAAATTTTCCACCAGAACATCCTGCGCGGGACATGCAAGATACTTTTTTTATTGAGAAAGGTGAAAATGAAATGGCTTTAAGAACACATACTTCTTCTGTTCAAGTGCGTGTGATGGAAAATCAACAACCACCAATCAGAACAATTTCTCCTGGAAGAGTTTATAGAAACGAAGCCATTTCTGCACGCGCACATTGCTTTTTTCATCAAGTTGAGGGTTTATACATTGACAAAAATGTTTCTTTCGCCGATTTGAAACAGACTTTGTTGCATTTTGCACAAGAAATGTTTGGTGAAAAAGCACAAATTCGCCTGCGTCCATCTTATTTTCCCTTCACAGAACCAAGCGCTGAAGTGGATGTTTCTTGCTCCATTTGCAATGCGAAAGGTTGCAATGTTTGCAAATATACCGGTTGGCTTGAAATTTTGGGCTGTGGAATGGTGGATCCAAACGTACTAGAAGCTGCTGGAATTGATTCTAAAGTTTACAGCGGTTTTGCATTTGGAATGGGAATTGAAAGAATCACACAATTAAAATATAAGGTCAACGATTTGCGTTTGTATTCTGAAAATGACATTCGCTTCTTGAAACAATTTACATCCGTATTATAAAACTATCCAACATGGGACTTTTTTCAAAATCATCCGCTCCAATTTCCTCTTTTCCCTGGAAAGAAGTAACTTCTATTGAAGAATTCAATGAAATGTTGAACGCGCCAACCGACAAAGCGAAATTATTTTTCAAACACAGCACCCGCTGCAGTATTTCCTCCATGGCTTTGAAAGGTTTTGAAAGAGAATGGAATGTTTCTAGCGATGATTTTGAATTGTATTTTGTAGATTTAATTGCACACAGAGATATTTCAAATGTCATTGCAGCTGAATCGCATGTTGAGCATCAATCACCGCAAGTGGTTGTTTGGAGAAATGGCGAAGTAATATACAATGCTTCTCACCATCACATTGACGCACAAAAAATTCAACAATCTTAAACCTCTTTTGTCATGAAAAAGTCTTTAATTCCATTTATAATCATCTTGATTTCAGGTATTTTTATTTTTCAATCTTGCGATGAGCCTGTTGCAGAAAACGAAAAAATGCCAGCAGAATTTACTTTTGAGGAGAACATCGCGGTAGTTTACGACCAGGTAGTTCCTGTTGGATTTAAAGTAAATGAAAAAGAGGTTCTTCAAATTGAATTGATCTTCAATGACAGTATATTCAAGACTTGGACAAATCCTTCTGGAAAATTATCTTTCGATTTAGACGCTAGTTTTTATGGTTTAGGAGCAAAATTATTGACTTTAAAATCAACTTTAAAATCTGGCGAAACATTTACAGATCAGCGCCTATTAAGGGTTTTGTCGGATGTTGCACCTCAACAATGGTCAGTTTCAATCGTTCAATCATTTCCGCACAATCCGTTGAGTTTTACGCAAGGTTTGGAGTTTAGCGGTGGCGAATTGTTTGAAAGCACGGGAGATCCAAATCACGACGGTTCGACAATTGTTTCAAAAGTGAATTTAAAAACAGGCGCAACGCTTGAGAAAAATGGTTTAGACGCCAATTTTTTCGGCGAAGGAATAACGATCTTGAATAACAAAGTATTTCAAATCACTTGGCGAGAACAAAAGTGTTTCGTTTATGACAGTAAATCTTTGCAAATGAAATTGAAAGATTTCACTTACACTGGCGAAGGCTGGGGCTTGTGCAACGACGGCAAAAGCATCATCATGTCTGACGGCACAGAAAGAATCACTTTTAGAAACCCTGAAAGCTTTCAAATCGAACGAACCATTGAAGTGTATGATCAAGTTGGCCCGCGCGCTAAATTGAACGAATTGGAATACATCGACGGAAAAATCTATGCCAATGTTTGGATGCTAGATTTAATCTTAGTGATAGATCCAAATACAGGAAAAGTTATCGCAGAAATCGACGCATCAAATGTTTCCATGGAAGGAAAAGGCATGGGTGATGTTTTGAATGGAATTGCTTACAATCCGGTGAATAAAAAACTCTATTTAACAGGGAAGTATTGGAGTAAATTATTTGAAGTTAAGGAAGTTAAAGGAGAAAGTTGACTTTTTCTAAATTTGCTTTTTCCTTTGTGTTTCAAAAACTTGATGTAAATAAAAAAGTCAGCACTTTCATGCTGACTAATTCTGAACATCAAAAGAATAATTCAATAATAATCGATTTAATTTGTAGTAGTAGGTAATTTTATTTGACTAATAATTTAAGTTATTCAGCTTTACTAATTCTGTCATATTTAACCTCTTCAATAACGCCATTAATGCGCATGATAAAGCAAGTTTTATCATCTTTCAATGATTTGATAGTTGCGATTGTATTTACAACTCCATCTACAATAACCTTATCACCAACTTTAAAACCTCGATAAGAAACATTTTCTTTTGATCCCCAAACATCGCCTTCACAGAAATAAAATAAATTTGTTTTTTTTCCTTCTGTATCTTTGAAATAACGCGGTGTTTTCACTAAGTAAATTTTTGCGTTCATCAAAAATTCGCCTCCTGCAACTTTTTTTACAGTTTGATCAACAGCATCTTCAATTGTGACAGCTCTTGTTTTTTTTCTCTCTTTTGGACTTCCGCCCGCATAGGAGGTTAATAATTGATACTCTGATTGAGTATTAACGTTTCTGTGGGAAAGCATATTAACGCTTCCGATTACTTTTACTGATGTAGAACAGGAAGTTGCAATAAGAGATATCGCAACCAAGTTTAAAATTCCTTTTTTCATTTGCTATAATTTTTTAACAAAGAAAAAGATAATTTAATTCCAAAAAATTCCAATTTGTAAGCGTATATATTGCAGAAACAAACGCTTTTAGATTTCTAATAAACGAAAATTATTTCTTTAGCAAACAATCTAAAAAGGCTTTCTTCTGCCTATCAGCAACATCTAAAAAAACATTATTTTCCATCAAAACTTGATGTCCATCAATTTTATTATAGCGCTTAATGAGGTTCAAGTTAATTAAATAAGATTTGTGAATTCTAAAAAATGTTTCTTCTGGCAATAGTTCCTCAATTGATTTTAGGAGTTTACTGGTAGTCATTTTCTTGCCATTTAAAAAATGAATGTGCGTATAACTGCCATCAGCCTGACAATAGACGATTTCTGAAATATTGACAAGTGATAATCCGTCTACATCAGGAATTACTAATTTATTGAATTCGTTGGGCCGATTAGACATATTTTCTATTAACAATTCAATCCGTTGTTCTCGAAATTCCACTTTTTGTTTTTGTTTAAGTTTTAAAATGGCTTCTTGAACTTGTCTGAAATCTAATGGCTTTGTGAGGTAATCTAGTGCTGAAACCCGAAAAGCTTTGATTGCAAATTCTTCATATGCAGTGGTAAAAATGGTTTCAAACTTTGGATTTTTAAACTTTTCAAACAAGGTAAACCCATTTCCTTGGGGCATTTCGATGTCAAGAAAAACAAGGTCGGGCGAAAAACGATAAATCAAATCAATTGCTTCATCTACATTTTTTCCTAATCCAACTATTGAAACGCCATCACAATACTTTTGAATAATATTCACTAAACTTTCTCTTGCTGACTGCTCGTCATCTACGATTAAAACTTTTATCATCTTTTTATATTGAAATTAAAATTTCTACTTTGGTGCCAATAGATTGATTTCCATCCATTAAATCAATGATGAATAAATAAAATTTCTTGTCTTGCGTGATTGTATTTAACAATTCTATTCTTTCCATTGAAAGACTCGTTGAAATTGAATTGTGTGGTTTTTCTTTCCAGTTATTAAATTGCTTGGAAGCAACTCTTCCAATTCCATTGTCTTCAATGGTGCACTTTAAGAAAAGTTCATTTTGGTAATCTACTTGTTCAAATTTCACTAAAAGTATACCTCCTTTTTCCTTGTGCAACAGGCCGTGGTTTATTGCATTTTCAATAAATGGCTGCAATAACATGGCTGGAATTTTAATAAATGATGATTCAAGCTCATCTTCCACCTCTAACTTTAATTCCATTTTGTTATTAAATCTCAATTTTTCAAACCCTAAATACAGTTTTAAAAAGTCGATTTCCTTTTCAAGCGTGATTAATCTTTGGGTTGAATTTTCTAAGATCATTCGCATCATTTTGGAAAAATCAGAAAAATAGATCCGCGCAGTTTTATCATCGTTTCCTAATACAATTTCTTGTATTGAATTTAAGGTATTAAACATAAAATGCGGATTCATTTGAGCCCTTAGCGCTTTTAATTCAGATTCAGCCAGTTTTATGTAGTTTTTACTTTGTTCTAACTCCTTTTCTATAATTTTATTTGTTCTCCATTTAATAAACCAAACAACAAAAATCAAGGGAATTACAACCAGAAGTGCAATAAACCACCATTCAAAATAATATGGTTTTCTTATCAGAAAAGGATAACTTATGATGGAAGATTTTTCTCCTGATTGATTCAATGCTTTTACTTTTAAGCAATAATTACCAGGAGCAAGATTGGTATATGACGCATAATTACGTTCATTGAATGGAATCCACTCATTGTCATTTCCAACTAATTTCCAGGCATATTTTATCTTTTGGGGACTGTGAAAATCGATGGCATTAAACGTAAATTCAATGTTGTTTTCATTGGCTTTAAATTGATGGAAAGTTGGAATTCTTGTCCAATCATCTGCCTTAAAAGTCTTACTTTTTAATTTAAAAACTTTTCGCTGATTGACTTTCAAGCTATTTAATTGGATTTTGAAATTTATCCGATTATCCGCTCCATTTCTTGGGTTAAACTCAAATAATTCCTCGGCAACACTAATTAGCAGATTGCCATTTTTCAATTTGGTAATTGCATTTTGAACACACCCGTAGCTTTCTCTATTCGGCTCATTCAAATAATTAGCAATCGACAAAACATTTGAATTTTTATCTAATTGAATTTTAGAAACCCCATACATTGTCCCAATCCACAATAAATTGCGCTCTTTTTCAAAATAGGATGAAGCAATGAAATCGTTAGACAATCCTTCTACTGTTTTGAATTGTGTCACTTTACCTTTTGAATATCGCAACAAACCGTTTCCAAATGTCCCAATCCACAATATTCCATTGTGGTCTTCTGTAAGTGTTACAAAATTTTCGTATTTATCGAATACTTTTGGTGCATTTTGCAATTTTTCATCCTTAAATAACATCAACTTAGACAAATTTGCAAACCAAATACATCCTGATTTATCGATGAAAGCATCTTGCGTATATTGAAATGATACTTTGTTATGCTCAGTTTTATTGTTTTTAAAATGAATAATTTCTTCTCCGCAGGTTACCCATAATTCATCGTTCGCTAAGGGCAAGATTTTATAAACACAGGCATTGTTGTTTCGTGTTTTTAGTAGAAACTCAAATTTATTGTTTTTGTATTTAAAGACTTTACCGCTAAATGTTCCAACAAACAATTCGTTATTATGAAAAGTCAAGGCAGTAATAAATTTATCATTTGGATCTTTGGAAACATACAATTTTTTCACTTTCAGCTTATTTATCTCCAAAAGACCATCCATTGTTCCCAAAAATACCGTTCCGGATTTGCTTGTTGTCATTGAAGCTACTGGAGAAGCTATTTTATCTGAAAGTGGAGATTTAGAAACTTCTGTTTCAACCATTTTTATCAGTCCTAATGAGGACGCAAGCCATATATTTCCTTGGTAATCTTCTGTGGCCGCTTTTATCTGAACGTGCGTAAATCTTTCATTTAAATCAATGGTTTGAAAAACATTATTTTTAGCTATAATTAATAATCCTGTCTTACTGGTAAAAAGTGTACTTTGATTTTTACAACTCAAAATAGAAGTGATGAATTCGGCACCCTGTCTTTGAATAATTATAAAATGATCATTTACTAATTTCAATTTTATAATTCCTGCTGTTGTTGCTGCCCAATAAAAATCGCCAGAAATAAGTTCTAAAGTATTTATTTCTAAATTTTTAGTGTTGTTTAAAATTGAAATTTTCGAATAAAGCCCCTTTTTGAGCGAATAAACCCCTTTGTCAGTGGAGAAGAAGACCGTTCCTTTATTATCGGAAATGATACTTGTATTCAGCGATTGTATTTTCAAAACCCGAACAAAAACATTTCTTTTTGTATCATATTTAAAAAGTCCGTCAATACAACCCGCAAAAATTTCATCTTTTTTGGAAATGTAAATACACTGCACATAATGAGGGCTGGAAGGTGCTGAAAAGTCATCTTTCATTTTAATATTTCGGAAACGAAAACCATTAAAAATGGAAACTCCCTTTCTCGTTCCGCAATATATTTCTCCTTTTTTACTTTGAGAGATACAATTTATTTGTGTATCATTTATCCCGTCAATTTTATTGTAATTGAAAAATGTGGCGCCATCATATTTAGTCAAACCATCTACACCACCAATCCACAAATATGATTTAGCATCCGCAAAAATACATATCACTTCAGGCGAATTAAAACCATCTTTATTGTCGTAGATTCGGAAATCAAAATTCGAAGCCGTTGCAAGTGATACATTACTAAAAATCTGAAGTAAAAAGATTAGAGTATAACTTAAAATTTTAGAATGAGGCATAAGAAATGCTAAATTGAACGTGCGCAGTGTAAATTAAAAACTGAAATTTAAAGCATTAAATTTACTATTTATATTGGCAAACCAACATGAATTTTATAAACGTTACATTTATTAGAATAATCGTAGCTTTATTAAAAATGAGGGTAAATGCAGTTTATGTTACAAATCTAAAGATCCGCAGGTTTTTGAGATTTCTAAAAACCGTTTGTGTCGCAATTGAGTTACAATACAAAGCAAAAAAGCACCTACATAAAATGTAAGTGCTTTTGTTCCTGTGCGCTCTCTCTTGGGCTCGAACCAAGGACCCTCTGATTAACAGTCAGATGCTCTAACCAACTGAGCTAAGAAAGCGGTTGCAACTCAATTTTGAATTGCGAGTGCAAATATATACAAAGATTTTTAAATGAAGTCAAAAGACCCGCAAAAAATCTAATATTTTCTTAAGGAAATTTAAATCAATTGTAAATCAATAGTTAAAAATCATCTTCATCCAGTGTGAAATCGTCTAATGAGGTTTCAATGCAATCTGCATCGTCGTCACAGTCGTTGTCGTCGCTGTCTACCAAATCTTCCAAAAGCGCATCGTCGCATTTTGCTGGGCGCAGAATATTTGTTTTGGAAACATTTAATCTGATTTCAGTTCTCAAAAATCCATCTTCTTGGCTATAAGCTTTTGCAAACGGACTTCCAATCAATTCTACCAAAGCGCCTTTTTTTAGGAAATCCAAAATGCGCAAATTAGCCCCGTCTTTTTTCCAAATGGTGCAATTGACCCAAGTCGTTTTCGTTTTTGATTCTCCAGTGCGTTTATCACGCCAATTTTTGTTGTGGGCAACAGGAAAATTAATTGCGACAACGCCGCGTTCCATGTTTTTAATTGTTGCGTCTTTACCAATGTTCCCTATTAATCTTGTTTCGAATACCGTAGCCATGTTCGCGTATTTTTGTTGAAAATTAACAAACTATACGGAAATCGCAAAATATTGTTCCAATTAAATCCATTCATGTAAAAGAAAGTTATGAAGATAAAAACAAAAGTTCAACCGAGAAAAGTATTACTTGCTGTCCTTTATGCTCTCTATTCCATTTCATAAAAACGATTATATTTGTGCGTAAATCAGGTCTTAAAACCTGATTTTGTTATTGTCAGCAATCTATTTCTATGAAAAAACTCACCATTCTTATTCCTGTTTTCAATGAAAGCAAAACCATTTATGAAGTTTTAGAAAAAGTGAATGACGTTACTTTAATTCAAGAGATTGAAAAAGAGATTGTTGTTGTAAATGACTGTTCGACTGATACCAGTTTGAGAGAAATTGAGAGATACATTCAAAATTTTCCAAATCAAGGGATTTTTTTGGTCAGCCATCAAATAAATCAAGGGAAAGGAGCCACTTTAAGGACGGGAATTGGCTATGCTACTGGAGATTACACCATTATTCAAGATGCGGATTTAGAACTAGATCCAAACGATTACAATATAATTTTGATGCCCGTTTTGGAAAAAACAGCGGATATCGTCTACGGCAGTAGATTTCTCAAGGAGAAAAAAGAAGGTGCTTTTTTTAGTGTTCTTGCTAATGGCTTTTTAACGCAGTTAAGCAACTTCGTTTTCAGGCTTAAAATTACTGATATGGAAACCTGCTACAAATTGATTCCAACACCTATTTTTCAAGCGCTGATTTTGGTCGAAAATCGTTTTGGGTTTGAACCTGAAATTACTGCAAAGCTGGCAAAAATCAAGCATTTGAAATGGGCCGAAGTTCCAATTACATATAACCCACGAACAAACATGCAAGGCAAAAAAATTGGTTGGAAAGATGGCATTCGCGCCATGTTCTGTATCATTCGCTATGGCTGGTTTTGGAAGGCAGAAAAATCCTTCAAAAACAGTTCAGCGTTTACTGATTCTTATAAACATTGATTTTAAATTGCACATTTTTCAACTTGAAATGTTTTTTTCCACGGTTGAAAATAAAAACCCTGAATACATCGTATTGCTTCAAACAATCAATATCAGCTGATTCCTCAAAAATAAATTTTGTCCAAGTATTTTTTCCTTCAAAACGATCATTGTAGAGTGGAACGCCCAAGTAATGTTTTAATTTTTCATCTTTGGAATGGGCGTCAATCATCAGAAACACCTCAGACCAATCAGCATCAAAATTTTGCTTTTCTAACATCGCTGTCACATAAAATCGCTTGTCTTTTCTGTCAAGTGGCAAACTGAAATCAACGGTATTTAGGTATAAATCGGTTGAATTCAACTCAAATTCAGCAGGATTTGAAAACAAAACAATTTCTTCTGTCTTTTTACCAAATGGCTGACAGGCGAATGAAAAACTCCAACGATCATGGTTTTTTGGGTTCCAAATATTTAAACTTTCAATGTAATTTTGTTTCGTAAACCTTTGATTCACAAAGATACCGGTCAAAGAAGCATAAAGTCGATTCAAACCTATCAATGCGCAAAACACAAAGCTAATTGTGACCCATTTTTTCCAATTTTTCAACAATTCTAACATGGGCAAAATGAGAAAAACAGCATGTTCTGTGTAAGGTCTTGCGCCAAAAGCAGATTCATAATCCCAGCACCACCAAGAAGCAATTACGTATACATTAACCCCAAAATAAAGCAAAAACCAAAAAGCCTTGAAACGATTTTGAAAAAACAATAAAATCAACCCAAAAACGGATAAAACGAAAATAGGAGAATGCAAAAACAAACCGATTCTGAAACTAAACAAGGATTGAAAAATCTTTGCATTCCCAAAATTAAATCCTTCGCCATTGTAAGATCCGATAATCCAGTGGCCCGTTTGCCATTTCCAAGATAAAAACAAAAGTCCAAAAAGAGTAGCAAAACCCGTGGCACCAAACAATAAATATTTACCCTTTTGTTGAACTAAATTTGTAAAAAAAGACTTCGTATCTTCCCATGAACCAAAGAGAAACGGAACAACAATCACAACTAAAATATTAGTTGGTCGAATCAATGCAATTGCACCCAAAGTCAAGCCTAAAAAGAAAATCATTTTGAGTGAAAACTGCGTTTGCAACTTCAATATCAACCAAGCAAAAAGTGCGAAAAGAAAAAATGAATATCCATGAGAAATACTTGGCGTATGAATGGTGTAATAAATTATTGGAGTTGCCAAATAAAACAAGGGTATCAGCCATTGAATAACTGCTGTAAAATCTGGAAAAAGTCGCTTTAAAACTTGGTTGAAAAAGAAAATGCCTGCCAAGGTATAGCACAAACTCCCTAAGTAAAATCCAAAAATGAAAATGTCACTATAACCGTCCACGTTTTGACCAAAAATCCAAGCAAAAAAGCAAGAAAGGAAGAAAAAAGGTGCTTGCAAAGTCGCAATTCCTGGGAAGCACTTGTTGTATTTTTGACCAGTTTGGTCGTAAATTAAATAATGTTGCTGTTCGATACTGCGCACCTTTTGTTCAACCGCAGCCGTTTTTTCAAAATCATTGTCGTGATATATAAAAAGAGCTGGCAGATAGGCGTAATATCCCGATCCATCAGACCTAACAACGTTTGCTAACCCTTTTCTTTGCAGATAGAGTAAACTGAAAACACAAATCAGCAATAGAAAGGCCCATTGAATTTTAGTTTGCGACTGAAGTTTGTAAGATACTTTCATTGGAAAATAATAAACAGCTTAAAGTTAAGACTTTATTTCTCAATGATTATCGCATCGGGAAATCCTTTTGTTTTCACTTTTTCTAACACTAATTTTGCATCAATTTTGGAATCGAAAGAGCCAATCATATAACGGTACTTGTAGGCGCTTGTTGTGTTTAGTTTTTCTCTCGTGATTTTTTCCCCAGTTCGTTTGAATGATTCGTGGTCTGTATCAATCCAATCTTTAGAAGAAGTAATTTGAACATAATAAGATACCAATTTCGAAACAGTGGAATTGCCTTTCCCTTTGGGCTTTTCTTCTTGTTTTGTGAATGAAATTTTAGGAAATTCTTTTTTTAAATGGGTTCTAATTCCTCTAAAAAGTGCGGATGCAAGGATGTCTTGTCCTTCGGTAGTATTCAAATAATTGGCTTCTTTGGTGTTTGTCAAAAACCCACATTCAACTAAAACACTAGTCATATTGGTAAATTTCAATACTTGCAAAGTGTGTTCTCTGTCTCCATTGTCTTTTACACCGCGTGATGATCTGCCTGCCTTTGCTGAAAATTCTTTTTCAATACTTTTTGCCAAAGCGACAGAACTTTTAGAATCAAAAGTATGCACGTGACATTCTGTTCCATGGGTTTTAGATTTATCACTGGCGTTGCAATGAACGCTGATAAAATAATCAACATCCGAATTATTGGCCTTTTCTACCCGTGCGTCCAAACTAACAAACTCATCAGATGTTCTGGTGTAGGTTACGTCTACATTTTGCAAGTTATTGGTCAAATAATTCCCGACTTTTTTTGCAATAATTAAATTCAGTTCTTTTTCTTGCAAATGGGCGCTGTTTGAAGACAAATGTCCAGGGTCGTTTCCGCCGTGACCAGCGTCAATTAAGACTGAAATTCTCTTTTTTTGGGCATGCATAGTAATTGGCAAAACCAGTAGCAAAAAAAGTAAAATTCGAACTAACTGCATTTTACAAAATTAGCACATCAATTTTTTGATTTACTTTGCAAAATAAAAGGTTTCCAAACGTACATTGTTGAAATCTCAAATATTTTTTACTGCCCATGAAGGTTGCGCTGATAGAAATAGGTGGTTCACATGAAGAATGCATGTTGACACAAATGATTGCGTTGAAATCAATAAACGCTTCTATTACATTAATTTGCACACCTGAAATCAAGGCAAGAAATCCACATTTTGAAAAATATGTCGATGCTATTTTGGTGGTGGATTTCACCAAAAAAGCTTGGGCTGATTTCAAATTAATCGTCGGTATTAATCAATTTCTAAAAAGCAATAATTTTCAAAAAGCAGTTTTAAATACCGCACAAGGCGGAAACATTCGCAACTTGTGTTTGACGGCGCCAAAATCGGTAGAATTTATTGGAATTATTCACACAATACGCAAATTTCAAGGCAGTTTTACACAGAAAATCATTCACCTTAAAATCAGCAAATATTTGCTTTTAAGCGACTTTCTATTGAATAAAATTACGACTCCAAAAAAGATGAAAGTAGAGAGTTTTTATCCGTTGGATTATCCTGAATTTGATTTGAAAATCGACAAAAAACGGACAGAAACTTGGATTGCGATTGTTGGCGGAGTCGAAAATAGGCGCAAAGATTTGAGCGGTTTTCTCTCGATGTTGGAAAAAACGAGCAATGAAAACATCAAATTTGTATTCTTAGGAAAAAGCGATGAAAACAAGGAAGAAGTTTTGAATTTCAAAGCACAAATTGAAACGATGAATCGATCTAATCAAGTGATTACTTTCAAAGATTTTATCGCGCCAGATTTATTCAATGCTTACATTCAAGAATCTGATTTTTTGTGTCCTTTGATTCACCCAGAAACCCAAAGCGCTGAACAATATATTTCCAATCAAATTTCTGGTGCTTTCAACTTGGCCTACAGCTATCAAATTCCGCTGTTGATGCATGAGTTTTACAATGAGATTGAAGATTTACAGAAAAGTAGCGCATTCTACAATCTCACAAATTTTGATTCAAAATTGGAAAATGCGATTCAAAATCGAGGAGAAATTGTAGCCAAGATTGCCTCCGTTGAAAAATGGGAGAAGGAATTTCAACAGGCGAAATTTGTAGCCTTTCTTTCAAAATAGTAAAAGCAATTTTAATGCACAAAAAAAGCCTCCTTTTTCAAGGAAGCTTTCTTATAAAACTTGGTAAAGTCTAGTAAAACATTACATGTTGAATGCTCACTTGACCTGTATTATTAGACACTTTCAAAATATAGTTTCCAGCATTTAAATCGCCTTTTTCAATCGTATATTCTGCGTTTGAAGTTTGAATTGATTTCATCACTCTTCCTGACAAATCCAACAATTGAACTGTATGCGTTTCATTCGCATCAGCAAAAACGATGGTCATGTAATTATCCGCTGGATTTGGATAAACTGAATGCGTTAAATCATTGGTAACCTCATCAATTCCTGCTTGCGCGCAAAACACAGAAGGAACATTCGCCGTACAACCTGTGTAACCATATAAATTGGCTGTTTGCGCTGGTGCGTTTGGCGCTTGTAATGCTGTTTCAGTGCATCCTAAACGTCCAACCAAATAATCACGAATAAAATTTACTGTTGTGTCCATATATGCCAAAGCTTTTGCAGATGTTCCAGCATAAGGAACGTGAGGCGCGCCCAACCAAGTGTAGAAATTACTCTGAACACCAACGGTTTGTGCTTGTTCATGAACCATTCTACTTCCATCCAAATAAATCAATGGAACTCCAGGATTCACAATTCCACGGTTGTACTTCACCGTTGCATCATTCGTTCCATGCATTGAGCAAACTGGTAAATCTCCAGCTTCCAGCCATCCGTAGATTGCCAAAGCACCGCATAAATTGATCACACCATTTACCTTAGTTGAGTAGCAAGGATTGCCGCTGTTTCCTTCAATTCCACCCAAAGTAGCAACAGCTGCTGGCGTCAAATATGCATTCAATTCACATGTTTTATCCAAATAAGCTGTGTGCAAAGCAGTAATCGCACCGGCAGAACTTCCACCGATAAAGATATTGTTTGTATCAATTTTAAAGGTATTTGTTCCTTCTTTGCTGTCTTTGTAAAAGAAACGAATGGAAGCTTTCATATCTTGAACCGCCCTTGAAACCGCTTTAACAGCATTTACAGAGTCGAAAGGGAAAAATCCTAAACGATAATTGATTGAAGCGCATGCATAACCTTTTTTAGCGAAATGATCACACAAACTTGCTACGTCAATATCTGTACTTGAACCTCCGATAAAACTTCCACCGTGAGCAAAAATGATCAAAGGACGCGCGGTTTCAGTATCGCCAGTTGGTTCGTAAAAATCAAGTGTAAGTACTGTGTTTGCTCCAACGTAAGAAGTATTCGCACCATAGGCAATTCCGCTGGTGGTAGTTACGTTCGGAAACACGTCTGATGCATATCTTCCGTTGGTACATTGTGCAAACGATGAAGTTGAAAATAAGCCCATCGCAGCCATTAAAGCAAAGTTGAATTTTCTCATAATTCTGAATTTAAAAATAAACATTTAAGGAAATTTGACGCCCCTGTATTTTGTAGCATCAACCTGGGGAATTGTTGAGCCAAATGTTTGATTAATCGCTTTGATAAAAACATTAGAAACCATGGCGTTTCCAATCGGATTTAAGTGAATTCCATCCAAAGAAAAAGTTCCGCCTGAAACGAAATTTGCATTCAAAGCAATGCCGTTGAAAACAACACCTGTTTTAACAGATTTCAATAAAGTATTGACATCAGCCAAAGCCAAACCATAAGTTGAAGCAACTTGACTGATTACCGCATTGTATGAATTTATTGCGGCTTTGATGTTCGCAACTTCTTCCAAAGTCAAGATATACTTTTCAGGAATGGGAATCAATGAACCCATTTTGTTGCATTTTACTGAATCCAATGGAATACTCAATAAAATATATTCGCCTGCTTTAATCTGACGAGCACCCAATGGCAATGAATTGTCTTGAATAACAAAAGCATTGTTTCCTTCTGCGAATGACATTCCTTGCTGACCCAAGGCATTGCTTAATAACTGCGCTGTTGCAGCGTCCAATTTCAACCCATTGTAAGGAATTGTGTTGAAAAATGGATACAAAGTAACATCAGGAACATTTCCAATTACTCCTTTTGCGCCATTTGTTGTCAAAGTAGTAACTGCTGTGGTGATACTTCCGTCAAAACCAACCCCAACAGCGCCATTTACAGGAGTTATTGTTGTTGATCCACCTCCGTTTAAAGCATAATTTAAGATGTCTTGCTCACCAGTATAAAGTGAGAAAAATGTCGGATTTGCAGCCATCGCATCAGAAAGCACTGAAGATGTTGTTGGATTAGAAGCAATTCTTGCAAAAAATGAACTGTAATTTCCTGTGCCATTTGCTGGATTGCCAAAACCGGGCAAAAACATTTCGGTTGCAGTCATTCCGGGAACGCCCATGTTATTGAAAGGCGAAGTGTAGATGTTTGTTCCTAAAGCATCAACATCACCTCCAAATGCACTGAAAGGAATTGGTGAAAGTGAAGTTGTTCCTGTACAATCTGTTTTATATCCTAAAATTGATTTTGATTTTCCAGTAAATCCAATTCCAACGGATGAACTTGACAACAGAGGTTGCAAGAAACTTCCGCCGCCAACCAATTGAAATTGGCTAGCTAAAATGTTTCCAATTGAATTTTCTTGACCTTCGGCATACAAAGCGCCATCAGCAAAACCGGCTGTGGTAGAACCTCCAACAGAAACAAATCTGGTTGGGTCCATATTGCCTTTTTCAGGTGTATTTGCGTCCAACTTTGGTTTGCAACTCGTGAAAGCAAGCGCTGTCGATATAACTAAAGCAAATTTTAATTTCATCTTGCTAATTATTAAAATTTATAATTAAAACCAATTCCCGGAGCGCAAACATTTGTTTTAAATGTTCCGTCCAAATTCGTTTCTAAGTTTTTGTCTTTTCTCAGTAACGAAACAAACAAAAAAGAAGCGTCTAAAGAGATATGCTCGCCCAATTTATAACTCACACCGGCAGTATAACTGATTCTATTTGCATCGGGCGTTTCCGGTGTCACATATCCATCTTTTACAGGGGTTGTATTGAACGAAATTCCTAGCATCGCAGTAAAATCTTCCGTCACCACATATTTTCCACCCAATCTAAAAGCGCAGGTATTTTTGTAGCTTCTTGCTGATTTTGTATCCAACAAAGAAGTCGTATTTGTTTCATAATCAAAAGCCAATGTGTCATAAGCTTTCCAGCCAGCATAATTGAAATCAAAAGCCATGTTGAATTTATCAGAGAACTTATACGCAACGCCAAAAGAAGCGATTTGCGGCAAAGGCAAAGCTGCCGTAAATTTACCATTTGGAAAATTCGCTGCCAATGCGCTTGGAACGGTAAAAGTTGCTTCGCCATCGTCCACTTTCATATCCACTTGTGAGCGGTAAGTCAAGCCAAAAGACAATTTATCCGTTGGTTGAAAATAAATACCAGCATTGTAACCAAATCCAGCAGCAGAACCAGCCAATTCAGCATGACCGTAATTGCCATCATTTCCTAAAACTGGAATGTCTTTTTGCAAGTTCACGCTCCCTGTTGAGTAAACGAATCCTGCGCCAATTCCGATTTTATCTGTGATTTTGTAACTTACAGTCGGTTGCACAAAAATAGCTTTCAATTCCAATCTTGTCAATGCAAAACGACCTGTCCAACCGTCTTCCCATTGCACTGTGCTACCAAAAGGTGTATAAACAGCCAAGCCTAATTTTAATTTTTCCACTTTTTTGAAACCAAAAGCAGCGTACAAACTGAAAGGCGTTCCCATGGGAGAATTGGTTCTTGCAGCAGCATTTGTGTTTGCATCCACGTATTTTCCACGGGCGAAAATGGGTGTGAAGCCCGCGTTGACTTCACTTTTTTTCAAAAAACTTGCACCTCCCGGATTGTAAAACAAAATAGCTGCATCTTGCACCAAAGCAGTTCCTGCGCTACCCATGGCTTGTTGTTTTTGTCCTTGCAAATTTACCTGAAAGCCTTGGCTTCGGAGCATCGCGGGAACTAAAAACAACAATAAAAGGATTCTTTTTTCCATCGTTTACATTTTCAATTATTAGACTAAAAAAATAGTTTTAGCATCTCAAAAAATGTTATGCTAGCATAAAGCTAATTTTTTTTTCTTAATAAATTCTTAATGTTGGGAAAAAAGGCGGAAATAGCTTTTAAAAATCTCTCTAGAATTGAATTGCTACAAATCTTTACTTAAACTTTCATCCTTTCTCACGCGCCAAATCACAGCGTCTAGATAATAGTGATGCAAGACCAACGAAAGAAACAAAAATGAAACAATATTTTTTAAAATAAAAGCATCTGGTTCTGTGAAAAGATTCATCATTGTCCCGGTTCTTCCCAATTCAAAAACAAATGAAAAAAGTACAGAAACAATGAAAAATAAAATGACTTTCTGACTCAAAATAGTTGCCAAACCATGATTTTTGGTTGAACTGGAATAATGCTTTTTATTGAAAAGACCGACAAAAGTCAAATATTGGATATTGTGCGGAATAGTTATTCCGATGATTATCAATCCTGTATTTTCAATTGGCAAAGCCAAGACACCCCAATACAAAATCAAAGCGCTCAAGAGCATCGCCCATTTTCTGACGTTCAACTTTCCAAATTTGAACGCTTTTTGTAAAGTCAAAATCAAAGAAAATACAAAAAGTACCGCTAAAGCAATCAAGATCATACACAATACTTTATCAGAACCATTGACCAAAATCAATTTGATCAAAATAAATATTCCGATGAAATAATAACCTAAATTTCTGCTTACAAATTTGTATTGCGGCCTTGCGTTGATTGCAAACCCAATGACTAAGAAAAACAAGCCCAACACCAACATGTATGCGCTAATTTTACCCCAAAATTCCAACACATAAGCCAATTCATTTGAGTTTGGAGTAAATGCCGAAATTTCATCATTGAACCAGATCGTTTTTGTTTTTGCCAAATAGGTTAACGGAATAAAAGATCCACTCAACAACAATAATTTTTCCCAGCGGTCAGAACCATCTTCAGGTTCGTTGAATTTCTTTTTATAAATGGCGATAAAACCCCAGTTTTGTTTCACCAAATGATAAAATCCCAAAATCAAAGTGACGCGCCGGGCAAAAGACAAAACAATTTGTCCATTGTAAGCCATCACTTCTCCTTGAATGAGGATAAAATAGGAAATCAAAGGAATTAAAACGATTGCTGCTGTACTTCCCAACAACCAACTTTTGTGGGCTTTGAAATATTCTTTATCCAAAAAAGTTCGGGTGTAAGTCGGGAAAAAATGGCGTACATCAAAAAGCAACGAGAATAATATCAGCGTAATCAGAAAAGCTGTTGTTTCGTCTAATTTTATGAGGTTAGCCAACACAAAATAAAACCCAATCATCAAGAAACCAGAAACGGTGCTTAAAATGATATACATCCAGTCTTGTCTTGCGCTTTTAAGGATATTTTCCATTGATAATAGAATTGCTATTGACAGTATAAATGTAAATAAAACTTGCAATGATTGGCAATTATTGAGATTTTGTATCTGGGTTCAACCACAAGTGCAAGGGATTTCAACCCCATAATGACCAAATTAATCTATTTGTTTTCAGACTATTAAAGCCTTTTAAAAAGAATATTTCCGAAAAATAGCATTGAAATCAAAAAAGCCACAAATGAAAAAAATCAGTATAAATTGCGCCCAAACAAATGCAATTTGACTTGTCGCTCTAATTGGTTTGTTTATCTTTGATGCATCTAAAAAAGAGTACATGCTTTTCGAAAATTCATTGTCATTTGCCCAAAAAATGGATGCGCAAGATCCATTGAGAGATTACAGAAATCGTTTTCACTTGCCTTCGTTTCATCCTGATGGAGTGCGCTATTTTACTGGGAATTCCTTGGGTTTACAACCAAAATCAACCGCAAGTTATATCCAACAAGAATTAGATGCTTGGGCAAAATGGGGCGTTGAAGGTCATTTTTTAGCGGAAAGACCTTGGTATTCTTACCACGAACAATTGACTGAAAAAGCAGCGAAAATTGTGGGTGCAACCAACAAAGAAGTAGTTATTACGCATTCATTGACAACCAATTTACACTTGTTGATGGTTTCATTTTACCAACCAACAGGCAAAAGAAATAAAATCATTTGTGAAGCGAAAGCATTTCCAAGCGATCAATATGCCTTGGAATCTCAAGTCAAATTCCACGGATTAGATCCTGATTCGCATATCGTTGAAATCTCGCCACGCGAAGGACAACATTTGATTGAGGAAGCCGATATCTTGGCAAAAATCGCTGAAGTTGGCAATGAATTGGCTTTGGTGATGTTTGGCACTGTGAACTATTATTCCGGACAATTGTTTGACATGAAGAAAATCACCGAAGCAGCGCATGCAGTTGGCGCCATTGCAGGATTTGATTTGGCGCACGCAGCAGGAAATGTCGACATGAAATTACACGAATGGAATGTCGATTTTGCCGCTTGGTGTACTTACAAATATTTGAATTCATCTCCTGGCGGAGTTTCTGGAATGTTTGTGCACGAAAAACACGCCAATCGTCCAGAATTGCCGCGCTTTGCAGGTTGGTGGGGACATGACAAGGAAACACGTTTTCAAATGCAGAAAGGTTTTCACCCGATGGAAGGCGCTGAAGGTTGGCAATTGAGTAATGCGCCCATTTTGGGAATGGCAGCACATTTGGCTTCGTTGGATTTATTTGATGAAATTGGCATGCAGGCTTTGAGTCAAAAAAGAGATTTATTGACCGGTTTTTTAGAGTTTGTGATTGATACGATTTCTGAAAAACACAAAGAAAAATGCACGTTTGAAATTATTACTCCAAGAAATCAAGCGCAAAGAGGCGCTCAAATTTCCATGTTGGTGCATGGTGAGGCGAAAAAATTGTTCAACCAATTGACAGAAGATGGCGTAATTGCAGACTGGCGAGAACCCAATGTAATACGCTTAGCACCAGTACCAATGTACAACTCTTTCGAGGACGTTTTTGTATTCGGAGAAATATTGGAAAGCGCTATTTTGTCGGTTTGAGAATAAAAATTGATACATCGAAAAAATAGAAATATGAAAAAAGTAGGAATTGTAGGAGCAGGTTTAGTTGGAAGTTTACAAGCAATTTTGATGGCCCAAAAAGGCTACCAAGTATCTGTATTTGAGCGCCGACCAGATTTGAGAAAAGCGAAACTCATCGCAGGAAGATCAATCAACTTGGCACTTTCAGACCGCGGATGGAAAGCGCTAGAATTGGCTGGAATTGCTGAAGATATTCGCGCTATTTCGATTCCGATGTACAAACGTTGCATGCACGCTTTAGACGGAACGCTGACCTATCAACCTTACGGAAAAGAAGACCAAGCGATTTATTCAGTTTCTCGTGGTGGATTGAATCAAAAATTGATGAATTTAGCAGACAATTATCCAAATATTGAGTACAACTTCAATCGCCAATGCAACGATATTGAGCTAAAAACAAATACGTTAACTTTCAGCAATAGCGAAACGAATGAAAAAGAAGATCACGCTTTTGATAAAGTTTTTGCCACTGACGGCGCTTTTTCGGCAGTTCGAATGCGCATGCAAAAAAACACGATTTTCGATTATTCTCAGAAATACTTAGATCACGGTTACAAAGAATTGGTGATTCCAGCCAATGCAGATGGAACGCATCAATTAGATAAAAACTGCTTGCACATTTGGCCACGTGGAGAATTTATGATGATTGCTTTAGGCAATTTGGACGGAAGTTTTACTTGTACATTATTTTTCCCGATGCAAGGAGAAACTTCATTTGATACTTTGAAAACGAAAGAACAAGTTGCAGATTTCTTCAATTTGATGTTCGATGATGCCGTTTCGATGATGCCCACTTTGATTGAAGATTATTTCGCAAATGCAACTTCATCGCTCATCATGGTGCGTTGTGATCCATGGAACTACGGCGATGATGTCGTATTGTTAGGGGATTCTGCCCATGCAATTGTACCTTTCTACGGACAAGGAATGAATTGCGGATTTGAAGATTGTACCGTTTTCCATGAAATGCACGAAGAAGCAAAAGGCAATTGGGACGGACTTTTGGGAAGATTTTCAGACCAACGCGTTCCAGACGCAAATGCGATTTTAGACTTAGCTCTGTTTAATTACATAGAAATGCGTGATTTGACGGCGGACCCAAATTTCTTGTTGAGAAAGAAAATTGAAGCAAAATTTAGTAATTTGTACCCAAATAAATGGTTGCCGTTGTATTCGCAAGTCACTTTTAGTCACATCAGATACAGTGAGGCGCTGGCAGACGGTAAAAAACAAGACCAAATCATGGCAAAACTCATGGAAATGGAAAACATCCACGAAAGATGGGACGCGCCTGAAGTAATGGAAAAATTAAACGAATTAGTTGACCAATGAAAATTATTTTGCTCACTTTGATAAGCTTGTTGACTGTCTCAACTTTAGACGCTCAAAAACTCTATAAACCAAAAAAGAAACGCAAAGACTTTTTTGGAAAAGTTGAAAGTCCAAACGACGGAAAAGTTCGTCCAATCGGACTTCAAGTGCAAGTTGGGCCAACATATACTTTCACGAGAAAAGTAAATGAAACATTTAAAAGTGAGCTAGATTCGGTAAATCGTTACAATGAATATACCCATGACCCCAGCGGAAAAGTTGGATTTTTCGCAGAAGTTGGATTGGTGCATTTCAACATGAAAGATCCAAAATTCAAATTTGGTCGTTTTGTGGATTACATTGATTGGGGTATTGGTTTTAAATTGATTAAAGGAAGAGAACTAACAACGGTATCTCAATTTAATGCATCTGGAAATTTACTTTTCACCAATACAGGCGAAGGAAATTTCAGCAAGGGCTATGTTTACGCTCGTTTTGCTGCACACAAATTGCAATATTTGAACAAAACCAAAAACATTTTCCTCGACCATTCTTTGGGATTTAATGGAGATTACAGCATGCTGGAAAAATCAACTTACAATGGCACTAAGTTTGGAGCACAAACATTTTCACCAGATTTTAGGGCGCAATTGCATTATGATCTTGGATTCGGCATTCGATTGAAAAAAGGGAGATATTTGATTCCTGGTGTTCAGTTGCCCGTTTTGGGCATTCAAGAATGGAACAATGGGAGCGCCAAATTGCAGTGGTTTTCGAGCAAATATTATCCTGTGATGTTTCACCTTAAATACATCCATCTTTTTCCAGCCAAAAAATCAAAGCACGCTTGTTTTGAAGGAAGTTCGGAAGATAGAAAACGGAATGAGGAGTATTTGCAGAATCGTTGATTCGAGCCCGCCTTTTAGTTAAAATTCGCCAAATAACATTTCGCTCACAATTTAATTTAGTTTAACAAGTTATCTTGGTAGAAACATTTAAAGCGAAAAGTCATGGTAGAATTGAGTAAAAAAATCTTAATGAAAGTGAGTTTTGACGCACAACTATTTCAAAAAGAATTGGCCAAAGCATTGCAATGGATCAATGACCAAGAAGAAATCAAGTTATTGAGAGAATGGTGTCAGCAGGAATTTGGAAAGAAATATCCACTGATTTTGCAAAAAGCATTTATTTCCTAAGTATCAGAAAAAATGTAATTTTACCGCATGAATTCTGAAATTTCGCCCCTGCAAAAAGGTGATCTAATCGCCATTGTTGCTCCTGCAAAAGCAATTGAAGCACAATTGGTGTTGGACGCAAAACTGTTTTTTGAAACACACGGTTATCGTGTCGTTTTGGGCGAACATTGTTTGGGAACACACGATTATTTTTCAGGCAGTGACGCACAACGTACAAGTGATTTTCAAAAAGCAATAGACAATCCCGAAATCAAAGCAATTATTTGCGCAAGAGGTGGCTATGGCTGCATTCGGATTTTAGACCGTATTAATTGGGCTGGCATGTTGCGCGACCCAAAATGGATTGTTGGATTTTCAGATGCAACCGTTTTTCACCAACGCATGCAAAAATTCGAACTGAAAAGCATTCACGCTACGATGCCACTAAATTTTGCTGAAAACACAGAAATTGCAATGGATTCAATGCTAGCGGCGTTGCAAGGAAAACAAAAAGAAATTCAAATTCTATCGCACCAATATAACAAACGCGGAAATGCAGTTGGTAAATTAATTGGTGGAAATTTTTCGATTTTGTTCAGCATGTTAGGCACTGATGATCAACCAGAATATGCCGATACGATTCTATTTATCGAAGATTTATCAGAACAATTGTATCACCTAGACCGCATGTTTTACGCCTTTGCAAAAGCAGGTATTCTCAATAGAATCAACGGTTTAATTGTGGGTGGAATGACCAATATGAAAGACACAGGCACAACCATTGGCATGAGTTTACAACAAATTATCTTGTCACATTTTGAGTACAGAAAAATTCCTATTGTCTTTGATTTTCCAGCTGGACACATTGCAGATAACCGCGCGTTAATTTTTGGTACAAAAGTTGAATTAAGGGTAGACGAATTAGCCGTTAATTTGAGTACTTTTGTTTCATAATTCCATTTTTTGATGAAAATATTAATCACCATTTTGGTCATTTTCAGTTTGGGTTCTTGCGTTGAAATCATTGATGATTTAAGCATAAAAAGCGACGGATCCGGAACTTTCAAATATACCATTAACCTGAGTTCAAGCAAAGTAAAAATCAATTCGATTTTGGCTCTGGACAGTTTAGATGGCAAAAAAGTACCTTCAATTGCTGAAATTCAGGAAAAAGTGAAAATTTACCAAGATAAGCTTGAGAGAAAAGAAGGTATTTCTAATGTAAAAGTGGATGCAAATTATACTGAGTTCATCTTTAAATTTCAATGTGATTTCACCAATATTCAAATTCTTCAAAAATCAATCAAAGAAATTATTCGTGAAGAAAATGCGGATTGGGTCAACAAAGATTCTGACCACAATTGGTTGGTTTGGGATGGAAATAAATTGACGCGAACGATTCCTAAACTTCCTGCCTCGGCGCAAGAAAAGATCAAGAAAGAAGACACCGAAGCCTTACAAAAAGGAAGTTACATTTCAATCACCCGCTTTGACCGACCAATAGAAAAATTTGAAAATACGCAAGCGCAAATGTCTGCAAATAAAATGGCTGTAATGATTAAAACCAATCCATATTCTTTGAGTCAAAACACTGAATTATTAGAAAATACCATTTACCTTAGCGGAATAAAAAAATAAGTTAATTTTTCGGTAATTTCGAAAGGATGCCGTACATTGTGAAAAAGTTGTTTTTACCGAATATGAAGAATCTATTTTGCCTCATCAGTGTGTTTGCTTTCACTAATTCCTTTGGGCAATCTTCCGAAGATTTAATCCCAAAAGATGCCGTTACTGTGTTCAGCATCAACAATATTAGTTTGTTGAAGAAAGTGTCTTTGGATGAATTGGTTCAGTACGAATTCATGGCTGAAGTACAATCTGAGCTGTTTGATGGTTCGACACAAGGCAAAACCTTGAAAGATTCTGGAATTGATTTTGATCAAAAATTAAATCTTTTTTACGGTTTAAATCCGGATTTTGAAGTGGCAGGTTTCACTTTTGGAATCAAGAGCAAAAAACAACTTTTCACCGTTTTTGATGATTTCGACCGCGTTGAAACGACAATTCCCAATGTTGAATTTTATTCAAGTTATTCAAATTATTTGATCATCAAGGGAAATTCTGGCTTGATATTGCGCGTTGATCCAAGCTACGAAAAAGTTTCCGTCATGGCGGATTCAATTTGGTATGCAAGAGGTTACGGCTATTTCAACGATAATTATAATGACGATGAATTTGATGAAACAGATCCACAATTAGAAGAAGATTTTGGCGCTGTGAGTCCTGAAGAAGGCGAAGCATTGGAAGAGGTGGAAATTGAAGGTGCCCTGGATGAAAATGATTTGCTGAGTAAAAACTATTGGGAAATGCGCGACAGCATCAATGTGACTTTACAAAGCAAATATTTAAAAAACATCTGCAACGAAATTTTTGTGCAAAACATTGACTTAAAGAAAACTGACGCAAAATTTGCTGCACAACTTGCCCATGCATCAGATGGAATTTTTTACCTAGACAATTCTCGCAATTTCAGAAATACAAAAGGTTTGTGGAATTTTCAGATTCTATTTCCGGAACTGTTTACTGACATGCAAGAACTGTATACAGGAAACGTGATGGTTGGTGATATCGTTCTAAAAGACAACACGATTGATATCAACTTTCAAGCGAATTACGGTGAAACGTTGGGAACAATTTATGAAAAATTGAACAGTACCAAATTTGATTCACATGTGTTGCAATACATTCATGAAAACAGCACTGGTTTTTTCACTTACAACATCAATTTAAAAGAAGGATACAACCAGGCTTACGATATTATCATTCCGATTTTAAGTCAAGAAAAAGATCCGCGGATTTCAAGCAATGTTTTGATGGCTGAATTGATCAATGAATTTGTTGATACTGACGCGCTGTTTGAAACATACAAAGGAAGCATGTTTGGAAGTTTCAATGGTGTCAAAAAAGTAAAAACCACTAGAATCGAATTTTTGTACGACGAAAACACGTTTGAATACGAAGAAAAAGAAATTCAAAGCGAGGAAGACATGCCGATTTTCACACTCGGTTTTTCTACGAATAGAAGTGATATTCCTGAAAAAATATTGAAACACTTCGGCAAAATGACTTCAAGATTCAAAAATAAAGGTGATTATTGGATGATTGAAGATGCTGTATTAAACTCAATTCCTTTGTATATCATCAATAAAAATGGTTTGTTGATTTTCACCAACGACGAAGATTTAGCAATCAATCACAGCGACGGTTATGGTTCGCAAGCCTTGTCTGGCAAAAGAGCGAAAAAAGCAAAATCGAGCAAATTTATGTACGGATATTTTGATTGGAGCGAAGCTTTGTCGAGTCTTCCAAGAGAAATATTCAACACCAGACAAAATGAAATTCTAGATGTGATGCGCAATAAAACAGGCGTATTGGAATTGACTTCCACCAAAACAACCAAAACAAATACCACTTTCAATTTGGTTTATAATTTCGATGGAACTTATGACAATTCAGGAAAATATTTATTGGATTTAGTAAATTCAATCTATGTACTTTCTAAATAAATCGCGAAACATAATCAATGGCTAGAAAGGTACTATTTATTGTTTTTTTGATTACATTATTGGCTGGATTTTTCTACTACAAACCCCTTTTTAGCGAAACGCCACCCGAACCATCCTTGGTAGATAGACTTCCCGACGGAGATTTTTTAGGCCGTATTTACGTTTTGGATGTTGCACGCGAATCAGCGCCCATGCTTTTCTACAACAAAGTTCCGATTCGAGATTTTTTAACTCCCGAATTTTTGCTTGCTCAAGGAAAAAATTACGGTTTAGATTTACAGAAACCTGCTTATTTTTTCGCAAATGAATCAGGTGAATGGGGTGCGTTATTTTCTGTCAATGATAGTTCCAAAATTTACTCAGGAATTGTGCGGTTAAAAAATAATATCAAACTAGAAGACACCTTAGTTAGCGATCAGAAAGTGCACGTTTTACGTTCAGAACATTTGTATTTGACTTACGATAAAAAGTGGTTTTTTGTATACCAAGGAACTCAGCTTCCCAAAAGGCTATACAATGTAAAATTTGCTGAAAAAAATGATGTCACCAAAGCGTGGAAAGCGTTCAACAATGAAAGACAATTCAAGGATGAAAAATTGGTTATTTTTTCGAACTCAAAAAAATTGAAAAGTCAAGGAATTGAAACCGCTTTGTTTGCGCACGACAGTGATTCAATATCTGTTCATCTCAAGACTTACATCAGAAATAAGAAACCTTTAAATATAGCATTCAAACCAGCAGGATTGGGCTTTGAAGACAAACTTGGAACTGATAAATTGGTGAATTTTCATTTGAATGTGAAAAATTTGCGTAATGACAGATCTGATCCTATTTACATGGCAATTGCCAGATTGGGGAAAAAAATCAGCTTTCCTACCGATGCATTTTTAAAGGCTTGGGATGGAGATTTATCTTTTCAGCAGGGAGGAACAGTGAAAATCAAAGAAACCTTTGTAGAATCTGTTTTAGATGAAAACTTCAATGTTACTGAAGTGAAAAGCACCGTGATGAAAGACGTTCCAGGATTTGCATTTATGATGTCAACGAATGAATATCAAAAAGAATTTTTGTCCAAACTATTCGCAAAGGGAATCATGCGCAAGGAGAGCAATAAATTTTATGTGCTCACTTCTCCACCACTTAGAATCAGACAAACGCCATCGCACATTTATTTGTATTCGTCAGATTATACGCCCAAAACAAAGGAATCAAATTTCAATGGCGGAATTTGGAACGACAAAGGAATCAAATATGGTTTTTCCTTAGATTCACTTACAAGCAATGAACTATTTGGCAGTGTCCATATTCCAATAAAGCGTTTTTTAAGACGCAACAAGTTTTTCTAAAATTTCACGAAAACATTTTTCGGTTCGGTAAAAAAGCGGAGTGCTTCCCAGCCGCCCTCTCTTCCAACTCCAGAAGATTTTACACCACCAAAAGGCGTTCTTAAATCTCTTACCAGCCACGCGTTGATCCAAACAATTCCCGCTTCAATTTGATCCGCCATTCTGTGCGCTCTTTTCAAATCAGAAGTCCACAAAGTAGCGCTCAATCCATATTGCGTTGAATTCGCCATTTCCAACACTTCTTCTTCTGTGTCAAAAGGCGTTAAAGTGACGACTGGACCAAAAATTTCCTCTTGATTGGTTCTACATCTGAAATCGAGACCTTCGATGACAGTTGCTTGCAGAAAATATCCTTCATTATAAGGCGCTTCCAAGTGCACTTGATTTCCGCCAGCAATTACTTTTCCACCTTCTTCTTTGGCTAATTCTATGTATGAAATTACTTTTTCTAAATGCGGTTTAGACACGAGCGCACCCATTTTCGCCTTTGGATCAGTTGGAAAAGAAACAGTTAATTTCTCAACTCTTTCAACAAATGCAGCTTTGAATTTATCGTAGATTCCACGTTGAACGAAAATTCTAGATCCGCACAAGCAAATTTGACCTTGATTGGCAAACGACGAGCGCACAGTTGTAGAAAGCATTTCATCAAAATCGCAATCATCAAAAATGATATTTGGGTTTTTACCCCCTAATTCAAGCGACAATTTTTTAAACATTGGAGCTGCAGTTCTTGCTATATATTCACCTGTTTTGGTTCCACCGGTAAAAGAGATTGCCTTGATTTTAGGGTGTTTTACGATGGCATCGCCCACATTATTTCCAGAACCGTGAATGATATTCAGAACACCCGCCGGCATTCCAGCTTCAGACAATACTTTTCCTAACAGATAAGCCGTGTAAGGCGTAACTTCAGAAGGTTTCGCAATTACGCAATTTCCAGCAGCCAAAGCAGGTGCAATTTTCCAGGTAAAAAGGTACAAAGGCAAATTCCAGGGAGAAATGCAACCAACAACACCTATTGGTTTTCTGGTGGTATAATTGATTCCTTCGCCTTCCATCGAATGCGCTTCAGATGCAAAATGCAAAATTCCAGTAGCAAAGAAGTGAAAGTTTGAAATTGCGCGCGGAATATCTACATGTGCAGCCAAAGAAACAGGCTTTCCATTGTCTTTAGATTCAGCTTGCACGAATTCATCCATTCTATTCTGAATACCTTCGGAAACCTTAATCAAAATGGCGCTACGCTCATCGATTGACATTTTAGACCAAATAGGAAAAGCTTTTTCAGCGGCAACAACAGCCATTTGCACATCGCTTTCATCAGAATCTGGAATTAACGAATAAACTTTGCCCGTTGCAGGTTCATAATTATCAATGTAATTTCCTTGATTTGGAACAATGTATTGCCCA
Source organism: Chryseobacterium gleum (assembly GCA_945897805.1). GTDB lineage: Bacteria > Bacteroidota > Bacteroidia > Flavobacteriales_D > Crocinitomicaceae > JAQVCM01. The sequence continues at coordinate 178,451 of CAMDFX010000002.1, forward strand.
TTGATGTAGTTCTGAATTTTTTCCATGGTATCGCTTTCTATGGGTTAAAATTACGGCATTTTTTTGACTTGAAAATTCAACATTGACTGAAATTTTCAGGACAAAAAAATCCTGCATTCAATGAATGCAGGATTTAAAATATGAAAGTGTTTTATTATTTATTGATAACAACATTTACTTTGCTAACAGTTCCGTCAGCCATTTGTAAATTGATCATGTACATACCGTTGTTTAATTCAGCAGTATTTACTTTCACTTTACCGTTTGCATCAGTTGAAACTGTAGAATTCATAACCGTTTTACCAGCTAAGTCAGTTACAGTCATCACTGCATCACCTGTATAACCTTTGATAGAAACAATCACTTGATCTTTCGCAGGATTTGGGTAAACACTCGCTTCAACAGTATTTGTTTCCAAAATTCCAGCTTCAGCAGCAGGGAAAGTTTTCACACCAATTGCAGGAACAGGATCTCCTGTGAATCCAATACTAAAAGTACCAGCATCAGCGATTGGACCAACAGGTTGAAGACTTAAAACTTGGTTTTGCTCATATTTTGTTTGTGTATCATAAGCCATGAAGATTGTCGTGGCGCTAGTTGTAGCGCAAAACAAATATCTCGCATTGTCTTCCAATAAGAAAGGCGTATCAAAAGCTTGATAAAGGATTGTATCTTGCAAATCTGCATCAAATGTATAAGAACCGGAACCTTTTTCATCTAGGGCTGTAAAACCAAAAGCAGCATCATTGATATCAACAAATTGATCATTCCATTGGTAACCTTGAACCAAGATTTCTTCACCAATAACATCACCATCTGCAGCATTTTTCAATACTCCAAAATAAATACCTTGGGCACCAACTCTGCTAGCATTTGCGTTTCTGAAGTGAATACAAGTTGTAAAAGAACCTGTTTGTGTACTAGGTTTTGAACCTTGATCGATAGTTGGTAAACCGTTAGCATCTAAACGAGCCAAAGAAATCATATCATCTGTTAAAACAAACTTTGTTGTGATTACATTATCAGTAGGATAATCGTCAGTAACTGTTGGAGTCAAAGTGTAGGTAATTGCATATTCGCCAGCACTAAAAGCTGCTGAAGAGAAAGCAGGGAAATCAACCCAAACACTGTCTTCAGTTGGAGTTGCAGCAACGAAATCAAAAGAATTTGAAGTTTCATTGTAGATAGAAGTTCCATTGTAGGTGATATCTGCAGTAACAGTTGAACCTGTTTGCAAAGCAGAACCGTAATTGAAAACGTACAAACCTAAATTTACTGGAAATTCAGTAGAATTTACCGCCAACACAGAAGGAATTGCTTGATTTTCAGCAACTCTAATGTATTTACTTGCAGTTCCAATATCATTTACATAATAATTTTCTTTGTTGCCAATAAATGCAACAACCGTTTCACCATTCAATAATTTCTCCTTGATAAGCGCACCAGTAACATCGGAAACCATTACAACAGGAATTGTAACGTTTAATCCTTGCGCTCCACCACCCATTCCAACTGGTGAACCAGAGATATTATTGATTATGATTACCGCAATTGCACCCGCGTTTTGAGCGTTTAAGGCTTTAACACCAAATTCGCAATCACCTCTGTACAACATGGCAATTTTACCTGTTAACGAACCAACAGCAGCCACATCGCACATCAAAGAATCGGCAGTTGGTGTTAAATCATTCGCCAAAACAACAGTGTCAAGCACTGCATTAGCGGTAATTAGCATGTCTGGAACACCCCAATCAGTGTTTGGAGCATATGTTAATTCATAACCTCCAGCAATCGAAGCAGGCTCTTCAACGGAGAAAATCACCTGAGAATTTGCGCAAAAGCCTGTGATGGCAAGTGCGATTGTAAGTAGTGTTTTTTTCATAATTTTTTGAGTTTATAGTTGTAAAAGTAACAAAACAATTATTTAAAAGAAAATTTTGTTGTTCAAAATTTAACATGCCTTCCAAATTTATTTTGGAAGAGTCGGTTTAAAAACAAAAAAGGTCACAAAAAGTGACCTTTTGAAGATATATGTATTGATATAAATTACGCCTCAGAAGTGATGGCTGCTTTTAAATATTCACGATTCATTCGCGCGATGTTATCCAATGAAATTTCTTTTGGACATTCAACTGCGCAAGCACCAGTGTTGGTGCAATTTCCGAATCCTTCTTCGTCCATTGTTCTAACCATGTTTAAAACACGTTCTTTTGCTTCCACTTTTCCTTGTGGCAACAAAGCCAATTGTGAAACTTTCGCAGAAACGAAAAGCATGGCTGAAGCATTTACACAAGACGCAACACATGCACCACAACCAATACAAGCTGCCGCTTCAAAAGCTTTGTCTGCATCGTGCTTAGGAATTGGAATTGCGTTTGCATCCATGGTTCTTCCTGAAGTATTTACTGAAACAAATCCACCAGCTTGTTGGATTCTATCAAAAGCACTTCTATCAACAACTAAATCTTTGATTATAGGGAATGCTTTTGCTCTCCAAGGTTCCACGTAAATGGTTTCACCATCTTTGAATTTACGCATGTGCAATTGACAAGTTGTTACCGCTCTATCGGGTCCGTGAGCCTCGCCATTGATAAACAAAGAGCACATTCCACATATTCCTTCACGACAATCATGATCAAAAGCGATAGGCTCTTGTCTTTCATTGATTAATTGTTCATTCAATTGGTCTAACATTTCCAAAAATGAACTATCTGTAGAAACGTTATCTAACTTATAAGTTTCCATATTCCCTTTTGCATTGGCATTTTTTTGACGCCAAATTTTAAGGTTAATATTTATGTTTTTTGATGCCATATCTTTTAGTTTTTGGTTTTTAGGAATTGGGCATTAGAGGTGCACTTTTCCTACATAATATTATTTACTTCAACAAATCACTTGTAATTTCTTGCGGCAATTTTGATGAATTCATAATTCAATGCTTCTTTGTGAAGTACTTCGTTATTGATATCATCACCTTTATATTCCCAGGCACCAACAAATTTGAAGTTTTCATCATCTCTCAATGTTTCACCTTCAGCGTCTTGGTATTCTTCACGGAAATGACCGCCACAAGATTCGTTTCTTTCCAACGCATCTATTGCCATTAATTGTCCAAGATCAATAAAATCAGCCACCCTCATTGCTTTTTCAAGTTGAGGATTCATTTCATTTGCAGTACCTGGAACATAAACATTTTGGTGAAATTCTGCTTTCAATTCTGCGATTTCAGCGATTGCTTCTTTCAACCCTTGTTCACTGCGACCCATTCCAACTTTGTTCCACATAATTAAACCTAATCTCTTGTGAAAGTGATCCACAGATTTTGTTCCGTTATTATTTAAGAACTTATTGATTTGATCATTTACACGTTGCACAGCTTCATCAAATTCAGCTGTTTCAGTAGATATAGCGCCTGTTCTAATTTCGTTTGCCAAATAATCAGAAACTGTATATGGTAAAACGAAATATCCGTCAGCCAAACCTTGCATCAAAGCAGAAGCACCTAATCTGTTTGCCCCGTGATCTGAGAAATTAGCTTCACCGGCGACAAAACATCCTGGGATTGTTGATTGTAAGTTATAATCAACCCAAACACCACCCATCGTGTAGTGCACGGCAGGATAAATTTTCATCGGAGTTTCGTATGGATTTTCATCGGTGATTTTCTCATACATTTGGAATAAATTCCCGTATTTACTTTCAACCCATTTTTTTCCTAATGCAATAATTTCTTCTTCACTTGGATTGTGATTACCTGCTGCAAAAGCTGCTTGTTTTCCTTTACTTTTAATTTCAGAAGAGAAGTCCAAATAAACACCTTCATTGGTATCATTTGCTTCAATTCCGTGACCTTCATCACATCTTTCCTTGGCAGCGCGTGAAGCAACGTCACGAGGCACCAAGTTTCCAAAAGCTGGATATCTTCTTTCTAGGAAATAATCTCTATTTTCTTCTGCAATTGCAGTCGGCTTCAATTTACCAGCTCTAATTGCTTCAGCATCTTCTTTTATTGCAGGCACCCAAATTCGGCCTGAATTACGCAAGGACTCCGACATCAAAGTCAATTTCGCTTGATTTGTGCCATGAACAGGAATACAAGTTGGGTGAATTTGAACAAAACAAGGATTTGCAAAAAGCGCACCTTGTTTGTGAATTTTCCATGCAGCTGAAACGTTACTTCCCATGGCGTTTGTTGACAAGAAATATACATTTCCATAACCACCAGAAGCAATAATTACCGCATGAGCCGAATGTCTTTCAATTTCACCAGTCACTAAATTTCTTGCGATAATTCCTCTTGCTTTTCCATCCACTTTAACAATGTCTAACATTTCGTGGCGGTTGTACATTTTCACACGTCCCAAGCCAATTTGGCGAGACAAAGCAGAATATGCACCTAACAATAATTGTTGACCTGTTTGACCAGCAGCATAGAAAGTACGTTGCACTTGTGTTCCACCAAAAGAACGGTTGTCTAACAATCCACCGTATTCACGAGCAAAAGGAACACCTTGAGCCACACATTGATCGATGATATTTCCAGAAACTTCAGCTAAACGGTGAACGTTTGCCTCTCGTGCTCTGTAATCTCCACCTTTAATTGTATCGTAAAATAAACGGAAAATTGAATCTCCATCATTTTGGTAATTTTTCGCTGCGTTGATTCCACCTTGCGCTGCAATTGAGTGTGCACGGCGGGGAGAATCTTGAAAACAAAATGCTTTCACATTGTATCCCATTTCACCTAAAGATGCCGCCGCAGATGAGCCAGCTAAACCAGTTCCAACAATGATTACATCAATTTTTGGACGGTTATTTGGTGCAACAAGCTTTAAATGATCTTTATAATCGGTCCATTTTTTTGAAATGTGGCCTTCTGGTATTTTTGAATCTAATATTGACATATCGGAGCTATTTTTAATGATCTAAATTATTTCGTCAGGTAGAGGAAAATCGGAATTGAAGCGAAAGCGAAAGGCACAATTACTGCAAAACCCATTCCTACAGTCTTAATAAGTGGTGTATATTTTGGATGACGAACTCCTAAAGTTTGAAACGCTGAAGAAAATCCATGCCACAAGTGGAATGAAAGTGTCAACATCGCTAAAGCATATAAAACAACGGCTAGCAATGCGAATTCATTTGCAGGAAACCCTTCCTTTGACTTATCATGTCCGAAAAAAGCTACTGTCAATGAATGCAAATCTTTGTAGCCTTCCCCAACTTTCAAATTAACTTCTGGCGCATAAATTTGCGTCCCGTGTTTGATTTCCATACCTTCGGTAGGTAAGAAGCTTCCTGTTGTTGTCAAGTACAAAGATTGTTTTTGTTCACTTCCAGCCGGGCCCACTTCAACTCTGTGCAAAGGCATTGGAGTAGAGGAATATTTTGCTTTCCACCAAAAGTTTGCCATGTGCGTACAAATAAAAATCAAAATAATACTCCCCAATAAAGCCATACTTCTTGAAGCCCAGCCAGAATTTGCACTTGGTTTACTGTAAGCATAATTTACTGGACGTGCTTTTTTATTTTGAAAAGCTAACAAAAATCCATCAATTGCGTGAAATAAAATTGAGATATAGGTTGCGTAGGACAATACTTTTATAAAAATATTGTGCGACATGAAATAACCATACTCGTTAAACGCGCGCTTGCCTTCTTCTCCTCCGGCAAACAACTGAAGGTTTCCTAAAAGGTGTCCAATCAGGAAAGTACACAAGAATAACCCCGTTAAAGCCATCCAATATTTTTTGGCTAAAGAGGATTTTAATAATACTGACTTACTCATTTTATATAGAAAATTTGAAAATATTCACTACAAATTTAACAGCTACATCAAAGCAAATTAAATTCTTTCGTAATTTAGATTGAATTTAGATAGGGAAGCGTGCTTAATTAACTTGCAATTTTTCATTTATTGAATACTTTTTGGTTGATACTACTTCGATACTTTTTAAAATTTAAAACAGCTTAAAAACAAAAATGTTCAACCGTTGACCAGCTGAACATTTTAAAGATTTTCTATATCACAAGGGAATATTTCCATGTTTTTTCTGCGGTAAGCTTTCGGCTTTATTTTCCAACATTTGAAATGCTGCAATTAACTTTGAGCGGGTTTCTTCAGGTAAAATAACATCGTCCACAAAACCTCTTTCTGCCGCCCGATATGGATTAGCAAACATTTCAGCATATTCTGCTTCTTTTTCTTTCCATTTTTCCTCCGGATTTGTTGCTTCAGAAATTTCTTTTTTAAAGATAATTTCCGCCGCTCCTTTAGCGCCCATTACAGCAATTTCTGCTGTTGGCCAGGCAAAATTTAAATCGGCACCAATATTTTTAGAATTCATTACATCAAATGCTCCACCATAAGCTTTTCGGGTAATAACAGTGACTCTAGGCACAGTAGCTTCAGAAAACGCATACAATAATTTCGCACCGTGTGTAATAATTCCCCTCCATTCTTGATCAGTTCCAGGCAAAAAACCTGGCACATCTTCCAACACCAATAAAGGAATATTAAAACAATCGCAAAAACGAACAAATCTGCCGCCTTTTCTCGAAGAATCAATGTCTAAAACACCAGCCATAGCAGCCGGTTGATTGGCAACGATACCGATAGTTCTTCCTTCCAAACGAGCAAAACCAACTACAATATTTTTGGCAAAGCCTTCTTGAACCTCGCGGAAAGAATTGTCATCTACAATGCAATCCAAAACGGAACGAATATCATAAGGAAGCGTTGAGTTTGCTGGCAAAATATTTTTAATTGCTTCCGTTTTTGAAGCAGTAAATTCAAATTTTGTTGTCGGTGCTAATTCGCCATAATTCTGAGGCATGAATGTCATCAAATCACGCACATCCTTCAAACATTGAACATCATTGGCAGATGTAAAATGCGTAACACCAGATTTTTCTGCATGGGTTTTTGCGCCACCTAAATCTTCAGAAGTAACTTCCTCGTGTGTAACCGTTTTGACCACATTTGGCCCGGTGACAAACATGTATGAAGTATCCTCAACCATGAAAATAAAGTCTGTCAATGCAGGACTGTAAACCGCACCACCAGCACAAGGCCCCATAATGACACTTATTTGCGGAATGACCCCAGAAGCACGCGTATTTCTGTAAAAAATATCCGCATAACCAGCCAATGAAACAACGCCTTCTTGAATACGAGCACCCCCAGAATCATTTAATCCGATCAATGGGGCACCATTTTTAAGCGCTAAATCCATGACTTTACAAATTTTTTCAGCGTGAGTTTCAGATAGAGAACCTCCTAAAACCGTAAAATCCTGCGAAAAAACATATACTAAACGACCATGAATTTTTCCATAACCAGTAACAACACCATCGCCGGGAAAAGTTTGTTTATCTAAACCAAAGGAAGTTGAGCGGTGCTCAATAAACATTCCCATCTCTTGAAAAGTATTGTCATCAAGCAATAAAATCACCCGTTCGCGTGCGGTAAGTTTTCCTTGTTCGTGCTGACGATCGATGCGATTTTGTCCACCTCCTAACTGAGATTTTTTGCGGCGTTCAATTAGTTCATTGCTACTATTCATATTATTTGATTATTTCAATGGTTGTTTCAAGTCCAATAGACTGATATAAATCTTTAATATTTTTCGTCGACAAAGATATACAACCTAAAGTCCAATCTATCTTTTTTTCGATAATTTCATCATTTCTCTCAGGCACGCCATGAAATCCAACTTCACCTCCAATTGTTGCAGTTGGAGAAATCATATTATTGGCTTTTCTTTCTTTGAACTTAAGGTAGGAAGATTGATTTGGATAATCAAACCAGATAAAATATGACCAAGATTTATGGGGATACATGGCTTTGATTTTAAATTTTCCTTCAGGTGTTTTTCCGTCGCCCTCTTGCATTTTATCGCCAACAGGATCAAACCCTAGTACACAAGGATATTTAATTAAAAGTTCATCTTTAAACAAAATTTCAACTACTCTTTCTGCTTTTTTGACAAGAATCTTTAAATCTCTGGGTTGAATTTTTCGGGAAGAAACAATTTCTTTTAACGTTTTGGAAGAGTCTATTCTAATCGATGAATTTTGATCTAGAACTGATTGAAAATCATTCTTCTCTTGCGCGTTGCATGCGCAAAGTACAACTAAATTAAACAGCAATATAAAGCGCATCATAACCAATTAATTAACCAAAAAGTGCACGAAGAACCTCATCAATTCTTCCGCATTTTATTAATTCTATTTTGAAGTTTTTCTGATCAATACCCTTATTGAATTTCGAAATAATAATTTTTTCAAATCCCAACTTTTCAGCTTCATATATCCGTTGATCGATTCTATTTACAGGTCTCACTTCACCAGAAAGTCCAACTTCTGCAGCCAAACAAAAATTCTTTGGTATCGGCAAATCAGCATTGGAAGATAAGACTGCAGCAACAACGGCCAAATCAATTGCTGGATCATCGACTCTAATTCCACCAGCAATATTCAAAAAAACATCTTTTGCGCCTAATTTGAAGCCGCATCGCTTTTCCATTACTGCCAAAAGCATATTCAATCTTCTCGCATCAAAGCCCGTTGAGGAGCGCTGCGGAGTTCCATAAGCGGCAGTACTTACCAATGCTTGAACTTCAATTAAAATTGGTCTCAATCCTTCTAAAGTTGAAGCGATAGAAATGCCACTTAAAGTTGCGTCTGTGTTGGTAATCAATATTTCAGACGGATTTTCAACCTGTCTTAAACCAGTGCCCAACATTTCATAAATTCCCAGTTCATTCGTGCTACCGAAACGATTTTTGATTGTTCTTAATAATCTATAAACGTGATTTCTATCTCCTTCGAACTGCAAAACGACGTCCACCATGTGTTCCAACACTTTTGGCCCAGCCAATGCGCCTTCTTTTGTGATATGACCAATTAAAAAAACAGGAACATCAGTTTGTTTTGCGTAGCGCAAAAGTTGTGCTGTACACTCTCTCACTTGAGAAATACTTCCGGGCGAACTTTCAATTTGATTACTGTATAAAGTTTGAATTGAATCAATTACCAAAAGTTTAGGTTGAATTTCTTCCGCTTGCATAAAAATGTTTTGCAAGTTTGTCTCAGTCAAAATAAAACATTCTTTATTGTCTAAACCGATTCTTTCGGCACGCATTTTAATCTGTTGGTCACTTTCTTCACCCGAAACATATAAAACGCGCAGATTTTTTTCCATAACCGCCAATTGCAACATCAAGGTAGACTTGCCAATACCAGGTTCGCCACCAAAAAGTATCAAAGATCCAGGAACCATTCCATTTCCCAACACTCTATTTAATTCAGAGTCACACAAAGTGATTCTTTCCTGACCTCTATTTTCGATGTCTTGAATTGGTTGTGATTTCGCTGTTCGTCCGGTATTAGTTGAAAAAGCAATGACTTGAGAAAGATTTTTCTCCACAATTTCTTCGACAAAAGTATTCCATTCAGAGCAAGATGGACACTTGCCTAGCCACTTAGGTGTTTGATAGCCACAGCTTTGACAAAAGAAGGCGGATTTGATTTTAGCCATGAAGCAAAGTTAAGAGAAAAAGCAGTAATTAATAATCTAATAGCGGTTAAAATTTGAAATCAATTAATTTAAGAACAATTGTTCAAAGCGATTGGATTTTCTGTTTGTTTGCCTTGCCATTGCATTTCCCATCTTTTGTATACATATGGAGAAAGTAATCTTTGCTCATTGTTTTGAAAAATAACTACATTGTCTTTTCCTGCGAAGTACCAAGAAATTTCGTAAACTTTCATTTTGAGACCCAATTTTGTGTTTTCAAGTCCAGAAACGGTTGAAAAATCAAATTTCAATTCTTGAAGTGCAAGTTTGTTAATTGTGATACTCTTTCCCTTGAAACCAAGTAATTGAATCAAAATCACGTAGTTTCGATTGAGAATTTTGATGCTATTTGTAGCAACAGATTGGGTGTGGCTTTTTACCTCTTTGTGGTATTTGTTTTTGCATTGTAAGTCGCAAAAAACCTTGTCTGAGCGACCGTATAGTTGTTTGTTGCATACACAGCATTTTCTGGTGTAGGTGATGTTTGATGATTTTTGCATTATTGTAAAAGATAAAATGGTTTGTTATACTAAGTTAAGTAAAAAATTTATTGGAATCCAAATTTTTTTGAACAAATAAGCGATTTTAGCGGTTATAATCACTTACAGGCCCTAAAACGCTAAGAAAAAAAAAATGCAAAAATCTTTATCAAATCCAAAAAAAGATTATTCGTAATTTCGCCCAACCAAAAGAACAATTTAAAATTAATCCACAATGGCAATCAAAAGAACAAACTCGGAATCACTTTTTTCAAAAGCAAAAAACTATTTTCCAGGTGGTGTTAATTCTCCCGTAAGAGCCTTCAAATCCGTGGACGGTTCGCCATTATTTATCAAAAAAGGCGATGGGTGCTTGATTTGGGATGAAGACGACAATCAATTTATAGATTTTTGTTGCAGCTGGGGCCCCTTGATTTTGGGACATAATCATCCTAATGTGTACAATAAAGTCGTGGAAACACTTCAAAATGGCTCTAGCTTTGGCGCACCAACAAAATTGGAAAATGAATTGGCTGAATTAATTCTCAATAGAAATCCTTTTATAGATAAAATCAGATTTGTTAGCTCTGGAACTGAAGCTGTAATGTCGGCTCTTCGTCTAGCACGCGGCTATACAGGAAAAGACAAGGTTATCAAATTTGATGGCTGTTACCACGGGCACTCAGATTCACTTTTAGTGAATGCAGGAAGTGGACTTGTTACTTTAGGCGAATCTTCAAGTGCGGGTGTTCCAGCAAGTTTTGCGCATGAAACTTTGGTTTTACCACTGAATGATATCGCAGCATTGAAATCCTGCATTGAAACTTACAAAGATCAAATTGCATGTGCTATAATTGAACCAATTCCAGCAAATAATGGCTTGTTGCTTCAAGAGAAAACGTTTTTATTGGCCTTGAGAGAAATTTGTACGGAAAACAATATTTTGCTATTCTTTGATGAAGTAATTTCTGGTTTCAGAGTTGCTTTTGCTGGTGCTGCTGAATATTATGGAATTGAGCCAGATCTAGTTACCTATGGTAAAATATTAGGAGGTGGTTTGCCTGTTGGTGCTTATGGTGCGAAAAAAGAAATCATGGCGTGTGTGTCTCCAGATGGAAATGTTTACCAAGCAGGAACATTGTCTGGAAATCCGGTGGCAATGGCGGCTGGAATTGCACAATTAACTGAATGTGCCAAACCAGGTTTTTATGAAGATCAAGCGCGAAGAACAATTGACTTTATAACTCCAATAAATACGCATGCAAAAAATAAAGGTTATGACTTTGAAATAGTGAGTATTGGATCTATTTTCTGGTTAAATTTCGCAGGAAACAAAACCATTCGCAAAGCAGCTGAAATAAATCCTGACATGACAGGGTTTAGACACCTGCACAATGCCTTACTAGAAAGGGGTATATATTTAGGACCAAGCGGTTATGAAGTTGGATTTGTTTCTCTGGCTCATACACCAGAAATTCTTCATAAAGCATCTGAAATCATGTGTGATGCGCTGGATGAAATTTATAGTTAATCAGTCTAAGCAAAATTTCTTTGCATTTCTACTAATGTGTAGCTTTTGAATAAATAAATCATTCAACCATTTGAAATAGAATTATTTATATTAAAACAACTAATCAATATCTTGTGATTTATCTTGCCAAAATTTCACAATTACTAGATGTTTTTTCGTTCAAAGCAATTAAAAGGTCGTAAATTTGTAGCGGTTGATATTCATGTATCACAGCATTTTTAGATACCAAACCAGAAAAAATGGAATATATAAAATTCACAAAAAGAGATGCGTTTTCCAAGGAACTTGCTCAAAAAGTAAACGATTATTTAAAATCAAATAATCTCAAAAAATTTGGAAGTTGGAAAATTCTCCTGAAAGTGCCTTTGATGTTTTCAATTTACCTGACACCATATTTTTTAATGGTTTTTGGTATAATTGAAAGTAAATGGATCATGCTTTTAATGGCGCTAACGATGGGTGTCGGAATGTCAGGAATTGGACTTTCAATCATGCACGACGCTAATCATGGTTCATTTTCTAAAATTCCTTGGCTTAATAAACTGATGAGTTATTCTATGGAATTTTTAGGTGGAAATGGCTTAAATTGGAGAATTCAACACAATGTGTTGCATCATAGTTTCACCAATGTGCATGATTTGGACGAAGACATTAGACCTGTTGGATTATTGAGATTTTCTCCCAATGAACCAAAAAAGAAAATTCACAAATTTCAAGTTTATTACGCCTGGTTTTTCTACGGTTTGATGACGCTTTCTTGGATGACAAACAAAGATTTTGCTCAGTTGATACGATATAAAAAGAAAGATTTATTGGCTGCTCAAAATGTTACGTACAGCAAAGCAATGTCGTTTTTAATTATTTCTAAACTGCTTTATTACGTTGTAATTGCATTAATTCCTTTGCTCATAATGGATATAACATGGTGGCAATGGCTCATCGGATTTTTCTGTATGCATTTTGTGAGTGGTTCAATTCTTGCGTTCATTTTTCAACCTGCACATGTAGTTCCTGAAACAAGCTTTGTGACGGTAGAAAACCACCAAGAAGAAAATCCGGATGAAAGTTGGGCAATTCACCAAATGAAAACAACAGCGAACTTTGAAAATTGGAATCCAATCCTAACTTGGTATGTTGGTGGCTTAAATTACCAAATTGAACATCATTTATTTCCAGATATTTCTCATGTTCACTATCCCAAAATTTCAAAAATTGTGAAAGCAATCGCAGAAAAACACGGCGTTCCCTACCATTATCACAAAACATGGGGCGGCGCAATATTCTCTCACTTAAGATTATTAAATAGATTAGGAAGGGCTTAAGAATTTTATCCTAATTACACGCATAAAAAAACGGCGATTGAATATTCAATCGCCGTTTTTTTGCATATATTTTTTCTAGTTTACCAAACCGGACAATCATCACAATTGTTGGTGGGTTTCAAATAAACGAAAAATCCAGCAACAATATGCCCCATTGCAAAACCAAACTTTTGAGTGGCGTATGCGGTTAAATCATTTGGCCTTGTGCGCACCCTCACTTGATGCATAAATCCAGTATTTCCTTCAGCTTGGAGAAAAACGTGATTGAAAAATTCAAATCTCAAACCCGCATGCGCCGAAACTGAATAGCCAGACATTGAAATCGTTACCATGTCTTTTTGCTGTCCAAAATTAAAATCATTGAAAGATAAAATGCCACCCGCTCCTAATCCAAAATTCGTGCTAATTGCAAATTTTCTGTTTTTTGTTCGATAAAACATATCAGAGCGAGTTAAATCAAAATGTAAATAATTTAACCCATTTGAATTTTCGTAATGAAAATTATCTCTATCTGTAGTCACAGGTTCGTTATTGTAAGTTCCTGACCAAACAGTATCAACTCCCGGATTTATTTCCCCATCCAACAAAACTTTGTTCCCATCATCAAAAATGTATTTCATATGGTCATAACCAAAAGACAGTGCATAATGATTTTTAAAATAATAGCCAATCCTTGCATTAAATTGAGGAACAGTAATGTTGCCTAAGTCAAGATACTCTTTAATTTTGTGGCTTTGATTGTCATGTGCAGTTGCATTTTTCAAAGTGAAATCGTATCCACTGCCAACCAATCTTAAATTACTTTTGGTATAAGCCGAACGGTTATAGCCCCAATAACCATATAAAGTTCCTTTTCCATAAGATACTTTATTGATTTTTTTCTTTGTTTGTGCTTGTAAATTCAAGGACAAACAAACCATAATTAACAAACTAATTTGCTTCATTCTTCTTATTTTTAAATCAACTCATTTTCAAAAATGACACTTCCTTTTCTGTCAAATGTCTATAAAAACCTCTTGGTAAGTCTTTTTTAGTTAGACTAGCAAATTTAACTCTATCTAGTTTCACAACATCATACCCCAAAGATTCAAAAATTCTTCTTACAACGCGGTTTTTTCCTGAATGTAATTCAACGCCAATTTCACGAGAACCCCCATTTTCAATAAATTCAACATGGTCACATTTAATGATTCCATCTTCTAGCGTGATTCCGGATTTCATTAGTTCAACGTCCTCTAAAGTTACTGCTTTATTGGCTTCAACGTGGTAAATTTTAGAAGCTTTATATTTGGGATGTGTCAATTTTTTGGCTAAATCTCCATCATTGGTGAACAATAAAAGTCCTGTGGTTTCTCTATCCAATCTTCCAACAGGATAAATTCTTTCTTTACACGCTTTTTTTACCAAAGACATGACTGTTTTTCTTCCCAAAGGATCATCCATGGTGGTGATAAAATCTTTTGGTTTATTCAACAAAACGTATCTTTTAGTTTCAGCATTGATTGTTTGGCCGTCATATTTGACAACATCTCCAGGTTTAATTTTATATCCTAATTCCAGAATAATTTGATCATTTACACTAACCACTCCAGTTTGAATCAGCACGTCTGCTTCTCTTCTGGAAGCAACTCCCGCGTTTGATAAAAACTTATTTAATCGAATGGCGTCTTCATTGAAAGAAGGCATTGGATCGCCCACCTTTTCTTTGTCTTTGAACGGAACATATTTTTTGCCTTTTCCTGCAAATCCTTTTTTAGCGTCCACTTGTTTCTTCTGAAAACTTGACATGGTAGGCGTTTTGGATTTAAATTTTGATCTGGCGGATTCTTTAGGTTTAGAAGTAGAATCTTGTTCTTTTGAACTTTCTTTTTTCTTGGTTTCTTGTCGGCCTCTGCCTTTTTCATTTGTGTTCATCACGAGCATATTTTCCACAAAGGTAAGAAAATATGTTATTGGTCTTATTTTTTCAAATACATCACAAAATGATATTAATCAGGCAATCAAAAACAGATTTGACTGCCTGAATTTTAAACTAATTATTTAATATTTTTCTTCTTTTCGATTTCTTTAACTTTTTGAGCTTGCGTCGAAATTTCCGATTTTTTGTTAGCTTGATTTGTCATATTTTCTCCAATCTTTTTTTCTGCCTCACTGATTTTCTTTCGATAATCATCGATTGAATTCAGTAAATTCTCTTTATCCTTTTCCAAGTCTTTTTGGTCTTTTTCAAAACTTTCTAGCTTTTTAGTTTCCGCTTTCAAATCCTCTTCTACACATTCCTTGGCGGTTTCCACTGCGAATTTCTTTATAATTGCACGCATTTCATTGAATTGCGCACTGTGCTGATTACTTGTCATAAAAGCGCCCCCTAAATCAATTGCAAATGCAACTTTGATAACATCGCCAGAAGTAATGATTTTAGCGTAGGCATCAAAAGGTTTATCCCCCATTTCTTTCAATTTTGCCTGAATAGTTGTATATTCACCTTTAGATGAATTGTATTTCCCGTCCCAATCTTTTAACTCACTTTTAAGCGCTTTTTCAATCACATCCAAACTTCCATATGGAATATTGACAACGATACTGTTTTTTGAACCAACACTAAAACTGGTGTTTTCCTCTGAGACCGATACGTTATTTTGTGCAAACAATGTAAAACCTACCAATGTGAATAAACTCGTAAATAAATGTTTCATAATTAATTTGTTATAGAAATAATAATTCAATCAAATATACTTGTTTTCATCTAATATATTCAATATTTTTACAATCCTGCCTAAATCTATGCGAAGCAAAAATAAAGTTAGACAAAAATATTTCACCAAACACTAAATTATTCGATTTTTACTCAAATTGCTATTTTTTCAACTTCCAAAGGTTTTTGGCTTGCAATGAGTGACAAATAATAATTAATTTAGCACATGCAATTCAAAGATGTTGTTGGTCAAGACGAATTAAAAGCACACTTAATTCAAGAGGTAAATCAAGGAAAGATTAGCCATGCGCAAATGTTTCTTGGCAATGCCGGATTTGGTGGACTACCATTGGCAATGGCTTTTGTTCAATATTTATTTTGTGAAAATAAACAACCCAAGGACAGTTGTGGTGAATGTAATTCTTGCAGAAAAGTGCGTGATATGCAACATCCCGATTTACACTTTTCATTTCCTGTAGTACAAGCTATCCATAAAAAAAGTGACTTTTTCCTTCCCAGTTGGAGGGAACAATTTGCGGCACAACCTTATTTTAATTTGAATCAATGGTCACTTCGAATTGACCAAAAAGGAAGAACTCCAATTATAGCTACTGAAGAAAGTCAAGAAATCATCAAAAAATTGAGTTATAAATCTTTTGAAGGCGGACATAAAGTGATGTTAATTTGGATGGCTGAAGAAATGAATATGCAGTGCACCAATAAATTACTAAAAATATTAGAAGAGCCGCCTGCAAAAACCTTGTTCCTCTTAATCGCCGATTCTCAAGAAAAGCTTTTGCAAACCATTCTTTCAAGAACACAATTACTAAAAATTCCAAGAATTCAATTAGAGGATTTATCTAAACACTTGCAAACTAACTTCGAACAAGATTCTTCAACAGCAACAAGTATTGCAGCACAAACCGAAGGAAATTTGATTGAGTCCATTGAAATGCTCAATTCCAATTTAGAAAAGAATATCAATCGAGATTTGTTCATTCAATTGATGCGCGTTTGCTATAAAAAAGATGTCAATCCAATGCTTGATTGGGCTGAAGAAATCAGTGCCATTGGAAAAGAGAGACAGAAAACTTTTTTGAAATATGCTTTACACATGTTTAGACAAAGTTTATTGAGAAACTACACTGACAATCAGCTTACTAAAACATCCATTGAAGAGGAATCTTTTTTAAAAAATTTCTCCAAATTTATTACAGGAAACAACATCCATGGTTTTATGGAAAACTTCAATGATGCAATTTATCACATTGATCGAAATGCAAATCCTAAAATTTTATTTACAGAATTGTGCTTCAAAGTGATGCGTTTTATTCATTTTGCTTAATTCTTCTAACAAAAAAGGACCGAAGCAAAACTCCAATCCTTTTGAGAATCTCTTCTAAATTTCAATTATTTGTCATTTATTGCTTTGATTCCTGGCAATTCAATTCCTTCCAAATATTCAAGCATTGCGCCACCTCCAGTGGAAACGTAGCTCACTTTATCGGCTAAATTAAATTTGTTGATTGCTGCCACTGAATCTCCTCCTCCAATCAATGAAAATGCGCCGTTTGCAGTTGCATCAACTATTGCCATCGCCACATCTTTGGTCCCCTGTTGGAAATTTTCCATCTCAAAAACGCCCATTGGTCCATTCCATAAAATCAACTTTGAGTTCAAAATGATTTCTTTGCAGGCCTTAGATGTTTCAGAACCAGTGTCAAGCCCCATCCAACCATCAGGAATTTCTGCAATATTGACTTGCTTTTTATTTGCTTCATTGTCAAATTTATCTGCGATAATTGTATCTGTTGGAATATATAAATTAACGCCATTTACTTTGGCTTTTGCGATAATATCCTTTGCCATATCCAAATAATCATCTTCAACCAATGAATTTCCAACGTTTCCTCCTAGCGCCTTGACAAAAGTATAAGCCATACCGCCACCAACAATTAAATTGTCGACCTTGTCTAACAATTGCTCAATAATGGTAATTTTAGAAGAAACTTTGGCCCCGCCAACGATGGCTGTCAATGGTTTTTCCGTGCTATTCAAAACTTTATCTACTGCTTTGATTTCGCCTTCAAGCAAAAAACCAAACATTTTATCATTCGGGAAAGATTTAGCAATAACAGTTGTACTTGCATGCGCTCTGTGTGCGGTTCCGAAAGCATCATTTACATATACATCGCCTAATTTGGATAACGACTCCGCAAAGCTATCTGTTCCGGCTGTTTCTTCTTTGTAAAAACGTAAATTTTCCAACAGCAATACTTCGCCAGATTTTAAATTAGCACTTAAATTCTGTGTTTGTTCACCTATACAATCTGCGGCAAATTTCACTTCACATTCAAGTAATTCGCTCGTATGCTTCACAATGTGTTTCAACGAAAATTTATCTTCAAATCCTTCTTTCGGACGGCCTAAATGCGACATTAAAACTACGCTTCCACCGGCATTTAGAATGTGCTTGATTGTTGGAAGTGCGGCACGGATTCTTGTATCGTCTGTGATTTCTAGCGTATCTTTGTCTAGAGGAACATTGAAATCTACACGAATTAGCGCACGCTTTCCGTTAAAGTCATAAGAATGAATATCAGCCATTTTTGTACATTTTTATTTATAGCGACAAATGTAGGAAAATCTGCAGACTTAAGCGTTGCAAAACAGGAATTAGAGCAACTTAGAAAATCTAAAAAGAATACTTAAACAATTAATTATCAAGTAAATCTTGGCTAGAAACTTTTTCAGAATCAATGTACTTCGCATCGCCAAAAGCCAAAATTGGGAAGAAAACATAAGGCAGAAAAATGACGCCAACTGTAAAACCTTCAGATTTACCAAAGTTTTTAACCAATCTATTGATAATCATTATAATAAATACAATATTAGCCAATGGAACAAACATCATCCCAAACCACCAAGTAGGTTTTTTGGCTATTTCAATCATCACATAATAATTATAAAACGGCACAATTGCTGCCCAACCAGGTTGATTTGCTTTGACGAAAATTTTCCACATCGAAATGATCATCAATGCGATGATTCCGATATAAAGCAGAAAGAAAAAAGCAAAAAAAGCGATCATCGAACCTGACGGAGAGATTGTTTCCATATTGTTACTTATTTGACGAAACGGTATTTCAAAATACACCAAATGGCTCTAAAACCATCTTTCCAGCCAATTTTCTTGCCTTCTTCGTAAGTACGACCATAGTATGAAATTCCAACTTCGTAAATTCTGACTTTCGGCACGCGGGCTAATTTTGCTGTAATTTCGGGCTCAATACCAAAGCGATTTTCTTTAATTTCAATATTTTTTGCAATCGAAGTGCGAATCAATTTATAACACGTTTCCATGTCGGTCAAATTCAAATTGGTCATTAAATTGGATAATCTTGTAAGAAATTTATTTCCTATTGAATGCCAGAAAAACAAAATTCTGTGTGGATGATGTCCAATAAAACGAGAGCCATAAACAACATCGGCGTTGTCCATGAAAACGGGTTTTAACAGCAAGTTATACTCTTGCGGATCGTATTCTAAATCAGCGTCTTGCACTATTAAATAATCGCCTGTACATTCTTTAATCGCCCTGTTGATAGCGGCGCCTTTTCCTTGATTGTGCGTTTGTGAAAACAAACGAATATTCATTTCAGCGTTTTGTGCAATGTATTGTTCAACTTTCTCAATAGTTTTATCGTTAGAACAGTCGTTTACAATCACGATTTCTTTCACAATTCCGCTTGGCAGCTCAACTTCTTTGACACGCTCCAAAATTAAATGGATAGTGTTTTCCTCGTTATATGCAGGAATCAAAATGGATAATTTATGGATGCTCATTATAAATTTGAAAAATTGAAAAAACTTGTTTAAAGCAGAAATCAGTCAGTAAAGAAACGTATTTTCATCGAATCTATTGTTAATTTTTGCGTTTTCGTTAAAATTACAAACACACATTTTACTTTTCTAGGTAATTTTTTATCAATAAAGAAACGGTAATCGGCCATATTTTTATTCCGTTTTTCATTAATTGTATGCAGAAGGGTGTTGTAATGGTTGAATAACAGTGAATCATTTTCATTTAAGATTCTAATCTCCAAAGATTCACCTTGGTCCAAAATAGTAGTATTGAATAAAATTTGTCCTCCATGAATGAAATTTTCTTTTGATAAATCAACCTCAAGAGTATCTAATACATACCATCTGTCTTTGGGCATAATCTTCCTTTTTTCCCAATCAGATTGCTTGATACATGCTTTAAAACCTAGTTCTTTTTTCCACAAATAGAACACATATTTGGGGTCAGTTTTCATGAAAACCTTCCAATACGATTCCTTGTCCATGTAATCAAATCTTAAAATGCTTTTTTGATATTGAAAAGTTTGAGTAATCATAACAACAGCAAAAACAGGTATAGAAATCAACAAAAATCTTTTAAGCCAGTTAAATTTGGAAGCTAAAATAGGAGCAATAAAAACTAAAAATACGGGATAATAATCTATCATTGGTCGCGCACCCAAACTCCCTCCATAGCTCCAAACCCACCAACTAGATAGAACATAAATCAAAAGTAAAAATGCGAACAAAAAACAAACTAATCTTTGACGTAACTTCAAAAAAAGATGTCCGGCAATACCAACAATGAAAACCATGAAAAACCAGGGAGCCCAGAGAAAAAATCCTTTTCTGTAGCTAAAAAGAAAATCCGTGAAATGTGGTTCAGCCCAATTAAAGGTTTCTTCACCATAAGCATAATGAATCCAATTTCCTGTTTGAGCAAACCAAATCAAACATTGAATTTGAAGAATCAAAATGACCACTATAACTGCATAAATAGTTGTTTTAAAATGACTGGAATAAAGCTTTTTAAGTGCTGAAAATAAAGAGCTGAAATTTTCAGTTAAAATCGGTATAAAAAGCAATATCAATCCATTTACTGGTCGAACTAAAATTATCATTCCGATAAAAACAATTGCCCAAAAAAGAGACTTTCTTTTGTCTTCGAGAAAATAATTCCTCGTGAAATATAAAAACCCAGCAATAAGAAAAAATGAATAAACATGACTATAAGCTGCGTCCCAATGCATATAATCGAGCATGGATGAGCAAAAAATGACCCCGAATTGAGCAACTAAAATCCAAGTTCGATTGACTTGATAAGATTTTAGAAGTAAACGAATGAATACTAATCCTAAAAAAGTATAAAACAGCGCAGCAAAATAAATGCTAATTTGATATGGAGTAGAAAATCCATCAGCAAGATAACGACTTGAATTGCTGGCCCAAAAATGTCCAACCGCAAAAAATGGCGCTTGTAAAACCGCGGTCCCAATGAAATATTTATCAAATCTCTGACCATCTTCCAATCTTGGATAAAAGTCTTCAGCAATCATTTCATCGTCGTAAAACTCCGTTTGTAAAGTGTCTAAATACTTAAAATGTAAGTCTTTGTAAATAAATATTGCAGGCAAAAATTCATAATAACCTCTTCCATCGGCTTCAATCAGATTGTCGCGTTTAGTCAAATAATTATTTGATACAATTAAGAAAAAAAGTATCAGCAATAATTCGCCCCAAAGCGAACGCAGAAAAAACAAAGCTAATCGCCCGCTCAATTATGCGAGTATCATTTCTGGCACAAATGCTGGAACGACTAAATCACCTTCAGTTTTGGAAATGATTTCTTCAACGGAAACACCTGGTGCTCTTTCAATTAAATGAAATTTACCGTCTTTAATTTCCATTACAGCCAATTCAGTAACTACTTTTTTGACGCAACCAACACCTGTTAAAGGCAAAGTGCATGCTTTCAATATTTTTGATTCACCGGCTTTATTGCTGTGCATCATGGCAACAATGATGTTTTCGGCAGAAGCGACCAAATCCATCGCGCCGCCCATTCCTTTCACCATTTTGCCGGGAATTTTCCAGTTTGCAATGTCTCCATTTTGAGAAACTTCCATGGCGCCCAACACAGTTAATTGAACATGTTGTCCACGAATCATCGCAAATGACATCGCTGAATCAAAAAATGAAGCCCCTTCTCTGGCTGTAATTGTTTGTTTTCCAGCATTGATTAAATCTGCATCTTCTTCGCCTTCAAAAGGAAAAGGGCCCATGCCGAGCACGCCATTTTCAGATTGAAATTCAACTTCAATACCTTCAGGAATATAGTTTGCAACCAAAGTTGGAATACCTATACCTAAGTTGACATACCAGCCATTTCTCAATTCTTGGGCGATTCGTTTTGCAATTCCTATTTTGTCTAAAGCCATTTTTTATTCTTTTAATTTATAAAAATGTACGGTGCCATTTTTAAAACTCATTTTACTGTGTTGTGGATTCCAAATATACAATCTAAATTCGATTTCTTCAGGATAAAAGCGTTTAAAAACTGAATTTATCTTCACTCTGAATTGCCCCAGATTTGCACCATGAATCCACCTTTGATCAAAGGTTTCATAACGCACAGTTTCATTTTTTGAATTGAAAGTAGTGAATATCAATTTCACATCATGAAAGGGTGTTCCAATCTTAAAATCACCCGCTAATTTGATTAATAAATCTTCATTTCGCAATGAATCTAAATTTCTTAATTCCAACAAGTTGATGTATTCATCGGCAGATTTTTTTGCTTCAATTGCCCAGGATTTAACTACCGCTTTTTGAAATGGCTTTAATCTTTTATAAGCCACAAAACCACTTGGTAAATCATTGCACAGCAATCGGTATTCTTTCAAATCTCGTACATCGAGCTCTGAAGATTTATTGATTATTACATCATACAAAGGAGAAAATTCATTCAAAATATTGGGCTGAATTTTTACTTTTTCGCTGGTTTTACGTTCCAAAAGATCCCAATTCAAAGCCATTGTATGGTAAACAGAAACCGTTGTAGAGGTGTCAATGGATCTCTTTACTTGGTGATAAAAAGACGCATCAAAACGTTCGTCAGGAGTGAAAACGGATGTATTCAAATTCAATTGGAAAATGGCCGTGATTGGAAAAAATAACAAAATCAATTGAATGTATCGCCATTTAGGAAAATCATGGCTAAAAAATCCAACTAATAATATAATTAAAGGAATGAAATACATCCCTGCCCTGTCCTCTGGATAATTGACTTTCATGAAAATAGCCAAAACAAAAATAGCGGTAATATTTCCAAATAAAAACCAAGATAAAATCGTTGTTTCTTTTGCTGCTTGATTCCAAAATCCGCGTTTAAAGAGCAAATAAATGAGTAATCCGAAAAACAACACAAAAAGCAAAATGAAAAACCACTTCAACCAATCAGCATCGTAATAAAGTACATATTTGGAAAGTGTTTTGCCCGTCACAATCCAAAACCCATCTAAACTTCCGTAATACAATGCGCCGTGTTCTTTCAATAATTGCCCGAATGAAATAATTGGCAATAAACTATAAATGAATCCAATATGAACGATAATTGCAACAATGTTTTTGCCAAGGCTAAACGAACGGATATTTTTTAAATGAATAATCAATGCTAAAACAAGTGCCAAACAGGCGGAAACCAGAAAAACTAAATTCGAGAAAACCGCCAAAAAACTGAAAATATAAAGCATTATTAAGCTTTTACTACTCGTCTCTTTCACAAATTTTTGCGCACAGACCAACATCCAAATGAAAAAGGAAATGGCCATGGCATAGCCACGTGAATAGGAGAAATAATCGTTCATGTAAACTACCGTAACCGCAGCTGTCAACAGAATAATTTGCGTAAATCGGCTATCAATAGTTTTCAGAAAAGTATAAATTCCCCAAAAATAAATCGGGAAACAAAGCAAGCTTGGCAAACGAAAAAGGAAAAATTCATTTCCAAACAACGAATGAAGAAAACTTCCTAAAAATGAATTAAATAAGTGATTGTTTGCATCCAACATTACGGCATCACCAAACCAGATTTCTGGCTCAATAAAGTGCAAAAAAGTAGCTGATTCATCATGCAAAGGTGCCAAAAATATAGCACGCAAAGCAAAATAAATCATCAAAAAAGAAAAAAGTATCCAACTGTAGTTTTTAAAGCTAAATACTTTTTTATCCAATTTCATTGAACTTTATTTAGGATTTTTGACGAACTGTTCTTTGCTCGATTCGTTTCTCAAATTTCTCTCCTTTGAAAATGCGTTGAACAAATATTCCTGGCGTATGAATTTCATTTGGGTCTAATTCGCCTGCTGGAACCAATTCTTCTACCTCTGCAATCGTAATTTTTCCAGCCATGGCCATCATCGGGTTAAAATTTCTAGCAGTGGCCTTGAAAACCAAATTGCCTTCAGTATCACCTTTCCAAGCTTTCACAATTGCAAAATCTGCGGTCAATGCTGACTCTAAAATGTGTGGTTTTCCGTTGTAAATTCTAACCTCTTTGCCTTCTGCGACTTCCGTTCCGTATCCCGCGGGTGTAAAAAAAGCAGGAATTCCTGCACCGCCAGCGCGACATCTTTCTGCCAGTGAACCTTGCGGAATTAAATCCACTTCCAATTCTCCGGACAACATTTGTCTTTCAAATTCATCGTTTTCTCCGACATATGAACTGATCATTTTTTTGACTTGTTTGTTTTGCAAAAGCAATCCCAAACCAAAATCATCAACACCAGCGTTGTTTGAAATACAGGTTAGATTTTTGACGCCTATTTTGACCAATTCCGCAATAGAATTTTCAGGAATTCCGCACAATCCAAAACCGCCAACCATCAAAGTCATATTATCTTCAATTCCTTGACAAGCTTCTGAAACATTTTTTACTACTTTGTTCATCTTGAGAATATTGTTGTTCGTTTTGAAATCATCTACATCGAAATTATTGGGTCGCCATTTTCATCCAATTCAGGAGCTACCTCATCTTCAGCAAGAGGTAACACGTTGTCCGAACCTATGCAAGAAAACTGGCTGTCATCGTATCCTTTCGGTTTTTCAAAATCGGTGGTGGAAATAGAAATCTTTTCGTCTTTATACACTTTTTGCATAAAATATCCATAAATCGGCGCAGAAGTTCTTCCGCCTTGTCCTTCTCTAGTGGAACGGAAATGCACGCCTCTATCTTCAGCTCCAACCCAAACGCCTGTTGCTAAATCTGGCGTCAAACCGACAAACCAGCCATCGGAATTGTTTTGTGTTGTACCCGTTTTTCCTGCTGTTGGATAAATCAAATTTCCCCACGAAGCGCCGCTTCTTAGCGTACTTGCTGTTCCGCCTTGCACAACCGCTTCCATCATTTTCAACACAGAATAAGCGACTTGCTCATTGATTGCTTCACGCATCGTTGGTTTTGCATTGTAAATCACGTGTCCATTTCTGTCTTCGATGCGTAAAATAGTCGTTGGTTTATTGAAAATTCCTTTGTTTACAAAAGTCGCTTGTGCACCAACCAATTCATACAAGGATAAATCCATTGATCCTAAACACATGGCCGGAACTATATCATTTGGACTCAGTTCTATATCCAAACTTTTCATCAATTTTGCAACCGTTTGTGGGCCTGCTTGAGCGCCCATTTTCGCCATAATTGCAACTGTGATGTTGTTTTTTGACATTTGAAGTCCGCGCCTTACAGAACACATTCCGCCAGAAATTTCACCATCTGAATTTTTCGGACACCACTGACCATCAGGATTTCCGCTAGGGTCAAATAAATCTACACAGTGTCTGATATCAGGAATTTGTGTACATGGTTTTACCACGTTCATGGCAATTCCAGAGGCGTAAATAAATGGTTTAATTGTTGAACCAACTTGACGTTTTCCTATTCGAACATGGTCAAATGCAAAATGGTCAATATTTGTGCCTCCAACCCAAGCTTTCACAAATCCTGTTTCTGGTTCGATAGAAATCAATCCCGCCTGCAAATATGATTTGTAGTACAACATTGAATCGTATGGAGACATCAAGGTATCAATATCGCCGTCCCAAGAGAAAACGCGCATTTGGACTTTTTCTTTGAAGGTTTTCTCAATTTGAGCTTCAGAAATTCCCTGCGCAGCCATGCTTATGTAACGATTTGAACGCTTCATGGAAGTTCTCATGATTTTATCCACTTCCTCATTTGTCAAATTATTTGAAAACGGGAAATTTCTCAATCCTCTATTGTTTCTATCAAAAGCGGGCTGTAGATTTTCTTTCAAATGACGTTCAACTGCTTCTTCCGCATATTCTTGCATATCAGCATTTAATGTAGTGTATATTTTCAATCCGTCGCTGTAAATATTCCATGGAATACCATCTTCTCGTTTGTATTTCAATGAACCGTCTGGATTTTTTTCATTCAAAATAGTCGTCACTTCCGCTCTTACTGATTCTCTAAAATACGGCGCAAGACCTTTTTTGTGGTCAACCACTTGATAATCTGTAAGCAATGGTTTTACTTTCAATAGATCATATTCAGCTTGAGTCAATTTGATTCTCAAACTTTCATTTCCATCATTTGAATTTTTCAACCATTGAAACAACACTTGATTTCTTCTTTCCAGTGCGCGCGTGCTGTCTGCTGCTCTCGCTTCTCTGATTTCTGTCAACGTAATTTGACTTGGTGGAACTTCCTTTTTATTCGCCAATCTTTGTCTATAATTGCGAATTTTGAAAGTGTAAGGATTATACAAATCAGGATTTTTACACATTCCGATCAACATCGCTGCTTCATCTTTGGTAAGTTGAATGGGCTTTTTGTTGAAATAAACTTTCGACGCATTGGCAATTCCAACCGCGTTGTACAAGAAATCAAATTGATTCAAATACATCGTGATAATTTCCTCTTTCGTGTAACGTTCTTCCAAACGTGTTGCGATGATATTTTCGCGGGCTTTTTCATTCAAACGACTGAAAATTCGGCCGATTTTCCCTGTGCTTTCGCTTCCTACATCTTCGCCATTTGCACGTGCAATTGCTTCTCGGTCACGCATTTGAAGCGTAAACAACAATTTCGCCAATTGTTGAGAAATCGTAGAAGCACCACCGGCACCGCCCACGCTCACTATTGCACGGCCAATTGCTTTGATATCCACGCCTGAATGTTCGTGAAAACGTTCGTCTTCAGTAGAAATT
Source organism: Chryseobacterium gleum (assembly GCA_945897805.1). Taxonomy (GTDB): domain Bacteria; phylum Bacteroidota; class Bacteroidia; order Flavobacteriales_D; family Crocinitomicaceae; genus JAQVCM01. The sequence goes on from CAMDFX010000002.1 coordinate 205,128, forward strand.
AGTGCATCGGTTACAAAAGGAGAAATCGCTTTGTATTCAACACTTGAGCGGTTAATTTTCCAATATTTTCCCAATTCTGTTTCACCATCATCAGCATAAATCACAGAGGCCAACAATTCAGGCGGATTATCGAGCATTGCTACTGGCGGCAGGTCATCTTCGGATTGAAAAAGCAATAAACAAGCAATAAATAAAAGTGGAAATAAAGCGCCACCCCAAAAAACGATAGTCATTTTTTTCTTTCCTTGTTCGGAAAAAAGGGGCGATGAATTGGATACTTTTTTACTCATGAAACAAAAGATTTGGTGTAAAAATAAGGAAAATCGTGACTTTATATAAAATTCGTTTCAGATAAAGAATTAAAAAGGAGTTTTTGATAAGATATTAAAATTATTTTGAAACAATATAGATGTCAAATCGATGCGGTAATTTCGAAAAAAATGAGTTATAATACAACTGTAAATAAACAAATCCTCTTCTCATTCCTTTATGTGATTACACATTCACATAAGTATGGCTAAAACATTTCTATCTGCCCGTTGGGAAAATTTGATCATGGCAAACTATGCGGTGAATCCCGAAGTGTTGCTTCCGTATTTGCCCAAAGGCGTGGAACTGGATTTTTACGAGGGAAAAGAGTTGGTCAGTTTGGTGGGTTTTATGTTCAAAAAAACAAGCTTATTTGGTATTCCTGTTCCCTTGATGGGGACGTTTGAAGAAGTGAATTTGCGGTTTTATGTGAAAAGAATTGATGGCGATGAAATCAAACGTGGCGTTGTTTTTATCAATGAAACTGTGCCTTACAAAGCGGTTGCTTGGCTAGCAAATAAACTCTACAAAGAACATTACATCGCCATTCCAACCAGCAATAAAATTCAAATAAATGCTGAAAATCAATTGATAAATTACGGTTGGAAAATAAACCAAAAATGGAATGAAATCAATATAACCACGGCAATTGATAGTAATGAAATGATTCCAGAAAGCATGGAAGAATTCATTTTTGAGCATTATTATGGTTACACAAAAATCAGCAAAGAAGTTTCTCAGGAATACCGTGTGAATCATCCACGATGGAAAGTGAACAAAATGCTAGATTATTCTATCAATTGCGATTTTCAAGCGATGTATGGCAATGATTTTACTTTTCTCAATAGCCAAGAGCCACAATCGGTTATTTTTGCTTCAGGATCTGAAATTACTGTCGATTGGAAAAGGAAAAAGTTTTAACATAAAAGATGAAAAAGCGCGATTTACCCACTAAGATTTGCGTTGTTTGCAAACGACCTTTCGCTTGGCGCAAGAAATGGGAAAAAGTTTGGGAGGAAGTGAAATATTGCAGCGATAAATGTAGAATGAATAAATAAATCAGAACAAAAAAAGCGCCTCCATATTTGGGGCGCTTATCAATAGATTCAACTACTACTTATTTTTTCTTCAAGGATTCTTTGACAAAATTCTCAATGGCCGCGGTCATTGATGGCACATTTGGTTGGGGTGCGTGCAAATCCAAACGCAAATTGTTTTTAACTACTGCGTTGGCCGTTGTGGGACCAAAAGCGGCAATCATGGTTTTATTTTGCTTGAAATCTGGGAAATTTTTGAACAATGACTCTATACCTCCTGGGCTAAAGAAAACCAATAAATCGTAGTAAACATCTTCTAAATCACTCAAGTCTGACGCAACTGTTTTGTACAACATTGCTTTGGTGAAATTGATTTTAAAATGCTCCAATGTTTCTGGAATTTTATCTCTCAAAATATCAGTACAAGGCAATAAAAATTTGTCAGATTTATGTTTCTTCATCATTTCTGCCAATTCTTCAATTGTTTGCTTGCCATGAAAAATTTTACGTTTTCTGTAGGTCACATATTTTTGAAGATAAAGTGCAATTGCTTCTGAAATGCAAAAATATTTCATTGTGTCAGGCACAGAGAAACGAATATCTTCTGCGATTCTAAAAAAGTGGTCTACCGCAGTTTTAGATGTCATGATGACAGCAGTATGCTCTGGGATATTTACCCTTTGCGTTCTAAAATCTTGAACACTAACTCCTTCCACGTGAATAAAAGGCCTAAAATCTATTTTAAGCTTGTATTTTTCTGCGAGATCGTAATATGGTGATTTGTCCCCCTCTGGTTTGGGTTGGGATACCAAAATTGTTTTGATGCTCAATTTCCTGTGTATTAATTTAACAACCAATTAAATTGCTCCAAAATTCTGTCTTGAAGTGCGAAATAAATCAACACAAATGGCAGAATTTCAAGCGTGCAAAAATACAAAATAATATAATACCAACTAATACCTTTGTTTAAAGCAAAAATAAATCCTCTAAAAAACCTGTAAAGCCACATGGCAAAGGTAAACCACACGAAAATTTGAATAAAAATATTTGTCCATTGAATATTAAAAGCCCAAATCAAAAGCATTAAACTATAAATTATCCCTGCAAAATGTGCAAAAATGAAGGTATTAATTTTACTTTCTGTGACCGAATTTTTTTCTCCGGTAATAAATCCAACTAAAAACAAAGACAGCCAGGGCAAGAAAACCATCAGAATAGGAATTGGCAGGATTAAAAAGATACTTTTTGGATCCAAATGATTTGCAGCTGGAATGCACAAAAACAACAAAGCGCTGGCACTAATAATGTAATTTAATACTAAAAAAAACGAAGAGGCATTATTTAAAGGATATTCATCTTGAATAATTTTATCAATTTGCGTGTTTTTATAGATTGCTTTAATCATTCCAAAAACCATTTGTTTGGAACTTAAGCGGGCGAAAGCGATGATAAAAAATGAAAACGCTAACATCAATAAGGCTACAAAAGCAACATTTGCCCCACGAATAGAAAGACTCGCGGGAATTTCATTGTTTGCGCCAACAATCCGAAAACTTAATTCAAACAAAATGTATCATTTTTGCGTTTAGAAAACAAAATTAGTATTTGTTCGGCTAGAATTGGATTTAAAAATCAGATTTTGCATTTTTAATACTAATTTTGTCGTCACTTTAAATAAAAGGCTGAAATATGGCAACAGATTTATATGTACATCCAGATTATTACAACATGGATGATTTGCTTACAGAAGAGCAAAGATTAGTTCGTGATGCGGCTCGTGCTTGGGTGAAAAAAGAAGTTTCTCCGATCATTGATGAGCACTATGAAAAAGCAACTTTCCCAATGCATTTATTGCGTGGATTAGGAGAAATTGGTGCTTTTGGACCTTATATTCCTGAAGAATATGGCGGACCAGGTTTGGATCAAATTTCTTACGGCTTGATTATGCAAGAATTAGAAAGATGTGATTCTGGGTTGCGTTCAACTGCTTCTGTTCAAAGTTCATTGGTGATGTACCCCATTTGGAAATATGGTTCTGAAGAGCAAAAAATGAAATATTTGCCTAAGTTGGCCACAGGAGAAATGATGGGTTGTTTTGGATTGACTGAGCCAGATCATGGTTCAAATCCTTCAGGAATGCTTTCTAATTTCAAAGATGCTGGCGACCATGTGATTTTAAATGGTGCGAAAATGTGGATTTCTAATTCTCCTTTCGCTGACATTGCAGTAGTTTGGGCTAAAGACGAAACAGGCCGTATCCACGGATTAATTGTTGAACGTGGAATGGAAGGCTTTTCAACACCTGAAATGCACGGAAAACTGTCTTTACGCGCTTCTTCTACTGGAGAATTGATTTTTGTAAATGTAAAAGTTCCAAAAACAAATATTTTACCAGGAAGATCTGGCTTAGGCGCTCCATTAAGTTGTTTAGATTCTGCGAGATTTGGTATTGCTTGGGGCGCTTTGGGTGCTGCCATGGATTGCTATGATCAAGCTTTGAGATACTCTAAAGAGAGAACGCAATTTGGTGTTCCAATCGCTTCTTTTCAATTGATTCAGAAAAAATTGGCTGAAATGATTACTGAAATCACGAAAGCGCAATTATTGACTTTGAGAGTTGGACAACTTAGAAATGAAGGCAAAGCAACAAGTGCTCAAATTTCGATGGCGAAAAGAAACAATGTTGAAATTGCTTTGAATATTGCGCGTGAAGCAAGACAAATTCACGGTGCAATGGGTATTACAAGTGAGTATTCTATTATGCGCCACATGGCAAACTTGGAATCAGTTGTTACTTATGAAGGTACGCACGACATTCATTTGTTGATTACAGGTCTTGACATCACAGGAATTTCTGCTTTCACTCGTGACATGCCAGATTTGTCAAATATGAAATAAGATTAGTTCATTACTAAATACTCAAAAGCGGAAGTAACACTCCGCTTTTTTATTTTATTAGTGTCATTGATGCTAATTCAGAGGAAATTTATTTGATTAATTCTATCACCCTTGCTGATTCAATTTGAGATATTGAACTCATCGAAGGGTTAACTTTTGATAACTCTCTGTGTTCATCATTTACGACAATTTGCACATTTTCTCCCACGGACTTCCATCTTCCTGGATGAATTGGTCTTTTTGGAGAATACAAGCCAATTGTCTGCAAACCTAAAACTCCTGCTAAATGCAAAGGGCCTGTGCTACAAGCGACCAATGTGTCACATTTAGAAACTAAATTGATCAGTTGATCTAATGTTAATTTTCCAGTTGTATCAATGCAGTTTGCGTGCTTAGGAATGAAAGTTCTGATATGAACCCCATCATTTTCTGTTCCCGTGAATATTACACTAAATCCCCTATTCAATAAATTTTTGGCGACAATTGCATATTTTTCAATCGGCCATTCCATCGCACTGCCCTGAGACTTGGCATGTAAAATTACTTTTTTCGTAGGTTTGGCAAGTTCATTTTCTGTGTTTTCTGGCAGAGAAATATCTTTAGCTTTAAAATTTTTCATCCAAGAAGAAATTTCTTCTAAGCTTGGCAACTCATCAATTCCAAATGGTTTCAGCAACTCAAAATTTAGTTGAGACTCATGAAATTCAGAATTTTTTCTTGAGAAGCCTAATCTAATATTACAGCTCAATAGATGATATACCCTATGAGATGAGCCAACTCGCGTTTTGATTTTTGCCTTTTTAACCAAATCAGCGATATTTTTCTTTGGAAAAACATGAATACAAACATCAATATTTTTAGCCTTTAAAAAATCAACTCTAACTGATTCTGGCATCTTTTCCATTTCTGCCCATTCGATAATTTCATCAATCTGCGGCAAGCATTCAATAACTGGTTTGGTGTACGTATTCCCTAAAAAAATAATCTTGGCAGTTGGATAGTTTTTTTTAATCCAAACACACATTGGCAGCGTCAATACAACATCACCAATACTGTCGGTTCTGCTTATTAAAACTGTCTTGTTATTTAAATCAATCATAGTAGTAATCGAATTTAATTAGTTTTTTGATTTGTTAAAATTCTCATTTTTTTATACTTCAAATAGGTTGCATAGGCAGAAATTCGGGCAATTGTAAATCCAACTTTACCATCTAAAAAACCCAATTTGAATAAATAATCTCTCAAAAATTTCACCACCGGGCTAAAAATCAATTTATACATTGGACTCTTTTTTCCCTGCAGAAATAAATCTTTTGCTTGTATTGTTGTAAATTTTTCTGTTTGATTATAATGTTGTTCAACACTGTAATAGCTGTAATGCAAACAATCTCCTTTTAGATGTAAAATTTCACTTTCTTCATCAAAACTTACCGTTTCATGAATATCCCCTTCCCATCTTGCAGAAGATCTGTTGAATAATCTGATTTTTGAATCGGGATACCAACCTCCATTTTTAACCCATTTACCGCAATAATTTGTTAATCGATTAAATTTTGCCGGTGTATTTACAGCCTTTTGCTGCCATTCTTGGATTGACTGAATCAACGACTCTGAAAGCGCTTCGTCAGCATCTAAAGATAAAATCCAATCGTTTTTAGCCAAAGAATTTCCTTTGTTTTTGGATCCAGAATAACCCTCCCAAGGGTGTGAAACAAAATGAATTTGCATCTTTTCACAAATCTCTTTGGTTCGGTCTGTTGAAAAAGAGTCTACCACAATTACCTCATCTGCAATTATTCTAACCGAATCAATACATCTTTCGATGTTTCGCTCTTCGTTAAAAGTGATAATTACAACTGAAATTGGAGTTAACATTAATTTAATATTAAGTGGGGCTAAAGGTAGTAGAAAAAAAAGAAAAAAAGAAAAGAGCAGCTAAATAAATGGTTAAAAGACTTAACAACTAATAAGTTAGTTGTTTTTCATCCCTAGTAACAACAACGTATAAAAGAAAGAAAAATTAGTTTGAATCATCAAATTTACCTTATTTCACCTCCTGCTGTAAAGTTTTTCTCAGGAAACATGAAACTCAATTCCCCTTTTTCATTTTCAGCCATCAAAATCATTCCTTGTGACTCAACGCCACGAATTTTACGTGGTTCCAAATTTAACAAGACTGAAACCGTTTTTCCAATGATCTCTTCAGGCGAATAATGTTCCGCAATTCCTGAAACAATCGTTCTGATATCAATTCCAGTATCTACAATCAATTTCAATAATTTATCTGCTTTGGGCACTTTTTCAGCTTCCAAAATTGTTCCTAAACGAATGTCTAATTTGCTAAAATCATTAAAACTAACATTTTGTTTTTGAGGCGCTACAGCTTTTTCTTCCACAACAGAATTTTGTTGACTCAATTTTAAAAATGCAATTTCAGCTTCCACCAAACTATCTTCTATTTTTGGAAATAAAATTTCTGGTGTTTGCACTAGATCTCCTGATTTCAACACGTTTGCTTTGCCAGTTTCACTCCAAGCTGGCAAATCTATGTTTAAGCAAGTTCTCAGTTTTTTAGCTGTTGAAGGCAAGAAAGGTTCTAAAAGCAGCGAAAGATTTGCGGTAATTTGCAGCGCAACATGCATGATTGTTTCCACGCGTTTAGGATCTGCTTTAACCAATTTCCACGGTTCGTTTTCCGCCAGATACTTGTTTCCTAATCTTGCCAAATTCATTACTTCAGATTGTGCATCACGCAATTTGTATGCGTAAATCAATTTTTCAATTTTTGCAGGAAAAAGACCTAATTCGGACAATACTTGTTGATCTGCTTCGGTTAAAACTCCCAATTCCGGGACTTTTCCGTCGTAATATTTTTGTGTTAAGACCAAGGCACGGTTAACAAAATTGCCTAAAATATCAGCCAATTCACTGTTTACACGAGTTTGAAATTCTTTCCAAGTAAATTCGCTGTCTTTGCTTTCTGGTGCAATAGCCGTTAATGTATATTTCAACTCGTCCATTTTTTCTGGATATCGTTCCAAATATTCGTGTAACCAAACTGCCCAATTGCGTGACGTGGAAAATTTATCACCCTCTAAATTCAGGAATTCATAAGCTGGCACATTGTCTGGTAAAATTAAATCTCCATGATCTTTTAGCAAAATCGGGAAAATTATGGCGTGAAAAACGATGTTGTCTTTTCCAATAAAATGCACCAATTTGGTATCGCCCGTCCAGTAATCTTTCCAGTCTTTATTGTTGTCAATTGCCCATTGTTTGGTTGCTGAAATATAACCAATTGGCGCATCAAGCCACACATACAATACCTTTCCGTCGGCTCCTTCCAGCGGCACTTTTACTCCCCAATCCAAATCTCTGGTCATGGCGCGGGAATGCAAACCACTATCAATCCAAGACAAAGATTGGCCAATCACTTGATTTCTCCAAGGTTTCGGATCATGTTGTTGTTTGCCGTCTAGCGTTCCTTCTTTGATCCAAGGTCTGAGCCAAGATTCATGTCTATCCATCGGTAAAAACCAATGGGAAGTAGATTTCAAAACTGGTTTTTTTCCGCTTAATGTTGATTTTGGGTTGATTAATTCAATTGGACTCAAATCGGTACCGCATTTCTCACACTGATCTCCATAAGCATTTGGATTTTGACATTTAGGACACTCTCCTGTAATGTATCTATCGGCCAAAAACTGTTGAAATTCTTCATCAAAATATTGTTCGGTTGTTTCTTCAACAAACTTATTGTTTTCATTTAGTTTCAAGAAAAAATCTTGCGCAGTACGGTGATGTAATTCAGAGGATGTACGGTGAAAAATATCAAAAGAAATATCAAATTTTTTGAAAGAATCCCCTATAATTTTATTGTATTTATCGACAATTTCTTGTGGCGTAATCCCTTCTTTTTTAGCCCGCAAGGTAATTGCTGCACCATGTTCATCGCTTCCGCAAATAAATGCTACATCATGGCCGTTCATTCTTAAAAAACGCACAAAAATATCCGCAGGAAGGTAAACTCCGGCTACATGCCCGAGGTGCAAAGGGCCATTTGCATAAGGCAAAGCAGCTGTTACAGTATATCTTGATTTTGTCATTTTGTGAATTTCGATTGAACCACAAAGATAATGAAAACCCAAAGGATTAAAAATAGAGAATTGGTATTAACCTGAGTTCGATTATTCAAACTTGGTCAAAACACCTATAAATAGTGAGATACGACATTTTTTAAATCGGAATATCGAGATATTTCGGTGCAAAAAAGGGAAGTAGATTGCTTTTTATTGGTGAACTTGCGTATTTCTTGCTTAATTTAACAACTTGTTTCCATTGATTTGTATTTTGCTGCTGCGAAATTCCGTTTTAGAAATTAAAAGTTAAACCAAAAGTAAGCGGATAAACCTGCTCTGTTTTATTGGTATCAAAAAGCGGCAGTAAGCTATAATTAGCAAAAACACCCCAATCACTGTAGCCCATTCTCACCGTTCCATCTAGTTTAAAGGCATTTAAGCCATAAGCTCCTTTCACTTTTTCTTTAGAGTCAACGCCAGATTGTTCATACTTTCTTTTCACACTAGATGCCAATCTTATTCCGCCAATTACACCTGCCGCAAAGTAGAACGATTTGTCTTCATCTGCATTTGTATTGAATTCCAGAAGTAATGGAATCTGCAAATATGTGGCTCTTAATTTGTTTTTTGAAAATTTGTTAATTGTATCTGAATAAACCCAAATAGAATCTACATTTTCATTTAGAATATAGTTGTTTTTTAACCCAATTTGATTGAAGTTGAGTCCAATTCCAGTTGTGATGCCAACATATTCTTTGTAAATATTAAATCGGTGGTCCAGCAAATTAAAGTTCCAATAAAATGATTTAGCTGGGTCATTTTCCCACTGAGGATTGTTTGGAAAACTTGATTTAAATTGCCCATTTGTAAGCATATTGACACCAAAATCAAACCCAGCCCAATGGCCATCATGAGATGAATTATGCTCTTTTTCACCTCCCTCTTCCACATCTATTGTATCATTTGATTCTGTTTCATTGTCAATTACTACCATTCCCTTTGGCGTTTTGATGATGAGCACTTGCGTTTCACCCATATTGATACGCATTGTATCAGGAACATTTTCTTTTTCCGATTCTTGCGCTTGCGCTGACATTAATCCAATTATTGCCAATGCTGTGATAAATAGTTTTTTCATTAACTGTTTTTTAAATTTTCAATCTACTATTTGGAAATACAAGTTTATTTCATGCCTGATTGCTCGTTAGACCCTGTTTCTAAACAATAGTTACATTGAAAACCTGTTTTTTTAAAATTATTTTCAAACTATTAAAATTCAGCCTATTAAAATGACGTTTTTTCACATGCTATTTTTTATCAAAACTGTGCCTGAATTTTTGAAAAAAATTGAATTTGTTTTTTTTGTATTTTAAGGATTATTGGCTAAATTCATAGCCTCTAAAGACTATGAAAATGAAAAAAATCGTTAAAACTATTTCGTTAATCTTTGCGCTGGCGTGTTTTACATACACGAATGCACAGATGAAATCAACTCCTTCTTATTGGGAAAAAACAACCGAACCAGCAGTTCCAGCAATGGCAACAAGAGTGATTCAACCCAATGTTTATCTGAATTTTCAATTAAATGTAGCTGAATTGAAAAACAAGCTCCAATATGCAAGTTTAAAAACCGATTTAAATCCAACGGAAATATTTATAGCATTGCCACATCCTGATGGTCAATTTTATGAATATCAAGTGTTTCTAAACACAACGATGCATCCTGAATTGCAAGCAAATTTTCCAGAAATCAGATCTTATGATGCAATTGCAACCAATCATTCAGGAAATACAGTAAAATTAGACGTTACACCACAAGGTTTTCATGCGATGATTTTGTCGCCAAGTGAATCGACCATTTTTATTGATCCTTATTCTTTTGGTGGTGGAGATATTTCAAATTACATCGTTTATTTCAAAAAGGACTTCAAAACTGACAAGATTTTTGATTGCAGCTTTCTTTCTGAAGAAAATTCAATCAATGTTGGTCAAGAAGAATTTACCCCAAAAGCTTTTGGTACTTGTGAATTGAGAACCTACAGGCTGGCACTTTCTGCTACTGGCGAATACACTACCTTTCATGGCGGAACAGTTGCATTAGCGCAAGCTGCACAGGTTACAACAATGAATCGTGTAAATGGTGTTTACGAAACAGACATGGCCATCACGATGGTTATTATTCCGAACAATGATTTATTAATTTATACAAATTCAGCATCCGATCCTTTTACCAACGGGACACCGGGCTCGATGATTACACAAAACCAAACTGCTGTAAATGCTGCAATTGGAAGTTCAAACTACGATATTGGTCACGTTTTCGGAACAAATAGTGGTGGCCTTGCTGGCTTAGGAGTTGTTTGTGGAACGCAAAAAGCACGCGGAGTTACTGGAAGCGGCGCACCTATTGGTGATCCTTTTGATATTGATTATGTAGCGCATGAAATGGGGCATCAATTTTCAGGAAATCACTCTTTCAATAATTCTTGCAGCGGAAACAGAAATAATAACACTGCTGTTGAACCAGGAAGTGGAACGACAATCATGGGTTATGCCGGAATTTGCGCACCAGATATTCAATCGAATAGTGATGATCATTTTCATGGAAGAAATTTACAAGAAATTGGAGCGTTTATAACGGGAGCATCGCATACTTGCCCAGTAAAAACACCATTAAACAACACAGCACCAAATATTTCATCTACAGTTGGAACGGTTACAATTCCAGCAAGTACGCCTTTTGCTTTGACAGCAATTGCAACTGATGCCGACGGAAATACTTTGACTTATTGCTGGGAACAAATAAACAATGAAATATCTACTCAAGCCCCTGTAGCTTCTGCAACTGGAGGGCCAAATTTTAGATCTATTTCACCATCAACTAGTCCAACACGTTATTTTCCCACAATTGCAAGTCAAATGTCAAATGGACCTTTTACTTGGGAAGTTATCCCCTCCGTTTCAAGAACCATGAATTTTAGAGTGACCGTAAGAGACAACGCAATTGGAGGTAGTTGCAATGACCATGAAGATGTAACAATTACTACAACTTCTACCGCGGGACCATTTATTGTGAATTACCCAAGTTTAACAGGTATTTCATGGGCTGTTGGTGATACAAGAACAGTAACTTGGAGTGTAGCAAACACAGATGTTGCTCCGGTTGCATGCGCCAATGTAAATGTAATGTTGTCAGTAGATGGCGGTATAACTTTTACAACCATACTTGCTAATACTCCAAACGACGGATCTCAAGATGTTTTGGTGCCAAATTCTATTACCACAACTGCAATCATCATGGTAATTTGCGAAAATGGAACTTTCTTTGATGTTTCAAACAACTTTTTTGAAATCACAACTGGTGTAAGTTGCACCTCACCATCTTTACCTGTTCTAGCAGGAAACAACACCATGTGTTTGGGCGGATCTGCAACATTAACTGTCACTGGTGGTTCGTTAAATGACGCAACAGATTGGCACTGGTATACAGGAAGTTGCGGCGGAACAGCAGTTGGAACAGGAACATCAATAATCGCCTCTTCTCCTGGAATTTATTATGTGCGCGGCGAAGGCGGATGTGTAACACCAGGAAATTGTGCTACAGTTAATTTACAAATACAAACCATCGTAAATACCGTTGTTGTTTCTGGAGTACAAATGACCGCAAATCAATCTAGCGCTACTTATCAATGGATTGATTGCGCGAATGGAAACGCCATAATCACTGGTGCAACAGGACAATCTTATACCGCAACAAATAACGGTCAATATGCGGTAATTATTACAAGAAATGGATGCACAGACACTTCAGATTGCATTACAATAAACAGTGCAGGAATTGAAGATTTGAACCTGATAAACGTACAGATCTATCCAAACCCTGTTGCATCAACTTTAACTGTTGATTTCGGTCAAGCAATTAATTTAGATGTGATTGAATTAACAGATGCTTTGGGAAGAATTGTTCAGACGTTCAAAAACTTCAACGGAAATCAAATTCAAATTGATTTAGCGAAAGAAAGTAGCGGTGTTTATTTCTTGAATTTAAACATTGATCAGAACTCAAAAACGCTGAAAGTCATTAAACAATAAAAGCTTTTAAATTTAGTAAGGAAAGGAGGCAATTTGCCTCCTTTTTTTATGTAATTAAGTTTTGAAATTATTAGTAAGTTGATGAAAAATCGTTTTTACATGCCCCTTTATTTCAAAATACTGTTCTGTTGGTTTACCGAAGTACAAATAATCCCATTTAACGTTAATTTTGAACTATCTAACAAACAAAATGCAAGGCGGTGCGTTCCACCTAGAAACAAATAAAATTAAAACATGAAAAAAATAATCTTTTCGATTTTCATTATTGGTTTATCTAGTAGTTTAAATGCACAAAAAAGTTGCTGCTCAAAGCCCACAGAATCAACAGAAACATTTGCGATGTTGACACAAGATGAAAACTTTGTTGCCACGCACCTAGACCCAAAACCTTTCACATTAGAAAACCCAATTGGAAAAGAAATTTCATTCAAAACGAAAGATGGAATCAATGGCCATGCCTATGAAATCAAAGCGGCTAAACCCACTAATAATTATGTCTTAGTTATTCATGAATGGTGGGGATTGAATGATTATATCAAGCAAGAATCAGAAAAAATATACCAAACATTGGGAAATGTGAACGTGATTGCCATTGATTTATACGACCAAAAAGTGGCAACGGTGAAAGATTCTGCAGCAAAGTATATGCAATCTGTTCAAACGGTTAGGGCAGAAAACATCATCAACGGCGTGCTTTCTCATGTTGGAAAAAAAACTAAAATTGCCACAATTGGCTGGTGTTTTGGTGGCGGTTGGAGTATGCAAACAAGCTTACTCGCTGGGGAAAAAAGCAAAGCTTGCGTCATGTACTACGGGATGCCTGAAGAAAATATTGAAAAGATTCAAACCTTGCAATCTCCAGTGCTATTTGTTTGGCCAAAACAAGATCAATGGATCAATAAAGAAATGGTTGATCAATTTGAAAACAACATGAAAATAGCTTACAAAAGGTTAACTGTTGAAGCTTACGAGGCAGATCATGCTTTTGCAAATCCAAGTAATCCAAAATACAGTAAAACACTTGCCGATGATGCATTCAACAAGGCAATGGCATTTATCAAATTGAATTTAAAATAACACAAAATCATTGATTTACAATTTTTTAAATGCTTTGAGAATTATCTTGATGCGTTTTTTTATTTGAATCCAGCATTATTAAAAACAGATTCGTTCAGGCAAAGAAATAAAGCACATTCTACCTAATCATTTAGGTTGAAAACCACCTTTCACTTTTATTTGACCATACTCATATTCTCGCTCGGTCAAAATCTTTCCTCTGCTGTCAAAAGTTCTCAAAAATCCGTGTTTCATTCCGTCTTTGTAATTCACTTCAGATGTGATTTCGCCTCTTCTGCTGAATTCACGCATGGAGCCGTCTAGCTTACCTGCTTTATAGGTAGAAGTTACGGCAGGTACTTTTCCGCCTGGATAAAAATCTTTCCACTCGCCGTCTTTTTCACCATTTTTATAATTGCCTTCTTCTGTTTTCTTAAAATCTTTAGATGAAAAAGAAACCGCATAGCCATTTTTGACACTTTCAAAAGTAACCCTGCCTTTCATAGGGCCGTAACTCACTTTAGATTTGGTTTTTAATAATTTGTAGGTGAACAAATCTTTTTGTCTGCCATTTTCAAAATATTCGACCCATTCTTTATTTTTTAGTCCGTTTTTATAATAACCTGTCAATTTTAAAACGCCTTTAAATGAGTATGATTTCCATTCACCGTGCAAAACCCCGGATTTAAAAGTTGTTTCATTTTTCAACTTCCCGTTTTCCCAGTTATTTATCCATCTTCCCTCTTCTTTTCCGGCGACATAATTTCCTGACATTAATAGAGTTCCGTCTTCATACCAAGTCTCCCACAATCCATTTTTTTCATCTTTGGCAAAACTTCCCAATTTGAATTTTGAACCATCTTTGTAAAAGTAATTCCAATTTCCATCCTTCAAGCCCATTTTATATTGGGCATTATAGGCAATTTCTCCCGTTGGATACCAATAGGTCCAGTCGCCATTTTGTTGATCTTCTTTGAAATTTCCAGACATATCTCGCACACTAAATTTGGTGTACCAAGTCCACAATCCATTTTTCTGGCCTACTTTGTAAAATCCTTCTGTCTTTACTTGGCCATTGTCATAAAAATATTGGTATTTACCGTCCATGCGGTCTTCATGGTAATTGCAGATTTTTTCAATCTTACCAGTATAGTAGTAAAATTTCCAAAGGCCAGACTTTTTTCCGTTTTTGTATGTGCCTGACAATGAGGAATCACCAAGAATACTTTTTTCCAAAAAGATTCCATCTAAAACCCCAGATTTATAGAAATAATAATGTTTTAGCAATCCATTGTTATACATTTCAACAATTTTCCCTGTTCCATTGGTTAATGTTTGCGTGTGCAACGAATCATCAATCCAAAAAGATTGGACAAAGCGGATAGAATCAATAATTTCTTCCACCATTTTCGGACTACCATCAATGTGAAATGTTTTCCAAATTCCAAATTCTTTGTTTTCTTTAAAAAACCCTTCCGTTTCGAGCACGCCACTCTCGTTCCAAAGGCGGTAAATACTGTCTTGCAGGTCGTTGATAAAATATCCTTCTTGTCGCATTGCCCCATTGGGATATTTCAGAATAACGGCTCCATGCAATTTTCCTTTGTAATAATTTCTCATTTCACTCAACTTTCCTTCACGGTCAAAATATTCCCATTTTCCATGTTCTAAGGAAGTTTCACCAAGCGGGTCTTTGTAGTAAGAACCAATCGATTGAGGTTTTGAATTTTGAAAATCCCAATAGAATGTTTTCTTTTTGGTTAGGTTTTCCTTCAATACTTTTTGACTGTTTGCATTAAAAGATGCGAAAAACAGCAAACAAAAAATGAATCTTAACATGTGAAATTTTGATTTATAGAATAATGAAAAACACTCTTTTTGTTACATTTTTGAGAGAATACCTTGCGCGAACAATACAATTCCAAACAAAAATAAAATTGTTCCTGTGATTCTGTTCAATGAGGTTAAAACCCCGTCAGTAATGAAAGGCCTCAGTCTTTTAGCTCCTAAAATTTTCAAGAAGTCAATGGAAAAAAAGACAAAAAGCAGGATTGAAATATAAACAAACGTGGGGGCCCAAATATGCGAATTGGATGTTTGTTTCGTTCCTAAGGCCATCACGCTAAACCAATAAACGATTACCATTGGATTGGCTAAATTGAGCACCACCCCTTTCACAAAAAGCATCAAATAATCTCTTGAATTATGAATGGTATTGCCCAAATCATCTTGTTTGTGCGGTTTTGGTTTTTTGAAAAAAGAAATACTTCCATAAATTAGAAATAAACAACCGCCAAGAATTTTTAATATACCCTCGTTTTCACCTTTGGTTAAAGCAGAAACTTCTGCATAAAAAACGTATGCTATAATGATGTAAATAAGATCACTGATAAAAATTCCTGCATCAAAAGCTAGTGCTGCTCTCATTCCTTTTCGTATGCTTATTTCTAGCAAAACAAAGAAAGCAGGCCCAAGCATAATGCTTAAAATGAAACCTGTTCCTACAGCACTTAAAACTAATTCTAGCAATGGAGAAATTTTTATAGTTGATACAAAAATAATGAAACCATTGAGTATTGAATTAAAATCAACAGGTTATTTGAAAGTTTTAAGGTGAAAAATTGGTTTCAAAAGCTTAAGAAAAGCCATTGTAGATAACAATTTAACCTATATCTTTTGGATTTATAGTTACAACTGTGGTAAAATTTGAATGAAGTGATTACATTTGCAATAAATTATTCGGTGGAAAATAGAGTTTTTCTCTAGTTTCAAACCAAAAGCGTGGAATAAACAATCTCTTGGATATTTCATCAACCACTTAAAAATTGTGTATTTATGAAAATTACAGCGGCAAATAAAAAACTAGATTCAATCATTGAAAAAGTTGAAAAAGAAGGCGTTCTTGCAAAAGGTATTGTGGATGATTTAAAAGAATTGCGCGAATTTGCTTTGAAAGAACAAGACCCTTTGGTTACCAAAGTATTGAGGTTGACTTATGAGTTTCTTACTGAGCGTGAGGCGTTTAATGTGCAAGCACAATACGAGGAAGATGAAGAGGAAAATGAATATCCTATCGAGATTGAAGACAATGAAAATTTGCTTTATTTGTTGAACTTGCTGAAAAATGCAGACCACAAAATCAATCGTGAAGAAATTAAAGATTATAGAACTTCTCTGAAGGAAGAGCTTTATTAATCAAGACAAAACGACATAAAAAAGGCGATTAAATTAATCGCCTTTTTCTTTGCTTTATATTTCCTTTTACAAATCAAACTTGATTCCTTGCGCCAACGGTAAACTATCAGAATAATTGATTGTATTCGTTTGTCTTCTCATGTAAACTTTCCAAGCATCTGAACCAGACTCACGTCCTCCTCCTGTTTCTTTTTCACCACCAAAAGCGCCACCAATTTCAGCGCCGGAAGTTCCAATGTTTACGTTTGCAATTCCGCAATCTGAACCAGAAGCAGCCAAGAAAGCTTCTGCCTCTTTAAGGTTGTTGGTCATAATTGCAGACGACAATCCCTGTGGGACACCATTTTGCAAAGCGATCGCATTTTCAACTGTGCCGCTATATTTCATCAAGTATAAAATTGGCGCAAAAGTTTCATGTTGTACGATGGCATAATCATTACTCGCTTCAGCAATTGCTGGTTTCACATAGCAGCCAGACTCATATCCTTCGCCTGTCAAAACACCACCTTCCACGATAATTTTTCCACCTTCTTCAACCACTTTTTGCAAAGCATTTTGGTAAGCTGCAACCGCATCTTTGTCAATCAATGGGCCAACGTGCATGTTTTGATCCAATGGATTTCCAATTTTCAATTGTCCATAAGCTTTTACGATGGCGTTTTTAACCGTTTCGTAAACCTCTTCATGAATGATCAATCGACGCGTAGAAGTACATCTTTGTCCAGCGGTTCCTATGGCACCAAAAACAGCGCCTGGTACAACCACTTTCAAATCTGCAGTTGGCGTGATTATAATCGCATTATTTCCTCCTAATTCGAGCAAAGAACGACCTAAGCGCTCACCAACAACTTGACCAACAGATTTACCCATTCTAGTTGAACCTGTTGCAGAAATCAAAGGAACTCTTTTGTCTGCTGTCATTGCTTTACCTAATTCAGGTCCACCAATCACCAAACAAGAAACACCTTCAGGAACATCATTATCGGTAAAAACTTCTTCTGCAATTTTTTGACAAGCAATGGCAGTCAAAGGTGTTTTTTCAGATGGTTTCCAAATACAAACATCTCCACAAACCCATGCCAAAGCCGCATTCCAGCTCCAAACAGCCACTGGAAAATTAAATGCAGAAATAATTCCCACCAATCCTAGCGGATGATATTGCTCATACATTCTGTGACTAGGTCGTTCAGAATGCATCGTCAAACCATATAATTGACGTGAAAGTCCAACAGCAAAATCGCAGATGTCGATCATTTCTTGCACTTCTCCCAAACCTTCTTGCAACGATTTTCCCATTTCGTAGGAAACCAATTTTCCGAGTGGTTCTTTGTAATCTCTTAATTTATCTCCCAATTGTCTTACAACTTCACCCCGTTTTGGCGCTGGCATTTGTCTCCAAACTTTGAAAGCTTCTTGAGATTTTAAGATTGCAGCTTCATAATCCGCAGGTGAAGCTGCAGCAACAGAAGCAATTAATTTTCCATCTACTGGAGAATAAGAATCAATTTGTTCACCACTGGTATTAAACCAATAACTTCCTGTAGAAGCGCCTGGATTGATGGATTCAATTCCTAATTGATCCAATATTTCTTGAATTTCAAGACCTGATTGCACGTTAGACATTTGTCCTTGTTTTTTAATTATTAGGATACAAAATTACATGAATTATTTAACTCTTTAATTCAATTTTGAGAAATAAAAAAAGCATTTACCAGAACTGAATCCGATAAATGCTTTTCTTTTTTTAGACCGAAAGACTAAAGTTATTAGACTTTAGTCTTGTGTACTTATCTCACTACAATCACTTTTTTGGTAACAATTTCACCATTCAATGTTCCAGTTACAAAATACGCGCCATTTGGCATATCTTCCACTTTCACTTGATTACCGTTTACCTCAGTAATTTCGACTGTTCTTACCACCTGACCAAGTTCATTGATGATGTTGAATGTTCCAACTTCGCTTGAAGAGATTGTGAAATCTCCGTTCGATGGATTTGGGAAAACAATCATGCTATTTTCGGCATCTCGGCAAGATACACTGATTGGTTCATAAATTATTTCACCTCCATCAAAGTCAAATTGTTTTAATCGATAATAAAATACCCCACTGAATTTTTCCAAATCAAAAATTTCATACTCAATTTTTATTGTTGAATTTCCTGCTGCTTCAATTTCAGTTAAGAGGTACCAATTGACTCCATCTCGTGATTTCTCAAGTTGAAAATAACTTGAATTACTTTCCGAAGCTGTTGTCCAGCTGATGATTGAGGTATAATCTTCAATGCAATTTGCTTGAAAAGAAATTAATGTAACTGGTAACGGGGCATTATTTGTATATCCAATTGCAAAATAACTAAAACCAGACATTCCAATCCTAGAAATAGTAAAATCTGATTGGCTTCCATCTATTGAACCATGATTTCCATTTAAAACCCATGTTGAATGGTCATTAGGTGATTTTATAATCCTACCAACATCATTTAAATTTGATAATGAAAACGCCTTAGGTCGTAACTTCAAGTTATAAGTGCCTCCAGTCGCTGTTATTGGAATAATTTCCCAATATCCATCAGTCGCAATATTATTAATTGACCAATTGTATTGATCTACTAAGGGCAAACCATTAATTCCAGCAGAGGTTGCTGCTGGATTGATAGCTTTAAATTCTGCACTTATATAACCCGCAGTTACTGGAGCAGATGTATATTCCAACAACGCCCATCTATTATCGCTTGCAGTTCCAACCGGAAATAAACCAGTTGAATTTCCCGTATTAGCAGCATTTGTAAACCATCTTTTGAAAGGACCAGTTATTGTTCCACTAGTCCAATTTAATATTCCTGCTGCACCAATACCTAAAGTTAAAGAATTCAATGTGCTTGTTGAAATATTTCCACTAAGCATTGTTAACGATGTGGAAATTTCAACAGGAGTTAGAAGATTAATACCTGAAGAAGAATTATTAATACTGACATTAGAAAATAAAATCGTACCAACGCCTGAAATCGATTGAGCAGCTGTTCCTTTAAATATAACGTTCCCGTTTCCAGAAATAAAACTACCGTTTTGAACCCAATTTCCAGTGACTACTAGTGTTGAATTAGACATTGTAAATGTTGCACCTGACTCTATTTTAAGACTTTTTATAGTATCATTTGTGGCATTAATACTTGGTTGAAAAACCACACAAGTATTGTTCATAGGCAGTACCACATTGTCTAATTGTGTGGGAAAAATAGTTGCATTCACTATCGAAACACCATTGTAAACAGACCAATTACTTAAATTTGTCCAACTATTGGATGTTGAACCATTCCAAACAAAATCCCCTGAACTAGTATTACTAGTTAAAGTTATATCCGAGACAGTTACATTTCTTGTGGCCGTTGCATTATTGCAACCTCCACTGCCACTCACAGTATAAGTTATTGTTGCGGTTCCAGCTGTGACTCCATTTATTGAACCATTAGAATTTACTGTTGCCACACCCAAATTACTTGAGGTCCATAAACCTCCAATATTACCATTTGTTGTGAAAGTTGTTGAACCATTTGGACAAATTGTCTGATTTCCGCTTAATGTTCCTGCTACGGGAGCATTTGTAACCGAAATAGTTTGATTTACGCAAGAAGTTGTGTTGCAAGTTCCTGATATTCGCACAAAATAAGATGTATTGGAAGTAGGAGAAACTGTTATCGATGAACCACTGCCCAAAGATGAACCTGATGCACAACCTCCAGCGTACCATTGATAACCTGCTCCAGTGCCCAATGATCCTCCTGAAGCACTAAGTGTTGTTGAGCTCCCATTACAAATAGCTGTTGTACCAGTAATTCCTGATGGAACAGTTGATAAGGAATTGGCAGTGACTGTGGTGTTTACACATGAGGTTGTGTTGCAAGTTCCTGATATTCGCAGATAATAAGATGTATTGGAAGTAGGAGAAACTGATATCGATGAACCACTGCCCAAGGAAGAGCCCGAACCACAGCCACCCGCATACCATTGATAACTTGCTCCACTTCCCAATGATCCTCCTGAGGCAGAAAGTGTTGTTGAGTTTCCAGCACAAATAGTCGTTGTACCAGAAATTGAGGATGGCGCTATTGATGATGAATTAACAGTGACTGTTGTGCTTACGCATGTTGTGGTGTTGCATGGACCAGTTCTTCGCACATAGTAAGTTGTAGTGGAAGTGGGCGAAACTGACAATGTTGATCCTGTACCTAAAACAGTTCCTGATCCGCAACCACCTGCATACCATTGAAAACTCGCTCCACTCCCCGATGATCCTCCTGAGGCAGTAAGTGTTGTTGAGCTCCCACTACAAATAGTCGTTGTACCTGAGATTGATGTTGGCGCTGTGGAAGTTGAATTATGTGTAACGGTTGTGCTTGCGCATGAAGTGGTGTTGCAGGTTCCAGTTATACGAACGTAATAAGTTGTAGTACCAGATGGAGTGACTCCTAACGATGAACCAGTGCCTAAAACAGTTCCGGATCCACACCCACCAGCATACCACTGATAACCTGCTCCAGTTCCCAATGAGCCTCCTTGTGCTGTAAGAGTTGTTGAATTTCCAGCACAAACTGTGGTTGTACCAGAGATAGAAGATGGCGCATTTGAATTGGTGCAAGAATAATTAATCTTTGCATAGTTGAAGCTTATACCTCCTGCATAAGTTGAGCCTGATTTGAACTTCATACCCACAATTACCATACTGTTTGGAGCATAGTCGGTATATAATGTTCCACCTGTACCCCCTTGTTGAGTTCCAGCTGAGCCCGAACTATTCGCAGAAGAGTTTCCTATATTAACAATAGTATTTCCTCGCATTTTTAAACCATCTAAATCATTCCCTGTTCTTATTTCAGCGCCTACCATTGCAGAACCTCCAGCAAGAGTCTCATTAAAGGTATTCCCACCCGTACTATTTCCATTGTAGGTTGTTAAATCAACAGTTGACCCAAGTGTTCCATTAGAATTTAATACTGCGCATTTCAATGTCACTTTATCTACGTATGAACCTTCATAGCCTTTAATTCCAACAACTACGGAACCAGTTGGGCAGTTACATGTATTATTAGCAGGACTAGGGCCATTTGCAGTGGCACGAAAGGTAGTTGTACCAGAAATTGCGGCTAAAGAATATTGAGCAAACGATGCACTGTTTGAAATAACAAACAATACAAAGAAAAATACAATTTTAATTTTTGTAAACATTCACTTTGAATAAAAAGTTGATGTTAAAATTAAAGAAGGAATTACTTGATAAAGTTCTTGTTTAGCCCTAACAGGCATTTTTTCTTGGTTTTTACAATTATTTCCAACTATTTACTACTTACAAATTGTACTTTTAACTATAAGTTTTTGATTATTTAACTAAGTTTGTAATTTTAAAGATTACATTTTTATCAAAAACCCTAAGTAATTAGAAGGCAAAATGGCACAAATTGAATATACTTTTATCTTGTTTACAGGTTTAATGGGTTTTCTATTGATGTACTTAATGCTTACTAAATTTGGTGCAAGTAAACTTATAAATGGATTTTTAATCTTCAACATCTGCATTGTAAGTTGTCTATTTACCGTTCATGGAACCTACAACTTACATTTCCAAAATTTGATTGCCGATCTTAATGCTCCACCTCTAAAATTCATTTTATATCTAGCTGTTCCAAATTCATATTTGTATGTTAAAGCAATTATTAATGACCAACCGATAAATTTACTTGATACTTTAAAGCATTTATGCCTTCCTTTATTCCTTTTTATTTTTAATATAATTTGCCTTTTAAAGGGTTACGAACTTGCCTATTTAACGCTTTGTGTTAACTTAAGTGTTACTATATTTATGACAATCTTCTATTTATATAAAACATTTTTTATTTGTTATAAAAAATTGTGGAAGAAAAAATTTTCCATTAACGATGAACACTACCAAACAATAAAAAAATGGACTATTTTCTACTTTATTGTAGTCGTATTAATGACAGTGAGGGTAAATATTTGCTTCATCTTTGAAGACTCATTATCATATTCCAATTCAGGTAGGCATGGTTCTTTGGCAATATCAGCGGCTATTTGGTTGTTGGTTTTTGTGAAGTTATTTAAAACTCCTGAAATCCTATTTGGAATGCCTAAGTTGTCTATTAAAACGCCACATTTTGAAGAAGTAAATATCAATATTGCTGATGTTTGGAAAATTTCTCCTGAATCAATAAATGCGCAAAAAGATATAAAATTAAAAGAAAAGCTTGATACTAACGTTTTAGAATTAATCCAAGAAATTGAATACGCTGCTAAGGAAAAACACGTTTTTTATAAATCGAATGTTTCATTGTATAATCTCGCAATAGAAGTGGGTGTTCCAGAAAGTCACTTAAATTATTTGTTTCGATATCATTGCGCGCTCTCCTTTCTCGAGTACAAAAATAAGATGCGAATTGCCTATTCAATCTCATTAATTGAAAATGGTTACCTTTCCAAAAGTACGCTTGATTCACTGGCAAAAGAAGTTGGTTTTGCCACTTACAGAACTTTTTACAATGCCTTCAAAAAAATAAATGGAATAGGACCAAATGAATTTATGTATTCGTTTAATTCTAATTAAGTTTCATTTATTTTAAATCTGCAAAAGATTGCCCTTTTTTCTCCTAATCTCTTGTTAATTTTACTCATTTCATCGCTCAATTGTAATCTTTGGATTATAATTCCTTAAATTTGCATTAAATTAAATTACAAAAAGAGATGGGTAAGTTTGGTATGATGGAAATTATTCTGATTTTAGCGATTGTTGTTTTGCTATTCGGAGGTAAAAAAATTCCAGAATTAATGAAAGGCCTTGGAAAAGGAATCAAAGAATTTAAAGATGCTTCAAAAGGAGAATCTACAAGCACTGAAGTTGAAGAAAAAAAATAAGTTCTAAATTTCTATTTCATGTACCACAATTTTGCTGAGGTAAAGATCGCCCTTTCTTCGGGTAAATCTGTTTTGGATATCGTTGGAGATTATCTTCGCAATATTGAACAAAACAAAGATCTAAATGCTTTCTTAGAAGTTTTTGAAGATTCTGTGCGCCAACAAGCCACGGCTGTCGATCTAAAAATCAAATCAGGAAATGCGGGCAAACTTGCTGGACTTGTGGTAGGAATCAAAGACAATATCTGTTTCAAAGGGCACAAAGTTTCTGCCTCTTCGAAAATCCTTGAAGGTTTTGAATCCTTGTACACAGCTACGGCACTTCAGAGATTAATTGATGAAGACGCCGTGGTAATTGGTCGCTTGAATTGCGATGAATTTGCGATGGGAAGTTCGAATGAAAATTCAGCTTTTGGCCCAGTTTTAAATCCTGTAAATAAAAAAACGGTTCCTGGTGGCTCATCCGGTGGCTCTGCTGCTGCTGTTGCTGCGCATCTATGCACCATTGCGCTAGGAAGCGATACAGGAGGGTCTATTCGTCAGCCAGCATCTTTTACCGGAACTTTCGGAATCAAACCAACTTACGGGCGAATCAGTCGTTACGGGTTAATTGCATATGCTTCTTCTTTTGATCAAATTGGTGTTTTTTCTAATGCTTTAGAGGACAGCGCCTTGGCAACCGAAATTATGGCGGGAAGAGATGAATTCGACAGTACAGCTTCCTCCAAAGAAGTGGAAAGTTACTTTCCAACAAAAGAAATTGGTAAGAAACGCATTGCATATATCCAAGAAAGTTTTGAAACTGAAGGAATTAATCCTGAAGTGAAAAACCGCATGATGCAAATCATTGAAAAACTAAAATCGGAAGGACATGTTGTAGAACCTGTTTCTTTCCCTTATTTGGAATACATGGTTCCAACTTATTATGTTTTGACAACCGCAGAAGCTTCCTCCAATTTATCTAGATTTGATGGGGTGCATTATGGTCACCGTGCTGCCAATGCGCAAGGCGTTGAAGCAACTTATAAACAATCAAGAACAGAAGGTTTTGGCACTGAAGTTTTAAGAAGAATTATGGCTGGAACATTTGTTCTGTCTCATGGATATTACGATGCGTATTATACGAAAGGTCAAAAAGTAAGGCGTGTTTTGCAAAATAAAACCAAAGATATATTCAACAATTTTGATTTTATTTTGACACCCACAACTCCATCTACTGCATTTGAATTAAACGCTGTTTCAGACCCAATTCAAATGTATTTGCAAGATATTTTTACGGTACACGCCAATTTAACAGGAAATCCAGCAATTTCGCTTCCTTTCGGAAAAACAATTGAAAATATGCCCTTTGGAATTCAAGTAATGGCCAAACCATTTGAAGAAAAAGCATTGTATGATTTCTCTTCCTATTTAGAAAAAACAACGCTGTAAAGCGAAGCATTAATTAACTGGAGATGTAGTTTCTGCGTTTTCATTAAAAGCTTTTAGTATGAAAATTTGCTTGTCCGTATTATTAATTTTGGTAAGTTTTTCTAGTTTAAATTCTCAAACACGAAAACCAAAACCAGCAGCAAAAGACAGCATCAGCAGTGAAGCTTTCATGCGCGTAATTGACGAAACACTTAACGCATACTATGCCGATTTTGCTAATCAATCCAATTTTGATTCCATCATCAATGCGCTGGAATATGAACCAAATACCATTCCGCAGGTTTCAGATGATGTTTACTGTCAACGTTTGGAGAAAATAAATGAAATGACGCCTTTTCATTTAGATTGTAATGCAATTTCATTGTCAACAATTCGTTTTTTTGCAAGCAACAGAAGAAGTTTTGCAAAAGTTGTTTTAGGACGCTCAGCATTATATTTCGATATGTACGAAGCAGCGCTTGCTAAATACGATTTACCTATTGAATTGAAGTATTTATCTGTTATTGAAAGTGGTTTAAGACCTCAAGTAAAGTCTCCTGCGGGCGCTTTAGGTCTATGGCAATTCATGTACGGCACGGGTAAAATGTATGGTTTGACAGAAAATTCCTACATCGATGATCGCATGGATCCCGTGAAAGAAACAGATGCCGCCTGTCGTTATTTAAAAAAGTTATTCGGTATTTATGGCGATTGGAATTTGGCTTTGGCGGCTTACAATGCTGGTCCTGGAAACATAAATAAAGCCATTCGCCGTTCTGGAGGAAAAAGAACTTACTGGGAGGTGCGGCCTTTTCTTCCGCGTGAAACCCAAGGTTATGTGCCCAATTTTATTGCGGCGGCATATTTATTGACCTACCACGCTGAACACAATATTGAGCCCGCCCCTGCAAAAATTCATTATTACCAGCTTGATACCATGTGTTTGACAAAAGGCGTGCATATGTCAACCATCAGCAGCTTGATTGATTGGACTGTTGATGACATCAAAACTGTAAATCCAATTTACAAGGCACAATATATTCCATTCACTCAACCAAATCAATGTATTACTGGACCATTGACAAAAATTGGAAAATTAGTCAGTTTGGAAGATTCATTGTACAAACTTGAAAACAGTTTATATGGTTCTGCAGGAAAATTAACTCCTCTGCCTGTAGACAATATCATTGATTCTAATGAAGTTGCTGTTGTGGAAGTACCATCTAAGCCAAACAACCAAGAATTCATTTACCACAAAGTAAAATCTGGCGAAACGTTGAGTTCGATCGCTAGAAAATACAGTGTAACGAACAGTCAAATTTCGAAACTAAACAGACTGAGAAGCAGCAGAGTGACGAGAGGTCAAAACTTAAAAATACCTCAAAAAACCACCATTGTTGCGCCTCCAATAATTACTCCACCTGTTATAAAAGATAGCCTGACCATGGGAACGGTGTATTACGATTCATCTGTAACCGTATATCACGTTGTCCAACGCAATGAAAGTTTGACTGTGATTGCAGAAAAATACAACACAACTGTGGAAAAAATCAGAGAATTAAATGGTTTGAAAGACAATTGGTTAAATATTGGACAAAAACTAAAAGTCATCACCGTAATCAAACTTTCCAAATCGGGATTGGTGAAAACAGATGTTATTAAAACAGAACCAAAACCAATAACTCCTAAACCGGTACTGCCCAAACCAGCAGCAAAAAAATATTATACGGTAAAAGCCGGTGATTTATTCGGAAGAATAGCCGAAAAACAAGGCCTTACAAAGGAACAACTTCAAAAATTGAATCCAGGAATCAAACCAGATAGAATCAATGTTGGGCAAGAAATTCGCATAAAATAAGTGGACGAATCGATTGAAAATATCATTTTTGATTTAGGCGGTGTCATTTTAAATATTGATTATCAATTAACAGAAAACGCTTTCAAATCATTGGGTCTGCAAGATTTTTCTAACATGTACACGCAAGCTGCGCAAACAGGTTTGTTTGACAATTACGAAAAAGGCAAATGCTCTACACCTTATTTTATCAATGCTTTATTGGATTTTTTACCTACAAATACCAGCGCAAATAAAGTTGTAGCAGCGTGGAATGCGATGATTCTAGATTTTCCTATTCAAAATTTGGAACTTCTTCAAAAACTTAAACTTAAATATAGAATCTTCCTTTTAAGTAACACCAATGATATTCATTTACAGGCAGTAAACAGAGCTTTGAAAAAAGTTTCAAATGAAAATAATCTGTCCCGATTCTTCGAAAAAACGTATTACTCTTTTGAAATGGGAATGCGGAAACCTGATGCTGAAATATTCAATAAAGTTTGTGTAGAAAATCATTTAGAGTTTGATAAAACATTGTTTATTGACGACACTGAAAAACACATTTTAGGGGCAAAAGAAATTGGTCTAAAAACACATCTTTTCGCTACCGGAACAACGCTTGATCAACTTTTTTCTTGACACAATTCAACTAAGATTCCATCCGTCGATTTTGGGTGCAAAAAAGCGATAATTTTATTGTCTGCGCCAGATTTAGGAGTCAAATTAATCAATTCAAATCCTTCGCCCTTGAGTCTTTCAATTTCCGCATAAATATCGGTCACATCAAATGCTATATGATGAATCCCCTGTCCTTTTTTGGCAATAAATTTCGCTATTGGACTTTCTTCTGAAGTCGCTTGAAGCAATTCAATTTTGGATTCGCCAATTTTATAAAATGCCGTTTTTACGCCTTCTGATTCAACTTCCTCCATTTTATAGCAGGCGCTACCTAACAACTTCTCGTAGATTTTTGCTGATTCTTCAATATTTAAAACCGCAATTCCTAAATGCTCAATCTTGTTCATTCTTTTAAAATTATCCCCTGAAAAACTTTTCTGTTTTGTTGTCGAAATTGATGTAATAAGCGCCTTTGAGCAGGTTTTCACAGTCTACTGATGTTCCATTGCCTTTTTTTACAATATTGCCGTAAGCATCAAAAATTTCATACTTCGTTTCAACCGCTTTTCCGTTGGAAGTAAATTGAATGCTCGTTTTAACAATCACAGGTGATTTTTGAACGCCAGAAACTGTTGATTTAAATTTCACCTCTTTAGAAATTCGCTTTTCATCAGTATGGTCAATTTGCACTACCCTTAAAGTGTTTTCTCCTGAATGGGGAATAATTTGCAATTCATAATTATTTGGACCGACGGCACCTTTTCCTTGTATTTCGCCTACTTGTACCCATTTATCCCAGCGATATTGTTCTACAAAAAAAGGTAATTTACCTTTTTCACCTGTGGTTGTCCACGCGATTTTGCCTTCAACAGTAGTATTGATTGCAGTAACAACAAACGTGCTTCTTGGCAATAAAACTTCAGGATTTAAAATTTTAGGTTTACAATTTTCACTGTGTTCAATCACAATAAAAAGCGGTTCACCGATGGCAATATTGAACAAAGCAAAATCAATTTCGAAAGCACTCGTTCCCGTTCCTCCAGGCATAACATCACCGTTAACAGTAACTTTTGAAACACAAAACCCGAACCCATCTTCATTTTCTGGGTTTTGAACATACAAATTTTTCCCTTGATAAGTTCCTTCTATCGACAAAGTTGCGTTTGCAATAAAATTAAAAAACAAAACAAAACAAAAAGTAAAAAGAACCTTCATCAAAACACCTTGCTAAAAAATATATACCAAATACAAGTTTACTGTATTTTATTGAAAATCCAAAGAAAAAGAAATCCAAAGCAATATTTATTTTATGTTGAAAGCGAAAATTACACCTTTGAAATAATCAACCAATCAAATTTAAATTATGAAATTCTAATTATCTATCTTAGCAGACAAATTGAATAAAATGTTGGTTTTTAAATTTGGTGGCGCATCCGTTAAAAATGCTGAAGCAATTCAAAATGTTTCAAAAATATTGTCTTTATATTCCTCTGAAAAAAGGTTGGTTGTAATTTCTGCCATGGGAAAAACGACCAATGCCCTTGAAGAAATCGTTCAAGCGCTCTGGGAAAAGAATGTTTCGTCTTACAAATACCTCGTTGAAGAAACTTATAATTTTCATGTCACCATCCTAAATAAGTTATTCAAAGAACAACATTATGCCGTTCACAAAGAAATAGACTCGGTCTTTGATTTTTTGAGAAATAAAATTGATCACCCTGTTTCTGATAATTTTGATTTTGAATATGATCAAATTGTTTCACTTGGCGAAGTACTTAGCACACTTATTATTGATGCTTATTTGCGCGAAGAGGGACACTTATCTATTTGGGCCGACGCTCGAAAATTAATTAGAACTGACCGTCAATACAGAGATTCAAATGTCGATTGGGCGAAAACACAAGAGTTAATAAACGATCGATTAATGCCCATGTATCAATCAGCAAAATTAGTTGTTACGCAAGGATTTATTGGCCACACATCTGAAGGATTTACAACTACTTTAGGCCGAGAAGGCTCTGATTACACCGCTGGAATATTGGCGTATTGTACTGATGCAAAAAGTGTTACTATTTGGAAAGACGTGCCAGGAATGTTAAATGCAGATCCAAAATGGTTTGAAGACACAATCAAGTTAGATCAAATTTCCTTCAAAGAAGCGATTGAATTGGCTTATTACGGCGCTTCCGTTATTCACCCTAAAACAATTAAACCACTACAAAACAAACAAATACCCTTATTTGTGAAATCATTCATTGATCCAATAGCTGCTGGTACAGTTATTCAGTCTTCTATGGATTATGACCATCTAGTTCCATCTTTCATCTTTAAATTAGATCAAGTTTTATTTTCAATAACACCAAAAGATTTTTCATTTATTATGGAAGAAAACCTGAGCGAGATATTTGAAACCCTTTCAAAAGCTGGAATCAAAATCAATTTAATGCAGAACTCTGCGTTGAGTTTCTCTTTTGCTGTTGACCAGAAAAAAACAAATATTGATGCTGTTTTAAGCCTTTTCAAGGATAAATATGAAGTTAAATTCAATGCAAATTTAGAGTTTATCACCATAAGGCATTACGATGATGCCACAATTGCCAAAATGATCCAAAATAAAACAGTTTTAATTGAGCAAAAAACACGACAAACTGTGCGCTTTTTGGCTAGAAAAATGGATTAATCCCAATTCAAATAATCTTCAATATCTTTTCGGTCGTGTTTGGAAGGTCTGCCAGTACCATATTCACGATAAGCACTTTGCGCCACTTGATATGTTTTATACTTTTTAATTTCTTCCGGTGGAGTGGCGTCAATAATATAGTCAGCAACTAATTTTGGACCGACTCTTTTTTCTAAAAGTTGAATGATTTTATAGGTGAAAGTGGCGGTGTTTTTATATACATGAATAAAATCGCCAACTTTCACGTCTCTAGCAGGCTTCACTTGCGCTTGATTCAGCTTTACCTTGCCTTTTGATATCAAATCTGACGCCTGAGAACGCGTTTTAGCTATTCGCACGGCCCAAACGTATTTGTCAATCCTGCAACTCATTTTGAAGCTTTTTTGTCAGTTTTAAAACCACTTGCTGATATGAATGATCTACCAATTCATAAATAAGTTTATCGGATATGTCAGCGTTGATTCTAACCGAGTTCCACAAAGATTTATTCATGTGGAAACCAGGCGTAATCCCTGCGTACATTTCTCTCAATAAAACGGCTTTTTCGGGATCACATTTTAAATTAATGGACACAAAATGATCGACATCAGTCAACGCAAACATTTTGCCCTTTACTTTAAAAACCAATGTTTTTTGATCAAAAGGAAAACCTTCCGAGGTACCTTTTAAGTTTAAACAGTAGGAACGTAAAGCTTCAATGTTCATTTCTAATCAATGAATTCCAGGCGCAAAATCATTGTTTCCCAATTTTTTAAGCATAATGGTGTGTTCACGCAAAGCACCATACCAAGTCTTTTGAGAAATATATGGCAAATTGAATTCTGCTGTTGTTTGCTTTACAATTTTAGCAATTTTGTCATAATGCACATGACAAATATTAGGAAATAGGTGGTGTTCTATTTGATAATTTAAACCACCAACATACCAAGAAAAAAGTTTCGCTTTCGGCGCAAAATTAGCCGTGTTAAACAATTGACTAACAGCCCAATCAGCATCGATGTTTCCTGATTCATCTGGAACAGGATAATTAGATGTTGGTACCACGTGCGCAGGCTGAAAAATCATTGCCAATATCAAACCAGCAATAAATTGCATTGCTAAAAACCCTAAAATTGTTGCCCACCAAGGAAGCGCCGAAAAAGCAAAAGGCAAACCAAAAATAACAGCAAAATACAAAATTTTAGAAATGATAATTGACGTCAATAACTGACCAAAAGTAATGTCCTGAGTCTTCATTAAATCCAGCTTATTGTACCTAATCGCTTGTTTGTAATCCTTTACTGTACACCACATTAAGGTCATCAAGCAATACAAAAACCATGCATAAATATGCTGGTATCTGTGCATTTTATATCTTTTCGCGTGAGGAGAAAAACGCATCACTTTCCCAGGATTAATATCCTCATCCATACCTGAAACGTTTGTGTATGTATGGTGCAAAATGTTATGTTGAATTCTCCAATTAACGTCTGAACCACCAACGGCAAAAATTATAAAACCCATCGCCTTATTGACGTATTTACTTTTAGAATATGCCCCATGATTAGCATCATGCATGATTGACAAGCCAATTCCGGCCATGCCAAAACCCATGATTAACCACATCAAGAACGAAATCCAAGCGTTTTCTACAACTGTAAGCAACAACACAAAAGGAACAACATATAAGGCAATCATAAAGATTGTCTTGATCACCATGTTTGCGTTAGCAAATCTAGATTTTCTTGTGTCTTTAAAATACTCTCTTACCCTTTGCTGAAGGGTTTTATAAAACTCTACATTATGATTTTTGGAGAAAGAAATTGAAGGAATGCTCATAATTTTCACAATAATTTAAAACAAATATAACAAATATAAAACTATGTAATATAGTGTAAGAATAATTAGTCCATAGGAAATTGTTCAAAAACTAATCATCAAACATTATAAAGCCTAAATTTGTTCAATTAAAATAGATTTTAATAAATGACTATGGAAAACAACCAAAGTTTGAAAAAATACTGCGTAGATTATTTCAATAGAAATAGATTTGTAACACGTGAGATAGCGATTGGAAACATAAAAATTGGCGGCAACCAACCCATTCGCCCGCAATCTATGACCACAACAGACACGATGGATACAGAAAAATCTGTTGAACAATCAATTAGAATGATTGAAGCAGGCTGTGAACTTGTGCGACTAACCGCTCCAAGTAAAAAAGAAGCAGAAAATTTAGGAAAAATCAGTGAAATATTAAAATCACGCGGTTATTTTACACCGCTTGTTGCCGATATACATTTTACCCCAAACGCAGCTGAAATTGCTGCCCGATTGATTGAAAAAGTTCGCGTAAACCCCGGGAATTACGCCGACAAGAAAAAATTTGAAGAAATCGACTTTACAGACGAATCGTACCTAGCTGAACTTCATAGAATTGAAGAAAAATTTAAGCCTTTAGTTCAAATATGTAAAGATCATGGAACAGCTATGCGAATTGGCACCAATCATGGTTCTCTTTCAGATCGAATTTTAAGCCGATTTGGCGATACACCGGAAGGAATGGTAGAATCAGCCATGGAGTTTTTACGAATTTGCCAAAAAATGGATTTCCACCACTTAGTGATATCTATGAAAGCCAGCAACTCCTTAGTGATGGTGCAAGCTTATCGCCTTTTGGTTGCAACGATGCAAAATGAAGGTATGAACTACCCCTTGCATTTAGGCGTAACAGAAGCAGGCGATGGGGAAGATGGAAGAATTAAATCTGCAGTTGGAATTGGGGCATTATTAGAAGACGGTTTGGGTGACACAATTCGCGTTTCACTTACAGAAGACCCTGAATTTGAGATTCCTGTAGCAAAAAAACTAATTGATAAATTTAGTTCAAACAACAATGATTTTAAAATTATAACTAATTTATTAGTTAATTACGATCCTTATTCATATCAAAGAAGAAATACAAATTCTATTCTAAACGTAGGCGGGAAAAACACACCAGTAGTTTTTGCAGACCTATCAGATAAAAAGGAGATAAAACATGCTAATTTTTATGGATTTGGCTACAATTATTCCACAATATTAGATAAATGGAATTTACAGGATTTAGCCGCTGATTATGTATTTCTTGGCGACAACGAGTTAAATTTTGAAATACCTGGAACTTTAGGTGCTGTTTTTAATTACGATACATGGAAAGAAAAATACAGCAACAAAAAGCATTGTTATCCCTATATTAAAATTGAAGAAATTACTAATATTCAATTTGACAATTTGCATTTTATAGAAATCAATGCCGAGGAAATTAATGTTGAAAATTGCAAGAACAGAACAAATTGCGTGTTTATTTTAAACACTAAATATGACAACAAAACACAATTATACCGGTATGTAAGAACTTTATTTGAAAACAATCATATTGAAAATCCGGTAATCCTAAAGTACCAAAACAACACTGAAGACTTGGAAAACTTTCAGCTTTGTGTTTCTAGTGACTCTGGAAATCAATTAATTGACGGGTTTGGAGATGGAATATGGATCAAAGGTAATCACCCAACGACCGCGATTAATTCACTTTCGTTTGGGATTTTACAAGCTACTAGAACTAGAATATCAAAAACAGAATATATTTCTTGCCCTTCTTGTGGAAGAACACTCTTTGATTTACAAGAAACAACAGCCAAAATAAGAAATCGCACTTCTCATCTCAAGGGACTCAAAATTGGCATCATGGGTTGTATTGTAAATGGCCCGGGAGAAATGGCTGACGCAGATTATGGATACGTTGGGACAGGACCGGGAAAAATCCACTTGTATAAAGAGAAAGAAATAGTTAGAAAGAACGTTCCTGAAACAGAAGCTGTAGATGCCTTGATCGAATTAATCAAAGAAAACGGTCATTGGATTGAACCGACAATAAATTAAAACGAGGTCTTTTAATGTAAAAAGAGCGTAAAACCATCTGATTTACGCTCTTTTTGCTTTACAATCTATTGTTGAAGGTACTATTTCTGCATTAGAACAAAGAAAACACTCTTAAATCGCTTTATTTTTCTTAAAAATATAAATTTGGGAGCTATAGCCATTGTTTTTCGCTTTCAAATTAGACTTCAATCCATTTATTATTCCGGAAAAAATATTTCCTGATTTGTATTTTTCAGAAAGCATACTCACATAAAATGAATCAAACTTCATTGGTAGAACTTCCACACAGTCTAAATTAAACTGACTAAATAGATTCTTAATGGTTGATTCTTGAAAATGATAAAGATGTCGCGGAACATCATAAGCGGACCAGAAAGCCCCATAGTGTTTTGCATCCCAAGAGGACATGTTCGGAACGGCTACAATAAAAACACCATCATCGTTTAAAACCCTTACAAATTCAGATAAATCTCTTTTTAAGTGAAAAACATGTTCCAAAACATGCCACATCGTAATTACATCTTTAGAATTTGACTCTATTTTGACAATCTCTTCCAAATCTTCTAATGACAGCGAAAACTCAGATTTAGCAAACTTTTTAGCATC
This sequence comes from Chryseobacterium gleum, assembly GCA_945897805.1. GTDB lineage: Bacteria > Bacteroidota > Bacteroidia > Flavobacteriales_D > Crocinitomicaceae > JAQVCM01. The sequence goes on from CAMDFX010000002.1 coordinate 239,771, forward strand.
TTCATCTGGCTCCAATCCTTGCACAATAAAACTAGCTCCTTTAGCAACATTTAAAAAATGGCCTGTGCCAGCGCCTATATCAAGAAGTTCTTTTCCTTTAGCCAAACGACTAACTAATTTAACCTTTCTTTTTAAAGTTATATTTCTAACCAGGTTATAAGCCTTATTTATCAAGCCTGTGTTAGAACTAGAGTGGGAAATATAATTTTCACTCTTGTAATAATTTCCTACAACTTCCTCTGAAGGTATTGGATTTGTAAAATGAAATCCACAAGAATTGCAGTTAACAATCGTAAACACCTCGTTGGTTATCATGTGATCCGTCACCGTTAAGTGGTTTGAAAACTCACTATATTCGCAAACGGGACAGTTGGTGTAATTTTTTATTTGTTCCACGTGAAACTATCTCCCTAAATAAATTAACAATACAGAAATATCACTAGGTGATACCCCACTAATTCTAGAAGCCTGACCAATTGTTGCCGGTCTAAGAGCAATAAATTTCTCCATAGCCTCTAAACTTATACTTTTTAACTCTTTGTAATCAATATCTGATGGAATTTTTAAATCATCTAAACGATTCATTTTTGACGCCATCTCCTCTTCACGTTGTATATAACCTTCATATTTCAACTGAATTTCTGTTTGCATTGGAATATCAATATGAATAGATTTAAAATCATCAATCAGTACTCCAAGATTAGTGTTCATTGTTCGCAACTGCTCTAAACCAACCAAAGGACGAGTAATTAAACTTGAAAATTTAACTTGTTGATTAATATGAGCAGAACCAATTTCAGATAAAACAGGATTTGCTTCTTGTGGTGTTACGCCAAAACTTCTAAGTTTTGCTTTAAAATTGGAAACACCTTGCTTTTTAAGCTCAACTTTCTCCATCGCATCATCATCTAACAAACCAATCACATGACCCAGTGGAGAAAGTCTTAAATCGGCATTATCCTGCCTTAGCAAAATTCTATATTCAGCACGACTAGTAAACATGCGATAAGGCTCCTTCGTTCCCTTAGTAATCAAATCATCAATTAATACACCAATGTAAGCTTCGGAGCGAGACAAAATAAAATCATCCTTTCCTTGAATTCTTCTACTCGCGTTAATTCCAGCCATCAACCCTTGACAAGCAGCCTCTTCATAACCGGTAGTACCATTAATCTGTCCAGCAAAATACAAACCATTTATTAATTTAGTTTCTAACGTGTGCTTTAATTGAGTAGGAGGGAAGTAATCATACTCTATTGCATAACCAGGACGAAACATCTTGGCACACTCAAAGCCTGCCACAGAATGTAAAGCCTGTAACTGTATCTCTTCGGGTAAGGATGTGCTAAAACCATTAACATAAATCTCGCATGTATTCCATCCTTCTGGCTCTACAAACAATTGATGTCTGTCGCGCTCCGCAAAACGATTGATTTTATCTTCTATACTTGGACAATATCTTGGCCCGCGACTTTGAATCGCTCCATTAAACATAGGAGAACGGTCAAAACCAGTTCTTAAAATATCATGTGTTTGTTCATTGGTATATGTAATATGACATGCGCGCTGCAAAGAAAGAGGCAGCGTACTAGTAAAACTAAACTTAGAAGGATTAAGATCTCCTTCTTGAATCTCCATTTTATTGAAATCTAAAGACCTCCCATCAATTCTAGGCGGTGTACCAGTTTTCATTCTTCCAGACTCAAAACCCAATTGCACTAAATCCTCTGTGATACCAAAAGAGGCTTTTTCACCGATCCGTCCACCACCAAACTGTTTCTCGCCAAGGTGGATCAAACCATTTAAAAATGTACCATTTGTCAAAACAATAGAATCAGCGAAAACTTCTAAACCAATAGCGGTCTTTACACCGGCAATAGAATTTTCATTCACTATTATACCCGTAACAGTATCTTGCCAGAAATCAACATTTTTGTTTCGCTCTAAAAGCAAGCGCCATTCATCCGCAAACCTCACGCGGTCGTTTTGAGTGCGTGGACTCCACATAGCAGGCCCCTTAGACAAATTCAACATCCGAAATTGGATGGCACTCAAATCAGAAACAATTCCACTTCCACCACCCAAAGCATCAATTTCTCGCACAATCTGACCTTTTGCAACACCACCCATGGCAGGGTTGCAACTCATTTGCGCAATGGCATTCATATTCATTGTAATCAACAACACAGAACTCCCCAGTTTTGCAGCGGCATTCGCCGCTTCACAACCAGCATGTCCACCACCCACCACAATGACATCGTATTTTTTAAGCATCCTTTGAATGTTTCACGTGAAACAAAATTAGTTGTAAATAAGGTTTAATCATAGATGTTTCACGTGAAACCAATTAGCAACAACGCGCAATCTTCCTTACTTCTCATGATTGCTTCTTCCTCGCTTGATTTGTCATTAAAACCACAAAGATGCAACACACCGTGAATAATTACACGATGCAACTCATGTAAAAAAGATACACCGAAAGAACCTGCGTTTTCCGACACCCTATCGACACTGATAAATAAATCGCCACAGATTACAGAATCAACGGAATAATCGAATGTAATAATATCGGTGTAATAATCATGGTTTAAATGCTGTTGGTTAATTTCCAGTAAATAATTGTCGGAGCAAAAAACCAACGACAACTGATCTAATACTTTTCCTTCATTACTACAAACATCCGCAATCCATGATTCCATCTCCGCGATAGATAATTGTAAATCATTAGTTTGCAAATAATTTACATCAACCATTAAGCTCGATTGAAAAATATATTTACTACCCGTCCGCCTTCATCAAAAATTAAATCATCAGCAAGGTTTTTAATTAAAAAAATCCCTCTACCGTTTTCTTTTTCAATATTCTCTGGCGCAGTAGGATCCGGTAAGTTTTCGAAATCAAAGCCGTTACCTTTGTCTTTAATACTGAAACACAAACGGTCGTCAACATCTAAAACTTCTACATCGATGTCTTTCTGTAAACTAAATTGATTACCATGTATCACCGCATTATTTACAGCCTCAGTAACAGCAATCAAAATATTTCCGTAAGCGTCTTCATGAACACCAAGAGAACCACAAACACGATCAATTAGTGACTCAACAATCGAAAGGCTCGATAATTCTGATGGAACACTCAATTTTTCAATAACTGTTAAACTCATTTTAAAAGTATTAATCAAAACAATTACAAAACAATATTAAAATACTCGCTCGCTTTATCTTTGTAATATTTTCTATACAAAGGATCAACGGCACGAAGCAACTCAACTTGTTTTAGTTTTTGCTGATTATACTCATCAATTCGTTTTTGGTTACTATAATTAAAGTTTTTTCCAGATTTAGATTCCCTTTTCTCTTCAAAACCCCTTTCGTTTAAGGCTTTTTCACTCTCTAAAAGACGTGTTAAAATGTCTTGCTGCCGCTTAACCATTTCCTTCGAAAACCGTTTATTTATCAAATCTTTTTCTTGTTGCTCAAGTTCGCTAATTAAAGGGTTTAACTTATTCCCAAGCCCTTTGCCTTCCTTGTTCATCTCGTTTCTCATCTGCTCTAAGCGCTGACGGATGGCTGTTTGTTGAGCGGCCATTTTAGCAATCTCTTTGTTCCCTAATCCGGGCATACCCATTGAGCCTTGACCTTCTTTATCTCCAGGGGATTTACCGCCTGGATTATTCCCTTTCTTCATTTGCTCGAGTTGCTTTTTAAGCATCTCTTTCATGTCTCCCGCATCATCCCCTGATTTAGGTTTAGAACCCTTTCCCCCGGGTTTATCGCAACTTCCTGAGCCCGGCATTTCGCTTTGCATTTGATTTTGCATACTCTGCAAGCTTTCATTCAACATCAGAGCCAAATTATTATACGCCGTCATTACAAACTGAAGATGCTGACCTAATTCTCTTCTTCTATGCTCATCGATATCTTCTAATCCTAGCGCAAAATTCTGCTTGATATCATTCAATTCTTTGTCAATAAAAGAGGCTATTTTTGGTTGTCTTTTTGCCAAAGCTTCTAAACTATCCGCAACAACCTTCGTGTCATCTATTATATTCCTTTGATTCCTCCCTAATTTACGATAAAATGGATCATTATCACGAACTTTAGAAAACTTGATCATTGTTTCTTCTTGTGTGAAACTTAAGGTCATTAAACTTTCTAAAATAGACCTCAATAAGTTAATATCTTCTTCATCTTGTTTCTTATTTGCGGCCGCTTGCATCATTTCAAGTTCATCAGCCATCTTCTTCATTTCTTCCGCAGACTTTTTTTGATTTTCACCCGCTTTCTTTTCCTTTTGTTTACTTAGGTTTTCCTTAGCTTCTTGGAGCTCTTTGGTGATTTCTTCTTTTTCTTTCTCCTGATCGCCTAAATTCATTGGTTTATCTAAGGCGTCATTTAATTCCTTTAGCTGTTTTAAGTCCTCCTTTATTTCATCAAACTTCTTGTTAATTTCATTTTGCTTCTCTTGAGATTTAATATCATCTATCTTTTTATTCTCTATTGATTCCTTCAACTCCTTTTGTTCATTAGAAAGTTCTTTCAATTCCTTTTGAACATCGTCTAACTTCTCATTGACCTGAAGTTTCTTCAACATCTCTAAACTTCTATCAAGTTGCTTCTTCATATCTTCAGACTTCACCTCTAGCTGCTCCATTTTTTGATTCATCTGATTTTTGTCGGGTGACTTCATTAAATCTTCAAGCTGTTTCAATAAATCAAGTAACTCATCATCCATCACTTCTTGAAGCAACTTTTCCAACAACTCTTGTTTTTCTAATAATTCAGGATCCATTTCCGACAGCTGATTCTTTTCCTCTTGACTTTCTTGCATTTGCATTTGCATCTGTTCAAGCGCTTTTTGAAGAGATTGCTGTTCTTCTTTGAGTTGATTGACTTGATTTAACTTATTCCATTCGTTTGATTTAGAATTCAGCGTTTCTTTCTTTAGCTTTTGAATATCTTTTTGAAATTCTTTGGTTCTATTCAATAAATCATTTAACTCCTTTTTAGTTTGATTTTGACTGTCGTCTCTTAATTCATTCAATTCAGACAAAGAAGGTAATTCATAAATAAAAGTCTGAGAACGGGCACTTTTGCTGCCATTAACTCCATCATTATCGGAAACAATAAAATAATACTCTATTTTATCATTTACAGTAAGCTCTTCTCTTCTAAAATCAATAGCAAAAGAGAAGGGCATCTCAGTACCATAAGTTTTAGCTACAGACAATTTTTGTTGCTTTTTAACTCCTTTATCAGAAACAATTTGATAATAAAACGTCAACGCATTTAATCCATAATCATCCGAGATCTGACCTTCAAAAAAACGAATTGCATCAGAAATAGAATCAATAGATTCCTTCGCTTGAATACCAGGAAAAGCGTCTTTAATGACCGAAATAGAATAATTTAAAGAATCTTTCTTTCCAGTAGAACTATTTGTTAAAGAAACTTTTAAGTCTGTTGTATTCCTAAATTTTCTCTTGACTTTAAAACCTTCATCTTTGAAAACTTGCGAAGAATCATTCCACCTAAAAGCAACCGCTGACGTGTTTTTTGTTAAAACACTCCATTCCACAATTGTTCCTTCTGGTATCTCTAAATCACCGGCATTCAAAACAAGCTCATCTTTTTTTCCTAAGTAGGAAGGATAATGAATGGTGGCTTGAAATCTTCCTATAGAAGACTTTGGTACCACAGATAAACTATATTCATCGCTTGCAAAACCGTTGGCCTCAAAATGAAATATCGTGTTTTCTTTGAGATTTTTAAGAATGTAAAAACTTGCAATTTTAGAAGTTCTATTCATTAAAAATTTCCCCTGAGAGCTAACTAAATAAACCTTCTCTGGCAATTCATCACCTTTTAATTTAACAGCAACAGGAACATCTTGTCCTTCTTCAATTCCTACCAATGGGGTTGTTAAAACAAAACAAAACGGTGCTTCAATCTTAAACTCTTGATTGTAATGCACAATTCTGTCTGTGCCTTGTGAGATCAATTTAGGAAAAACCAAAGAAATCAAAATGAAAACAACCACAATCGGCAAAACAAACTTGGCATATTTCAAATTCTTCCTAAGCTCTATGCCATTTACAAAGGGAACAACTGATAAGTTTTGAGCTCTTTGGACAACACTGGCACGAATCAACTCGTAATTTACATCTTGATTTGTTAAGTTATCATTCAACTGCAGTGTATTTAAAAGCCGATCTGAAACTTGAGGAAAAAAAGAACCAATTATTTTGGCTGCCTGATACCTGTCTATTCTCTTTCCGAAAGAAATCAATTTAAGAGAAGGAACGATCAAATACTTAACAAGTAAAAAAACATTTGACGCTAAAAAGCTAAAGAACAAAAATGCCCTCACAGTAGTAGCGAATCGACCAAAATATTCTAAAGATGCTATAACAAGATAGCTTAACAACAAAACACCCAAAAATAAAATACCTCCTTTCAGCATTTCATTTTTGTAATACTTTCTGATAAAAGCATCTATCTGATTTAATAAATGTTCAAAAGGTTCCATCTCCACTGTTTGTATATAGAATAACTCACTAAAGTAAAACTTATTCCTCTAACAACAAACAAAAACTAAACTCTAACAAGAAAATTGATGTTCAAAAGATTATCTTTGCTGTAAAAACAACAAGTATGTCAGACAAACCAGTTCGCGTTCGTTTTGCTCCATCACCAACAGGTCCGTTGCACATGGGAGGCGTTCGTACAGCATTGTACAATTATCTATTTGCTAAAAAAAACAACGGCACCTTTATCATAAGAATAGAAGATACAGATCAAACGAGATTCGTAGAGGGAGCACAAGCATATATTTTGGATGCACTTCAATGGTGCGGAATTATCGCTACAGAAGGACCAGGAATTGGGGGAAATTTTGGCCCGTATGTTCAGTCTGAAAGAAAAGAAATCTACAAGCCTTTTGCGGAAGAATTGGTTGCCAATGATAAGGCTTACTACGCATTTGATACCGCCGACGAATTAGACAGTGTTCGCGCACAAGCGAAGGCGATGGGAATGCCAAATTGGCAATACAATACAGTCACAAGAATGTCTTTAAAAAACTCTTTAACCTTATCTGCAGATGAAGTAAAAAGAAGATTAGAAGTCGGCGATCAATATGTAATTCGCATGAAAATGCCCAGAAATATTGATGTCCGTTTTGAAGACATCATTAGGGGTTGGGTAGTGGTAAATACAAACAATTTGGACGACAAAGTTTTGTTCAAAAGCGACGGAATGCCAACATACCATTTAGCAAATATTGTGGATGACCATTTAATGGAAATCAGTCATGTAATTAGAGGCGAGGAATGGTTGCCATCAGCGCCACTTCATGTTTTGCTATACGACGCTTTTGGATGGGATTGTCCAAAAATGGCACATTTACCTTTGCTTTTGCGTCCTGATGGAAACGGAAAACTATCAAAAAGAGATGGAGATAGATTAGGGTTTCCTGTTTTTCCTACAGATTGGCTTTCAGCAGACGGCGAGAAATATACGGGATATAGAGAATCTGGATATTTTCCGGAAGCGTTTGTAAACATGCTCGCTTTTCTTGGTTGGAACCCAGGAACAACCCAAGAATTATTTACGCTAGAGGAATTAGCGGAATCTTTCACCTTAGAAAGAGTAGGTAAAGCAGGCGCCAAATTTGATGCCGACAAAACAAAATGGTTTCAACAACAATATTTACGAAATACATCAAATGAAACTCTTGCGGACGAATTATCGCAAAAATTAAACAATAAATACGATAAAGAAGCTTTGGTTGATGTTGCAAGATTGATGAAAGAACGCGCAACCTTTATAGATGACATCCTAACAGAAGGAGGTTATTTACTATACAGACCTGAAAATTTTGATGCACAGACAGTTTCTAAAAAATGGAAAGCTGATTCTGGGGTTTTAATGTCCGAATGGAATGACAGGCTAAAATCATTGACTGATTTTAATCCGAGCACCATTGAAGTAGCATTTAAATCATTTTTAGAAGCTAAAGAACTTGGAATTGGAGCTGTATTGCCTCTATTTAGATTACTGATAACAGGAGCGGGAATGGGGCCAAGCATGTTTGAAATCGCATCATTTATTGGTCAAGAAGAATGTGTTGAAAGAATGTATGAAGGTTTAGAAAAAATGAAATCACAATCATAAAATGAAACACATCATCGAAGTAAACGGAATCAAAATATATGCTTTTCACGGTTGTTTGCCTGAAGAGGGAAAAATTGGTGGCAATTATTTAGTTGATGTTTGGATGGAAACAAATTTTCAATTGGCAGCAGAAACCGACACACTAGAAAATACAATTGATTATGTCATTGTCAACAAAATTGTCGCTCAAGAAATGGCTATTCGCTCAAAATTGATTGAGCATGTAGGTTATCGAATAGTTGAAAAACTAAAATCTACTTTAAGTAATCTTCATCAGCTGAAAGTGAAAATCACAAAGATTTGTCCACCTATTAATGGAGACGTTGAAAATGTGGCAATAATTATAGAGGAAAGCATCAAAAAGGTTTGATTCAAAATAAATTTTGCTAATTTTGCAATCCGTTCTGGTCTCGTGGCCGAGCGGTTAGGCAGCGGTCTGCAAAACCGTCTACAGCGGTTCGAATCCGCTCGAGACCTCATCAAAGTAAAATTAAAACCCGTAATTATCAATTAGTTGCGGGTTTTTTATTTCTATGTTACCCCATTTTTTACCCCACATTTACAAAAACCATGATTTTTTACGGGTCAATTAAGATTATCAATAAAAACTCTTAATTCTTTGCGCTTAAACATTTCTCTCAAAAGTTGGGCGCGTTCCTTTGGCGTATGGTCGTAAATGAATAGACAATGAATAGAGGCGGTTCGTAAAAGTTCGTTAACCTGATTCGTTGTTAACTCATTTGATTCAATAAAGTGTATTAAATCCTCCTTAGTGTTTATCTCTATTCTATTCCTCATTGTATAATGTTTTTACAAAGTTTATTATCGGGCGTTGGTGTAATTGGTTACTGTTTTCGCGGTCGGTTTCGTCGTTTGGTTTGGGTAGTACCAACCTACAAAGATGCATGAATAAAGTAAGTTTGTCTTTATCCTCAAGGGTATCCCACAAAGTTGTTATTTCGGGCGTTTTATCATTTAGAAAACCAGTTATAAACTCTCTTAAATCTCGGGTGGTCTTATTCGTTGCACCTTTGGGGCGTCCATCGTTACCTGTTTTAAATTTGCCGTTTTCGTCCACGTAATTCGACGTTAATAACGTTGTTTGATTTTGTTTTTTATTCATGTCGTTTTACTTTTTTATATTCCATCTAATTAAATGAGGGGGGGTAACGAATTACTTCTATAACTAAAGTAGTAAACAGTTACCCCCTCATGTTTTTTTGTTCAAAAGTTAGTACCTCAAAAATGGTTGTTTGTTGAGGGTTGTGGCGTTGGGTTTGTCGTGTGTAACGAGTTCGGATATTGTGTGCAATTTCTTTGATTTTTGTTTGATGCGTGGCGTTTGTCCATTTGCCTGATAAAAAACGTTTCTCGAGGTCTTTAAATCGTTCGGGGTGGTGTTTACTGATATACTTTAAACCGATATGCGATAACAAAAAACTATTTTTGCGTTGGTCTTTTATTTCGATTCCAGTTAGTTTACAGTACTTTTTTGTACTAAGTAGTAAAACGTTACCCCCTTGCATGGTTTGGACTTTCTCGAGTATTATATCCGATATTTGTTTTTGAATATTTGCGCCTTTGGTGGCGTTTATTTCGCGTAATCTTTGGGCGTGGACTGAATACGTTTTATTTGATTTTGCGCGTAATCCATTCCAATAGTTTACGTCCCGATAATGTAAATATTTTGCGTTATCTGTTATCGTTGGGTCGTAAAATAGTACCTCATTCCATTTGTTGAGTAAATCGTTTACAAAGATCGTTTTATCATGATTAATAAATTCGTCGAGTGTATTCATTCCAATACGTCGGTACTTTGTCCAATCTGTTTGTTTTACTTCGATTCTCAAAATTTCCTCTTTGCGGTTGTATTGTTTGCCTTTGTTGTAGGTTTTAATAATATAATCCTGATGCTCAAATTGACGGTATTTTGCGCGGTCGTTTGAGAGTAAAATTTCAGAATCTTTTTGTTTGTGTTTTAATAGATGGTCAATTATTAAGTTGGGGTCTATTGGTGGCGTTATATTAAATCCATACTCTAAACATAAAATCCTCATGTTTTCGGGTTTAATTCCTAATCGTTTGTATAGTTTATCCAGTACCTCAATAAATCGAATATTGTTAAAATCGTCGTGGTTGTGTATTCCATTATTTGCGTATTTGTGCAAACTACCATCAATAAAAATTTTGTTATTCTCATATACTTTTAATTTCATGTTTTCATCAATTAAGTAGTGAAAATGAAGTTCGTCACGGTCTTTGATTTTTGGGGTAAAAATTAAGTTCGGATTGTTTAAAAAATAATTTCTACTTAATCCAATAACTTCGCATTTGACGTAATCAATAGGGATATAATCGTAATTTTGTACAACTCCATTTTTGTCGGTGGTGTTATTTGCAAAATAGAGAGGATGCGAAACGTTGCGCCCTCTCTTTTTTTTGTTGGTAACCATTGGTTAAATGGTCTTAATAAGTAAATCAATAACGTTGCGGTGTGGGTCGTATCCCTTTGGATACTCATAAACTGTTAATTCGTGGTTCTCGGGGTCGATTTTAAATAATAGTAGGGATTTTGTCGCGCCCTCTTTGATATTGCCATAAAACGCGCCTTTGTGCAATGTTTTGAATAAACCTGTTATCTGTTTACTTTTTGCCCAACTCGATGAATCCTTTATTCTAAAATACAAACCTAAATTATAGGCGTTTGAATATCCCTGAAATTTTTCAATTTTTACTAATTCTGTAATAAATGAATCCGTTGGGTTGTTGCGCTGCGCCTGATAAATAGTATCATGTTTATTGAATTTAATCGGACTAAATTTGAATAAACGCGGTTTGTCGGTGGTGTTATTTGCTTGCATGGTTACGCCGTTTTAGATTGGTTAAACATAACTTGCATTAACTCCGAACGTTTAAAATACGCCCTTTGACCTACCTTATAGGATTTTAGAATCCCTTTGTTTGTCCAATCGTTTAGGCAATTAAGAGAAACGCCAAAAAACTTTGCGGTTTCACGTCGCGTTAAATGTGGACTTTCTAAACTCTCGGGGTTTAGTGTTTTCTTAAGTTCTGTTAATTCGGACTTAATACCCTCTTTGATGAGGTTTGTTAAATCATTTGTTGTAATGTTTAACAGTTGAATTGTTTGAATTTGTGTACTCATTTTATATAAATTTTCCACAAAGAAATGTCGCGCTTGTACCTATATTTGGATACTATATTAGTACTATTTTTTACTAAAGTTTTCGATTAGTTCTAAAAGTCTTTGATGGTCTCGGTTGTTGGGGTCTTTGGTATAACTATATTGGAATCTTCCAGTATAACCAAACCTTTTAATAATATATTTTTGATATTCGTTTTGATACGGGGCTTTATAATTTTCAGAAAATTCTATTCCATTCCAGATATCCGCATATTTTTGGTTTTTGGGGTAATCCCAATTATCTATAATGTATTCAAATAGTTCGGCGGTTTGTTTGTCTTTAAATGGATTAATTACGGGCGTGTTAAGTTTGTCGATTGGTTTTGTTTCGGCATCCTTAAAGGGCGGTTTAATTGTGTTATCTTTTATTTCAGAATTTAATTTACCCTTTAGAAATTGTTTTACAAACTCTAACTGAAAACCAACAAAGGGAAATAATTTGTTTTTCATTTCCCTATAATTTACACAAACTTGAGTTTTATTTGTTTTTGGATTAATTTTTTCAAAGGTTGGTATAATCCATTGGTTTTTTTGATATTCACTTGTTGTTAAATCATTTACAACTTCATTAAAAACTATATTTTCAAAAACATCTAGTTCAAAGAGGCCTAATTTTATAGATTCTCTTTGAAAATTATTTGTAGTACCATGTAAGTAATTTACAATATCAATTTCTGAAAATTCAATTGTTTTATCTTCAATGAATTTATGAATAAATCGTTTTACTTCAATGCTTTTTGTTTGGTCTGAAATGTTTTTTAATTGTTTAATGGTACCAATTATTTCATCCTCATAGTTAATGAGAATAGTATGTTTTTTTATTGTTGCAATACCACTAATTAGTTCTAAAAATTCATTAAAACTGATATCTTTTAAAGTCTTATTCATATCAAACAACTTTTAAGGAGGTTGCACCTGTAAAAAAAACGTGTTGACTCATTTTAGTTGCAATTTGTTCTGGGGTAACCTTGATATATTTCATGAAACTTGATTCTGTTTTGTGACCTGAAATTGACATGATATCAATAGAACTCATTCCAGATAAATACGCGTTGGAACAAAAGGAACGGCGCGCGGTGTGTGTCTTAACCAAATCAAATTTGAACTTCTTTTGAGTAACTTTTAAACCCCCTCTAGTTTGTTCAATATATTCGATCGAATCCAAACCAATATCTTCTGCAACTTCTTTAATCAATAGGTTAATATCTGAATCTGGAATTCTCTTTGGCGCTTGACCGTTATTTTTATAAAGTATGGATTCGACAATAGGGTGCAAAGGTATTGCAACAACTTTTTGAGTTTTTTGCGTTCTAATCTTAAACATTTTAACGCCGTTGTGAGTAATGATATTTTTATCATTTATGTTGTTGTAATCTGAAACCCTCAAACCCGTGAACGCCCCTATTAAAAATAAATCTCTTGCAATTTCTTTTCGTGGTTGTTTAGATAAATCAAGTTTCCACATTTGATTTAATTCATCTAAATTTAGATAAATACTATCTGTTTCTTCTTTGGAAACTATGAACTTTCTGCTTTTAAAATTTTCGTTTTTAGTGAGTTTTAATTCAACTGCACCATTCATAAATGTTTTTAAGGTTTTAATGTGTTTACCAATGTAGTTAAGGGATAAATTTTGAGTGTTGCACCATTCAACAAAATCGTAATACCATTCTAAATTGATACTTTCAAAATTGATTGGATAAACTTCTTTGTGAAACCTTTGTAAAAAAGTTTTTGTCAACAAATAACCTCTCAAAGTTCCACTTGAAACCATTTTTTTAGTATTAACATTTGGTTTGGTTTTCGCATCTTCAATAAACGATTCAATAAACGAGAATAAAGTGATTTCTTGTTTTGGTTCTGAAATTGTAAAATAAGAATCGTAATGTTTTCTTACATCTAAGTAACATGGTACAAACCCTATCTCTCTATTCTTATCATCCCAATCTTCAATATGTTTTTTTAAATTTTTGTTGAGGTTGTTAATTTCAAATCTGTTTAAGATTACAGTTCTATTCTTAACCTGTTGTTTTATTTCATCCCAATCTTCAAATAAAACACTATATCCAATTGATGCCGAAAAATCAAGTTTGTTTTTTGACCTGTACCGTAAATAAATCATTTGAGGTTTGGTTTTGTCCTTAATACTTTTGCCGTTATTAAGTATAAATCTAATGTTTGCCATAAAATTGTTATTTGCTTGAACAAATATACACTTTACCCCACAATTTACCCCACTTTTTTATTATTTATTATTACTTACTTTGTTTTATTATTACTAAAACATTTCATTTATAGGTTAATACATGAATAAATGGAAACCACAATAAAACAATAAAAACTAATTAGTGAATCCGCTCGAGACCTCAAAAACCCGTAAGTTATTCATTTACGGGTTTTTTTATGCGCTATAATCAAAAAAAAAGAGGCTTCATGCGAAACCTCTTTTATTTAGAAATAAAGGAGTAATTATTTCTAGTTAAATTACTTTATTGTCAAACTCTTAAACATTTTAATGTTTTTACCATTCAGATCTGTTGCGAAAATTATATATCCGTAATTTCCAGGTTCAACCATATTGCCAACAGCGTTAACACCAAGCCATTTAAAATCTTTATCGCTAGATTGAAAAACCAATTGGTCTTTATCATTAAAAATTCGAATGGTAAAATCTTTCAAATTCTCCGAATTCAAAAAGAAAACATCATTCATTCCATCACCATTTGGTGTAAAAACATTGACAAATTCTTCAATTTTTCCATCTTCAAAGGTTTTTACTTCTACTGGTTTTGGAGCAGAAAACGCAATCGCTGAAGCACTGGTGCTAGAAACAGATTCTGCAATCATTGGATTTGGAATTGTTTCGTCTTTGGGTTGCGAAACACCAGTAAATGAATTATCTAAACCTTTTGATTGTTTTTCACGAGCAATCCATTCGTCCAAATAATTGCTTGATGGCAACTCTGCTTGCGGGATTGAAAAAACTGCCTGCTCCGAATTTTCTTCGCGAACATTGGTGATTTTTGCACCGCTTTTTACCCCGGTTTCAATTTCTTCTTTAATATTTTCGATTCCTTTATTTTGAGAAACGCTAACTTTTTGCTCTTCTTTTTTGTCTTCAGGCAAAGAAGAAATCCAAACAGCAGTTCCAATCACCGCCAAAGAAGATGCCATTCCAATCATCCATTTCAAAGACGACGAAATGCCTTTTGCAACCACTGTTGGAGCGGCTGAGTTTCCTATTTGAGACTGTATACCAGACCATAAATCGCTCCTCACAGGAACTTCATGTTTTGACAATTTCTCAGAAAACAAATCTTTTATGTAGTCTTTATCTTTCAATTTCTAATTTTTCTAATTGTATTCTTAAATGAGCCCTCGCCCTCGAATATTGTGATTTAGATGTGTTTTCACTCACACCTAATAAATCTGCTATTTCTTTGTGACTGTATCCTTCAATGGCAAAAAGGTTAAAAACAACTTTATATCCTTCTGGCAAAGCGTGAACTAATTTCATTAAATCATCCGCTTGAAGTTGGTCGGAAGTAGATTCTGAAGAGATAATTTTATATTCTACATCTTCCAATTTGGCGTCAGTCAAATGTTTTTTGTTTTTGCGAATTGCATCGAGCGACGTGTTGACCATAATCCTGCGTATCCAGCCTTCTAATGATCCTTCCATTTTAAAATCCGACAACTTACTAAAAACTTTTACAAAACCCTCTTGTAAAACATCCTCAGCATCTGCCGTATCTTTTGCATATCGCAAACAAATTGTCAACATTTTGGGAGCAAATTTATCAAACAACAATCGCTGAGCCTTGGGATTACATTTAACACATTCTATAACCAAAGTGTTGTCATCCATAACGCTTGCTTGAGTATTAGACATAATTTCTCTCTAAAAAGTTGCATTCTACAAATGTTTTAAAGAAAAAAAGTATTTTCGTCATCTGAATCAAAGTTAAAGATGTTTTTAAAATCAATCACTATTTTCTTTTTGAGTTTCTTTTTGAGTTTATATACCAGCACATTAAGTGGGGTTTTTGCGCAATCTAAAATTCAATCTGGAAAATGGAGTGGTTCACTACAATTGAACAAAGAAACGGCTTTACCGTTTAGAATGGAAATCGAAAAACAGCAGAAACAAATTGTTTTTTCTATTCACAACGGGGAAGAAAAAATAGTTTTAAATCAACTAGAATATAAAAATGATTCTGTAAAAATTGACTTCCCAAATTTTCACTCATCCTTAAAATTTAAAGTTGTCAGTAAAAAATTACTTCTTGGATATTGGAAAAATTACAACAAAGGAAACGAATACAAAATTCCATTTAAAGCGGTTTTTGGTTCAACAGAAAATGTTACTTCTGTAAATAATTTTGATTTTACTGGGCGCTGGAAAACCACTTTTAATCCAAAAACCACAGATGAATCTTTGGCCATTGGTGTTTTTAAATCCAAAGACTCTAAAGTAACCGGCACCTTTTTAACAGAAACAGGCGATTACCGATTTTTGGAGGGAAATGTGAACGGCAAAAACTTTACAATGTCTTGTTTTGACGGCTCACATGCTTTTCATTTTTCTGGCCATTTAGATTCAACAGCGACTATTCAAGGAAAATTTTATTCAGGAAAACATTATTCTACTAATTGGACCGCTACAAACGATTCTTCTTTTAAACTTAGAAATCCTGACTCATTAACGTATACAGTAAAAAAAGAACCTTTCGCATTCAAAATGAAAAACTTAGAAGGGAAAGATTTTGTGTTTCCAAACGCCGCCTTCGACAACAAAGTAACCATTGTTCAAATTATGGGAACTTGGTGTCCTAATTGCATGGATGAAACTAAATATTTTAATGAATTATATACAAAATATCATTCAAATGGTTTAGAAATAATTGCTGTAGGATATGAAACACCGAATGATTTTGAGGGGCAAGTAAATAAAATAAAACTCCTAAAAGAAAGACACCACCTTGATTTTCATTTTTTGGTTGGTGGTTCCGCTAACAAAAGTTTAGCCTCCGAACAATTTTCCATGTTGAACCAAATCATGTCGTTTCCTACAGCAATAATTATTGGTAGAGACGGCGAAGTAAAAAGAGTACACACTGGTTTCAATGGTCCAGGAACTGGAAAATTATATGATAATTATGTTCAAGAAATGGATTTATTTATTCAAGAACTACTGAAATAAATCAGTTCAAAGCAGGACGCTTTTCCGCATTTCCAAGCATCCACGTTGTGTGAAAAACCATTTTGGAAATCTGGGCTATTTTTCTAAAATTGATGCTTTCAATATCGTCCGTCGCTTTGTGATAATCAGTATGAAATCCGCCAAAATAAAAAACACTTGGTATTCCATTTTTCGCAAAATTAAAGTGATCTGAGCGATAATAAAGGCGTAATGGTTCGTTTACGTCATTGTACTTGTAATCTAAATTAAGCTTTGTAAACTGTTTATTGGCTAATTCTTGGGTGTTGTGTAAATCGTTACTCAACATATTTGAACCAATTACATACACCGAAAAGGTGTCTTTTTCTTCTGGCTTCGACGCTCTACCAATCATGTCAATATTAATATCTGCAATTGTATTTTCTAAAGGAATCCATGGATTTGAAACATAATAGGAAGAACCAAACAAACCCATTTCTTCGCCAGTTAACGCAACAAATAAAATCGACCTTTTTGGATTTTTCCCGTCGTTTTTCGCTCGTTGAAAGGCTTCCGCGATTTCTAGAAGGGAAGCTGTTCCTGATCCATTATCGTCTGCACCATTAAAGACTTTTCCTTTCTTGACGCCTAAATGATCATAATGTGCGCTAATCACAATTACCTCGTTTTTTAATATTGAATCCCTTCCTTCTATAAAACCAATCACGTTTTCTGTTGACTTATACTTTTGAATTGGATTCAATTTAAAACTGAATGTAAATTTATTAGATGTATTTAAAACTAAAGATTGAATAAATACCGAAGGAAGACTTTTCTTGTTTAAAAAAACCATGGGGGTTTTAACTGTTTTTTGAATCATTGCCAAATCATCTTTTTGCAATGTTTTGTAATTTTCTGCGCGGTAATCATTGACCAAAAAAAGTATTCCTTTTGATCTAATATTTTCCACCAAATCAAAATCAAAAGTTTGTATATTGTCAATTTCAATCAAAACAAACTCATTATTAAAATTTGTTTTTGTGGCCATGAGATCTTCTCCCAAAATATAAACCGCTGATTTTACATCAAAATTCAACGTTTGATATAAACTTTTAAAACCAAAATCTTGTGGGAAATGAAACTCTTTATTTTCAAAGATCATCATTCCTGTTTTGTTTTTTTGAAGCAAATTAAATTTCTGAAAATAGTTTTCTTCAGGAAACGGTAAAACACCTGCTTTTTTAAATTGCTCTTGTATATAAGCGGCCGCTTGCTTTTGACCTTTTTCTCCCGTTTTTCTTCCTTTCAATTTATTAGCCGCTAAATAATCTAAGTTATTAAATAAATTTACGGTATCAATGTTATTCGCGTAGAATTCACTTAAATCTTGCGAAAAAAGAGTAAAACAGCACAAAATAAAGAAACAAAAAACGCGTGTTTTTAACATTTTATAAAATTATTTGCAAGGGATTTTTTCAATTCTATTTTGGTGTCTTCCTCCTTCAAATTCGGTAGCAAAGAATACATCTACCATTTCCAGCGCTTCTACGTCAGAAATAAAGCGGGCAGGCAATGTCAAAATATTCGCATCATTATGCTGTCTTGCCAACGCAGCAATTTCTTTGTTCCAGCACAAAGCACTTCTAACCCCTTGGTGCTTATTTGCGGTCATATTTATTCCATTTCCACTTCCGCATAACAAAATCCCTTTGGTTCCTGAATTTTTTTCCACCAAAGCAGCAACAGGATGCGCGTAATCTGCATAATCAATGCTATCAATAGAAAAACAACCTTGATCGTTTACAGAAAAACCTTTATCTTGCAGGTGTTTTATGATAATTTGCTTCATTTCAAAACCGGCATGATCACAACCGATCGGAATAACTATTTGTTGCATAATTTATATTTTTAATCAAAGGTAATGGATATTAACAATTGATACAAGTTGCAAACAAAATGTCTTTTCTGTTTTTATTAATCCTTTGTAAACATTGGTTTTATTTTATTAATCTTTCAACATAATTTTTTAATATTTTGTTAATATTGGTTGAAAGAAAATAAAAACTAATACTTGCATTATTCATTTATAATTAGAAGCTATATCATATTTGAATAATCCTAGTAAAGTTTGGTTCATTTTTAAGTAAAATATAAACCTAGTTATCTACAATTTTATATCCCTTTTTAGTATAAAAGTTATACAAAAAAGTGTTATTAACAACATTGTTAAGAAACACCTATTATGAAAGAAAAACAGTTACTTAGTTCTATTTGTTGTGTTCATAAAACGACTATTTTTAGTAATAACTCAATAATCAAATAAAAAAGTAACATATTTGTAAACAGTATGAACAACTATAATAAAAAGAATAAATATCTTTTAATAAAAATCTTTTATTTTATTTATAATAAAAAGGGTTTGACTGTTGTATTTTGTTTTTTGAATTTCTTTGCCTACCTTCAGAAAACAGACTCTATTTATCACCAAAAGTACTACTATAATTCTGGTAATTTATCAAGTGAAGGAAACCTTGAAAAGCGCTTGCCTATTGGACTTTGGAAAAATTATTACGAATCAGGAACAATCAAAAGTGAAGGAGAAAAAAGAGTTGGAAAATCAGAAGGAAAATGGATTTTTTATTCTCAAAATGGTCAAATTGAAAAAGAGATAGAATATGCTCAAAATTTAAAAAATGGACGTTTTCAACAATTCGATTCTATAGGCAAATTACTTATAGATAACAATTACAAAAATGACACTTTGATAGGTGTTTCTAAGATTTTTAAAAATGGAATATTAATTCTTGAATCAAATTATGAAAAAGGATTAAAATCAGGTATTGAAAAAAAGTACGATGAAAATGATGGAAGATTAATAGAAACGATTAATTACAGTGATAATATAGCAGAAGCAAATTTAGTAATCAATCAAATAGACTCAAGAAAGTATAAGAAAGGACTTTGGAGAACATTTTATCCTGATGGAAAGATAAAAAATGAATGTTTTTATGAGAACAATCAAATAGTTGGTCTATGTAAAGAATGGACAGAAAAAGGAAATTTAATCATAGATAACAAAAAAACAGATGACAATAAAGTAATTGAAATAAAACAAACTTTTCATCCAAATGGAAAAGTAGCTTCTTTTCAAGCATATGTCGGAGCATATAAAAATGGTGCTGGCTCAACATATGATTCTGTAGGAAAATTACTTGGATCTCAACTGTATAAATTAGATACATTATTAGCCAGAGGATTTATTTTGCCCAGTGGAATATATGACAGTACCTGGATTTATTTTTATTCAAGTGGAATAAAACAGGCTACAGGAAAATATAGAAATGGAATTAAAGTAGGTGAATGGATTTATTTCAATGAAAATGAAAATGCCATTCAAAAAGGAAAATATAGAAATGGAATTATTAATGGAGAATGGATTTGGTATTTTAATAATGGTCAAACCAAAATAAAGGAAAATTATTTAAATGGCAGAAGAGAGGGATTAAGTATTGAATATGATTCCTTGGGAACCAAAATTACAGAGGGAAATTATATAGATGATATTCAGGATGGAAAATGGTTTTATAAAAAAAATAATTTAAAAGAGGTAGGTTTTTTTACAATGGGATC
Organism: Chryseobacterium gleum; assembly: GCA_945897805.1. Classification (GTDB taxonomy): domain Bacteria; phylum Bacteroidota; class Bacteroidia; order Flavobacteriales_D; family Crocinitomicaceae; genus JAQVCM01. The sequence continues at coordinate 259,938 of CAMDFX010000002.1, forward strand.
AAAAGAAGGTGAATGGAAACATTTTTACAATGAAAAAATAATATGTTTTAAAGGAACTTTTAAAAATAATATTCCAATTGGTAAGCATTTTTATTATTTCAATAATGGTCAAATAATGAAATATGGAAAATACAAGAAAGGGTTGAAAACAGGAGAATGGCAGTCATATAATAAAGAAGGAGTATTCATTCACACTTATTATTACGAAAGAGGAAAATTGGTTTCTGTTGATGGAGATAAATCTGTCAAATATGAAGATTAAGTGAATTAAATTTAAACAAAATAAATAAATTTTAACTAAATATCTGATTTATAAATTGAAACGGAAAAAATAGTTTTATATTTGGTGCATAAAACACAAACGCGATGTTAAAAATAAAAGTACTTGTAGTGGAAGATGAATCCATCGTTTCCAAAGATATTCAATATAGTTTGACTAAATTGGGATACGAAGTAGTAGGTGCCTCCGCCACAGGTGAAAAAGCGATAGAGTTAGCTATATCAGAGCACCCAGACATCGTTTTGATGGATATTATGCTTAAAGGAGAAATGAACGGCATAGAAGCCGCAGAAATAATTAGAAAAGAATTAAAAAAACCTGTTATTTTCTTAACTGCTTATGCGGATGATGCCACTTTAAATAAAGCAAAATTTGCGGAGCCTTATGGTTATATAATTAAACCTTTTAAAGAAATTGATTTACATACTACAATTGAAATAGCACTATATAAAAATCAAAAAGAGCGAGAAATAGAAAGGCAATTGGATTATTTAAGTTCGGTCAATGAAAATAAAAAAGACCACCAAGATGACTTTATTTTTGTAAAAAACAACAGTAAATTGATAAAATTAAACACCAATAGTATTCTTTTTATTGAAGCCTTAAAAGATTATGTGGTTATCAATACTCCTGATACGCGTTATACCATTCATTCAACTATGAAAGAAATAGAACAAAAAATGGGAATTAAAGATTTTATCCGCGTACACCGTTCTTTCATTGTAAGATTAGACAAAATTGTAACGATAGAATTTCCTAATTTACACTTAGAAAATGATAAAAAAACAATTCCAATAGGAGGTTCGTACAGAGATTATTTAAATAAACGAATTAAATTGATTTAATAAATAAATTAAGATAAATCCCGCTGCATTTGAAGCGGGATGTTTTACTTAGAAAATACTGGAATTAAAAACAATATTACTTATCAGCTGCACACCAATAGAAATTAGTAGCATAATGGAAGAAATAATAACAATGTATAAACCGTGTCTTCTATCAGACTCTATAAAACTGTAGATTTTTTCACCGTTTGGAAGTACTTTTTTACTCGACATCAAACTTAGACCAATAAATAAACCTAGAAAACCACTAACGACTCCTAAAATATAACCAGCATAAATCCATGTTTTTTGACTTACCTCGGGTATTTTCAACAACTCTAAACGTTGGTTTTCTAGTAATTTAATTAATTCAGGATTTACTTCTTTTCCTCTATCTTTGAGTAATTTTTGGGCTAAATTGAAGTCAAAATCATTCCATTCATCGCGTTTGGTGATGATTTCTAATAACTCACCGTCAGCAAAAGTGAGCAAATAATAATCTTTGGGAATATTGGAAACAAACAAAGCATTTGCTTTATCAAAGTCAGATTCATTCAATAAAATTCGAAATTCAGCATCAAAAACAAAAGCTGGATCAAAACCAGGTTTTCCTACTTCTAATTTGTATTCAATTCCGTTTTCGATCAATACACGCCCCAATTCGAGTGCGTCATGTTGAACGTTGAATTTCTGATAAAGAACCATTTTTGTAAAAATTAAAAATCAACTAATTCTAAATTGATTTGTCGCTTTCTAGTATCCACATCTTTGACCTTTACTTTCACTTTATCACCAAAATTGTATTCCATGTCTGTTTTTGGTCCTACAATTTTATATTTTTCAGCATCAAAATAAAAACGATCACCAGGAATTTCAGAGATTGGAATCATTCCTTCACATTGGTTTTCATCCATTTTTACAAACATGCCAAAATCGGCAATTCCAGAAACTGTTCCTTCAAACTCTTCACCAACACGTTCTTTCATAAACAATGTTTGGAAGTATTTATTTGACTCTCTTTCTGCTTCAGTTGCTTTACGTTCGTTTCTTGAAATTCGTTTACACATATCACTCAAGTCAGATCCATAGCGGTGTTGCTTGGTAGTCAACTCTTCCAATAAGATTCTATGCACTAATAAGTCAGCATATCTCCTAATAGGCGAAGTGAAGTGGGTATAATGAGGAAAAGCCAAACCGTAATGACCTATATTTTCTGTTTCATAAGTTGCTTTAGCCATCGAACGAATAGCCATGGTTTGAATCAAGGAATATTCACCAGTTGATTTAATTTCATGTAGCAACGTATTGATTGCTTTTGAAATATCATCTGGACTTGTGTAATTCAATTCATATCCAAATTTATCAATAAAAACCCTAAAAAGAGAAATTTTTTCAATGTCGGGCTTATCGTGGCAACGGTAAACGAAAGGAATTTTTTCTTCTTTTTTATTTGGTTTTGCAATAAATATTGCTACTTTTTTATTGGCTAATAACATAAACTCTTCTACCAATTTATGTGCGTCTTTAGATGTTTTTAGAATCACATTTACTGGATTTCCTTCAGCATCTAATTCAAAACGCATCTCTTCAGATTCAATATTCAAAGCGCCCTCTTTCAAGCGTTTTTTACGCATGATTTTGGCAATTTTATCCAAGAGTAAAACTTCTTTTTTGAAATCGCCGTCAGCACCCTCAATAATTTCTTGCGCTTGTTCATATGTGAATCGACGATTAGAATGAATGACTGTTTTTCCAAACCATTGATCTAACACTTTTCCTTTTTCGTCCATTTCAAAAACAGCCGAAAAACTAAATTTATCTTCATTTGGTCGCAACGAACAAGCCATATTAGACAGTTGTTCTGGCAACATAGGAACTACGCGATCAACCAAATACACTGAGTTAGAACGTGTCAATGCCTCTTCATCCATTGGTGTTCCCGGTTGCACGTAGTGACTCACATCGGCAATGTGAACACCAATTTCAATGTTGCCATTTTCTAACCATTGGATAGAAATAGCGTCGTCAAAATCTTTGGCATCAATAGGATCTATGGTAATTGTTGTAATATTTCTAAAATCTCGTCTTTTTTTAACCTCTTCTGAATCTAAATCTATCGTCACTTTTTCCGCGGCAGAAATTACAGCTTGAGGAAATTTAATTTCTAATCCTTGATTGATCAAAATTCCCAACATTTCGGTATCGTTTGAACCGTGAGCACCTAAAACTTCCACGACTTCACCATAAGGACTTTGTGAAGACTTTGGCCAAGCCGTGATTCTTACCAACACTTTATCCTGACTTTTTGCCCCGTTGATTTTTTCCTTGGGAATGTAAATATCAACGCCATTTCTTTGATTATCAGGAATAAAAAAGGCAAATTTATCATGTAAATCCAATGTGCCGACAAATTGTGTGCGTTCTCTGTGTAAAACTTCCACAACTTGTCCTTCTATTTTTGTAGCTGTTTTTTTGGTAATTGCCACCCGCACACTATCACCATTCATAGCGTGATTTACATGTTGCGGAGAAATGTAAATATCGGGCTCTGATTTGTCTGTCAATAGAAAACCAGCGCCACGTTGCGTCATTTGGAATTCACCCTCAACAGTTTTGGTGTTTTGATTCAGTTTGAAAGTTCCGTGGCTTGTTTCTTTCAAAAAATCAGCACTGACAAGGTCTTTTAAAACAGTGTATGTTTGTTTTCTAAGTTCATTTTCTTTGATACTTAAATGAACACAAAGTTCTTTAACGCTGTATTCTTTAGAAGGGTTTTTGTCGTATAACTTTCTAATAATATGGGTTAAGCTTCCTTTGAATTTGTTTGGTTTGTTGTGTTTAGCTTTTTTTTTAGCCATGTTGTAATATTTATCTTTCGCTAAATTACGACAAAAAAACGAGATAGAATTTTGTGAGAAATAATGTTAATCAAAGCATCACAATTGGAAAAACGCAAAATCAACTTAAAAACATTTCCAAACAAAATTTGTTTTAACTTTGTAAAAATCAATTATTATGAATGCAAGGGTTGAGGCAGCATTGAATGAGCAAGTATTGAAAGAGTGTTCATCATCACAATATTATTTAGCAATGGCTTCTTGGTCTGAAAACCAAGGATTAAACGGAACGGCGCAATTTTTATACGGTCAATCGGATGAAGAGCGTTTTCACATGTTGAAATTGGTTCGTTTCATCAACGAGCGCGGAGGAAAAGCAATCATTCCTTTTATAAATCAACCGCCGGTTGAGTACAACGGTTTAGAAAGTGTTTTTGAATCTTTGTTGCGTCATGAAATTGCTGTAACAGAAAGTATCAATAATTTGGTTGATATTTGCTTGCAAGAAAAAGATTACACGACGCACAATTTCGTTCAATGGTATGTGGCAGAGCAACTTGAAGAAGAGGCACAAGCGCGCACAATTTTGGATAAACTGAAATTAATCGGCGGCGATAAAGGAGGAATGTATATGTTTGACCGCGATTTAGAAAATTCAGCAATTACGCCAAACATGGCTTCTGCCTCACCAGCAAAATAATTCATGGAAAAACACAATTTAGGTTTCCAATTGGTTTTGGGATCAAAATCTCCGCGCAGACAAGAATTGTTGGAAGGAATGGGTTTTGACTTTGATGTTAGAACCAAAGATACCGATGAACGTTTTCCAGATTCTCTTTCTCCGAAAGAAGTTCCTTTGTATTTGGCTGCATTAAAAGCCAATGCATTGATTGATGAATTAAAGCAAGGTGAAGTTTTAATTACCTCAGACACTATTGTTTTGCTTGATAATGAAATTTTAGGCAAACCAACTTCGCCAGCAAACGCCAAAGAAATGTTGCGAAAATTGGCTTCAAACAATCACGAAGTAATTACCGGCGTTCACCTAAAAAGCTTGGAAAAAAGTCATTCTTTTTCTGTTTCTACCAAAGTTTTTTTCAAGCCGTTGACGGAGGAAATGATAGATTTTTATATTGAAAATTACAATCCTTTTGACAAAGCAGGATCCTACGGAATACAAGAATGGATTGGTTTTGTAGGAATTGATCGAATTGAAGGGTCCTATTTCAATGTTGTTGGTTTGCCTGTTGCTGAACTTTGGGACGCACTCAATAATTTTTAAGACAATTTTAATGTGCAATCCATAAACTTGGATTGATTCGGATAACTTGGCCTTCTTCCACCAAGTGAATTTCAAAATGTGCTATAGAAAGCGATTCTCCATCAACGGCCAGCAAAGAGCCAATAGATTGTTTGGTGTTTACTTTTGCACCAACACTTACATAGGATTCTTGCAAATTACTGTAAACTGTTCTGTAATTTCCATGTTTGATAATGACCACTTTTCCTGCCCCAGGAATAGACAAAACGCTGGTCACTTCACCCTCATAAACAGATCGTACTTGCGCTGATTTTGGTGCGCTGATATCTACGCCATTGTTATTTGTTGTCACATTTGGAAGCGTTGGGTGCGCGTGTTTTCCATAGCCCTCTGTGATTGAACCAGAAGCAACAGGCCACAACAATCTTCCCTTGTTGTTTTCAAAACCTTTATTAAGGGCTAATTCTTTGGTTTCGGATATGGTAACGGTTTTCTTTTCAACCTCTTTTATTGCTGGAGTTGTTGAGGAGCCAGAAGTACTCTTTTTCTTTGCGTTTTTGGCCTCTTCTGCTTTTTTCTCTTTGCGTTCTTTTTCTTTGCGCGCTTTCTCAGCGGCAGCAATTTCAGCATCTATTGCTTCTTTGATTTTCTGTTTTAAAATGGCTTTTTTATTTTCTTCTTTTTTTAAGTTTTCCATCAAAATAGACTCTTCACCTTTTAATTTGGTAAGTGTTTTTAGCTGAACAACCTTGTCTTTCAACATTTCCTCTTTTTCTTGCCTTTTTTCTTCAGCAACGCGTATTTTTCTCTCTTTTTCCGTTTCTAAAGATTTTTTCTCATTAGAAATTAAACCTTGGTGTTGTAGAATAATGAGTTTTTGTTTTTTCTGAATCTCTGCTATTTTCTCTAAATATTTATTCCTTTTTAAAGCTTCAAAATAAGTAGATGCAGAGAATATATACATCATTTTTCCCTCTTTACTTCGGTGTTTGTAGGCGTAAATAATTAATTTTTTGTATTGTTCTTTTAGCTTTTTGAGTTTCTTTTCTAAATCAATTATTTGTTGGTCTTTTTGTTCAATTTTTAATTCTGCACCTCGAATTTGGTTGTCAAAATTCAACAAAAGCTCTTCACGTGATTTAACCTGATTGTCTATTAATTTAAGTTCGTTTAAAGAGGCTTGTGTTGAATTTTTTGCTTTATTTAGAAGAGATTTAGTGTTGTTTATATTCTTTTCAAGGCGTTCTTGTTCTTTGCGTAATTTATCACTGTTTTTTTGGGCGTTGGAAAATCCAACACAGAACACAAAAAGAAAGACCAATATTTTACTCACAAATTTCATAATTTTCAGGAATTACCAAAAACAAAGGTTGTGGTTGATTTATTTCAATTTTCTCGTACGTAAGATTTACCAAAATGTTATTTCTAGGCGTTTTTACATTTACTGTTACCTCTTTTGGAATATTGAAGTTGTCAACCATTTCGCGGGAAAGATATTCCACAAAAATTTGGGTTGAATCATCAGGGCTTTCAATTTCCATTTTTTTTAGCCCTTTTGCATCCGCAGTTAAAAAGTACTTGATAATAATGTCGCTGCCTTCATTTCTGCGATTTGGTCGAGCTCGGTCGTTTCGCTTAATTTCTTTTTTTCGATGTGATGAAAGAATATAGTTGAAAGGGTCGTGAATTTGAAAATACTTTTGATTTGTGTCGTAAGCAACCGGCAAACCCAGAATAATTTCTTCTATGTTTTTGTATTCAAAGTCGTATCCAAAATTATCTTTCAATGAAGAAAGTTTTGATTTAGAATAACATTTACTCCTTTTATTCAAAATCGTCAATGAATCTTTGGTCAACATTGTGTTGAAGATCGGAATGGCTGCATAAGTAATCAACGCATTTGTGGCGCTGTCTTTGACCATTCGGATAGATGTTTTGAAAGAAACACTTTGATTGGTATCTTGAAATTGTGTTGAAATTTTAGAATAGAAAAAAGTTGGTCTCAACAAAAACAAACTGTCCAAGGTGTGAACCAATTCTGGTGTTTTTTTTCTTTCCAGTTTTTCTGGGTGAATGACAACCAGTTTTTCAGAACAAGAAACTAAAAACAATGTTAGAAATGTGCCAATAAGAAAGTATTTAATATTCTGGCTCATAGTAAATTTTCTTTTCAATTTTTTGATCTAAGTTTTTATTGGTGGCACCAAGTTCTTTTGCTTTCTCCCAAAACACTACCGCTTCTGCAATTTTATTTAATTTAAAAGAAACATCTCCCAAATGTTCGTGAATCAATTTATCATTAGCATTGATATTTAAAGCTTCAGTAAATTTAATTTTAGCCTCTGCAAATTGTCCTTTTTGAAACAAAATCCAACCGTAAGTGTCTAGATATCTAGATTCATTAGGATATTTTGCCAGAACTTTTTGAATCATCGTTTCAGCATTATTCAAATCCATTTTCGCCAAGGCTAAATGATAGGCGTAGTTGTTCAAAGTTAGAATTTGTTCCGGCTTTATTTTCAAAGATTCTTCGTAATTGATTTTACCGTCTTTGTAATTTTTTAAATTGAAAAAAGCCTCCCCTTTTTGGGCCAAAAACTCTGCTTTCATCGGTAAATCATTAACAATTAAATCTATTCCTAAGTCTAAAATTTCAATTGATTCTTGATACTTTTTGGTTTGTGTACAACTAATACCATTTAGTAAATACACATTTACCAATGTTGGGAAAAGCTCCAAACACCTTTTACTGTCTTTATATAACCGTTTAAAGTCTTGGATTTGGTATTCCATTATCAATACTTGATCCCAAATTGCATAGCGAGATTCATCAAACTCTAGTGCTTTTTGAAAATTCTCCAGTGCTTTTGCATCGTTCTCGTTTTTTAAATAAAAATCTCCTGCCATCGCATAAACCTTGGCTTCTTCCGGGTATTTTGTTGATAAAACAGCAATTAAATCAAACATTTCAGCATCAAGCTTGGATTGAGAATCGTATAACGACAACAAAAATTTCATTTTTTGATCGATTTTGATATCATCACAAACAAATGCTTTTTTCAAAGCAAGGTAGGTAGATGCTCGGTCTCCTTTTTGGTCATAATATTGTGCCAATGCCAGCTGTGCATTTCCGTTGGTTGGATCACTTTCTGAAAGCAGATACAAATAATCAAAAGCCATTTGTGGTTGATTTTTTTCAAAATAATAATCAACTAAATTGGCTAATAATTGTACGTTTTTAGGGTTTTCTTTTAGTGCTTTATTTATTTCAGCAATTCCTTTTTCGTCTTGCTTAATTTGTCTGTAAAGTCTAAACTTTTCAATTGTTAATTCCGGATTTACTCCAACTTGGTCTTCCAATTTATCAAGCACTTTTATTGCGCCTGTTGCGTCGTTAGAACGCATTAAAGATTCTGCGTAGGAAAACAACCAATTGACGTTTTTTGGCTCCTTGTCTGTTAATTTTTGAAATTGCTTAGCGGCAGCAGAATAATTTTTGTTTTGAAAGTTCATGTAAGCAATTTCTTCCAAATACCATTTGTTTTTAGGGTCTAAGTTGGAGGCATTTTGAATAGCAACCATTGATTTTGAGACCTGTTGTGTTTGCAAATACAATTGTGAAAGGACAAACTGCACCGCATCATCCTTCGGATTTATATTTTGACAATATTCAAAAGCAGCTATTGCTTCTTTCAATTGTCCGCGCTGTTTCAAACGAACACCTTCATGAAATTTCTCAATATATGGATAATCAGCTTTCGAGAACCCTTTAGATTCTTTGGGTTTTTTTAACGAACCACAAGCGGCTGAAAGCGCTAAAATGATGAAAATTGAGAAAAGTTTATTTATCATTTAATCAATAATTGAATAATCGCTCAAACTTAAATCTCGGGCCAAACCATGGTATTTAGCGTGGTTTCCAATCATTGAGTTTTTAATGTTACCATCTGAAATGGTAGAATAATTCTGCAAAATACTGTTTTTTATGATAGAATTGGTCACAACAGAACCTTTGCCTAACGAAACGTGTGGACCAACAATTGAATTTTCTAAAATAACTTTTTCACCTATATAACATGGAGGAATGATTATTGAATTTACCAATTTTGATGTTGGATCAATCATCGGTATTTTTTTCTCGTAGTCAAACTCCAAAACGCGCTGATTGGTGAAAACGGTTACTTCTTTGTTTCCACAGTCCAACCATTCATTCACTTTTCCTGGTTTGAATTTTTTTCCTCCTTCTGTCAATCGACGCAAAGCATCTGGCAATTGGTATTCGCCACTTTTAATCACATCGTTGTCGATGAGGTAGTCCAATTCTGTTTTTAAATTTTCACCATTTTTGAAATAATAAATTCCAATCATTGCTAAATCTGAAACATATGTCTGTGGTTTTTCAATGAAGTCGATTATTTCGTCGTTTTCATTTAACTGAACCACGCCAAAAGCAGAAGGATCATCAATTTGTTTCACCCACAAAATTCCGTCTGCATTTGGATCAATTTTAAAATCTGCTTTAAACAAAGTATCCGCAAACGCTACAACAACTGGTCCGTTTAATAATTCTTTTGCACAAAGAACAGCATGTGCCGTCCCGAGCGGTTTGTCTTGATAAAAAATAGAACCTTTGGCACCTAATTTTTCCGCAACTTTGATTAATTCTTCTTCGATTTCTTTTCCAAAATCACCAATAACGAAAGCGATTTCTTCAATTGGTTCACTGCAAACCGCAGCAATGTCTTCCACTAAACGGTGAACAATCGGTTTTCCGCCCACGGGAACCAAAGGTTTAGGAACGGTTAATGTGTGTGGCCTTAAACGGCTGCCACGACCAGCCATAGGTACGATTACTTTCATTTTTATGGTTTTAAATGTAAAATTTGCAATGTAAATGTTTTAATTTTTTCCAGTACTTCCAAATCCTCCATCACCGCGATTTGTTTCGCTTAATGAATCAGTCAATTGCCATTCTGCTTGCTCAACTTGAGCAAAAACCAATTGAGCGATGCGATCTCCAGATTGAATTTCGAAGGAATCTTGAGAAAGATTGATCAAAATAACCCCAATTTCGCCACGATAATCAGCGTCAATGGTGCCGGGGGAATTAAGGACAGTAATTCCGTTTTTCAAAGCCAATCCACTTCTAGGGCGTACTTGTGCTTCGTACCCGACAGGAATTTCGATAAATAAACCTGTTTTTACTAATTTCCTTTCCAAGGGCAAAAGCACCATTTTCTCCAACAAAAAAGCCCTCAAATCCAAACCCGCAGAAGCGATAGTTTCATATTCAGGAAGTTCATTGTTGGATTTATTGATGATATTTACTTTCATTCTTTCTTTGCTATTCTGCGAATATAGTGTTTTTTAAAAAGAATGATTTTGAGGGATTGTTATATTATTAACAAATAAACGTTTGAATGGGCTCAAAAAGGGATAAGATATTAAAATGTTTACGTGTGAATTCTACTTTTCAATCAAATAAAAATGAGGGAAAAGACACATTTATTGCAAAATCTTAATCATTTTTGTCCCGGATAAGAAAGGTTTATGTTTCAAAAACTAAAAAAAGCAATTGTAATTCTCGTTTTTTTGTCGTCAAATTATTTGATGGCGCAACAAAACAGTTTGCCATTGAACAGTTTTTTTAAAGATAAATTTGTTGAAGTTTCGGGCAAGAAATCGATAGAAACGTTCTTCCCGGCAAACGAAAATCAATTAAATCTAAATCATTTAATTCGCGATTCTTCAGTTCAATATGTTGACATAGGCATCTGGCTTTTCAAAAAACATTTTGTGTCGGTTAATAAACCAGAGGGAAATATTAGCATTAGTCCTTTGTTGGATTTTAGTTTTGGTAAGGAAGTAACAGATTCGTCTAGAAGCACAATTTACAGAAACACAAGGGGCGTTTTTGTGGAAGGAGAATTATTGAATAAAATCGGATTCAATTTCATCTTTGCTGAAAACCAATCCAAATTTATGCAATATGAATCTGATTACTTCAATTCACGGGGTGAAATACGAATTTCAGGCAATGCTTATTATGTTGAAAATGCTGTGATTCCCGGTGGAACAAGAACCAAACCATTCAAAGTTGGAGGCTATGATTACGCGTATTCTGTTGGAAGCATTTCTTATCAGATGAATAAAAACTTGCGCTTTCACTTTGGAAACAATCAGCATTTTATTGGCTCTGGTTATCGCTCGATTTTGCTATCCGACAACACTTATGGAACACCATCTTTGAGAGTCAATTGGAAAATTAATCCTAAATGGACGTATCAAGTTTTGGTGAGAAGAAACCAAAATTTATACAGAAAGCCATTGACGAAAGCTGTTGAAGCGAGTTATGAATCGAAGTTTTTTGGCGCGACTTATTTGACTTATAAACCAAAGGAAAATATCTCAATAAGCCTCTTCACCGCAGGAAATCAACTGCGTGGAGATTCTATTATTAAACATGGTTTTGAATGGCAAATGTTGACTCCAATTCCTTTATTTCAAAACGATGCATTATTCGGTAATTCCGCAAAATTCAATGGAATTTCTGGATTAAACGTGGATTTTGCCTTAAAAAACGTTCGTTTATATGGTCAAATGGCGATGGATAAATTCAACAAAAAGTATCTATTGGCAGGACAATTTGGCGTTCATTTTTTCAAGATTTTGAAAGTGAAAAACCTAAATGCCCAAATGGAAATGAACATTGTTCCAGAGAATTTTTATGTGGCAAATAATCCAAAATTGAGTTACAGCAATTACAATTTACCATCTGCTCATCCGAAGGGAAATAACTTCCAGGAAATTGTAGTAAGATTAAATTATGAATACAAAAGGTTGTTCATTAATTCGAAAACGGTCAACTATGTTTCAAAATTGACCAATGATTCAATTCCTGTTTTGTCGAATTCTATTTTCAATGTGAACAACAATTTAGGAAGTAAAACAACAAACACTTTGGTGCAAGAATTTGAAGTTGGATACAGATTTAACCGCAGATATAACGGAATGATTGTGGTTGGATGGAAGGGGAGATATTCTGAATTTGCGGATAAAAAGATTGAGCAGCAAATGTTTTTTGTAGGCTTGAGAACAGGAATATTTAATCAATATTTAGATTTTTGATGGGAAAGATTTTGTTATTCATATTGATTTTTATTGCTCGTTTTATCCAAGCGCAAGAAGTTGATATAGAAAGATTTTGGACAGCAAATACCGCAATAATTCATTCTGCTGTGAAAATCAAATCATTTTATCAAATTGATTCTTTGGCAAAAGATTCTACCTCCAACATCAGCGTGTCAATTGCACCAGATGTACTTTTTGCGTATCAGCAAGATGCATTTAGAATGAAAACAGGAATCAATGTGGTTTTTCAAGCCAATTGGAAATCTAAAATAAGTTTCATTTCTAATTACCGTGTTGGCTATTCAAATCAAGCAACGACGATTTTTGAATCTGTTTTGCAGCCGAAAGCGTTTTTTGCTAATCCATTAAAAAACGACCAAAGCATCTACCACGACATCCGGGGAAGATTTACTTTTACACCCAATAAATATTTGCAATTTCAAACAGGAATAGACCATTTGTTTATTGGAGAGGGAGATAGGTCATTGTTTTTGGGAAATCAAGGTGTGCCAAATCCATTTGCGCAATTGAAAGTAAAATTGTGGAAATTTGAATATCATTTTATCCAACAATTTTGGCGTGAAGGAATTTACAAAAGATATGCTCCAAAAGCAAACACGACACACTATTTGAGTTTTAAAGCAAATAAAAAATGGTCTTTCGGGTTTTTTGAAACAGTTGTTTATGACATGAAAGACACGCTTTACGACCGTGGATTGGAGTTAGAATATTTGAATCCTGTGGTCTTTTTTAGGCCTCAAGAATACAATTTAGGTTCATCAGACAATGTGATATTGGGAATAGATTTTGCTTATCAAAAAAAGAAAAGCATGTTGTACGGACAAATAATTGTCGATGATTTTTTCTTGACAGAAATGCGTGCAAGAAATCGGTGGTGGGCAAATAAATTTGGTGTGCAATTGGGATTTAAAAAATGGGTTGACAAAGGAGAAAATCACTTTTTTGTGCGTTCAGAATTAAACATTGTTCGGCCATTCACTTATTCGCAGGTCAATCGAAATGCGGTTTATGGCAATTCAGGCTTGACGGCAGCACACCCATTGGGATCAAATTTTGTAGAATTTTACCAAGAAGTTTCGTTTCAAAGAAAAGACTGGAAAGTTCAACTTTGGGCGCAAGCTTATTTAAAAGGTTTGGATTCAATCAAGGGAGCAGGAGCTTCTTTTGGTGGAGATATTTATCAATCTTACAATTATAGACCTGAAGAATATAATTTCACGATTGGAAGAGGAATGACCACACATGTTTTACAAATTGGAACACAAGTGTCAAAGTCAATTTTGAACCAAAACCTGCAATTGTTTGTTGAACCAAGACTAAGGATTATTAATTCTGAAGGTTCTGTCCACAATCAATTTTATTTCACCGCAGGAATTCAAAGGAAATTGGGCTCAGACAGAAGGAATTATTAGTTTCGACAGCGATTAAGCGCGTTTAAGAAAGGCAATTTTAATCCAAATATAAAATTCAATTACTTTAAGATGAGCGAAAAAAAGAAGAAATCTTTTGATAAAAAAGACATAGAAAATCTAGATAAAAGATTTAGAACAGCATTTATCAATTCGCTTTCAGGATTTAAAAGTTTGGCTTTAATCGGCACGAAAGACAAAAACGATCAAACAAATTTAGCCGTATTTAATTCCTTGATTCACATTGGTGCAAATCCAGCGTTGGTTGGTTTTATTTCAAGGCCAGGAGTTGTTGAGCGACAAACCTTGGAAAACATCATTGAGACACGGTTTTACACGATTAATCATGTAACAGAAGATTTTTATAGACAGGCGCATCAAACATCTGCACGTTATCCAAGAGAAGTTTCCGAATTCGATGCTACAGGTTTGACAGTAGAGTATAAGAACGATTTTTTCGCGCCTTTTGTTGCTGAAAGTCAGGTTCAAATCGAAGTTGAATTTAAAGAGCAAGTAGACCTAACAATCAACAATACAGTTTTGATTATAGGTGAAATTCAAGCCGTTTATTTTCCTGCTGATTGTATTTTTGAAGACGGTGCTTTGGACTTAGAAAAAGCAGGAAGTTTGGCAAGTTTGGGATTAGATGGTTATTACAAAACGCAAAGATTGGCACGGTTGAGTTATGCTAAGCCGGACAGAACGCCAGAAGATTTGCATCCAAATTATTTTACTGAGTAAACAATAAAATTCTTATTATGAGTCAATTAGCTTTTGTTGTGAAAAGCCGAAATCATGAGAGGACCAAATGAAAGATCAACGAGAATAAAAATAAATAATTATCAAGTCTCAAAGCGTTATTAATAATAAGGTAATTAACTGTTACCTGTAAACCCAAAACGGCATTTAAGTAAAAACGTTCACCCTTTTTAGGAAGAGATACAGGTTAACTGATTTTGGGAAAATCGATTGTTGGTGACTGTAGTTGATAACCATAAACTTGTTAATATCAGCGTAATATTTTTCTTAAACTAATTATTAATCGAATTATACTTCGTGTTTTTTGAAATTCTTGTATTTTTCCTTAAATTTTTTTACTTGCAATTTAACGTACCTTTTGGATTATATCATAATTTATTGCTAGTGACTATCCGAATGCAGATATGACAGTCTTTCATGCTCTTATTTATGTTGGTTAATTTCGATTTCCCATGTATTTTGCCATCGTCAAGATGTCTCGGCTTTTTGCCGCTAAAAACGTAAAAATTAAAAATTTATTAATCTGTGATCCAACAAAACAACTATAAACTGAATTCTGTAAAATTTTGTCATTAACATCTAAAATGGTCTCCCAAACTTCAGTAAGACCTTTGAGCTAGATTACGAAAATAAGTTGGTTCATTTTAAAATAAGACAAAGATTTAAAAACGAACAGCGGGTTTTAACGGTTGCTTTTAAAAATTAACACATATAATTTGGCATTTATAGCGTGTAGTTTTATATTTGCTCATTAAAAAACTAAAAAATATGAAAAAAAACTATTTATTCGGATTGGCAATTCTTTTCGCAACGGGTGCATCAGCACAAGTGACGAAAAATTTTTCTAAGCACATTGAAAAGTCTTTCTCTACATCTGCAGTAGGAAACAAAGCAGATGGAACAATAACACCTAAAGCAGGTGGTGATATTGTGTGGCAGGATGATTTTTCAAATCCATTAAACTGGACAATAGACAACGCTGGCCAAACAGCAGCAACTTTTGGTTGGAATGTTAACTCAACAGAAAGCTCTTGGTGGACGAACCAAGTGATTAATTCCACTTCAGATGGAAATTTTGCTGAAGTTAACAACGGTAATCCAACAGCAAATCCAGGTACTCAGGCTTTAAATGTTGTATATACATTGACCACAGCACAACCGATTGCAATAACAACAAACGCGTTAACTTTAAGCTTTTTGCAATATGGTGCAAAGTTTAATGATGCACAAGAAATGTACATTTCAACTGATGGTACAACATGGGTATTGGTAGGCGACAACAGTGATCTTCCTACGCTTTCTGCTGCTGGCGGTGCACCTTATGCAAATTCTTCTGAAAAGTCTATAAATCTAGCGACATTAGTGCCAACTACAGCAACTCAAATTTGGGTTCGTTTCAGTTGGACAACAGCTTTTCCTGCAGAAGCAGCCAATCCAAATGTTTGGATTACTTACGGATGGATGATTGATGATGTCAAACTTATTGAAACATTTGGAAACGATTTAAAATTAAATGGAATCGTTTGGGGAGTTGACAATGGATTTGAAATTTTACCTTATTACAAAACACCAATTGCTCAAGTACAACCAGTAAACATTGGTGGGGTTGTTGAAAATGCGGGATCTTTAGACAAGTCTGATGCCGTTTTCAATGCAAACATTACCTCAGCTGCTTTCAGCGGATCAAGTGCTGCATCTACCATCTTAGCATATCAGTCAGATACACTTTTCACTACAGCAAATTTTACACCAACTGCAGCTGTAGGAACGTTTATTATTGATGGATTCGCAGTGCAATCAGCTGTAGATGATATTCCTAGTAATAATGCAATTACTGAGACGGTTAATTTTGAGGTAACAGATTATACTTATGCGCGTGATAAAGGTGTTCAATCAGGAACTTTTTCTAATCAAGATGCGCAAGGCTTGCCTTCACAATATGAATTGTGTAATCAATTTGATATTTTTACCGGAACACCAGCTTCAGGGGTTGATTTCTTTGTAGATCAAACTACCGCAACGGATGCAGTAGTTTTTGTAACGATCCGTGATCTTAATTCTGCTACTTTGGATGTTTTAGAGCAAAGTGCTGATTATATTATTCAAGCTGGAGATAAAAACAAATTTATTACTTTACAATTTGATATTGATTATATTACAACAGATGCAACTAGTTATCTAGTTTGTGCTGGTACTTATGGTGGAGTAGGAACAACGGATTTAGTTATCGGTACATCTGGAGAATCAGCAGTACAAACATCGTTTTTATACGATCAGCCTGTAGACACATGGTTTTATACTACAAGCACTCCAATGGTGAGATTGAGCTTTGCTCCAAATACGACATCAGCTACTGAGTTGTCAAATGAGTTTATTGCAGCGGCCAACGTTTATCCTAACCCAACATCAGGCGCAGTAAATGTTGATTTTACATTGAATTCAGCTTCTGATGTTTCTTTAGAAGTTATTGATATCACAGGAAAAATTATTTACACGAATAATGCAGGAGTTTTAGCTAATGGTTCAAACAGCTTGTCTATTGATGCAAATTCTTTTCAAGCGGGTGTTTACTATGTAAACGTTTTAACGAACGGAACAAAGGTTACTAGAAAATTGATCAAAGAATAATTTTCTTTTTTAAAATATAAAAGTGCTCTCAAGAAATTGAGGGCATTTTTTATTTCTGTTAAAATACATCTTTCAAGAAAGACAGTTGTTTTCTAATATCATCGAGTTTTTCTTTGTTTAACTCAACTTTTTTGACAGCCTCTTGCGCATATTCAAAAGTCATAAGTTGATTTCCAAGCGCATCAATTACGGCTGAATCACCACTGTAATCAAGTGCTTTTCCGTCTTTCCCAACACGATTTACGCCAAGCACAAAGCTTTGATTTTCGATGGCTCTTGCCGCCAAAAGTGCTTTCCAATGCAACACTCTTTTTTCGGGCCAATTGGCTACGTACAACATGACGTCATATGCAGGGTTGTCATTGGAAACCCATCTATTTCTCGATATTTCAGGAAAGCGTAAATCGTAGCAAATTTGCAATTGAATTTTCCAACCTAAATATTCAATGATTGTTTCTTTTGTTCCAGCAGTGAAAACTTCATGTTCACCCGCGAGACTGAATAATTTTCGCTTATCATAGATTTTAAAATCTCCCGATGGAAACATAAAAATTCCGCGGTTGAAAAAAGCATTATTTTCTTGGGCGATGAATGAAGTATAAATGGCGCAATTTTTTTCATTCGCCGTTTTTTTTAGCCAATTCAATGCCAAAGAGTCTTCCATTGATTCAGCCAGTTTTGCAGGATTCATCGAGAAACCCGTGTGAAACATTTCCGGTAGCAAAATTAAATCTGTTGTTTCAATCTCTTTGAGTAAAGAATCAAAATGCGCTAGATTTGCTGTTTTATCTTCCCAAAACTGCTGACATTGAACGAGTGTTACGGTTAAATTTTGCATAATTTCTCTGCTGCCTTTTCAAGTGTTTCATTGTCTTTTGCAAAACAAAATCGAATAATTTTTTCATCGCGGCGATCATTGTAAAACGCCGAAAAAGGAATTGCCGCAACGCCATGTTTTTGAACCATTTCAGTCACAAAATCCATGTCAGATTGATTGGAGATTTCTTTGTAACTCGCGGTTTGGAAATAAGAACCTTCAGAAGGCAATAATTCAAACCTACTGCCAGAAATCAATTTTTGGAAATAATCTCTTTTAGATTGATAAAAAGCACCAAGTTTCTGAACGGCCACTTCTTTTAGGTATTTTGCCAAAGAGATTTGTGCCACACTATTCACACAAAAAACCAAAAATTGATGCACTTTTTTAATTTCAATCATCAGATTTTCAGGCGCTATCAAATAACCAATCTTCCATCCGGTGATGTGAAAAGTTTTTCCAAAAGAGGAAACAACAATCGTTCGATCAATCAAACTATTTCTTGTGTTTGCCGAAATATGCTTTTGTTCAAATGTGATGTATTCATAAACTTCATCAGAAAGCAACAATAATTGTGGATGTTTCTCCATCAATTTTTCCAGTTCGATGAGATCCGCTTCTTGCAAAATTTTTCCAGAAGGATTGTGTGGATTATTCACCATAATCATCGCCGTTTTGCGATTTACTTTTTCATTGATTTTTTCCCAATCGGGCGTAAAATCCAATTTCATGTTGATATGAATAGGCGTTCCTCCGGCTAAAATTACAGCCGGCGCGTAACAATCATATGCAGGATCTAAAATCACTACTTCTTGACCCGTTTTTACCAATGCTTGAATTGCTGTGAAAATTCCTTGCGTTGCACCTGCGGTCACTAAAATTTCAGTCGCGGGATTTACTTTTCTCTGGTAATTTTCCATTGTCAAAGTTGTGATTCCTTCCAACAGCGCAGGCAAACCGCTCATGGGAACATATTGATGTGCGTTTTCTTTGGCTGTTTCTACCAAGATGTCCGTCAATTTTTCATCCACAGGAAAATTTGGAAACCCTTGAGAAAGATTGATTGCTTGGTGATCCATTGCCATTTTTGACATGGTGGTGAAAATCGTCGTTCCTACGTGTGGAAGTTTTGACATAACTGCTTTTTGAGTCCGAAAATTACAAACAACAAACGAATGATTCGCCATTTTTATCTAATTTGGCAGTAAAATTTAGTCATCATGCGATATTATTTATTCATTTCTGCATTTATATTGTTTTCATGCGGAGCGAAAGACACTAAAATGTGTGAATGTTTGGAGGTTGGCGAGGAATTAAATCAGTTGTCTGCTAAATTGTTAACAAGTGATGTGACAGAACAACAGAAAAAAGATTTGTTTCGACTTCGCGCTGAAAAAGACAACAAGTGCAAAGATTTTCAAACCATGGGCGGCGAAGAAATGCTGAAGCGCAAAGCAGAATGTCAAAAATAAATACACCATGTTTATAGACACGCACACGCATTTGTATGCAGACACTTTTTCGGAAGACAGAGATTTAGTCATTCAACAAGCGATTGAAGCAGGCGTGACCAAAATGTTACTTCCAAATATTGACAAAGATTCTATAGCAGGAATGTTTGATTTGGAGCAAAAATATCCTGCGAATTGTTTTCCAATGATGGGTTTGCATCCAACTTCTGTGGAAGAAGATTGGGAAGCGCAATTGACGATAATTCAAAAACATTTGTTTGCCAGAAAATTTGTTGCTGTAGGAGAAATTGGCATCGATTTATATTGGGAAGAAAGTTACAAAGCGCAACAAATAGAAGCTTTTATCAGACAAATAAATTGGGCTAAAGAACTAAATTTACCGATTGTGATTCACGCAAGAAGTTCTTTTCCAGATATTTTTGAAGTATTGAATCAACACAATGATGAACGATTGCGTGGTGTTTTTCATTGTTTTTCGGGAACATTGGAAGACGTGCAAAAAATACAATCTTACGGAGGGTTTTTATTTGGTATTGGAGGAGTAGTAACCTTCAAAAAATCAGGACTGGACGAGGTGGTCAAGCACATTCCATTGGAGCAATTGATTTTAGAAACAGATTCGCCCTATTTAGCGCCAACGCCTCATCGAGGTAAGCGAAATGAAAGCGCATATATACCATTTATTGCTGATAAGATTTCCAACATCTTTGAAATTTCAGTTTCTAAAGTAGGAGAAATAACCACTGCGAACGCAGAAAAAATGTTTTTCAATTCATAAATATGAAAAAGCCGAGCGTTTTAATGATTTATACCGGTGGCACAATCGGGATGATAAATGACCCAAAGACAGGTGTTTTGAAAGCGTTTGATTTCAATCATTTATCAAATCAAATTCCCGAGTTGGACAGATTAAATGTTGACCTAAAAGCCATTTCATTTGAGAAACCGCTAGATTCTTCTGAAATGAATCCTGCAAGATGGGCGGAAATTGCCTCGATTTTATTTGTTTACAACACTCAATTTGATGGATTTGTAATTTTACATGGTTCTGACACAATGGCTTACACGGCCTCAGCTTTGAGTTTTATGTTGCAAGGATTATCTAAACCAGTGATTTTGACAGGATCTCAGTTGCCAATTGGAACGATTCGCACAGATGGGAAGGAAAACTTGATTACAGCGATTGAGATTGCAGCGGCGAAAGATGAAAACGGCAATGCTAAAATTCAAGAAGTAGCAATTTATTTTGAATACTCGCTTTACCGCGGAAATCGCACGTCTAAAATATCAGCCACTGAATTTGAAGCGTTTAGTTCGCCAAACTATCCAGAATTGGCTGTTGCTGGGGTTGCGATTCGTTACCACCACGAACCGTCGATAAAAGACCAAAATCTAAGCTTGTTCACGGCATTTGACAACCGGGTTGCTTTATTGAAAATTTTCCCTGGTTTTAGTGCTGAAGTGTACAAAAGTTTGTTCGACTTTCAGTTGGTGAAAGGAATTATCATCGAAACATTTGGCGCTGGAAATTCACCATCAGACGCAAGATTTACGGAATTAATAAAAGCATATTTAGAGCAAGGCGGCATCGTGCTCAACATTACGCAATGCAGCACAGGAAGCGTGGAGCAAGGCCGATATGAAACCAGTTCTTTTTTCCAAAAAGCAGGCGTTATTGGCGGTTTTGATTTAACGACTGAAGCAGCAGTTACCAAAATGATGTATGCATTAGGAAAAGGACAAAACGCAGATGAAATTCGTCAAATTTTGTCTCAAGATTTGAATGGAGAAATGACTTGTTGACGAAACTGCAACGATTGAGATAAATTTAGTATTTTTGTGACCCCGAAAGGGAAACCAAAAAAAAAAAGGAGAGGTGTCCGAGTGGTTGAAGGAGCACGCCTGGAAAGTGTGTATACGCCAAAAGTGTATCGCGGGTTCGAATCCCGCCCTCTCCGCCAAACTAGCAAAAGAGTCTTAAGTTTTTAAGGCTCTTTTTTGTGTACAAAAGAACGGGATGAGAACCTGGTTCGAGCCGCAACGCAGTGGAGCCCATCGTAGCGATAGCGCAGATAATCCCGCTCTTTCCGTTAGACCAGAAGAAAGATTTCAATTTCTCAGACTTTCTCTTATTTCGCATCAATAAGAGCTTCTAAAGTAATGTTATTGTCTATAACAATCCCATATCTTACCAAACCACCATACTGTGCTGTAGCGGTTGCACAAAACTCAGTGAATCTGCATCTTTTCAAAGCTTTTTCGTCAAAATAAAGCACGTCTTCGATATACTTTTTGTAAGCAACAACTAATCTAATAGCTTCCTCTGTTTCGTCATTTTCGGTATTTACCATTCCTCCTTTTTTAGTTCCATAGCATTCTGGATACCCGGCTTCTGCTTGACTAATAGCACTTGTTGCAAATCTAAGAGTTGTATCTAAGGTCATACCAGGAAATGTAATTTCCATTTGACTAATCAATGCTTTTTCAAATTTTTCAACATTGAACTTTTTAGTTTCTTGTGCAAAGTTTTGAGCTGCAACTCCAACAATCAATGCCACGGATAAAAATAGACTTTTCATAACTTTTCTTTTTATGTTTTAATACTCGATTTTAAAGTATAATCCACATCAAAAGAAATTGTGACAAAAAAAATGAATTTAAAATGTCACAAATAATAAGTTTCTGGATTATGCATATAAAGCTGTAGAGATTAAGCTCAAAAAAAAATCAAATTAAACAAGCCATGAAAAATAAAATTGAAGACGAACCAAATAATATTTTTGTTCAGTACTTAACTGAAAAACAAAAATCAGATAATTGGGAAATAAATTTCAGTCAACTGATCGATGAGAAATTACTGAAATTACGAGATAAAAAATCAGTCAAAGCCTTTTTTGAATTGATTCTTTCAGATCAAATTGAACTCGCCAAAAACAAGAGATTTCCCTATGAATACACTGTCAAATTAGCAAATAACAACTTTAAAAACAAACTGACAGGTATTTTAAAATGTGTTGAGCTATATCATCTTTACACAAAGGAAATTTCAAGTTGTATCCGTTGGAATGAGTTTGAGAAGATAACAGGAAATGTATTTTCTGACTTTGGTATTTGTAAAGAAATTAAAAAGCTGAAATTATCTCCTCCGGAAATTAAAATACTATTCAAAACTGTTAGTGGATTTTTAATGGGACAACATCCTGTTTTTTTGAACGACATGCAATTAAACCCTGAAGAGTTGATTGATTTTAGTTTGTTGCTTTCGGATGAACAAAATGCGCTCCTAAAACAAGATTTAATTTGTTTACAAATTGACCAAGATGGTGTTTCTATTCGAACCACAATTACTAAAAAAACCTTGTCCCTAATTGGTAATTTGACTCCAAACAATAAGCTAAAAACCACTGTAGTTGCAAAAGATTCACTTTTTGAAATTATTAAATGTGATGATTTAGAGAAAGTAAATCTTCAATATGCAACGAATATGAATACTACGTTCAATGATTTTTGTGCTTTATCACAAAAAATAACGAAAAATGAGAATCTATCTTTGCTATTACATGGTGCTCCTGGAACTGGTAAAACTGAATTCGCTAAACAATTAACCAAAAATGTCAATGGAACTTTGTTTCAACTAAATTTCCCTCAAATTCAATCAAAATGGATTGGCGAAACGGAAAAGAACATACGTCGCGCTTTTATGGCCTATGAGGAAGCTTGGACAAAATCAAAAGAGCCAATTATTTTATTAATCAATGAGGCTGATGGTTTGATGAATAAGCGCGTGAGCGTAAATACCAGCAATGATGCATTTGCAAATCAAGCACAAACCGAATTATTAGAACAACTGGAGAAATTCAACGGAATTTTGATTGCAACAACTAACCTTTTGGGAAACATTGATTCAGCTTTTCACAGGCGATTTTTATTCAAAACAGAAATTCAAGCGCCAGATGCAACTGGCAGAACAAACTTCTTAAAACAAAGTAGTATTTATCATCTATTAAATCCAATGCAAATATCAACACTCAATCAATCGTGCTTTACAATTGCAGAATTGAAAAATCTGGAACAAAAAATAAATTTGATTCAACGAATTAGAAATATTTCCACGCAAGATATTGATGATTTATTTATAAATGAAACAATTACGAGAAAAAGAACCGAAGCCATTGGTTATGCTTCAAGCTGATTGAAAAATTAAGGAGTGATAACTCCGAAATCTATATTCACAACATATTCATAGTATCCTGGAATTTTTGATTTAACTTTTATGACAGAGATCCCAACAATAGGTTTAAATCTTTCATCGCCCTCAAAATCAGTCATCATGATTTCATTGTGCCCTGGTGAACTTGCGAATCCATCAATTATAGCTTTACATAAAGTAACAATACTAGCTGAGGAATCAATAGGAAAAGACTGGTATTGAATTTCACCATATAAATTTCCCTCTGGATACATTGCAGCGCGCTCATCTGCATTCAATTCTATGTGATCACTAATATCAAACTCCTCATCATGTGGCAATTTATCATAATGAACAACGTGACCTACAGAACTGCATTTTGCTAAATAATTAGCATGATAAAACGCCACAGTGCTCAATTTTGAATTAAGGGACATGGTCTCTAAGCCCTTTTCTTTGCGGTATAAATTAAGCTGGTTTAAAAGTTCTTTTTCAATTTCCGTATGTGAAAAAAGATTAGATGTCATCAATATTGACAAAATGAAGATTAAATAGCTTTTCATGACTTTCTGTTTTAGATTTGAATAAATGTAAAGAAACTGACAGAGTAAAAAAAAAGATTTTATGAGATTTCTAAAATTATTTAATTGAAAATAAAAATGTTGGTAATAGCAATTAAATTGTAGATGCGAGATCTAATTACTACTTAATATCAAAAAAGCAGAAAAGTTACAAAATCATTTTTTTTGTTAGAAAATGATATTTATTTTTGAGTACACTATTTAACACTAATTGCTATGAACTGGGAAAAATGCAAAAACTTCGGCTTGATACAAGTTGATCCGAATAATAATACAATCAGACTTTACTACAGTCCGTATGACTTTCAGTTGGCTGGCAGTCCAAACTTCCTAAAAATTGAGAGTGTGATTTGGCAAGGCAATCATCTTCAAGTGAGAGGAACGGATGATTATGGCAATTACTATGTCTACATGATGGACGGGTTTAATAGTTATCGAAGAATAGTAATTTAAAAAATCTGAAATTCAACAATAAGAATTCGAGCCAAAAAACTAGCAGGAGCTGTAAATGGTTTTAGCAAACTTCTGCCAAGAATAAATGTCATTAAAGACATAGTTCTAAAATCAAATTTAACCGCTAACGAACTAAAAAATTGGTTAATTAATCTTTTTTTTAAAATCGTTTTTTTTAATATAAATTATTTTTTAGTTTTATCCCATGACAAATAAAGATTTCTCCCAAATTTTTCCTGAGATTTTAAATCCAGATGCTACTTTTTCAAATTTAAAGTCTTTGTGTCGTTCAAAAAAATATCCTGAGGATGAGTTTGCCTCTTGTTTAAATGATTTTTCATTGGTAAGAAATAACTATCCAGGTTATATGGAGAATCCTGGAGGGTATCTTTATTCAACTATTTTAAATAGTATCAAAAAATATTTTAGAGGAGTAAAAAATGATTTTTCAGATATTGAAAATCTATCAGATACAGTTGAAATCGATGATTTTGATAAAAAATCAATCCAAAGAAAATTAGATGATTTTTTGAATGAGATTTATAAGTTGAGTTTACCTCCAAATCAAGTTAGACTGATTGAAGACATGAGAAAAATTTGTGAGTATGATCACGAAACATTTAGGGATTTCATGAAAGAAGTAAAGGAGACGCAAGCTAATCATGGGGTGTCTGATACAAATTTCAGAAAGCTTCTCGAGCGATTGAAAAATAATTTGAAAGGAAATGATAGGTTAAAAGATATGTTATCCTTTATTCCAGCTGACGATCAGAACATAAATGAATTAATTGAACTTTTATTATCTTATATTCCTATGGCAACTAATAAAATTGATGCGTATCGTTTCTCAAGCGAAGAAATGAAAAAAATGCTTTGGTTAAAAGACCTTTTTGAAGACAATGGTTATACTGTTGAGCGTTTTCCAGAGGTGTATTATGATACGTTTGAAAATTTAAAAGAGGATTTGGAATTAAAACTTGAAAAAATTGAGAATTCAAATATTCGAGATTGGTATAAAGAAATTTCTGATGACTCAAAATGGAATAATCTTTTTGAAGGGTTTAAACACATGTATGAAAATCATCGGTTTGAACTTACCCCTAGTCAGTTAGAGGAACTTAAAAGCAAATTAACGCTTGATATGTTAGGTGTTTATACAATAAGTGAAAACACTTCAGAACCAAAATGTGATTGTGGAATAAAAATTAACGAAGGAAAAATTATTCTATTCAAAGATCGTATTGAAAAAGTCGCTGCATTTATTTCATATGCTGAAAGTCAAAATCTTAATACGATTATCGCCACTCTCCGTTTTAAAGTTTTAATGCATGAATTAGGTCATTGGTTCACACATTGGCCAAGAAGTTATGATTTTGATAAAAAATTAAATGTTAATTGGGAGTGTGGATATTATATAAATTCATTTGCTAGTAAACCCGATAAGATAACTCATGAATCACTGGCCCAATTAATATGCTTTTGGACAACAAACGATTCACATTTGTCAAGAAAGATATTAATTGAATACTGTACTCCAAGTAATAAGGATAATGAGTATAATAAGTACCTGCCTCTTATTAACTCAAGTAAACATGAGATATTAAAAAAGTTGAAAATTATCAGAGATTTATGCAAGTTTTCAGATGATGAAAAATATAAATTTTTGAAATCAAATTTTACTGATATTCATTCATATGTTGCAAATGAAGTTTATCTTGAAATTAAAAATAATAATAGCGATTATGGTTTAAATGTGCATTTGGATGATATTACTCGAATCTCTTCTATTTTAATAGAATTTGTTTATTCTGAATTAATTGAAGAAAAGAAAAATAGTAGCTCACCATATGATTTTCAAATAGTATATAAAAAGCTTAATAAAATAGAGAATAAGGACAGTGACAAGGAAATATTTGAATTATGGGAAAAGAATAAAAAATTCTTTGGAAATGAGATGGAGGGTGATTTGGAAGGTATTAGAATAATGAAAAAAATGGGATTTTTTGACGATGACGATGATGATAATTAAAAAATAGCTAACCAAATGAGAAAATAATTTAATAAGTAAAATAATGTTAATACAAGCAAATTATAATGACCTATGGACTATTAACTTAGGTCAACCTCTTATCGAAATCCCATGTTATTATCAATATTTAAAGCGGGAAGTCTATTTTCAAGATTACTTGGATTTGTTTTGTTGTCGAGAAAACGGAGGTCCTACCTTCGAAAGAATCGTTGTTCAAGGACATCAAACTGTTTCTATTCAAGGTTTACAAGCCGATCCAAATGGGGAATTTACGGTAATTGATAGTAAAGGAATTGTTCGATTAATTGTAGAATATGATTTTCCGTTTAATAAAAAAGAGTTTTGTAAAGGTAGAAAAATAAAATACATATTAATTGGCGAGGCAGCCCCACCTTCAGGAGGTTACATTTACAAAGATGCCAAGGGTTCTTACATTACTGCTCCATTATATGCTGTTGGCCTTAATCCGGCAAGAATGAGTAAAACAGAGAGATTGTTAGAGTTTGCTAACAACGGTTTTTTACTATTAGATTTCTTTCCGTTTGCAATAAATTTTAAAACCACAAGAATAATTTTGAATAATCCTATTTTAGGAGTTTTAACAAATTTATTGTCTGTTAAAATCAAAAAACTAGCTTGTTTAAATACAGAATGGGATTTTTGCTTTGTTGGTCCAAAACGAACTTCTCTTTCTATTCTAAATTACCTTGATCTATTTAATGCTTATAATTTAAACGGTAAATCAACACTTCACCCACTTGATTTAATAGGTACGTCTGATTTTATAGATAGAGCAGGTAAAGTTCATATTGATCACACAATTAATCCAACTATTCTTGCTTGGCCAATTGGCCATTTAAGTAAACGTGCGAAATTCACTGTTTTAATTGGAGGGACAGGTCCAAATGCTCAATTAATTAGAAGGGTTTTTTATTTACCTTAATATCTGTTATTCAATATGTCTATATGGTTTAATATGTTTAGAGGGAATGAAAACAGTTGGATGAGAAATTTGGCACCATACCCTATTATTTATAATGGGCAAGAATGGCGAACTAGTGCAGCCTTATTTCAATCAATGCGTTATGAAGACCCGCTTATTAAAGAGATAATTCGTAATGAAAAAAGTATTTTGAGTGTAATAATAAAGCTAAAAAAATACAAGAATCAAATGGTGGTTGTTCCAATGTCAGAATTGGATGTTGAAAATATGAGAAAATGTGTAAAAATGAAATTTGATCAGCACCCTCAATTAAAAAATACCTTGATTGAAACTGGTAAATCTCTGATTTATCAAGAAACAGGTAATAAAAATGGTAAAAGAGAGATGTTTTGGGGTGTTAAAAGGCTGATTAATAGCGAGTGGGATGGTAATAATATGATGGGTAAGATTTTGATGGATTTGAGAGATGAGTATGTGGCGGAAATAAAGTAAGTTTACTTTTGGCAAAGATAATTTGGCATTTTCTCATTCCACATTAGATAATTGAATAAACAAAAAAACAAAATATTATAAATTATGAGTCTTTGGTTTAAAGGTGTAAAAGAACCAAACAGTTGGATGAGAAATTTTGCACCATGGCACAACCTGTAAAACCAAAAAAGAATCACAATAAAAAAATGGAAAACAGATTAACAAACTTATTTACTTACCAAAAAAGTCAAAATGACTACAATTTGGCATTTGTTAAGTTGAAAAGCATCCTGAGACCGCATTTTGAAAATATCCCAAATTATGACCTTATTGAAGAGACATTTATTGATTGTTTCATACCTGCCATTAAATATTACGATCCTTCAATAATAGGCTCTGTTTTTTATAATGTTGTTTCGTGTTTAGAATTTGATGAAAATCTTTTTTTTGGTCAAATTTCAGAAAACATTATAATTGATATTTTAAAAGAAATAAATAATATAAAAAATGATTTTACTTGCTTGAAGTACTACAAAGAAACTGGCGTTGAACCAAAAAACCAAGATAATTATAGAAAAAAGGTCTATAAGTTTTTGCATGAAGTTGGGATATGGGAAGTTGAGCCTTATGTAGGCATGGACGTATATCCAGATGAGTGGCATGAAGAAGGTTGGTATGAATGGCAATATGAGTGGGATGTAGAGTTTTTTGAAATATTGAATATTGCATATTACTGTAACGAATTAGAGGAAGTAAATGAAGTTTATAAATTAGTTTGGTTTATTTGGTTAAGTGACATTTTTCCACAAGAAATTCATCCAAATGCAAAAATTATTTGGGAAAATTTAGATTATTGGAAAAATATAATTGACAATGAACTTACTGAAAAAGTGCTTAAAAATCAACCAGAAGAAGACAAATATGAGTTAGATGAATTGGAAGATAATTTATCAATGGAAGAAAAGTTAGAAGCTTTAAAAAGAAAATTTGGTAAATAGTATAAATTATTATAAATTATTGTAAATTATGAGTATCTGGTTTAAAGGTGTTAACGAACCTAACGGTTGGATGGGAAATATGGCTCCTTATCCTATTACCTATGGTGGTCAAGTTTGGTTAACAAGCGAAGCATTATTTCAATCAATGCGCTTTAACGACCCCGTTATTAAAGACATCATTCGTGGTGAAAAAAGCCCGATGTCAGCTAAAATGAAAGCTAAAAGTCATCGTGCACATCATATTATTGCACCAATGTCGCCGCAAGATATTGCAAATATGGAGGCATGCGTTTTATTGAAATTCCAACAACATCCAAAAATAGCACGTTTGCTAATGGCTACGGGAAATCACCATATTTATGAAGATGCAACAGGTCGAAACAGACCAAATGACTTATTTTGGGGAACACATCGTGATCCTAAAAACCCGACGCTGCCAATCAAAGGACAAAACATGAAAAACATGATGGGGGAAATATTAATGAAAGTTAGAGAAATTTTACTTGCTGCTGCGCCACAACCGCAACCAAAACCAATTATTTAAATTAAATTATTTTTTAATTAGCGCATAAACAAGTATTAATCAATAACATATAATTTGTTTAATCAAATCCTTGAGAAATTAAGGATTTTTTTTGTCACAAACTTTTAGGTGGTTGGCTTATACTTATATAACCCCTTAAAATTTAGAAAATGAAAAGTATTTGGTTTAAAAAAGTTGCTGAAGATTATGGTTGGATGGGAAATATGGCTCCTTATCCCATAAAGTTTGATGGAAAAGTTTGGCTCACAAGTGAAGCTTTGTTTCAAAGTATGCGCTATGATATTGATAGTATTAAGGAAATTATTCGAGTTGAAAAAAGTCCTATGGGTGCAAAAATGAAGTCAAAAAAATACAAAGATCAAATGGTGGTTGTTCCAATGTCAGAGTTGGATGTTGAAAATATGAGAAAGTGTGTGAAGGTGAAATTTGATCAACACCCTCAGTTAAAAAAGGCGTTGATTCAAACTGGAATGTCTCCTATATATGAAAATATAGGTAATAGAAATGGGGAGAGACACAAGTTTTGGGGTGTGAAAAAATTGAGTGAGAATGAGGCTGATGGGAATAATATGATGGGTCGAATTTTGATGGATTTGAGAGATGAATATTTGAAGGAAATAAAGTAGTTTTTTTGGGAAAGGGAATTTAATAGATTCTCTTTCCCTCCCCAATCAAATTTTAATTTACGATAAAATCATTGCTATGGACAGAATAGAAAAAATGGAGCACTTACAAACCAACTTGAATAAGTGGTTTTCTGAATGGGCAAGTTATGCCAACGAAAAGGAGAGGATTGGCGCGAGAATGTTGGGGAGAAACAAAAGCTTGGAACTTTCAATTTCATTCAGGACGATAAAACCATTCATCGCAAATTTGGCTTACGATGTGTGTTTTTATACTGGTGAGCCTACTTTGAAAATTAGTTATTCAACAGCTTATAATTTCCCTCAAGAAATTAAGGATGTTTTAAAAGGAATCGATACTTCACAAGAAGATTATTACAAATTGGAAGAAATTGCACTTATTGGAGAATCAGCGCTAGCTAAAGTTCAGATTAAAAATCTTATCGGTGAAAAAGCGATTGCCTTTTTTGTATGGAAAACAAAATTAGATAGTACAAATTTTATAATACCTTGAATTATGTCACACCAAATTATACAATCCATTTTTGATCAGGGAGCAAATATGATGTATATTCATATTGTAGCGCAAGTATTATCATCCGAAGGACTACATCCAATTTATAAGGATAAATTTTTTATGGATGAACTCATTCGTTATTTTGTAGAAAAAGAAGAATATGAAAAGTGCGAACGCTTGGTCATGATTCGCGAAGCATTTAAATTTTAATTTTTTAATAATTTAAAACAATTAACTATGAATTACGAGCATTTAGAAGATGTACCAGGTATTGAAAGAATTGTACCAGAAAGATACGTTTGGCACGTTTCTTCCCCTGAAAAAAGAGCATCAATACTAAAGTTTGGTTTAACGCTAGAATTTGGAGACCACAAATGTATTTTTGCCAATAATCAATCTTTTAACGTCATATTTATGTATCCATTTTGTTTGGAAGAGGAAAATGGAAGATATAGACCAGATAATTTGATGAAATATGATTTTTGGCGAATTGATACTGCTAGGTTCAAAGCAGATTGGTACATTGATCCCAATATGAAAGATGGTCCAATAGAATACATGGGTGATGAAAAATATTTTGTTGCTACCGAAACTCCGATTCCATGCGAAGCTATTGAACTATTTGAAGTAGGTCAAGAATTTATCTATAAAAGGATGTATGTAATATTATCTGGTAAAAATAAAGCCTCAG
This sequence comes from Chryseobacterium gleum, assembly GCA_945897805.1. Taxonomy (GTDB): domain Bacteria; phylum Bacteroidota; class Bacteroidia; order Flavobacteriales_D; family Crocinitomicaceae; genus JAQVCM01. Next base: position 291,416 of record CAMDFX010000002.1, read on the forward strand.
GCTGGAGCGAAAATATTGCTTTAAGAGGCAAAAAGAATTTAGACATTAAGAAAGAAATATCCGAATACAGAAAGACGCATGATGCAATCAAAACAAAAGCAATGCGATCCCTTGACGTAAAGGATCATTTGTTTCCGTTAGTTATGCATAACGATCATTTGAAAGAAGTATCAGGAATTGAAAGAATTGTGCCAGAAAGATATGTTTGGCACGTTTCTAAACCTAAGAAAAGAAAAGCTATATTAGAGTTTGGATTAAAACTAGATGTAGGTAAACACAATTGCATTTTTGCCAACAATCAATCATTTAACGTAATATTTATGTATCCATTTTGTTTGGAAGCGGAAAATGGAAGATATAGACCAAATATTTTGCTAAAATATGATTTTTGGCGCATTGATACCCATAGTTTTCAAGCTGAATGGTACATCGATCCTAACATGAAAGATGATTCAAAAAAATACAATAGTAATGAAAAGGAGTTTGTTTTTACCGTAACTCCAATTCCTTGTAAAGCTCTAGAATTATTTAAAGTAGGTCAAGAATTCATTGATATTAAAAAAAATGTATACATTACTTCAATTGAGAAATCAACAGGACTCGAAGGAATAACCATAATCAATAACATTGATGACAATTACATTAAAAATTACATGAAAGATATAAAATCGGACATAAGAAAAACAGATAAAATTATAAAAATTGAAACTTCAAGGTTTTCTTGTGTCAAAGATGTTCCATTTCCTTTGGTGAAAGTTCAATAACGAAATGGCAGAGTCAATAAAATATTGGAGAAATAAAATAATTTGAATTAAACTGTTAGATTTAATTCGTTAATCAGTAAAGAAATATTAAAGACTAAAACACTGTTTTTTTCGGCTTAAATACTTAGAGAATTAGCTTTATTTTCGAAAATCATTTTTTTTATCCGCTTCATTTAATTAGGTTTGATTATATGATTGTTCAATCTTAAAATTCTAAAAAAAATATTTTTTATTCATTCAGATTTTAAATTCTTTAAAAAAGGATATGAGGAAATTTATGTCCAAAAAATTTCGAAGAATTAAAATAAAAAAGAGAAAGCGTCACAAAATGATTTTTTTTGACTCTTACTTATAGTAACTAACTAAAACGATAAAAAATGGAAAAAAGAGAAAGTGTTAAGCCTATTAAAGGAAGTGAGAAATTATTTAAAATTTCAAACAAACGTGTTGTAATTGGAGTTTCAAACAAAAACAAATCTGGGAAAACTTTTTCTTTGATTGAAGATTTAGTTGCCACACGAATCACGTATCAAAATATAGTAAATTCGATTCCAGCACAGCCAGGAATTTTGATTATCACTGGTCATTATAAAAACTCTTATAAAACCATAGGAGTTTTAAAGTCTGACGAAAATATTCGCTCTGCCTTTTCAAGACCTCGAGATAACAATCGTTTTCAAACTCTTCTCAAAGAATTAAAAAATGAACTTTTTGATCACATTGAGATTCAACTTGCGAAAGTAAGTTGAATCTCTCCAAACAAAAAATAGAATTAAAATCACTAAAAATTATGTATAATCTATTAAAATTTAAAACCATGAAAAGTAACATTTTGTTCGCATTTGTATTGATTTACAGCACAACTCAAGCACAATTTTCTGAAGAGAAAATTTTAGAAGATGGCAGCCATTATATTGTTTATACTCCTAGACATTTTTCGGCAGAAGAAATTGCAAATTGGAAACTGCGAAGAATTCCAACGCCAGCTGAAGTTCAAAAAAATCCACTTATTCCTTTGAGTAATTTAATGATGATGCAACTTGAAAAGGAATTTAAAAGCAATATTACAGAAGATAGTTCCTTGGTTGAGGCAAGTGATCAGAATTTTTTAAATCACCTAGGAATTACTGCTATCAAAAGCGATTGCCAGCAGGTACGTTATCATCAAATTTGGGAGATGGATGAATCAGTGGTTAATTATAATTTGAATGATTTAGCACAAAGCCTAGTCAAGATGCTTAAGGAAAATCATTTGGATAATTATTTTGAAAAAACAGTTCACTTTTACTGCAAGGAATATTTTTATAATGAGACATATTATCTGGTGGTTCTTCTAGATGATTGAAATGCTGGAAGTTTTTAAAATGATTTAAGGTAAAATACATTCACAAAAGTTTGATCATTATGGAATATAAGCAAATTTTTATTCAGCTCAATGAAGAGACACAGTTTAATACAGTAAAAATTACTAGACAATTAAACAATACTGAAGATAGAGTTGACAGACAAAGAAATGGACTCATCGCTGCCATAAAAATAGACTTTGGGAAACCATCTCCTATTTTCTTAAAAGACCTCAATGATTTATATCAATCAACGGAAATTCCACTTTTAAGTAATTTGACTGTTCTTATGATTTATAAAAAATGGACAATAAATAAGTCCATTTTTGAAGTTTTAAGATTTCTTTTTAATGAAATAAATGATAGTACCCTACTAGAAAGTAAGGAGCTAACGGATAAAATCATTCATCTTATTGAATTACAATCGAATCTTAATGTCGAACATGTAAAATATAAAATTTGGCTCACCACTAAAATTATCTTAAAAGTATACGATGATGGCAATTTTGAGAGACTCGATGACTTTATTTTCATGATCTGGAGAAATTATACTTTTATGCCTAAATTGTTTGTGCCAGATGTTTTCAAGCCGCAAATAGTTGATGCTTATTTTAAACCAATTTGGTTTGCTTTTTCCATCTTTAAAAAACAAAAGGCAAAACGCGAAATTTATTATTCATTTTGCAATGACTTCTTGGCAAAACTTTTAGAGCCTGAATTAGCAGAGAATGATTTTTTGAATTTCCTGCAGATCATATTTAAAAAAAATAAAATTGAAGTTGTTAAAAGTTTCACATTTAAAGATTACATGCGATTATATGAAATTAAAAAGTTAAATAATCAACTTTTTAATCGATTACCTGATTTGTCAAAAACAGCAATTGAACACGGCTATAGAGATCGGGCTAACGAGGAGAACCATTGTTTTAAGCTGGTTTATAATTTGTTTGCTGACTTTGGTATTTCTTATTTTTTCATTTTTCATTTTATGAATGGATATTTAAATACCCAAGAAAAAGAATGGTTACATGATATGCTGCAAGGAAGAAATTTAGTGTATTCTAAAAACCTGCCTTGTACCTTAACTAAAAAAACAACACATTTTTTCAATACCATTCCTCAAGAATGGAAAAACGATGCTAATGAACTGAATTTTAAATCTCCAAAGGGTCTTTACGGAATCACGAAGGAAAATTACTCCTTGACACAAAGTTTAATTTATTGTACCATATATTTTGAAGTAAGAAATGAAATTTATACCAAGGAAGTTTTACGAAATCTGAGAGGAGCTGATAATATTGATTTCTGGATTAGTACTTTATGTAAACTTTATCATAAAGGACTTAGAGTAGAGGACATGAATCAAATTATTGATTATATAGATGATCAGGTAATTAGAAATGGCAGGAAAATTGACTTTAATACAAAAAAAGTATCCAACCTTTGGGCAGAAGCATTAATCTGGCACCGAGAATTGAGATTAATGCGAGTAGGAAATTATAGTAGAACATTTAACTTGCCTAAATCGGAGATCAATACTTATAAAACCAAATTTCAAGATAAAAAATATAAGATAGTGCAGTTACTCACAAATAAAGATTTAATAGAAGAAGGACGTACTTTATCACATTGCGTTGGAACATATACAAATAACTGCATTGATAGAGGTTCATATATTTTTTCTTTGTGTTTGGAGCAAGAAAATGAAAAGAATACACCATTAATCACCATTGAGGTAAATGCGAATACCATACGCCAAAAAAAGGGTAAAAGGAACCGCACTTGTTCAAAAGAAGAGGATTACATTATCCGAAAATGGGCCAAAGAAAACAAATTAAAATTTCTTTAAATCGATGGTGAAAACACCTTCCTGTTCTTCGGCACTCTTGCGCTTAACTATCTCAATCATTTTTTTTATCAAGTTCAAATAATTAGGTTTGGTAAATGAGATGTTGTAGTTCTTCCTTTTAGCAGATTCTCCACAAATAGATTTAGCATTAAATTTTAATTTTTTGACTTATGAAAACGAAAGCTGATATTTTAAACGCCATTCCTGCAGATATGAATTTAGAAACATATTTTGAGACATTAAATATTTTTGAAAAGAGAGAATTGATAAATGAATTAGAAGTTTGTAAAAGTCATTTTACTAAACACTTTAAGCAAAAAGTTCACCTTGCAATAATTTCATACACCTGCTCTTTTGTATGCTATTTCGGAATTGGAGAGGCCTGGTTTTTGTATTATTTAATTGGGATCAATATACCATTAAGTATTATCTTATTCTTAGATTTTAAGGATGCGTCACTTTATGAAAAATCGATAAAAAAATTGACTGGTTTACTTTAAATCATGCTTCTTCGTTGTTTAAACCAACTCCGGCGGTTTTTACCTCACCAAATGCAGAAACCCATGACCAATTATATCTGTTTTTGTGGTGAATTTGTAGGTATAAACCCCCTCAACAAACACTCGTCCCGAATCGTCTTTTCCATCCCAATTGTTTTGGTAATTTGTTGTGTAGAACACGACATTTCCCCAGCGGTTTAGAATGATTACCTCCGTGTTTTCGGGTAAATTTTTAACCTCCAAAAGATCGTTGATACCATCATTATTGGGTGATATGACATTAGGGAATTCAAGTGAAAGAATAGGTGTTACGGAGTCTGTGCAATTAAACAAAGTGATATTTTGCGTGATAGTGTCTGTATAGCAATCAAATTCAACAATAGCACTAATTTGATAGGTTCCTATTGCGGAAAATTGATGGCTTGGATTTAAAGACGATGAACTATTATTTGCTCCTGAAGTTGGGTCACCAAAATTCCAATTTACTTGATTGATGGGTGATGCTGTTGCAATTGAAAATGAAATAGAACTCTGCAAACACGAATCAGGAAGAAATGCAATGGTGGAACTAGCTGCAAATCCCCCAAGCGGGACTTGAGCCGGCAGACCGAGTTGACATGTTGCAGGACTAAAACTGACAGCATTGGTTACATAATCGCAGCCTAGCCCCAATGAATTAGGATTTGAGATCTCATCCAGCCTTTCAGCGTTACCTATTGCCACGTACAATTTATTGTTTGGAGCTTGTTCTATTTGTAAACAAGGATAACCGTTGGGTTCAAGATTTGGAGAATAAATAAAGGTATTTGAAGATGCTATGGCAGCTGAAGTATAGGTGCTTAAATTTAATTGATAAACCGAATTGATATTTGTGTAGTAAAATTTTGATCCATCGGGAGAAAAACAAGCGCCATACTTTCTGAGAAATTCTGGTGGTGAATCATCCGTAACATTAACGGTTAGTAGGTTGCTAACAACTCCCGTTGTCTTGTTGAAATCGAAAAATTCAATGCGGTCACTCCAATCTACAGGCATACCAATCCGATTTCCATCAGGAGACGCATCCATTGCTCCTGCCCAAGCTTCATAAGCACCAAAGAAGGGAGAAATCGCAAAAATTGAACCTACTGTACTAATAACGGGTTGTGTAGAGACACCACAGGCATCAATTTTCCAAGCTAAAAATTCATTTGCATTCTTTTTATGAGCAATCACCCAAAAACCTTGTATTTCAGTACTTCTAATAACAATTAATTTTTCGGTCAAATCAGTTGCTAGTTGCGTATTTATTGTTGCAACTTGCACATCTCCAAGACCTCCATTCAATGTCATGTCCACCACACTATACCTCAAGCCATCATCAGGAACAGGATTGTTCGGATCTATTTCCAATTCATCGAGTGTAAATAAATAGTATCGTTGGCTATCCTCAGGAAAAGGTACGATCAACGCCCCTTGAGTGCATGAGTTATAAAATCCACCCAACAGATTGGCTCCATTTGGCATAACCTGATTGTTTGCATTCCAGACCTTTCTGCCATCGGTATAGAAAAGCAACTGCCCCGTGGTAGGATCCGACACACTTGCCGTTGATTCATTTGAGTTGATGGCTGCATTGCTTGATCCTATTGGGATTGGGCCGGAAAAATTTACGCGGGCTCCATAGCCGAAAATCCAATTATTGTTTTGTAGCTGGCTATTAACAGCGCAGTTTATGATTAAAAAGCTAAAACAAAATAGAAACTTCATATTCTATAATTTATCTAATTAAATGCACAAACCCGTGATTAATTACACCTGTTTTTGTTATGAATTTATAGGTGTAAACCCCATCAACAAGGGCTCCATCCGAATTGTCTTTACCACCCCAATTGTTTTGATAATTTGTTGATGAGAAAACAACATTTCCCCAACGATTTAGAACAATTACTTCGGTGTTTTCTGGTAAATTTTCAATTGTAAAAAGATCATTAATTCCGTCTGAATTTGGTGTGATCACATTGGGGAAGGTAAATTCTACTGTGTTACTATCCGCTGGTTCTTCATTTGCACAAGGCAATACTACAACTTGATCACTTCCTAAACCACATGTGCTCGTAACTGTAGCACTAAAAATTCCAGGACTTGTTACCGTAAAAAATTGACTCGTATTGGTAGATGCATCTCCACCCCACGACCAAGATGTTCCTTCCCCTGCATTTAAAAGCAGTATATCACCTGGACATAGATAAACGGTGTCGGGTCCAAACTGAATTTGTGCTTCATAATTGTTGTAAAAAATCCATGAAGGAAAATTGGGTAGAGAGAAAAAACCAATCGAAGTATTGGGGTCATTCGGAAAGGATAAAACACCAGAACTGACAGTTGGTATTGAAGTATTTGGGCAATTAATCGTTCCCAAAATCGTAGTAAAACCGAAACTTTGTTCCGTGAAATAGATTTTTCCATCCGAAGCTAATTGCAAATACAAACCATTGAAGTTTGGTTCAATAATTTGTGCGGTTGATTCCACGGTTTGTCCTGTTTGAAAAGGGGCAAAAATATTGTATTGAACTAATTGATTAACCGAGGAAACTTGATCGAATATGGAGGCATACAAGTAAGACCCATTCGGAGAAAACTCAAAATAGTAGGGCAACGCATTTCCCAAATCACTTTCAAAGGTGAGTACACCTGTCGACAAATTGAAGTCATAAAGTCCCGCGGATGTCATCACTTTGTTGCAACAAGGCGCCCCTATTCCCACTGGATTTGGGCTAGATTTGATAATGCTGTATCCACTATAGAATGCCGGATAAGGATAAACACCTGCTAGTTCAATTCCACTTTGCGTAACGCTGTAAACACCGACACCACTAGTGCCCTGGTTGATTAAAATCCAGTAATCTGTTCCATTTGAATGGCGAATCGCACATATTCCTTCATACGAGTAATCATATACTTGAACATCTGCTTCAACAACATCTCCCAAACCTCCATTTAGAGCCATGTCGATTTTAAAATACCGCAACCCTCTGCCGTTTGGTTCAGAAGGAACAACCCCGTCTAGATCAAATTCGATTTCCTCCATTGTAAAAAGAAAGTACACATTTGGTTCTCCGGGAGCAGGTACAACAACGGATGACTGCGCTGCACTCCAGCCCCCGCCTTCAGTTCCTTGCATGTCATACATTACCTGGTTGTTCTTGTTCCAGATTTTACCTCCGTCTTGTCCACTCGCTGGAATTCTGCCACCGCCGTTGGAATAGAATAGCAAATTGCCATTTTCATCACAATAGGAGGTGCAACCTTCGAAAGTATACATTTGACTACCTGAGGTTTGTATTGGAGACCCACTATTGAAATCTAAACTATGGCCAATCCCAAAATGCCATACATTGGCCTCCTTTTGGGAAAAGGATACCCCAACTAAAAGTAACAAAATGAATGTAACACGAAGATTCATCGCATTAAGTTTACATGACCAGAAATAACTTTGGACTGTTCCTGATTTTTAAGTTTGTAATTTAGCTTGTAAGTGTAGGTTCCATTTGGTGACATTTCTCCTGTTTTGCCATAACTTCCATCCCATCCTATTTCTGGATTTTTTGAAACAAAAATTAATTCACCCCAACGGTTGTAAATTTCTAAAAGAAAGGTGGAAGGGTCAATTCCATATCCAGACACCTTAAACAAGTTATTGTACTCATTGCCATCTGGACTAAATGAATTGGGTACAAACAAGGTGTAATTTTCGATAACCGTAATTGTTCCAACTATTGTATCTGCACAACCATTAGAATTACTCACAATCAACTCAACTGCATAAGCACCTCCAACATCATTTGGAAATGAAAATTGGGGATTTTGTTGATTACTGTTTTCTTCTGAAGGGGGGACATAAAAAGTCCAATTCCATGAACTGATTTCACCCGATGACTGATCTGTAAAAGATACCAGAGGATTGTCTACTTCAACAATAGTAGGTGTTGCAGAAAAATCTGCTTCCGGAGAAGGTAAAGAAAGAAGGGCATTTGAAAGAAGTGTATCGTAGACACACCCAAGTGAATTGGTTATTTGAAGTCCTATGGAATACGAACCGGGCTGGCTTGGGTTAAAAACAAATATTTGTTGGTTGGAGTATACAACATCATTCACAAGCCACATTTGCGAGGTAAACGTATTCTGATTGGTTTCATTGATAATCGAAAAAGTTTCCGGCCAACAAAGAACAGTATCAAGAAGAGAAAATTGAGGATTGACCTGTGGAGAAACAATGATATTCAGGCAGTCTGAAAGTGTATCACCATTGGCGTCTGTCACAATTAAACATGCTGTTCCGCTTTGTGCTGGAGAAAAGGTAAATTGTTCAATAGTGCTCACTACATTGCCATTGAACGACCATTCATAGGTGAAAGGAGCTATGCCGCCGGTATTTGTAAGTAAGGTAGGAATAACATTTTCACCACAACAAATAGAAGTGTCATTGGAAATTGAAATCTGCCAATCGGGAATGGTTACAAAAGGATTGGTGCAACAGGTTCCTCCATCAGATAAATCGTAGATTTCTGTAAGCCAACAATTGTATTGTGTGTGATGAAAACGCAGATTACCATTGAAAGCATTTAAGAAATATGCTACCACTTCATCGGGTGTATTTCCTCCGCCAGCATAATAAATCGTATCGCATTGGCCGCTGACACCAGCCATTAAACTGCTTGTAAAGGCTTGTCCATTTTGATGAGTTGGAGCGTATTCTAATGGCGGTGCAGTTAGTATTTGAACCAATGCAGGATTCACACCTGAAATACTGGTTGTAAAATTTCCCAATCCACAGTTATTATTGTTTTGATTGGAATTAAAACCTGCGTATAAGACTTCTGTGATGTTTCCTACAAACGGACCGTTGATATTTACAATTACTGGTTCATACGTACAAATTCCAATTTTTAGATTGGGAATGTTTTGGTCGCAGTTGATATTAAGCGTGCCTCCATCATAGTTGGAATAAATAACGACGTTCCCGTTTTGATCACAAATGGGAGAAGTGTTCACCGTAGGTTGATTATTGTTGTATAGAAGATACCATTGATGTGTCATCCCTGAAGGCGGTAGACCTGCGGAACCGGTTGCAGATGGAAATAAACACGCTGAATTAACATTCGTACCAAATTGTTGCGGCACCCAGGTATCGCCATTATTGACTTGGATATTTTGAAAATTGGTAGATGCATTGCCATTTCCAATACGAATACCCACTTCAATTGGAGTTTGAGTGCTATTCGAAGAAGAATAATCACCGTATACAAACTCAATTCCAGGCAAGATATATGAGGTAAAGTTGAGTTTAGCTTGAAACGAAAAAGACTCGCCTTGCATACCAACTCTCCTCACATTCTCCCATTGAATGATGATACTTGTTGGCACATTATTAAAACTAGTTACAATTTGATAACTTATTCTTGCATTGTTATTGGCACTCTCCAGGTTGCATGCAAATGGAGCTATTACAGGTGTTCCCGGGGGCTGAGAAATGGGGTTATAATTAGCAATACTGGGAGCCTGACCCAAAGTTAGAAATCCATTGGCGCTGACAAAAAGGCTATTGTATGCTTGTCCTCCGATAGTAAAGGGTGTAATTGGAATTGCAGCGGATACCTGATCATCAAAGTTTTGTGTGAAAAGGGGAGTGTCGTTGGATAAACTGTTATAAACATTCAGTTGCTGATTCGTATATAAGAACTCCAATTGTTGACCCCATGAAATAGAGTAGTATAGAAATACAAATATCAAAAATGTTGTTTTCATAATTTTTTTTTTATTAAACAAAACAAATTTAAAAATGTTTGCTTTAGTTTTATTTCCAACACTAATGTTCCAAAATTAAATAGATGATTGATAAAAATCACCGCTCAACAATTAAACTAAATACTTAGTTTTTTAATAAAAACTAAACCATTTTGTATTTTAAGCGTCTGTAATAAGTAAAAACAGTATTTAAATGAGACAAAATAATTTTATGAAGGCTATTTTCATTATTGTTCTTACCTTTTTTCTTTCAAACAATAGAATTTTAGCACAATGCACTTGGTCAAATTATTTTTTCGATTCTTATGAATACACAACAGTAATTCCATACATAGTTCCAGGTGCCACCTATCAAAACACACCCCAAACATTTCCTGGCTGCATTCATACTGGATCTCGTGGATTGTATCTGAATATTGCAGATGGATATATTGGGATGATTTATGATCAGCCGTTTGATGATTTGTGTGTTGGTGCAACGTATCAATTTTCAATGTGGACAAGAGATGCATGGTCATCAAGCAACAATTTTACTTTTCAGGTAGTATCATCAACCAATCAAGTTCTTTCTACTCAAAATATAATTACAAACTCAACGTGGGCAAATGTTAATTTACCTGCATTTGTAGCAACGACTTCATCAATCAGATTTCAAATTATCACCAACACAGCAGGGGGCCCAGGAAATGACGGTGCGGTGGATGATTTGACGCTTTCAATTTGTAATCCTAATCCAGCAAATTATAATATTACACAATGCACAGGTGCCGGAAACATTGACTTATATCCATCAATAAACACTCCTATTTTAACCCAAAATGGAGTTTGGACGGGACCATCGGCATTGAATAATGGTTATCTAGGAACGTTTACACCAAACACAAATACGAATGGCGTTTACCAATACACTATTGCAGGTGCGGGTAATTGCCCAGATTCTCTAGCAAATGTAAATGTTCAATTAATTTCTACCCCAGTAATCAATTCTTTAGGGCCAATAAACGCATGTAATTTTTATGTGCTACCGGCAATATCGGGGACGAATTTGTCAAGTAATGTAAATTATCACACAGCACCAAATGGTGGCGGTTTAATTGTTCCCGTGGGAACATCAATCAGCACGTCCCAAACGTTATATATGTATGCCGGTTCTGCTGGTTGTTCAGATGAGGAGCCGCTTGTTATTAATATCAGCGCTCCAGGAAATGCAGGCGCAGATAATGGCGCAGGATTTTGCGGATCAGGAAGTTCAATCGATTTAAATACTTTTTTATCTGTTGGAGCAACTACTGGAGGCACCTGGTCAGAAACAACAAATCCACCGTCGGGATTGTTGAATTTAACAACAGGGATTTGGAATTCAACGGGTGTTGTCGCTGGAAACTATACTTTTCAATATACTGCTCCTGTTATTCTCGGTTGTGTTTCAGATGTGGCTAATTTTGTGCTTAATATTGGAAATGTACCAAATGTAGAAATCGGCAATGATACAACGCTTTGTCAAGGCCAAACACTTTTACTTGATGCGGGTATAGGATACGATTCTTATTTATGGAATAATGGCTCTACCGGAACAACGTTAAATGTGAATTCACCCGGCACATATTCAGTGACCGTAAATACACTGGGAGCTAATCTAATCGTTAACGGGGATTTTGAGCAAGGAAATACTGGTTTTTCAACTGATTATAGTCCAGGAACAGGAGGAACATATGGATTATTGTCAAATGAAGGTCAATATGCAATAAGTTCTTCGCCCAGTTTGGTGCATAATAATTTTGTTTTTTGCAATGATCATACAGTTGCGCCAGGTGTTAACCAGCTGGTGGTGAATGGTTCTGATTTTGCGAATCAAAACATTTGGTGTCAAACGGTGCTTGTTCAACCCAATACTACTTATCAGTTTGGAGCATGGGTAAGCGCAGTTTATAATGACCCGAATCCTGCTCAATTACAATTTTACATTAATGGTAGCCCATTAGGATCTAATTTTTCCCCCAGCGGTAATCAATGTGATTGGACACAATTTACAGAAAATTGGATTTCTGGTACAGCTGTAAGTGCTCAAATTTGCGTCGTGAATCTTCTTTCAACAATAAGTCAGAATGATTTTTCAATTGATGATATTACGTTTAGTCCAGTTTGTGAATCTCAAGATGTTGTAGTTGTTCAATATAGTCCTTCTCCTATTGTAAACTTAGGAAATGATCAGTTTTTATGCTCAGGAGCAACAGCTACATTAAACGCTCAAAACACAGGATTAAATTTTTTATGGAGTACAAACGAAACAAGCCAAAGTATTGATGTGACGACAACAGGAACTTATTCTGTAACGGTTACCAATTTACAAAACTGTTCTGCGACTGATAATGTTTCTGTAACATTTCAAAATCTTCAATTGGCAGGAAATGATAACAATACTGTTATTTGTTCTACCCAAACTCAATTAAATCTTTTCACTTTATTGCAAGCTAACGCAGCGCTTGGCGGAACATGGTCATCATTATCACCTTCTTTTGGCGGAACTTTAAATGCAAATGGTCTATTGAATTTTACAGGTCAAACTGGGAATTTTGATTTTGATTATGTTGTAAATAGTGCTTTTTGTCCCAATGACACAGCTGTCATATCAATTACAATTAATCAGCAACCAGAGGCAGCCATTGATCAGTCTTTTAGTTTTTGCAATACTGCCGGAACAAATGTTGATTTTACAGGATACATAAATAATACAGCGGAACCAATCGCTGGAAATTGGCTTATTCCGCCAACGATTCCCGCTACTGCGTTTAATAATCAGACAAATTTGCTTGATTTAACTAATTTAAGTCAAGGAATTTATATTTTTCAATATATACTTCCGCCACCTTTGGGTTGTGTTCAAGATGCCTTGTCTATAAACGTTGCCATCACAGAGGTTCCTATTGTGCTTTTTAATTCAGATTTAGTGGAAGGTTGTCAACCATTGCAAATCAACTTTACAAATCAAAGTAATCCTCAGGGCGTGCTGACTTATTTGTGGGATTTAGGCGATGGAGTAACATCAAACAGTTCAACAACAGTAACAAACGTATATGAAGCTGCTCAATGTTATGATGTTTCTTTAACTGTAACAGCAAATGGTTTTTGTTCAAGTACTTTGTCAATAAATGATATGATTTGCGCCTATGATTTGCCTGTGGCGGATTTTATTTATAGCCCAACAGCCCTTTATTCTTTCGATCCAACGATTCAGATTGTTAATACATCAATCAATAACGACTTTAATTTTTGGACTTTTAGCGATGGCGGAATTTCAGACGTAGAAAACCCAAGTTACACATTCCCAAGTGAAATCGCCGGAAATTATTCGATACAATTGGTGGTTTCCACAGATTTTGGATGCACAGACACAACCATTCAATTGGTTGAAGTAAAAGAGGATGTAATTTACTATATTCCAAATACGTTTACGCCTGACGGAGATGAGCATAATAATATTTTTAAGCCAATTATGACAGCAGGGATTGATGTGAACGATTACACCCTCAAAATATTTAACCGTTGGGGCGAATTAATTTTCGAATCTTATGATGTTCAATATGGTTGGGATGGAACATATAATGGTGAAATTGTGCAACAGGGAACTTTCGTTTGGGAACTACAGTTTGGTTTAATTGATAATGACAAAGACATTAAATTAAACGGTCATGTTTCCCTAATTAGGTAGTCGTTTCAAGGTAAACCTATTTAACTTAAAAAATCTAAAGGGCTCCCTAAACTAAATAATTTCTTTTTTGGAATTTGATAAAAACAGCCCAAAAAAGAAAGCAAAAAATGTAACGCCCATTTGGGTTTCTAGCGTGTCCTCCACCAAAAAGGAAAGACAGGCGATAGTGAGGAATAAGAGCGCCAATACATCTTTTTGTGATTTGGCGAATTTCCAAAATTGGTACAAAATACCGATGAAAATGAACAATCCAAAAACGCCAAACGTGATAAAATAACTCAAATATTGATTGTGCGTTCGATTCCTGTTTTCTTTTGTAAGTGGAGATTTGTCTCGGTTGTACTGCATTTGAAAAGCCAAATGAATATCGCCAGAACCAACGCCAATCAGCCAGTTTTTTTGAATTATTTTCAATCCTGTTTTCCAATAAATGAATCTTTGAGAAACACTTTGTCCGTTTGGATCATTGTTGTTTAACAATTCATTCTTTAGTCCAGAAAGACGACCCATGAAGCCGCCATTGGTTGCCAAAACAGAAGGAATTCCATTTTCAATGTTGCGTATATCTTCACTGGTCAACTTACGAATGGCCGCGCCATCTTTATAAACGCCTTTCGAGGTTAAGTAAAAAATGATTGTCGCCTCTAAATGCTGTCCTTTTCGGTCTAATGAATCATAAGGTAAACTTGATCGCTGGTTCCAGTTTTCTCGCATTTCTTCTTGACATAAAAAATAGTACAGCGGGTATCCATTTTCAAGCGCGAGATTATTCCAATGATAAAAATAACGGTTTCCATCTTCAGTAACCCAAGGTAATTTATCTAAGGAAATTTTCAATTTTTGAGGTTGAAAAAACAGGTATAAACCAATACAAAAAGAGACCGTTACAAGCGCGCCGAATGAAATGGTAATGGCAGTAAAAATCTTGTTATTTCTTCTAAAAACTTCCACAATTAAAAGGGCAATTAAAATTCCTACAAAGGTCATTACCCCGCTCAATATTTGTGCGTAATACGTGTAAAATCCAAACCAAAAAAAGAGCAAAACAGCGAGCCATTTGAAACTGATTTTTGAATATAAAAACCAAACAACACAAATGCTTGCAGCCATCGTGATCATCAATGAATATCGAATATGGGAAATAAGCAAAGACATGCCTCGAATATCGTCATATACACGATTTCCCCACCAATGCTGATAACTACCAAAATTGTAAACAGAAGTGATAAGCATAATCAAAACAAAGACACCTAATAGCCAATTTTTGTGTTTGTCATTTTTCAAAGGTTGTGCAACAAAAACTACCGGAATAGAATAAAGCGGCAGTTTTGAATTCAAATCTTCCAAAGCAAACTTGAGATCCCAAGACCACAGAAAACTAATTAATTGAATCAATAAAAGTGCAAATAAAAAAAGAATGGTTTTGTTCTGTCGCAAATTTTGAAAGTACATTTTGAAATTTCCTTCCAAAAGTAGAATCAATAAAATCCACATGGATGAAATGGATAAAACCACTTTATTTAAAGGAAGTCCAACTGCTAAGCCTAAATAACCAATAAAAAGTAAGTTGTGGTAAGTATTTGCACCCAAATGTTTACTTAGCATATTGAATCAGTGAAATAGAATAAAATAATAAGACACCAAAAATAGTTCATTGGTGCGCTAAAAAACAAAACGCTTATTTTTTTAAAATAGTGTTATATTCTTGCGTATTTTTTAAAACTTCTATCGCTTTCTTCAAATAATCATCGTTTCTAAAGGAGTCTATCGTTCTACCTTTTTGATAATAGTACCTTGAAATGATTTCATTTTCAATAATATTTTTGATTTCTTCTTTAAATTTTTCTAAATCGCGCTCTTTGGAAGGCACGACTTTTTGCATCAATTCGTCATATTGCGCTTTAGCATCTTCAAAATAACCTTCTTCTTCTGCCGTTTCTTTCATTTTTTTCAACATTTCTTCTGAGGCTGTCGAATAATCAAAAGTATCTTTGATTGCCAATTGTTTGAACGCTTCATAATCAGCATCGCTCAATGCAAATTTTCCTGCTTCAGCAATTGTAAGATGATTGTAAAAATAATCAGTCGCGTAGTTGAACACTAAATTATTTCCAACCAGCATTGCTGTCAATCGGCTATATTCTTTTTCTTTGATGGTAACTTCTGGTTCAATTCCGCGCGCATCAATCACTTCTCTGCCGTTCACTGTTTTGAAAACTTTGATCAAAGAATCTGGAATTGCTTTCGCTTTTTGCCCGCTTTCTTTGTCGTAATATTCCAAACGCTGCACACATCTTCCAGATGGCGTATAATATTTGGCGATGGTCAATTTAATTTTTGAACCATATTTTAAATCGTAGGTTCTTTGCACCAAACCTTTTCCGTAGGAAGTGTTTCCAATAATTACTGCACGGTCTAGATCTTGCAAGCTTCCAGCAACGATTTCACTGGCAGATGCAGAGCCTTCATCCACTAAAACAACCAAGGGGATATTCAAATCTACAGGCTCATCTAGTGTTTTGTAAACGCGATTTTCTTCTTCCACCCGTCCCTTTGTTGTCACAACAACTTGTCCTTTTTTGACAAAAAAATTGACAATTTTTACGGCCTCAATTAATAATCCACCGCCATTTCCTCTTAAGTCGAGCACCAATTCTTTCATCCCTTTGGATTTCAAATCAAGCACCGCTGCTTTTACATCTGTCGCAGTTGTGGGCTGCATGAAAGTATTTAAGTTGATGTATCCAACAGTTTCTGAAACCATTCCAGTATAAGGAATGTGTGGAATTTTAATTTCGTCTCTTGTAATCGGAATGGTAACTTCGTCTTTGTTGTTTCTCAACACTTTTACTTGAATGGTAGAACCTTTTGGTCCTTTCAAAGAGGAAGAAACATCATCGCTTTTTTTGGCTTTCATGTCGCGACCGTCGATGGAAAGAATTTTATCGCCTGCTTTCAAGCCAGATTTTTGTGCCGGATTTCCTTCGTAAGGCTCAGCGATGTAAGTGTAATCACCAATTTTCCGAATCACAGCGCCAATTCCTCCGTATTGTCCAGTGGTCATCAGCAAATAATCTTCCATATTGGATTCGTGGTAATACACCGTGTAAGGATCCAATTCTTTCAACATGGCATCAATCGCAAATTTTGAAAGCGTGCCAGGTTTTGGTTCGTCCACGTAATACATATCCAAATGCTGATAGATTAAATCCATCAACTCCATGCTTTTGATTACTTCAAATCCGCTGGTTTGTGCATGAGATTGAAAGGAGAAAATGGAAATTGAAAAAACCAGAATGAGGCGAGAAAACTTATTGATCATATTTAAAGTAATTATATTTCGTTCGTAAATTTAAGAAGTAAACTTTCCATCTTACGCAAAAGTAAAGTGTATTCCATTTCTTCTTTGTTGGTGTAGACTAGAAACAACGCCATTTGTTGTTGATTTGTTGTTAACTTCTCTTCCAAAATTAATTTATTCTTTCTAAAAACCTCCTTCATCAATCTTTTTATGCGATTTCTATCGTGTGCTTTTCGAAAAATTCTTTTGGGCGCTGAGATTACCACCTGAAAAGATTTATCTGTCGGAAGTTCCATTGGCGCATAATGCAGCACAAATGGAAATTGTTTCACACTTTTCTTTTGCTCAAAAATAGAAGCAATTGCTTTTTGACTGCAAAGTTTATATGCTTTTCCGAAAGTTTCGTCCATGAAAGCGCTAAGATAAAAAGATTTAAGACGCCAAAAGTCAGTTGAAGGAAAATCAACAACATTTAATAACATCAAAAGCGCTAAATGAGAGCAGATTTTAATGTAAGAAAAAAGAAAAGAAAGCTTATGCTTGAACCAAATTAGTCGTCACTTTTCGGTGCACGTAATTATTGCAAATTTGTCTTCTTGCAAAACGGTTTTGAGAATCTGCATTGATAAATTTGGTGAAAATATTTTTCGGAACGTCGAAATATTCGTAACTGTTTCCGTCTGCATAATCGATGCGCAAAGTCACGCCTTTATATGCAATGTCTGCGATCAAAGAAGAAGAAATCGTTGCTTCATAAGCTTCTTTGTAAGCAGCCCAAGTTTCTGGACAAACACTGACGATGAAATGATACGCTTCAATGATGTTTTTACTTTTCTCTTCCGCTTCAGTTTTCGCTTCTTCGTTGTCTTGAATTTTATCTGGATGGAAATCCTTCATCAATCCTCGGTAAACGGATTTAAGCTCTTTTAAAGTTGCGGCTTTGTTAACACCAAGTAACTTTCTGTAATCGTCAATTTTTTTCATAATAAATAAAAGGGTAATCAAGAAATAGACTACAAAACAAAAGTTTATCTATTCCAGCTTGAAATATTCGGTGCAAAGGTAGGGATTTAATGTTTGAGAATGAAAGGAAATGTCTATTTGATCTTATAAA
Source organism: Chryseobacterium gleum (assembly GCA_945897805.1). Lineage (GTDB taxonomy): Bacteria > Bacteroidota > Bacteroidia > Flavobacteriales_D > Crocinitomicaceae > JAQVCM01. The sequence continues at coordinate 309,783 of CAMDFX010000002.1, forward strand.
ACTAAGGTTTTCATTCAAACTTTACTATAGCATTAGAAATGGACTTAACTTGTTTGCCATTGATTTTTGCAGGAATCCATTTAGGCATGTTTTCTATTAATCGTTTCGCTTCTTTGTCACATTGAGGACAAGATTCAACGCCTCTCAGGATAACCACATTTGAAATACCTCCATCTAAATCAACCACAAATCTCAAATAACACTTCCCCCCAACTTCCATTTCTGAAATCAATTTCATATTCTTTTCAATGTACTGCAGAAATTTTATTTTGCCTCCAGGAAATTCTGCATTTTCGTCTACAATCGTGTAGGGTTCATCTTGCTTATTTGCGCTAATATTTGTTCTTAAAAGTGGCTCTTCTTGAAAGACATCTCCCTGTTGAATTTTTTCAGGACTATAGTAATTTCCATTTGATCGAATTTCGTCAGTGTTTTCTATCAAAATAGGTGGTGTGATTTCATCAAAATTTTGAGAAGGAGGAGGAGGAAATGGAAATTTGTTTTCCTGCTTTTTCGAGTCAATTTTTGGTGCTAATTTTTCTTTCTCATTTTTTGGAACGCTCTCGGTTGGCGTATTTACATTTTTGTTTATTGAGACTGGAAAATGCTCTGTTGATTTTTTTGATTCTTGTTTGCAAGCTGTCAAAAAAATCAAAATGAGGAACAAAAAATAAAACGGGCTTTTCATAAAATTATGAGTTAAAAATTGAAGTAAAAATACACATTATTCCAACTCGGGATTTTCGCTTCCGCGGAAATATTCCCACACGATTTTTCCTTTCGCTTGACCAATCACACTCGCCAAACTTTCGAGGTTGGCGAGTGTGATTTTACTCACCGTTTTGAAAGCTTTCATTAACTCTTCATGTGTCTTCGGACCTACGCCTTCGATGCTCGTTAATTCAGAAACAAATGCACCTTTGCTTCGGCGATTTCTGTGGTGCGTAATTCCAAATCTATGCGCTTCATTTCTGAGGTGTTGAATGACCTTCAACGATTCTGATCTTTTATCTAAATAGATTGGAATGCTATCGCCTGGAAAATAGATTTCTTCCAATCGTTTCGCAATGCCGATAATTGCAATTTTTCCTCTTAAACCTAAAATCTCTAACGCTTTTAGTGCAGCGCTCAATTGTCCTTTTCCTCCATCTATAATAATAAGTTGTGGCAAAGGTTGATTTTCATCTAACATCCTTCGATACCTTCTTCCGACCGCTTCTTCCATAGATGCAAAATCGTCGGGACCAACTACCGTTTTCACATTAAAATGACGGTAATCTTTTTTGCTCGGTTTGGCATTTCGAAATACCACGCAAGCAGAAACAGGATTCGTACCTTGTATATTGGAATTATCAAAACACTCGATGTGAACCGGCAGATCTTTCAAACGTAAATCTTTTTGAAGTTGGCTCAAAATTCGATCAGTGTGCTCTTCTGGATTTTTGATCTTTTCGTGTTTCAATTTTTCCAATCGGTAAAATTTCGCATTGCGAATCGAGAGGTCAACTAAGTGTTTTTTATCGCCTCTTTGTGGAACAAAAAATTGTAACCCCGGAATCTCTAAATCAATTTCCTTTTCAAGCAAAATTTCTTTCGATTGACTGTTGAATCTTTCCCTCATTTCGAGCAGTACAAAAGCAATAATTTCCGCGTCTGTTTCGTCTAGTTTTTTCTTCACTTCAATCGTGAACCCGTGAATGATCGAACCATTGCTAATGACAAAATAATTTACAAAAGCCGACTTATCATCTTCCACCATCGTGATCACATCCACCTTGTCAACTGTGGGCGACACAATCGTTGATTTAGACTGATAGTTTTCCAGTATTTGAATCTTCTCTTTAATACCCTGTGCCTCCTCAAATTTATAGTTTTCCGCAAATTCTTGCATAATTTTGCGTAAATGTGTTATAACCGAACCAATATTTCCTTTTAAAATGGATTCGATTTGGTCGATATATTCTTGGTAGTTTGTCTCCGTTTGATTTCCTACGCAAGGGCCTTGGCAATTTCCTAGGTGATATTCTAGACAAACTTTATACTTTTTTTCAGCCACTTTTTTGGGAGATAAATCCAATGAACAAGTTCTTAATTGATAAATTTCTTTCAACAAATTGAGCAAGGTATTCATCACTTTTACATTCGCATATGGCCCCAAATATTTAGACCCATCTTTGATTAAATTTCTGGTGGAAAAGAGGCGTGGAAAAGCTTCTTTTTTGATGCAAATCCAAGGGTAAGTTTTGTCGTCTTTGAGTGCAATATTGTATTTTGGTTGGTACTTTTTTATCAGATTATTTTCCAAAAGCAAAGCATCTAGTTCTGAATCTACGACCAAATATTGGATGTCTTCAATTTGTCGGACAAGGATTCTCGTTTTGGCATTTTCGTGATTTTTGGCAAAATATGAAGTGACTCTTTTCTTCAAATTCTTGGCTTTTCCAACATACAAAATGACGCCATTTATATCATAATATTGATAAATCCCAGGCTTGTCTGGAAGCAATTGCAACTTCAATTTGATGTCTTCTGTTTTCATATTTCGATGTTAAAGTTACGGAGAAACTTTGTCTTTTTTGAACTTCAAAAAGCAATTAAAAAAGGATGAATTTTGAAATGGATATTCTCTATAATTATCTTAAAACTTTTTCAAAATTTACATTCAACTTTGGCTTGAAATCAAATTAAAATCGAGCGCATATTAATTTAGAAAATGAATTTTTTATCCTACGTTTTTATTCCGTAATTTTGTGTTTAAGAATCAAAGAAATGATACTCTCACCAGGTTCAAAAGGTTGGATTTCTAAGTATAAAAATTTACTTCAAAAAGGAGTAATTAATGTGTCTATTGAACAACCCGAAGGTGTCAAAAAAGACCATTTTCAGCACCTTGTTTTGAACCGTTCAGGCATCGTTTTTGGCTATGCTTCTGAACTTCTTTTTTGCAATTCTTTGACGCATTCCATGTGGACAAATGAAGAAAGATTGAAGCTGCTTTTGTTTGAATCGCACCTTTTTATTTTTGCAAGTAACGGTGGAGATCCAGTCAAAGATTTCGATAAATTTACAGATTCCTTACTCGATTTTTACGGCCATCACAGTACCAAATCTTTATCTAGAATGTTCACTTTTTTCATCAAAGAAAGTAACATCGACAAGCTAGAAAACATCTTAGCGAAGCGCACGGATGTCCGTTTAAATTTGCTAGAAAATGCGATTTGGGTCAATTATTTGAGCAACTCATTTGTGTATTTAGACATCATTTTATTCGAAGAATTCTTGTTGACAAACCAAGTCATGATGGAATCAAAATATGAAGAATATGCATTAAATGCGTTGATCGCCTTGACCCTTTCTGCCTATTCGGATGGAGAATTAGAAGAGAAAGAAAAGAAGATTTTTAACGTCTTTTTAGCCTCCGCACATTTCGATGATGAACGCAAAGAATATGCCATTTCGAAGTTCAAAAACGGCGCAAGTTTTTCGGATTTTTCTCCAGAATTGACCAATATTTGGCTCTTTAAAAGGTTCTTGTTAGACATCTCCGCATTGACAATTTTTGCCGCCCATGAAGCGTCTGAAGAAGAGAAAGACTTCCTACAATTGTTGTGCGAACATTTGCAAATTCCTGCCATCGAAATGGAAGAAGCCTTGGCTTTGATGGAAAGTTTTATCTTGAATCATGCAGAGCAACTTGTCTTTTTACAAGACAGTAATATGTATGAAAAGATGTATGGAAGTTTGTCGAAACGATGGATCAAAATCCTGGGAAGAAACAAAGACAAGCTCGCTGCAGAATTGAAAGAAAGCAAAGAATTGGTGTTTTTGATCAAAAAATCTACCACCCAAGAATTGACCAAAGAAGAGAAAGAAAAAGTAAAATCGCAATTTTTAGACTTGGCAAAATCGATGCCTGCATTGGCTATTTTTTTACTTCCCGGTGGCGCTTTGTTGTTGCCGATGGTTTTGAAAGTAATTCCAAGTTTGGTTCCTTCCGCATTTAGAAATAACGAAATTGAATCTTAATATTCCTATATGAAGATTCAAATACTTCTTTTTATTTTATTTTTTGTGGGGAATTTATTGGCGCAAAAATTGGAAAAAATTGCCAAGCTTCCCGATTCAATGAAAGAAATTTCTGGTTTGTGCTTCCTGAATGACACCGTTTTGGTGGGACATAACGACAGCGGAAACGAACCGATTTTGTATTTTTTGAATCTTCAAGGGCAAAAAATCCACCAAGTAGAAGTGTTGGATGCAAAAAACAACGACTGGGAAGATATAACCGCTGACGGCAAAGGACATTTATATATAGGTGATGTTGGCAACAATAACAATGCGCGCAAAAAATTGCGTATTTATAAAGTTTCGACGTGGAATATTTTGAAAAAGAAAACAGTGAAATGTGAAGAAATTGAATTCAATTACGCGGAGCAAAAAGAAATCCCTTCACCAGAATCAGATTGGCATTACGACGCGGAAGCAATTTCCTATTACAAAGATTCGATTTACATTTTTACTAAATGTCGCTCAAATCCCTTTGATGGGCGCAGTTTTCAGTACGCCGTTTCAACCAAACCGGGAAAGTACACTTTAACCAAACGCTCAGAATTGTATTTAGGCAAAAATGGTTTCTTCAAAGATGCAGTTACTTCAGCTGCTATTTGCGGTGAATATTGTTACGTTTTGACTTACAATCGCATCATTATCTATAAATTCAAAAACCGCAAATTTGAATATCAGAAGAAAATCTATCTCAAGCCATACACCCAAAAAGAAGCCATCACCACACGAGATAACAAAACAATCTACATCGCCGACGAAAAGCAAAAAATGATCGGCGGCGGAAATTTGTACAAGATTAAGTTGAATTAAAAAACGCAATAAAAATCCAGACGGCCCTTATGCAGAGCACGCTAGAAAATAAGTTGAATGGAACGTAATCAAAGCCTTGTTTGAGTTCAGCCTTCTGATTTTCAGTTTGAAAATCAGTAAAAGGCGTGGCGAGTTTGGCTGCAGATAGTGAAATGAAACGTAATTTTCAAGTGCTCAAATGCTGGCCTAGACTTTCCTCACAATTCTCGCACTAACGTTTGAAATTGTTCGTCTTCAAAAGCTTTCGCTTTTTCTTAACTCCACCTTTTTTTGGCAACTTAGTGAAACGGTCTCACTGACCTAAGGGAAGTAATAAAAAAAAGGTGGAAACCCCCAAACACGTAAGTAAAATTTAAACTTTACTTTTGTTGCCAGTCGGTCAGAAATATTGACTTAACACTTTCTGTATTTTTTAAAATGAATCAAAAACAAATAAACATTTCGCAATTCGAAGCCGTCATTTTCGACATGGACGGCGTTCTAATAGATTCCGAACCTGTTTGGAAAATCGCGATGGAAGAAGTTTTTTCAGCAGTCGGTTGCAATTTGACCCGGAAAGATTTTGAACTTACTGTTGGATTGCGCTTAGACGAAGTGATTTCATTTTGGTACAAAGTTGCCCCCTGGCAAGGCGCAGGACCAGACGAAGTACTCGCAATGATTGTCAACTGCATGGTTGAATTATTGGGCCGCGACGGAAAACCTTTGCCTGGCGTCATCGAATCTTTGCAATATTTCAAATCGAAAGGCTTGAAAATTGGCTTAGCAACATCTTCCTACCAAGTCTTGATTGAATGCGTGCTCAAAACCTTGAAAATCAAAGAATATTTCAACATCACCCATTCCGCAGAACACGAAACACATGGAAAACCACATCCAGCAGTTTACCTCAAAACAGCACAAATGTTGGCGGTAAATCCATTAAAGTGCTTGGTGATTGAAGACAGTATAAACGGTGTCATCGCAGGAAAAGCTGCTCGAATGACAGTTGTTTGTGTTCCAGAGAAGACGCATTCGCCTAATCCAAAATTGGTAGTTGCGGATTATATGTTTGAAGATTTATTTGGGATGTTGGAGGAGATGGAGTGAAATTATTTGCTCTAATTTCTCCTCCCCCTCGGTCCCCCTCCAAAGGGGGAAGGATGCCAAATCATCAAAAATCGAAAAAACGAAAATGTTCTATCCAAGTTTCAAAACTCTTTATGTTGACGAAAATTTGAGTTTCCCCCTTTGGAGGGGGATTAAGGGGGAGGAAACTCATTTGTTTTTCAAACAATAAATCACATGTTGAATCTGATTTCCAACAGCATCAATGTTTTGAATGACATCGCCTTCTGAGAAACGAATAACTGTAAAACCCAAAGATTCAAGTTTTTGTTGGCGATAAGCATCATAACTCGCTTTTGAAAGATGAGAACTTCCATCAATTTCAATAATTAGCCCAATTTCCTGTGCAAAGAAATCTACGATAAAATGGTCGATAGGTCTTTGTCTTTTGAATTTGACGCCTTGTTTGTTTTTTGATAATAGTGATTTCCAAATATATTTTTCAGCTCGAGAAACGGATTCGGTTCGAAGTTCGTGAGCAAAATTACGGAGGTCTTTTGAGTAAAAGTTGTTCATTGTAAAAGGTTTTTATTACTTAAATATAGGGAAAAATAATTAGAGTGAAACCAAGTTTAAAAAAAGGTCCTCCCCCTCGGTCCAGGCGCTATCGCTGAGTCTTCAAAAGCTATCGCTTTTTCTCCTCCAAAGGGGGAAGACTGCCAAATCATCAATAATCAAAAAACGAAAATATTCTAGCAAAGTTTTAAAACTCTCTATATTGGCGAAAATTTGAGTTTCCCTCTTTGGAGAGGGATTAAGGGAGAGGAAAATGCTAAATTTGATTTTTTAAAAATGTATCCCACAGGACTAATTGCAAAATAATCTTATTGCACCGTTTCCACCCCAAACAACACCGGCCTACTCGGCGTGGCATCATTCTCAAAAGGTGCTGTTTGCAAATTCAAAATGTATTTTCCATCGGCAATTTCGTCTGAAACATAGATGAATTCGGTGATGGTTTTGTGAAATTGAGGGTTTTCTGGCACTTGCCAAAAAGCGTGGTGAAAAGCCAATGCACCGCCATCTTGCTCGCGGTCAACGGATGGGAGATCTATCAATAAATGTTCAATTCCTGCTTTATTCAAAATCTCAATCGCTTCTAATTCAATGTATGGCGGATTGGAGGACGAATAATTTTTGTGCTTTTTTTCGATTTGATTTGGCAAAGTTCGAATGATTAACGCTTCCGTTTGCACACCTTCCAACAGCGAAGCAAGTTGCGCTTTTGTGATCATGAAATCTTCTACTTTCTCCGTTTCGTGCCAACAACTTTCTGGTTGCACAGAAATCACATGTGCAGTGAAAAAAGCGGTTTTCAAATGCTGATTGATAGAATGCACCGTTTCAGTAATGTGACCCAAACATTCAGTATGCGTGCCGTGACCGTGTGGATTGAAAAATATATCTCTGAAATTGACGCCGCCACCTTCTGCCACCGAACCAATAAATCCATTGGCGCGCACCGGCTCAAAAGTTGGTGGTTGCACATACCAGGCGCGGGGATTTTCCAAATTATTAGTCAATGGAATGGAAATGTCAAACCCCTTGTTGGTGTCGATAAAAGTGTTCGCGTCTAAAAATAATTTCATCTGATAAAAATTTTAAGATCAATGTCTTCCTCCAAAACTTGGGACAATAATTTGATTTAATTTCACCAACATTTGCTGATATTCTGTTTTGTAAGTTTGCGTTCCTCCGCAGCCCATGGTCGTTCTTGCATTGTGGAAATGTTCGATTCTATTGGTTGGATTTGGGTGTGTGCTCAAAAACACTGGTTGTCTCGTGCCACCTAATTTGGTTATTTTCTCAAAAAATGCTGCGCCACCATCCGCGTTGTAGGAAGTTGGACATAAATATTCAACAGAACGCTGATCAGCTTCCGTTTCGTGTTCACGAGAAAATTTTAAACCAACAATTCCTGCTGTGATTTCTTTCAACATTTTTTTGTCTCCAGCCAAAATATCTAATAAGATTTGAATGCCATACATCTTTGTCATTTGCCTGGTAGAATGTCGCATATCTGCATGACCAATTTCATGTCCCAACACGCCAGCAAATTGATCTTCTGTTTCCAAAAATTTCAATATTCCGGTGTACACATAAATGTAACCTCCGGGCGTACAAAAAGCATTTAAAACACTGTCATTCTTGATGATGCGAACGCGCCATTTGAAATTGTCTTTGTGCGTAACCTTCCCAGAATTCAAAATATTGTTGCGCACTTTGTAAACGTATGCGTAAACATCTTTGTATTTCGCAGAATCCAATAATGGATATTCTTTGGGATTTCCATCAATTTCTGCCGCTACTTGTGCGCCAAAATCTTTGTCTTGCTGAATGGTAAAAATATTTACGCCATTTTTTTTGACATTTTTCACCAAACTACAAGCTGAAATCACAGCAATTGAAAAAACAAGAAGGAAGATTCTAAATTTGGTTTTCATGGTGTTTTATTTAAATTTTAAATCTAAAAATTAGGACTTGGGAAATAAGTCAACATCAAAAAGACGGTGAAAAAACCCAACAAATAGCCCATTATACTTTGTCTCAACGTATGTTTTCCTAAATACATTCTGGCGGACATAATCAGTCCGCCCAAAATAGCGACGCCTATAATCAGATCAACATCAAAAATGATTTGCGTATTGTAATAAGCAACAATGAAACCAAAAAGCATTCCTGCGCCCATGGCGTGCAAGCTGATTTTTTCGTAACGGTTAATTAATCCGGCAATCGCAGAAGCCAAAACGCCTGCCCACGGAAGCGAAAAAATTACTTCTGGCACCAATCCGCGGGGAATTTGAAACCAAACAAAAGCACCCAACATTGCGCAGTAAACGACGGTGATTCCAATCGGGAAATTGCGTTCTTCCTTGATGTCCATTTCCACGCTTTCGATGCGTTTTTGTCGTTTCAACATCAAGAGCGAAAACCCAGGAGCGATGACAGATAAAATGGTAAAAAGCGATAAAATGTGTAATTTGAATTGCGGCGGCATGAAATACAAACTTGTTGTTGAGCGCAAAGCACTTTCGCTTTCGGCTGGATAATACATCGCAATCAGTAATCCAAAAACTGGCATAAACAAGGGAATAAAAACCCAGGACATCAATATTGCAAATGGTTTCATTACAGTTCTTTACGTAAACGTGCAACAGGAATATTCAATTGTTCGCGGTATTTTGCAACCGTTCTGCGGGCGATATTGTAGCCTTTTTCTTTGAGTAACAAAGCCAATCGATCGTCAGTCAATGGTTTCTTTTTATGCTCACCTTCGATGGCTTCCGACAAAATTTTCTTCACTTCTCGGGTAGAAACTTCTTCACCCGAATCGGTAGAAAGTGATTCTGAGAAGAAATATTTCAAAGGAAAAATTCCGTAGCCGGTTTGCACATATTTGCTATTTGCCACACGAGAAATGGTTGAGATATCCAAATTTACGATGTCAGCAATGTCTTTCAAAATCATCGGCCTCAAATTCGTTTCATCACCCGTCAAGAAATATTCTTTTTGGTAATTCATGATGGCATCCATGGTAAAAAGCAAGGTGTTTTGTCGCTGACGAATGGCATCGATAAACCACTTGGCACCGTCCAATTTTTGCTTCACAAAAGTCAAGGCTTCTTTGTCTGATTTCGAAGTTTTTGCGCCTTCAGAATAGCCGCGCAACATGCGTTCATATTCTCTACTGATTTTCAATTCAGGCGCATTTCTTCCGTTGATTGATAATTCCAGTATTCCTTCAAAATCGTTGATCACAAAATCTGGAATAATTTGTTGCATCGATTTGGCAGATTCTTTCATCGAACCGCCTGGTTTTGGATTCAACTTGATGATTTCCGCAATGGCCTCTTTCAAATCTTTGTCCTCTATTTCTAGTTTTTTCTGGATTTTATCGTAATGTTTTTTTGTAAATTCTTCAAAATGATCTTGTAAAATTTTCTTTGCGGTAAACTTGGTAATATCGCCATCTTGCTTGCGTTCCAATTGAAGCAATAAACACTCTCTCAAATCTCGTGCGCCAACACCTGCTGGATCAAGTTCTTGTACCAACGTCAGCACTTCTTCTACTTGTGCTTCGTTCACAACCACGTTGGCAGAAAAAGCCAAATCGTCCACAATTGCCTCTACTTCTCTGTTCAAATATCCTGATTCATCTAAGTTTCCAATGATGGTATCGGCGATCAGAAATTGTGTGTCGTCTAAATCCAATAAATGCAATTGTTCGGTCAGTTTTTCTTGAAACGATTGTTCACCAGAAAGCGGAATCACTCGTTCTTCATCGTCCTTGCTGTGATTATTGGCTTGCGTTTTATAGTCTGGCGTGTCGTCATCCATGTAATCTGAGATGTCAAAATCATTGTCATCGTCGTTGTTGGAATCGTCATTTTCATTTTCGTAATCGTCGTCATTTTCGTAATCATCTTCCACATCAGCGCCTTCCTCCAACGCGGGATTTTCTTCAATTTCTTGTTTGATGCGCTGATCTAATTCCATGGTAGGAACTTGCAACAATTTCATCAACTGAATTTGTTGAGGTGAAAGACGCTGTTCTAGTTTCTGAGCAAGATATTGTTTTAAAGCCATGATTTGTTGATAATACTGACAAAAATACGAATATTTTTCATGGTTTGGAATTGAACTTACCAAAAGTGCTGAAAAGCAGAATTGAGAAAAATCGAACGTCGAAAATACACATTGGTAAATCATTCAACCTTATATTCATTGCATTTTAATTCCTTTAAGCACAAACGTTAATTGAGAATTGAATTCTCGTTTTTGAATCATTTTTGTTACTTTCGTGTTTTATTTCATTCAAACAAAAACAATTGCATGTCTCTTTCAAAACCATTGATTTTTGTCACCAACGACGATGGCATTTTTGCTAAAGGAATTGCTTCCTTGGTTGAGGCGGTAAAACCTTTGGGAGAAATAGTTGTGATTGCGCCCGACAAACCTCAATCTGGAATGGGACACGCAATCACCATCAATTCGATTTTGAGAATGAATCCTTCTGATATTTTTGGCGATATCAAAGCATATACTTGCACCGGAACGCCTGTTGATTGCGTCAAATTGGGGATTTATGAATTGATGAAAAGAAAACCAGATTTAATCGTTTCTGGAATTAATCACGGCAGCAATGCGAGTACAAACGTGCTGTATTCGGGCACCATGTCGGCAGCTGTTGAAGGAGCGATTGAAGGCATTCCTTCCATTGGATTTTCGTTGACAGATTTTCATGCGGATGCAGATTTTTCTGGTGCTAAAATCATTGTTCAAAAAATGGTTCAATCCGTTTTGGAAAATCAAATGCCCGCAGGAACTTGCTTGAATGTAAATGTGCCAAGTATTGCCGCAAGTGAAATAAAAGGCATCAAAATTTGTCGCGGAGCGCATGCGATGTGGGCAGATTTTTTCGACAAAAGAATGGATCAATTTGGAAATCCTTATTTTTGGTTGAGCGGTAAATTTGAAGCGGCTGATAAAACCGAAGGTTCTGATTTGTGGGCACTTGAAAACGGATTTGCGAGCGTAGTGCCAATTCAATTTGACATGACAGCTTACCAAGCAATCAATGAATTAAAAAATTGGAATATAGAATTTTAATAAATAAAAATGAATTTAAGATATTGGTCTAAACAACATTCTTTCGGATTGCTTATCGGAATATTGACAACCGCAGTGGCAATTCCCTTGACAATTGTGATTTATGCTTTGTTGAATAAATATGAAGTTGACAATTATTTTTACCGATTTAGTGTCAATCGTATTGAAAAAAGCAAAATTATTTCTTTGGCAAGTATTGCTAATTTGATTTGTTTTCATACATTTTTACGTCAAGAAAGATGGCAGTTGGCAATGGGAATTATTCTTTCAACTGTGTTGAATTTATTTGCCATTATTTATTTTAAATTTCTTGCTTGATGGAAATTGAAAATCAAACAAAGCGCTTGAAAATTTACATGATTGCTGGCGAAGCTTCAGGAGATTTACATGGCGCCAACTTGATGAAAGCTTTATTGGAAGATGAGCCGAATATTGATTTCAGGTTTTGGGGCGGAGATTTGATGGAGAAAATCGCTGGCAAACCTGTGAAACATATCAAAGAGTTGGCTTTCATGGGTTTCGTGGAAGTATTAATGAATATCAGAACGATTCTTTCCAACATCAAAATTTGTAAAAAAGACATTGAAGCTTATCAGCCAGATGCGATTGTTTTGATCGATTATCCAGGATTTAATTTGAGAATCGCTGAATGGGCAAAAGCCAGAAACATCAAAGTTTACTATTATGTTTCTCCGCAAATTTGGGCTTGGAAACAAAATCGCGTGCACAAAATCAAACGTTCTGTAGATCATTTATTTGCGATTTTACCTTTTGAAAAGGCCTTTTACGAAAAGTTTGACTACGAAGTTGAATATGTTGGTCATCCGCTACTTGATGCAATTGAACAATACCGCGAAACCACTTTTTCTGCGTCAGATTTCCGTCAAAAATGGCATTTGGGCGACAAACCAATCATCGCTGTTTTGCCAGGAAGTAGAAAGCAAGAAGTGGGGGTCAAATTGCCCATCATGCTAGATGCGTTGAAAGATTTGGAAGGATACGAAATATTAATCGCTGGTGCGCCTTCTCTGGATAAATCTTTTTATGAACCGCTTTTGGTCGGCAGAAATGCAAAAATTATTCATGGTGCGACTTACGATATTCTAGGTTGTTCGGAAGCAGCGATTGTTACTTCAGGAACAGCAACACTTGAAACAGCTTTATTGAATGTGCCTCAAGTGGTATGCTACAAAGCGTCACCGATTTCTTATGCGATTGCAAAAAGATTGGTAAAAATTGAATTTATTTCTTTGGTGAATTTAATCATGAACCGAGAAGTTGTGCGTGAATTAATTCAGCATGAGTGCAATGCAACGCAAATCAAAGAAGAATTGGCATTGCTTTTGGAAGGTGGAATTAAGCGAAAAAAGGTGTTGGAAGATTACGAATTATTGAGAAACTCGCTCGGAGGAGGAGGAGCCAGCAAAAAAGTTGCAAAGTCCTTGTTGAAAACTATTCGGTAGGGGCTTTCAGTTTGCACATCAATCTTTTATTTTTGCAATTGTGAAAGTACTTTTCATTGTTTTATTTAGTGCGTTAGGTTTCTTTTCGATGGCCCAACAATTGCGTATCGGAGTGTTGCGTGACTATGACGTGAAGCGTATTTTGTTCGCTTATAATGACGGTAGTTATTCAATTTTAGGCGACACTTCCGAATTTGGAGCCATTTTACCAAACGAATACGTGGATGTCATTTACAAATCAAGTCAACAAATTGAACTCAAAAAAGGAGTCATTTCCTTGGGAATATTCAAAAAAATCATTCTACAAGAAACCAAAGCAGGATTTTCCATTTCACTTTCTTGCAAAGAGCCGAATGTAAAGGAGCGCAAATACAAAAATGACATCGAAATCACCGCAGGAGTTGAAGGTCTAACAATCGTTAATCTGGTAGACATGAACAATTATCTGAGCGGCGTTGTAGAATCTGAAGGCGGTGGCGGAAGGGAATTGGAATATTACAAAGTGCAAGCACTGATGAGTAGAACGTATGCGCTGAAATACATCCATAAACACGACAACGAAGGTTTCAGTTTGTGCGACAGGGTGCATTGTCAGGCCTATCATTCGATGTTGCGATTTTCACCCACCATTGAAGAAGCCGTTGTGAACACAGATGGCATTGTGATGGAAGATGAAAACGATGAATTGGTCGACGCTTATTTTCACGCCAATTGCGGCGGTCAAACAAGTGAAGCGGAATTTGTTTGGAATGTAAATATTCCATACTTGAATTCTTTCAAAGATACTTTTTGCGTTTACACCAAACAAGCGACGTGGGAAAAACGAATTCCACAGCAAAAGTGGGCTGATTTTTTGGTTACTCGCTACAATTACCCATTGAATGATTCCATTTATGGTCCCTTGCTTTTTTCTTTCAACCAAAATGAGCGCATGGCATTTTATCAGTCGCCAGCCTTGGGAATTCCGCTGCGAGATTTGCGCACGGAGTTTAACCTAAAATCGACATTTTTCAGCACTTATCCTGAAGGAATGGAAGTGGTAATACGTGGTCGCGGTTTTGGTCACGGCGTTGGCTTGTGTCAAGAAGGCGCGATGCGGATGGCTAAATACGGCTATAATTACCATCAAATCGCCGTGTATTATTTTCCTGGAATTCATTTGGTAAAGTTGGACCAAGAGTCGTTCTTCACTCAGAAAACCGGATTTCCACAAAAGGAATAGATTTAAAGGGGGCAAGAAATGATGTTTTTTGAATATCAACGAAATCTATTACCTTTGAATACTTTATAAAAAACTGAAAAATGAGATTTTTATATCTTCTGTTGTATTTCACATTGCCTTATTCATTGCGACTATATTATCCAAAACAACGAGTGGTCAACAAACCCCGCAATCATTTTGGCAGAACGATTTATGTCAGCAATCATGCGGCTTCATTCATGGATCCTTTGATTGTTGGGTCTTTACTGCGACCAATCGTGTTTTTCATGACGCGGTCGGATGTATTTAAAAAAGCATTGCAGCCAATTTTGTGGATGGCGCACATGTTGCCGATTTATAGACAACATGACGGCGAAGATACTAAAGCCAAAAACGACGAAACGTTCAAAAAATGCACGCAAATTTTAAAAGGAAAGCGCAATTTATTGATTTTTGGAGAAGGTTTTACAGATGATGTTTTTATCAGAAGATTGAAACCTGTCAAAAAAGGCGCGGCAAGAATAGGATTTGGTAGTTTGGAGGCGATGAATTGGGAAAAAGAAATATTTATTGCCGCAATTGGGATTAATTACAGCGACCCTAATTATTTGGGGGGTAGTGTGTTGGTTTCAAATGGTGATCCAATTTGTTTGAACGACTACAAAACAGTATTCCAAGAAAATCCTTCAAAAGCGGTAAATGACGTTACGAAACGGATAGAATTAGATTTACAAGCGCAAATCACGCATGTAGAGAATGCGGATTGGGTGTTTTTTCACGAACACGTGAGCAGATTGCAGCGAAACGGCATGCATCCTGAAGACCCAATTCGAAACATTTCTTTGTTGCAAAAATGGAATAATTCAAAGGCGCTTGCTAGTTGGATGAATAGCCAAAATTTGAATGAAAACCAAGAATTGGTGGTTTTGAAAAGTGAATTAGAAGCTTTTTTTAAAAAAACTAAAAAACTAAAAATTAAAGATTCGTATTTGAGAAAAATCGAAGAAAAAGAATCCAATTTGTTGTCATTGATTTCGCTTATATTATTTTTTCCCATGATGCTTTTGGGGACAATTCACTGCTATTTACCATATAAATTAATCAAAAATTTCGCGGAAAAATCATTCAAAAGACGCGTTTTTTGGAGTTCAATTAAAATGATGTTGGGCGCGGTGGCTATCGGACTTTTCAATATTCCCCTAGTTATTTTATTGAATCACTTTGTGTTCATCCCGCGGTTTTGTGACTTAAAAACAATCAATTTATTCATTCCGTGGGTTTATTATTTTATCATTCCGATTTTCGGCGTGATAGCTTACCGTTGGTTTCAAACAGCACAAGATTTGATTGCGATAAAAAAGCTTCATAAGGCCGTAAACCTTTCCAGTCTTTTGTTGGAAAGAAAAAGCTTGCTTGGAAAAGTTAATACTTTTATGAAGAAAGTCTAAAAAGCAATTACAGGGGATTTTATTCTCTATTTGTAACATTCAATTGTTGAAAGATTCTCTTCCCTACTTTATGAAAGATGTTGGTATTTTAGCTTTACCTTTGTTTGATTCTAATTGATTTATTGGAAATTAGATAAATATGTTTCCTCAATTTGGGAATGATAAATTAAAGTATATGAAGCAAAAAACCGGGGTACTTTTAAGTGGGTTTTTATTTTTGGCAATCACCACTTGGTCGCAAACTCAGCAACATCAAAATTTAAAAAACCAAGATAGTTTAGTCATCTCTTCCGCTGCGCAAGAAAAATTCAATGAGGGAATTGGTGCTTTTGAAACGCAAGATTTTGCATCTTCTATTACCGCCTTTTCTGAAGCGATTGTTCTGGCTCCGCAATTTGCCAAAGCATACTTGAATCGGGGTTATGCTTATTTGGAAATGAAAAACACCTCAAATGCCAAAGCGGATTTTTTGCAAGTAATCAATATTGATAAAACTGCCCACCAGGCGTTTTTTGAATTGGGAATCATCGCGCAAACAGAAACCAACAATACCGAAGCGATGGATTCTTATTCCAAAGCGATTGAATTAAATGCAACGGAAGCAAAATATTTCTACCAACGTGCAGTTTTGTATTTCGGACAAAAAGAGCTTACTTCTGCGAAAAATGATTTAGATGCTGCCATTGCTTTGAAAAAAGAGTACGCTTTTGCGTTAAACGATAGAGGAAGTGTTTACCGTGAAATGGGAGATTTGCCAAATGCGATCAAAGATTACCAAGCAGCAACAGTTGCGGATTCAAAATTGACTATTGCCTTCAATAATTTAGGAAGCGTTTACCGAAAGTCGGGAGAATATGACAAAGCGATTAAAGCACACAGCGATGCAATTTCATTAGATTCCAAGTTTTATCTGGCTTATAACAACCGTGGGTTTGCAAAATTTAGCAAAGGTGATTTTCAAGGAGCAATCAATGACTTTAATATTACAATCGAATTGAAAAGCGATTATGCTTTTGCATACAATAATTTAGCGTCTGCTTATATCAAGCTTGAAAAATACGAAGAAGCGATTCAAGCCTGCGGAAAAGCCATCGAACTAGATGCAAACTATGGATATGCTTTTTTAAATAGAGGAATTGCATTTGAAATGCTTCGAAATGTTGAGAATGCTTGCAGTGATTGGAATAAAGCCGTTGAATTTGGCATTGAATCCGCCGCAGTTTTTATTAAAAATAGTGTTTGTTCAAACTAAAGAAAAATTAAAATGAAAAGAATATTTTTACTAATTATTTGTTTTGTGCCACTTTTTGTCTGTGCGCAAAACATTGAGTTTGATAAAGCAAATTTCAAGGACAAAAAAGCAGAATTAAAGGAAGCACTGGAAAATATTGTGGTTGGGGATAATTACTATTTTATGGAGCCTTTTCCTCAATATCCACAATCTATTCCTTTTTACGAAAGGGCCAATAAATTTAATCCAAAAAACGCGGCTTTGAATTTTAAGCTAGGATTCAGCTATTTGCATTCCAATCAAAAGTTCAAATGCATGAATTATTTTGAAAAAGCATTTGCGTTAAATCCAACGGTTGATCCAGCTATACATTATTATTTAGGTTGTGGCGCGCAATTATTAAAAGATTGGGACAAGGCCGTCGCTTCCTACGAATTGTATCTCAAAACAGCAGACCCAAAAAAGGACAATAAAAAAGTCTTGTCCGCCACCAAAAAAATCAGTGAGTGCAAACTTGGAAAAAAATTAGTTGCAGCGCCTGTCCGTGTTTGGATAGATAATTTAGGTAGAGAAATCAATTCAGACGCTCCTGAATTTGGAATGATAATGAATGCTGATGCAACAGAAATGTATTTTACAAGCAGAAGACCAACTTCAACCGGCGGATTAAAAGATGAATCAAATAACTGGTATGAAGATATTTATACATCTCGATTTGAAAACGGCTATTGGACAACTGCAGAAAACGTCGGCGGAGCGCTTAATACCAAAGGACATGATGCAGCAGTTGCATTGAGTCCTGACGGAACGAAAATGATCATTTACATTGATGACAAGGGCGATGGAAATTTGTATGAAAGTGTGAAGAAAAATAATGTGTGGAGCAAGCCTAAAAAAATGGACAACGACATTTCTTCTTCATATCATGAATCTTCTGCGTGGTATTCTCCAGATGGAAATAAATTATATTTCGTCAGCGACAGACCTTTGGATAGCCAAAGAGGAGATGCCAAAGACAGGGATATTTATGTTGCTTCATGGAACAAAAATAAAAGCAGGTGGGAAAATGTAGTTAGACTTTCAGAAACAGTGAATTCAACGTATGATGAGGACGGAATTTTTCTTCATCCTGATGGAAAAACGATGTATTTCTCCTCAAAAGGACATCAAAACATAGGAGGATATGATATATTTAAAACGGTTTTATTGGCTGACGGATCCTTCAAAAAACCTGTAAATATTGGTTTTCCAGTTAATACTCCTGATGACGATGTCTTTTTTGTTGTTTCTGCTAATGGTAAAAATGGATATATAACCTCTTTTAGACAAGATGGATTGGGAGAAAAAGACTTGTATAAAGTTACTTTTTTGGGTGAAGAAAAGCAACCAATGCTCAATGCGGAAGATATTTTATTGGCAAGCAACGGAACTGTTGTGAGAGAAAAAGTGATTGAGCAAAAATTCGAGATTCAGAAAAGTGAAATGGCCTTATTGAAAGGAGTTATTCGTGATGCAAAAACAAATCAACCATTGGAGGCGGGTATTGAGTTGGTAAACAATGAAAATAATACAACGATTGGAGAATTTACTTCTGATGCGGTAACGGGCAACTTCATGGTTTCTTTACCAGCAGGAAAAAATTATGGGATTGCGGTAAAAGTGGACGGATATTTATTTCACTCGGAAAATTTTGATATTCCGAGTGAAAGCGAGTATGAAGAATTTTCAAAAGACGTTTTTATGAAAAAAGTTGAAGTTGGAGAAAGTATCGTTTTGCGGAATATTTTCTTTGATTTAAATAAATTTTCTTTGCGTAAAGAATCTCAAAATGAACTGGATAGATTAACAAAATTGATGCAAGACAATCCTTCTTTGCGTATTCAAATTAGTGGGCACACAGATTCTCGTGGCTCTGCAGCTTTGAATAAAGAATTGTCTGCCAATAGAGCGAAAGCTGTCGTAGATTATTTGATAACGAAAAGCATCGACAAAAAACGGTTAGAATTTCAGGGTTTTGGAAAAGACCAACCAATTATGACCGATGAGGTGATTGCTAAGATGAAAAGTGAAAAAGCGAAAGAAGAAGCACATCAATCGAATAGAAGAACGGAGTTTAAAATTATTTCGAAGTAAATAATTGTAAGCAAGGTGGATTCATATATCTGAATCCACCTTGTTCATGATAACACAAAAATCAAGCATGCAACCACATCAAATATCTAAGCTAAATTGAGGTTTAGCACTTGTCAAAAATGAAGAAATCTTTGTTTATTCGGTTAAAATTTTCACACTGAACTAATTTTACAGTTATTATTGTTTCCTTTGTTAAAAGTTTAAGAAAAATAATTTTTAATGAAAAACAACGACTTCCTAGCCTTCATACTTTTTATTGTAGTTATCATATTTTCAGCTATTGTGTATATTGTTTATAGAGTTGTAAGTCAGTCAATAGGCACAGCGATATAATAAAAGTAAACTTAAAACTTAACCTAACGATTAAATAAACCAAAAGATTAATTTATCTGGGTTTAAAACGTATTGTGTGAAAAATGACAATGTAGGATTAAACTCAAAAAGTTATTTCTTTGCTGTTTTAATTAATTCTACCCAAAACTGTGTACCCTTTTCACCGGTTTCAAACCAAATTTTGCCACCGTGCATTTCAACAATTTGTTTGACCATGGCCAATCCTAAACCAGTTCCGGTGGATTTGGTTGTGAAATAGGGCACAAATAATTTATCTTTCAAGGCTTCAGGAATTCCGTCACCATTGTCCTTGACTTCGATTAGCCATGTTTTTTCGGTTTCACTAAGTGTCACTTGAATATTTCCTTTTCTATTATCAGGAATTGCTTGAATAGCATTTTTAAGCAAATTATTAAAAACGCGCAACATCAAATCCTTGTCGGCATGCACCCAACAAGTTGAAAGTGTTGTATTAAATTCAATAGAAACATCCGCTTCTTGTGTAAACACGACCACAACGCGTTCAATCATTGGAATTAAATCCAAGTTTACTTCATTCGCTTTTGGCATTTTAGCGAAATTTGAAAATTCATTGGCGATTTTTGCTAAAGCATCAATTTGTTCAATAATTGAGGAGGAGACTTTGTCTAATTTGGCTTTTGATTCGGGATCATTTGGATTGAAAACACGTTGCAATTGTTGTAAACTCAATTTCATCGGCGTCAATGGATTTTTGATTTCATGTGCCACTTGTTTTGCCATTTCACGCCAAGCACTTTCTCGTTCGCTTTGCGCCAATTGCTGCGCGGCATAAGCCAATTCTTCCAATTTTTGGTTGTAATCTTTCACCAAAACACCAATTTCATCATTGGCCGCATATGAAATAGGCTGGTTGTATTTACCCAATTGTACTTGCGCAAAATTTTGTTGCAGAATTCGCAAAGGCGAAGTTACCCAGGTAGAGACAAAAATTGCCACAATGATAGACAAAGCCAACAGCAAAATAAACACGTTCATAATTGCAACCAAAAATTGCTGAATTTGATCTTCAAATCCTTTTTGCTGACCGAAATGTTGCAAATTCAAGTAAGCCAATAATTGACCGTCGTTTCCATAAAAAGGAATATAACCAGAGAGATAATCTAAGTTTCCGATTTTCTCTTGGTGAAAATATTCACTTTTCTTGTTCCTTTTCAATTGCGTTAAAGCCGTTGGATTCATTTGTTCACTGACCAATCCAATGTTGTAAAGTTTGGGACGAGAACTGGCTAACAAAAATCCATTGCGGTCATATAGATTGATATCAGTTACAAAAACCGTGGCCAATTTTTGCAAAGTATATTCGAGATAATTTCCTTTTTCTGAAATGGAAAGATCTTCTTCTTCGCCTAAATCTTGCTTGATTTCAGTTTCAACCGAACGGATTTTTTCGCGAATCAATTCATTGGTGTACTCTTGGTATTGGTTTTTGACAAACAATCCGCTTCCCCACCCAAATGCAACCAAGGCGATAAAAACCAGTCCAATTAGAACG
The DNA here is from genome assembly GCA_945897805.1 of Chryseobacterium gleum. Lineage (GTDB taxonomy): Bacteria > Bacteroidota > Bacteroidia > Flavobacteriales_D > Crocinitomicaceae > JAQVCM01. The sequence goes on from CAMDFX010000002.1 coordinate 330,718, forward strand.
ACTTGAATTCTGATTGCCAGCGTCAATGTGCGTTTTGATCTTCCCGTTTTTTTGGTTTGTACATAAATAGGAATGAGTAAAAACAAACCGTAAAAACTAAATAAGTAGGAGAAAGAAGTAAAAAATTGAATTGTTGAATGATTTTGTCGTGAAAGTACAATGGAATCTCGTTCAGTGCGTCGCAACAAATAGTGGTTGTAGCCATCACTGTCAAAATATCCAGAAATGTTGGAGATATTTTTTGTCAATCCTTCATCGCGTGACGGATAGGAAAACTTTCCATTGTGACTGACTAATTTTCCGTTGTAGTATTTGGCAATAGAATAGTTTTCAAGCGATTCAAAAACTTTCGCGTTACTAGAAATTAGCAATCTTGGAAAACCGATTTTCTCTGGAATTTTTTTCGACTTCAATGCGCAAAACAACAACGCCCTGGTGCTATCTGCCGCGTAAATAGGTTGTCGAATGATATATGAATATTGACTTGTAAAATCTTTTATGAAAAATATATTTGAATCAATTTCAGAAGTCACACTGTGTTTATTGATGATTGATTGCAGGGTGTTTAATCTACTTGCTGGCACATTTTTGTAGTTCAAAACAGGTTCGCTTTCTTTGTTGAACATAAAAAATTCAATGTCATATCGTTCCCAAAAACCATTGAAAAATTTGCGTTCCATCGCGTCTTTGAATTCAGAAACGCCCATAGTTTTGGTAGTGAAAATTAACTTTTGCAAGTAAAAATCACTTTGCATTTTAGCCACCAAGTTCAAATATTCTACTTCCGTGGTAATGTCTTGATCAGAAGCCAATTGATTGGCAAAAAGCTCGCGTTCTTGCTTTTCTTTGATGTCATAAAATTCTTGAAAATTGAAAGAGACATATACAGAAAACAGAAAAAGCAGTACAATTCCAATAGCAAATTGTTGTTTTCCTTTGAATAAAATGGAGTCTAAAATCACCAAACCATTGATCAACATGGGCCAAAACGCCAAAATGAAGAAAGATTTATGTAGCGACATTTCTATCCAAATGTAAGCAACGCTCGAAACAATCCAAATAAGTAAAATCCATTGTTTTTTCCAAGCTGTTTTGATCATCGCGATGACTGAAGCACGCATCAAATGGAAATAACCATAAAACAAAACACCCATTGAAATCGTTGCTAAAAAGGAGTAAAAGTTCAACGAAAAAAGTTTATTTACTTCCAATGGAATCGAACCGTTTTCTACCAATCCTTTGAATAAATCCCCGATGTAACTCGAGTAGATTAAACTAAAAACGAAAACGAAGAGGGCTACTATTTTGAACAATAAAGCTTGGTTTTTAGAATTTGTGTTCGATTTTTTAATTTCAAATACTTTGAAAATGATCACAGAAGAGAAATAGAGTGAAAGCAGGCAATTAATCAAATATTCTCCAAAGTTTGGCAACCATTCCGAACTTGCATAAAGTGTTGGTTGAAAAGCGGTTGCTGACTCCATAAACCACAACCAATTTCCTTTTAAACTCAAAAAACGAAGCAGCAAAATGAGTAAAGGAACAATCCAAAAAATGGTGATTGACTGTTTTTTTGACCAAGCAAGCAAAGCAAGCAAAGCAAAACTGAAAGAGGCAAGTAAAATAACAAGTAGAATGTCGCTGCTACTTGAAGGAATGGGTTGGCTTTCAAAAGGAGAGATGGCAAAAACGAATTTTTTACGCAAATATATTGGATAAGAATTGTCTGCTTCCATGACGATGCTCCCCTTAAAAGGCAGTCTTAAATCAGCACTAAAATCATTTCTTAAGCTCTTATTTTCATATTGATAATCTCTTTTGATTAAAAAAGAAGCGACTAAATGTGTATTTTTGTGTTGAATTGTACGCGCATAATACCAACCATTTTGCAGGTGCACAACACCATTCGCTGGATAATGAATTTCAGCGAAACGCAATATGGGTAATTGATTTGTGTTCCAAAAAATAAGAGAATCATTTTGATAAATGTGAAAGAAAAAATCTTCATTTGTGCTTTGGCGCATCAATGAATCAACCCCATATTTTTGAAGAACACGATTTTTATTTCTTACAAATTTGGAAAGCGTTTTTTCTTTCTGGTTGAATTCCTGCTGATAAAGCTGAACATCAGCGGTGTAATCTTGATCAAAAACAGAGTGATAATAATACAAGAAACTTCCCGCGAAGCAAATACTTAGTATAATTAATCCATATTTGCGGAAAAAGGAAATCAAGACACTTGTTGGGATTTTGTTTGATTGAGTAATTTTGCTTCTAAAATTTCTACCAATTTAGCGAAATCTTCGTCTGCGTGAACATCATTTCTGAAAATGAATGTTGCAGCATATTTGTGAGGCAGGAGATAATTTTCATAGCAAGGGGTCACATGGTTTTTCCATTGATATAAAATGGATTCACGCGTATAACCTCTCGTTTCTTGATCACGGTAAAGTCTTCTATCTAGCTGCACTTCTAAATCAACATCAATGAAAATGGAAAAATCCAAGAATTTTCTAACGCCAGGATAATGGAATAGAAATAAACCTTCTACGATAACGATATCTGAAGGTTGAATGGTAATGAGCACATTTTTGTCTGGTGGTGCATTGAAATGATATTCAATAACTTCAATGGATTCACCGTTTGAAAGCTGATGTAGATCTGCAACTAAATGTCCTTCATTCAAAGCTGAGGGAAGGTCAAAATTTATTTCGCCGTTTTCATCAACGTGCTGAAAATGGATTGGTTTGTAATAGTTGTCCATTGAGAAAACCGATGGATTCAATTCTTGAAAATGGTTAGACAAACGCTTGAGTAGCGTTGTTTTTCCTGAGCCACTCCCACCACAAATACCAATAATCATGCTTTGTAATTCAAAATTAAAACTTCAATGAAATGCCAAAAATAGGCTTTCAACTATTTTGCAAATGTATTGAAATCCGTCTGAATTTTTGCAGAATTTTATGTAAAACGAATAATTCAATCTAATTTACTTTAATAATATATCTTTGCAGCGACTATATTGTCAACACGATGTTAGAATTTTTCAATGTCCAAGCTTTCTAAAAGTGACCAATTTCTAGATTTATCTGATTACGGAAGACCCATAGCAAAAAAAGTTGCTTTTGCACTTAAGAACACCAAAGTAACGCCGATTCACATAACACTTGTTTTTGGAATTTGTGGATTGATTGCTGTTTATTTTATTTTGAATTACCAGTTCAAATTGGCGGCAATTTTCTTGATTTTGAAATCAATTATTGATGCTATTGATGGCGAATTAGCTAGGGTAAAAAAAACACCATCTTACACTGGCAGATATTTAGACAGTGTTTTTGATATTTTGTTAAATGCATTAATTTTTGCTGCGATTGGGTGGGTTTCAAATAACAATTTATGGCTGGTGGCTTTGGCCTTTTTTAGTTTGCAATTGCAAGGAACATTGTATAATTTCTACTACGTGATACTTAGAAATCAGTCTTTAGGGGGCGACACAACAAGCAAAATTTTTGAAAACAAAAGACCCGAGGCACTTCCAGGTGAAAGTCAACAATCTGTCAATATTTTGTTTACTTGCTACATTCTTTTGTATGGACTTTTTGATAAAATCATTCAAAATTTAGATAAAACAGCTTTCAAAAGTTCCAATTTTCCCGGTTGGTTCATGTCTTGTCTTTCACTTTATGGATTGGGATTTCAATTGCTAATCATTGCCTTGATGTTAAGCTTGTCATTAACGCACTATATTATTCCATTTTTTATTTTTTATAATGTTTTTTTAGCCCTGTTAATTTTGATCAGAAAAACGCGTTTAAACTAAAGAATAACTACTATTGAGTTTTAGTGCTACTCAATTTTTCTAAAGTTCCAAGATTTTGCCCAAAATATCACCATGAAGATAAAATGGTTCAAATAATTTGGTCAACACTTAAAACAGAATCACAAGAAACACACAAATTAGTTATTGTACAAACAACAATATTTATTATCTTTCGAGCTAATTAAAGTAGATTTATCATGAGAATAAACCGCTATTTACTTACTGGTAAAGCTTTTGCTTTGTTTTTTTGCTTGCTAGCATTTTCTTCATTTGCTCAAAATTTCAACCAAAAGTTGGACTCTGTTGTGGAACAGAGAATCAACATCCTGATAAAAAAAATGACGTTAGAAGAAAAAGTTGGTCAAACTTGCCAAATAACATTAGATGCAATATTAAAAACAGATGTGACAGGAAAAACGGTCGAACCAATTGCAGTTGATCCAATCAAATTGAAGGAAGCAATTATCAATTATAAAGTTGGTTCGGTTCTCAATGTAAGCGCCCATACTTTAACTTTGGCTGAATGGAAACAGACACTAGAAAAAGTAAATCTGCCTTTTTTATCTAAAAAAACAAATCTACCAATATTGTATGGAATTGATGCAATTCATGGTATGAACTATACTGTGGGTGGAACTTTGTTTCCGCAAGAAATAGGGTTGGCAGCAACATGGAATCCATCATTAGCGAAAGATTTTGGCAAAGTTACGGCATACGAAATGCGCGCATCTGGCATTCATTGGGATTTTTCTCCCGTGCTGGATTTGGCCCGCCAACCGTTGTGGTCAAGATTTTTCGAAACTTTAGGTGAGGATCCGTTTTTGGCTTCTCAAATAGGTAAAAACATCGTCGTTGGTTATCAAGGTGAAAACAAAGTAGACGCATTTCATGGCGCTGCTTGCCTGAAACATTTTGTGGGCTATAGCATGCCAACTTCAGGGCGCGACCGAACGCCGGCTTTGATTCCTACCAAGCAAATGGAGGAATTATTTTTACCACCATTCAAAGCGGGAATTGACGCAGGAGCAATGACTGTGATGATTAATAGCGGCGATGTAAACGGAATTCCAGGCCATGCAAATTACCATCTTTTGACAGAAGTATTGAAAGACCGTTGGGGTTTCAAAGGTTTTACCGTTTCCGATTGGGAAGATTTTATGATGCTGCAAACCGTTCACGATGTTGCAGCAGATCCACAAGATGCGGTGGTGCAAGCTTTCAATGCCGGTGTTGACATGAGCATGGTTCCAAATAATCCACAATATAAAATCTATTGCGAATTGATGGTGAAATCTGTGAATGAAGGTAAAATTTCAGAAGCGAGATTAGATGATGCCGTGAGAAGAATCTTAAGAGTGAAAATTGCCGTTGGATTATTTGAGAAGAATTTCAATCAAAACAAAGAATACAGTCAATTTGCTTCAATTAATTCAAAAAATTTAGCTTATCAAAGTGCTTCGGAATCGATTACTTTATTGAAAAATAAAGACAAAACTCTGCCTTTTTCTGCTAAAACTAAAATACTTGTAGCAGGTCCAACAGCGAATAATCTGACATATTTAAATGGCGCATGGACACACACTTGGCAAGGGGTTGACAGCAGTTTTAACACCAAAAATTGTCAAACTGTGCTTCAAGCTGTGGAAGCAAAAATAGGAAAAGAAAACACGCTTTTTTCACAAGGAGCATCTTTGTTTTTGAAAGATGGTTGGGAAGCTTCTGAATTGGTAAATGTGGAAGATTTTAAATCAAAAGCTTTACAAAGTGATGTGATTGTATTGTGTTTGGGCGAACTTCCATCGACTGAAAAACCAGGAGATATCCGCTCTTTGAATTTGCTTTCGGCACAAATGGAATTGGCGAAATTGGCCTATGAAACCCAAAAACCTGTAATTCTGATTTTGATAGAAGCGCGACCACGAATCATTCACGGAATTGTGGAGGAAGCTTCAGCGATTGTTCAAACTTATTTGCCTGGAGATTATGGTGCCAAAGCCTTGGTAGATGTTTTATTCGGAACAGTTAACCCAAGCGGAAAATTGCCTTATACTTATCCGAAATACGATGGAATTATGGAATTTTACGACCATCCAAAAAGTGTAGATAGATCCGGAAAAACGAATCAATTTGATGCCTTTGATCCAGAATGGGATTTTGGATTTGGATTGAGTTACAGTGATTTTATTTACAAAAATTTGACTTTGAGTAAAACGACTATGAATTCAGTAAATGATTCAATTATTGTGCGTGTTGAAGTGACCAACAATTCAGCAATTGAGGGCAAAGAGGTAGTTCAATTGTATTTGTCAGATTTAGTGGCGAGCGTGGTGCCAGCGGGCAAAAAGTTGGTTGGATTTCAAAAAATTCAGTTAAAACCATTTGAAACGAAGCGCATTGATTTCGTTTTATCAACTGAAGCAGTTAAATTTGTGAACAGTAAAGGTGAATGGATATCAGAACAAGGGTTTTTTGACTTGAAAATAAATCAGTTAAGTTCAAAATTTCAATTAAATTAAAAACAGTATTTTAAATGTATAAAATAGCATTTGACGATTTTTTCAATTACTCTTTTTCACTAGATAGTGTGATTTTTGGGTTTAGAAATGGAGAAATTAATGTGCTCTTAATTAAGAGAGCGTTGGAACCATTTAAAAACATGTGGGCAATTCCTGGTGATTTAGTATATCCTGATGAGGATTTATCAAACGCAGCAGAAAGAATTCTTTTTGAATTGACGCAGTTGAATCATGTTGAATTGCACCAAGCGCAAACTTTTGGTCATCCAAAAAGACACCCACAAGGTCGGGTAATAACGAGCGCATATTTTGCCTTGATTAGAATAGATGAATTTCACATTGAGGCTTCTTCATGGGCTGAAGAAGTGAAATGGGTGCCACTTCATGAAATTCCTGAATTGGCTTTTGACCACAATTTGATCCTGAATTCTACTTTCGAACTGTTAAAACAAAAGTTAACTTTCGAACCAATTTGTTTTGATTTACTTCCTAAAAGATTCACCTTGAATGAAATGCAACAGCTTTTTGAATATGCTTTCTGTGTAGAAATGGACAAGGCCAACTTTAGAAAAAAAATCAAATCTATCCCTTTGATCTCTCACGATGAAAAGCAAACCAATGTGAAACATAGACCTGCAAAGTTATTTTCTTTCAATTCGGATAGCTATGAAGAATTAATAGCAGCAAAAAGCTATCAATTTAAAATGTAAATTTTGATTTTTTTATAGTTATTGTAGTTTGTACTATAATTTTATTAATTTAGCGAAAAAATTTTGCTATTATTAATAAATTTAAAACGTATGAAAAAACAGTTATTTAGTCTTCAAACATCTTTGGCGCTTATGTTCCTAATGTTTGGAATGTTCTGTTTACAGGCGCAAGTCCAAATGGATTTACCTGTAAATTTCGAAGGCGTTGCTTTCGAATATGGCGTAATCGGTTTTGAGGGCGCTGAAGCTTCAACGATTGAAGTTGATCCAACAGATGCAACAAACACCGTTGTAAAAGTGATCAAATCAAACACTGCACAAACTTGGGCAGGAACAACAGTTACCGCTCCTGCAGGATTAGGTTTTGCTACTCCGATTCCTTTTACATCAACTCAAACACAAATGTCAGTGCGTGTTTGGTCTCCAGATGCGGGAATTGTTGTAAGACTTAAAGTTGAGAAGCACAATGATCCAACGATTTCAGTAGAAACAGATGCTATTACAACAGTTGCAAATGGTTGGGAAACATTGGTTTTCGACTTTGCAAATGAAGGAGCAGGAACAGCAGCTTTGAATTTGACTAGTATTTATGACAAGGCGTCTATTTTCTTCAATTTTGGAGTCAATGGCGCAACTGCTGGTGAAAAAACGTATTATTTTGATGATATTGAATTTTATCAACCAGCTGTGCCAACAGATTTAGTTATCACAACAACAGTTTGTACGACTGCAAATGAGGTAAGATTGACAGGTCCTTTCTGGGGTTGGGATCCAAATGCAGGTCCAATCGCAACGAACAATGGGAATGGAACATTTACATTTACATTTGCTCCAGCTCCAACAGCGAACATGGAATATTTGTTGATTGTTGACGGTGTTCAAGAAAA